>NZ_MRCA01000002.1:0-433649 GCF_001904645.1 Fischerella major NIES-592 | reverse complement strand
GCATGGTCATAACGAAAAAACACTAAGCATGGAGACATCTAACTAATTCTAACTAACTCACCGTAAGTTCCCCACGCTCAACGGTAATCCATTCATATCATATCCGTTTGAACACTGATATTATCCGTTGGGGTCGGTAATTGGTAATGGGTAATGGGTAATTGGTGAGACTACTTGCCGTCTTGGCTTGATGCCAAATGACAAAATAGCCTAGACCGCGCGCGCTGTGCGGCTGCACTAAATTTTCTTTCTTTGCGTCCTTCGCGCCTTTGCGGTTCATTCCTCCTTATCAAATATTCGTGCAAGAGGTCAAATAGAAAGCGATCGCTCTGTCTTTGGAGAGATTTGCCACAATTATTCAATTCCCTCAATACTTGCAAATTTTACTTGTTTGAGGGAATGAAACACCCCTACCTACTAATCCAGATGATCTTCATCCAGTTCCTCAATTGCTGGTGGTTCATCACCAGGGGTTCGTAGTACTTCAACCATCTCTTGGACTTCCAGTGGTGGAGGTGGTGTGAGTCGAGAAACGCTCCAAGTGACAACGAAGTTGATTAACATACCAAGAGTGCCAATTCCTTCGGCAGAGACTCCGAAGAACCAAGGCTGCATTCCGTAGAATTTCACTCCGACTATATAAAATATAGTGAAGCACAAGCCGACAATCATACCAGCGATCGCTCCTTCTCGGTTTGTCCTCTTGTCGAATACTCCCAAAATAATGATCGGGAAAAAGCTAGCCGCAGCTAAACCAAAGGCAAACGCTACTACCTGAGCCACAAAACCAGGCGGGTTCACACCAAAATAACCAGCGATCGCAAGCGCAAAGCCAACCATGACTCTACCTACCATCACTCGTCGGGATTCGGAGGCTCCCGGATTGATCATGCGGTAGTAGATATCATGGGCTACTGCACTGGAAATCACCAACAGTAATCCCGATGCTGTAGACAAAGCCGCCGCCAAACCACCAACTGCAACCAAGGCAATTACCCAAGGCGCTAATTTTGCCACTTCTGGGGTGGACAAGACAATGATATCTGGGTCGATGCTAATTTCACTGGTTTTTTTATCTGGTGTTAACTCGATCCGCCCATCACTGTTTTTGTCTTCAAAGGTTAACAACTTGGTGTTTTCCCACTTTTTCACCCAATCAAACTGATAGATTTGCTCGATCGTTTTATTGTGTAAAGAATCAATCAGGTTATAGCGGGCAAAGGTTGATAGAGCAGGTGCTGTTGTATACAGCAAAGCAATCATTAACAATGCCCAACCCGCTGAATAACGTGCTGAGCGGACATCTGGCACAGTATAAAATCGCACTATAACATGAGGTAATCCCGCAGTCCCTACCATCAAAGCGATAGTAGTAAATAAAACATCTACCATCGACTTGTTAACAAATGGTTTGGTGTATTCTTGAAAACCAAGGTCAACTTGGATTTGGTTCAGTTTCGGGACAATATCACTAAAAACAAATGCTAATTGTGGGATAGGATTTTTCGTCAGCAGTAGGGAGATGGCAACAGCTGGAATTAAGTAAGCAATGATTAATACACAGTATTGGGCAACCTGAGTCCAGGTGATACCTTTCATACCTCCCAGCACTGAGAAAAAGCCAACGATCACCATCCCAATCACAACGCCGGTGCTGATGTCTACTTGCAGAAAGCGGCTAAACACAATCCCGACACCACGCATTTGTCCGGCGACGTAAGTCATCGAGACGAAGATAGCAGCAATGACAGCTACGACGCGGGCTACATTAGAGTAATAGCGATCGCCCACAAAATCAGGAACTGTATATTTACCAAACTTCCGCAGATATGGGGCTAGCAGCAAAGCCAACAAGACATAACCGCCAGTCCAACCCATCAAGTAAATTGAGCCGTCGTAACCTAAAAAAGAGATCAACCCCGCCATCGAAATAAACGAAGCGGCTGACATCCAATCAGCCGCCGTCGCTGCACCATTAGCCAGGGAGGGAACACCGTGATCGGCGACGAAAAAGCCTTTGCTATCTTGAACGCGAGTGCGCCAACCGATGTAGAGATATACAATAAAGGAAAGGATGACAAGTGAAGTAGTCCAAGCTTCAGCTGACATTATTTTCCTCTCCTTTTGATACCGTGTTGGCGATCAAGTTTATCCATTTGCACAGCGTAGACAAAGATTAGCACCACAAAGATAAAAATTGAGCCTTGCTGTGCCATCCAAAAGCCGACAGGCAAACCACCTAAACGTAAATTGTTCAATGGCTGCACCAGTACAATACTACAGCCAATAGATACTAACGCCCAAACCAGGAGAAGATTTCTAATTAAAGCCGTGTTGGCACGCCAGTAAGCCTGACGTTTATTTTGGTTCATGATAGTGACTTGTTCAACGCTTAGGAAATAATTATTCTACAGAAGTGGGCTAACGCTGAAGATCTTTGATATTTTGCATCACTTGCTGATACAGTTCAGTATTCTTTTGTTTTTGAAAAATCTTCGCGGCTTGTTGTAAGTCAGAAATTGCTCCTTGTTTATCTCCTATGGCGGCGCGGGTATTACCACGATTGTTGTAAGCTGCGGCAAAATTGGGATTGAGGCGAATAGCTTGATCAAAATCATTAATTGCTCTTTGTTTATCGCCTTGAACTGAACGGGCATTACCTCGGTTATTGTAAGCAACAGCATACTTAGGATTAAGGCGAATAGCTTGATCATAATCTGCGATCGCCTCGTTTCTTTTGCCCAAGGCGGCGTAAGCGTTGCCTCTGTTATTGTAGGCTTCAGCATAGTTGGGAGCAATACGAATGGCTTCGTTATAGTCTAAGATAGCCCCGTTGACATCTCCTGTAGAAGCACGGGCATTACCTCGATTGTTGTAGGCTTCGGCATAGTTGAGAAATAAACGAATCGCTTGGCTATAATCTGCGATCGCCTTTTGTTTATCTCCCAGATCAAAGTGAACAAGTCCCCGACCATTGTAAGCTTCGGCATACTGGGGATTAAGCTTGATTGCTTCTGTGTAAGCTGCGATCGCACCTTGAGGATCGCCTTTGATATGTCTATACTGACCTTGAATGTAAAAGTCCCCTGCTTTTGATGGTTTAGATGTTGGACTCTTGGGAGGACTGACACCAATTTCTGTTACTAGTACCTCATTACTCCTTGCACAAGAAACAGTTGCAATGGCTATAAACGCCGTAAGCGTAGCTATGCTAACTGTTACTCTTGTCAATTTTTGCTCCTCTAACCACACTTTCATAAGTAATTAATAAATAAGTAGATGTTCCTAAGAATTGTGCTGATTGCCTCTATAATTTTCCATTATTGTTTATATTTAACTATAAAAACTAAAAAACATGTCATTCATCAACCAATACTAAATTATCTGTCAAATACTCGCCTAATATCCTTGATTTATAGACTTTGTTTACTTTTTGATTAGTTGCTAAAAACCCTAGATTTTCAATAAAACTATAATATTACACAATTTACTCATCTTTATCGCTATCTTCTTGATTTTTAGCTGTCAAGCGCCAAGTTTGGGTTTTCTCTATCTCTACCGATAATTGTTCCAGATTTTTCCCAATTATTTTTGCATTTTCTGGGTTAATGTAATGGGTAAATCTAGTTCAATTCCTTTACAAGGAATTTTTTTGCCATGTCTAGAGTACAAGTGACATTTTTGGCTTTTTTGTTACCTAAAAACTTCAAATCGTAGCTGGCATTGTGAAAGACCTTTTCAATTGCAGGATTGATCATGATTTGAGCAATGAAATCAGCAACAATATCCGGTAAATCTAATACATCTAAAATATAAATGCGATCACCACTCATATCTGTAGGGTCATCTAGTACCTGAATCAGTGATAATCTGGGATTCTTGCTTTTATAATCAGCCACTTCTGTATCTATCCACAAAATTGATCTTTGAGTAAATTCAGCAATCTGAGAACGAATGGCACTAGCTGATGTCAGATAAGGCATGTTAAATAAAGCATGTAACATTTAGACGATATTCTACAAGTTTAGCGTTGCTCTTGTTAAAAGTTTAAATTTGTTATTGGTCAGAGATTCCAGCTTTTTTCTCAGCTTTCACTAGTTAAATAATATTCCATATTTATACCTCCATCTACAGGTTAGTTTGTGAAGAAGGCAGCACAATTTGGGGTAGAGTTTCTAATAAAATTTCCCTCCTATTTGCTAGAATTCTGGTGCTAATTTCATCAGTAAAAATTAAGTTATATGCACACTTGAGCGGAAATGCGATCGCTCTCATTTTCTAAAGATTTATAACAATTCACATCTAATGTGAATTAACAAAGACGCTAATAGATCATAGAGAATAGTCAAAATACCAATCACCGCCCAATCACCCATAAAAAAATCCATCTGTGTCATCCGTGTTTATCGGTGTTCATCGGTGGTCGATTTCTAAAAAAACGATTTTTTACCAGATGCAAGGAACATTGCGTCTCAACTTGGATAAGACAATCAATTGACATTTAAAACCTGTAGAGATGTTGCACTGCAACGTCTCTACATGCCCAAAATTATGACGACAAATCCTTAACCGAGCAGCATTGACACCCAATTGAGAACTGCTATATTGAACAAGAATTTTGGCGTTGCTGAATCAAAATATGAATTTACAATTTACGGGTGTGACCAGACGTAGCATTGCTACGTCTCTACAAAATGTAGACAAACACAATTCATGACCAAATTCAGCAACGCCAGGATTTTTAATGATTATAATACCAATTAGTTATGAAATAATTTTACTACTGACTACTGAATTCCCCATGCCAAAAACTAAGCCACCCAAGCCTGATCCAGCTGTTCTCGTGGCGGTTGCTGATTATTTTAAGGTGTTATCAGAGGCAAGTCGGTTACAGATTTTGACCTGTCTCAGGTCAAGGCCAATGAATGTCATGGAAATTGCCGAGGCTACTGGCTTAGGTCAGGCAAATCTGTCTAAGCATCTGAAAGTATTAACTCAGGCTGGGATTTTATCTCGTCAGCCTAAAGGTACTAGTGCTTATTACGAGATAGCCGATCCAATGATTTTTGAGCTTTGTGAATTAGCGTGCGATCGCATTAGTGAGCGTGTACTACGACAGGCTGAAACTCTCAAAGCTCTACGGGGTAAAACAACAGTTTTTTGAATTTCTTCAATAGAAAAGCACCCCAAAAATGAGGGTGCAAAATCAAGCAGTTGTGAAAGCGAGGATTAACTGGTGATCGCAGGAGCAGTAAGTGCGATCGCTCAAAAAGTGGAAAATAACCAGTTGGTAAGGGCCACCATTGTAGAGCCATTCATCGAGGGAAGCTGCTTCCCAAATTGGATAAAAATGCAAGCCAATAGCATTGGATATTGGAACTACAGTTGCAGTAATGATGTTATTGCCATAGAGAAGTGAACCAGATACAGCTTCGCGGATACCATCTATATCTACGGGAGGTGCGGCAATAAACGCAAGGGTAAAGGCGATCGCAGCAGTCAAAGCTGTGGGAATCAGTAGCACTCCAAACCAACCTATATACAGTATTGAAGCATTTGCTAAAGCTACGCATCGGGACGTAGAACATGGTCTAATTTTTCTGGAGCTAGTTTTAGGTACACTGAGCGCATCATATCCGTTGCCGAACTGATAGCATTTACCCAGGCTCCGGTTGTAAATACAACATCGTAAATAATAAATGATTATGGATGTAGATCAAATTCTCAAACTTTATGCTGTTGGAGAACGAAACTTTCAGCGAGTCAATCTGCAAGAAGCAGAAATGACTAATGCCAACCTTAAAGGCGCAGATTTTAGCTATGCTGATTTACGTCAGACACGCTTGGGTAAAACCAACTTCAGCCAAGCCTGTCTGCGGGAAGTGAACCTGAGTGAAGCCATTCTCTGGGGAATAGATTTGAGTGAAGCAGACTTGTATCGGGCGATTCTGCGTGAAGCTGATTTGACGGGTGCAAAGCTAATTCAGACTCGCTTAGATGAAGCCAACTTAATTAAAGCTAGTTTATGTGGTGCTAATTTGAATGCTGTGAAACTCTCTGGTTCTCTGCTAATTCAAGCAGACTTCCGTCCCAGTTCCAACCAGCGTACAGATTTGGGATATGCAGTTTTAACTGGAGCAGACTTAAGTTACGCTGACTTGAGAGCGGCTTCACTGCATCACGCCAACTTGGATGGGGCAAAATTGTGTCGCGCCAATCTTGGTCGAACAATGCAATGGGGGGATTTGGCAACGGATTTAACTGAAGCTAGTTTGCAAGGAGCAGATTTAAGTTACGCCGATCTCACCAGTGCTATTCTGCAAAAGGCTAATCTGCAAGGAGCAGACTTAACAGGAGCAATCCTTACCGATGTTGAGCTAGAGGGAGCAATTATGCCCGACGGAACACTTCACGATTGAAGATGGGCGATCGCATAACTAGCAACTTGGTTTACCTAATATTCTCAAATACCTAAAGCCGATGAATGCATCTGCAATAGTGATCATCAGTTGACAAACTACTAATATGGGGTAGTTATAAAATTTTTCAGTCAGCTCTTAAATTAAAGGTCGATCGCTCACAATTTCCACAAATTTCAATGAGCGATCGCACTTGCAATTTAACGAACGGTTCCCCGTAATGCTTCAGCATCAATTGGTTTGATCAGGTAAAGCAGCAACAAATTCCAAACAATTGCTGCAATCCTGGGTAATTTACGGACAAACTTCACAACTTTCGGCTGAGAACTGCGGTCAATTTCCACCAATTTCATGTTGTAATCTGAGCAGCGTTGCAGACGTGGGAAAAACTGGGGATGTGCGGTATTGAGCTTCACAGGAAAAGCACGACCAGCAGTTTCGTTAGTTTCGTATATAACTTGGCGATCAAATTCCGTTGGATCGAGTCCGAGTGAGCGATAAAAATTAGCCCGTTCATGAACCGTCAATGTATGGGTAGTAAATACCGATAACAGGAAAAAGCGGCTCCACAGTCTGGCTTTCCAGGTTTTCCAAAGTTGGGGTTGCGATCGCAACAATGCTTTGAATATATCCCCATGACGATTTTCGTCCTGACACCAACTCTCAAAGTAGCGGAAAATCGGGTAAAACTGATTTTCTGGGTGTTTTTCTAAATGGCGATAGATAACAATGTAACGCCAGTAGCCAATTTTTTCTGATAGGTAGACAGTATAAATTACCCACTCTATCGGGAAAAACGTATAGGTGCGGGTTTTAGTCATATGGGCAAGATCGAGTGAGAGTTTGAAGTCGCCCATGGCTTTGTTGAGAAATCCAGCGTGACGAGCTTCATCACGAGCCATCAAGTGAAAGATTTCTGCTAACAGTGGATTGCGCCCTTTCAGCCTCCGGGATAGTTCTTTGAACAGCAAAAACCCAGAAAACTCTGAAATGCACGAACGTTCCAGATATTCAATAAAAGCACGGCGTGATTCTCCGTCAATATGTTCCCACGACTGCTCAAATGTCTCATCGCGGACGAAATGATGACGATTGTAGTCTGCTCGCATTTCTTCGAGCATCGCTTTTAACTCGGTTTCCTGAGCCGATAAATCCAGGCTGGCGGCGGTTTCAAAGTCTGTAGTGTAAAAGCGGGGAGTGAGTATAGTTTCTTGACTTGGCTGTTTAATTCCGGCTTTGGGTTGCTGAGGTAGGGTATTAACCATGATTACGCTGCTAATCAACTAATTTTTTTTATAGCTATTAAGTTATGATACTTGTAATTCTTTGGCTAGACCCCATACTTAAAATTTCTACATTTCTTTAGCAATGTAAGGACCAGCCAAAATCAGCCTTTATTAAGTTTTGAAAAATTTATATACTTAAAAGCTTGATAACTATAAAGTTATTAATTGTAGTTAATCTTACTCAGAGCATTAAGAGGTATCCAGCATGAGTTGTAATTCAGAGCAACAAACACAATTACTCACACCTCCTAGTAATATACAGTCCAATCCTGCGGTCAGGCATTTCTTAGTAGAACGGCGACAAAGACTAAAGTATGGCGATCGCCAACGTCAGTTTCAACTCTATCGCCGGGGTTGTTATGTTGAATTTAACTTGGTATATGACTGGGGAACGGTTTTCGGTTTACAAACTTAGGGGCGGACAGACAAAAATAACGCCTGATGTGAATTCAAGCTGTGACCGAGATCATGTTTTATAAATCGACCACAGATAAACACAGATGGACACGGATAGATTTTGTAATTGGTGATTGCTGTTTTTTTCCATTAACAGAAAGTATAAATTCACGTATGAAAGTTTTGCCACAAACTGTTAGATTTGATGCTGATTTGCTGAGAAAGTACGATCAGCCTTTACCACGCTATACCAGCTATCCACCAGCTACAGAGTTAACAGAAGATTTTGCAGAAGTAGATTTTCGAGCTGCGATCGCCATCGGCAATTACAAAAAAACGCCATTATCGCTGTATTGTCATATTCCCTTTTGTGAAAGCGCCTGCTATTTCTGTGGCTGCAATACCGTGATTACGCAACAAAAATTAGTGGCAGAACGTTATCTAGACTACTTGACTCGCAATATCCGCCAAGTAGCAGCTTTCATTGATAGCGATCGCGCCGTTGGGCAATTACACTGGGGCGGTGGTACTCCTAACTATTTATCCCTCAGTCAAGTTGAGACTCTGTGGAATACTCTGAGTGAGCATTTTAAATTTGATGATCACGCAGAAATTTCTATTGAAGTCAATCCGCGATCGCTCGATAGAGAATACCTATTTTTCTTGAAGGACTTGGGGTTCAACCGGATTAGTTTTGGTATTCAAGATTTTAATCCCCAGGTACAGGAGGCAGTCAACCGGATTCAACCAGAAGCCATGCTGTTTCAGGTGATGGACTGGATGCGCGATGCTGGGTTTACCAGTATTAACGTTGATCTGATTTATGGATTGCCATATCAAAACCTAGAGACTTTTAGAAATACCGTCCACAAAACCATTCAACTGCATCCCGATCGCATAGCCGTTTTTAACTTTGCTTATGTGCCATGGTTAAAACCAGTGCAACGGCGAATTCCCCAGGAAGCATTACCACCAGCTTCCGAAAAACTCAATATTTTGCAAATGACGATTGAAGAATTAAGCACAAATGGCTATGTATTCATTGGCATGGATCATTTTGCCAAACCAAATGATGAATTGGCGATCGCTCAACAAAATGGGCAACTGCATCGCAACTTTCAAGGGTATACCACCAAACCGGAGTCAGATTTATTTGGCTTTGGCATGACTTCCATTACTATGCTGCATGATGTATATGTGCAAAACCATAAACATTTGAAAAGTTACTATCGAGCGATCGACACAGACAAACTACCAATAGAAAAAGGAGTCAAACTTGATCGCGATGATATCATTCGCCGCACAGTGATTATGGAGTTAATGTGTCAATTTCGACTCTCACTCAGTGAAATTGCGGAAAAATACCATCTGAACTTTGATGATGATTTTGTAGAGTATTTTGCTAACGAACGCTTGCAACTGCGATTGTTGGAAGCTGATGGTTTGATTAGACTTTCTCCCAATCAGATCGAAGTTACACCTACCGGACGCTTACTCATCCGTAATATCGCTGCTGTGTTTGATCGCTATCTGCGCAATCGGGCAATGAGTGGTTTTTCAAAAGCTATTTGAAGTTGTAAAGGAAATAAGGCGTTGCATAAGATGGGGATGGAGAATGAACCACCCTCCGGGTTCGCCACCTTGCCATCGTGACGGAGACCGCCAAGACGGCAAATGGACTCACCAAGACGCCATAGACGCGCAGCGGCTTCCGGAACGGTAGAACGCCAAGAATTAAGTTTTTTCATTGGCAGAGAAAAATCATCCCGCAAATATGCAACGCTGCTTTATCCGTGTGCATCGCCTTGCACTGTGTTCGTTTTCCCTACACCCGCCCATCACCAAGCACTACCTCACAGCTGGGGCAGTGTTTTTTGTGGCAGACGATCGCGATCTGCGTCCAGACAGATCATATAGTAAACCCATGAGTGCAGGTACAACAGTAGGAGTCAAAATAGTAGAAAATGCCAAACCCCCAGTCAGGACAATACCTAATCCCTGGTAAAGTTCTGAACCCTGACCTGGTAGCACTGCTAACGGTAACATTCCTAACACACTAGTGCCAGCAGACATGAAAATGGCACGTAGGCGATCACTAGTGGCATTATATAGTGAGGCATCATAATCCTCGCCTGCTTCCTGAAGTTGCAAGGCTCGATCAACCAGCAGAATTGCGTTGTTGACAACCACACCTGTCAGGATGATAAATCCTAAGGCTGTAATCATATCCAACGCCACATTCATTCCCGGAATACGGTTGGCAATGACGAGACTTAAGAGTGCGCCACTCATCCCCATTGGCACAGTTGCCATAATTACCACTGGGTAGAGAAATGAGCGATACAGCGCCACTAGTAACAAATAAGTGATTAAAATCGAAAATGCAAACGCAGCAGCTAATTGAGCAACGGTTGCTGCTAACTGATCTGCTGAACCCGCCAGTTCTAGACGATAACCTGCGGGTAGATTGGCACGTAAAGGAGCGAGAATTTCATTTTCAGTGCGTTCTACCAGCGTCGCCAGGGGCGCATCAGGTGCGAGGGAGACGGTGAGGCTAATTGATCGCTCTAAATCAACGTGATTAATCACATCGGGACCAGTCGTTTCCCTGACTTCAGCAACATCACCTAATTGCACCTGTCGTCCCTGGGCATACAGGGGCAATTGTCGCAGTTGCTCTGGTGTTTCGACGGCGGTATTTTGTAGTTCCACGGAAACATCGAGTTCTTCTTTGCCATCAATGTAATCGGAGGCAATGCGTCCACCCAATGCTGCTTCTACCATCGAACCAATTTCTGCTTCCGAGAGTCCGACTTCGGCGATGCGTTCCCGATTGGGAATCACTTGTAGTTCTCCTGCTCCCATAACAAAGTTGGAACGGACATTATTTACTCCTGAAAGTTGGCGCAATTTGCCTGTGATTTGTTTCTCCAGATCGCTAAGCTGATTCAGGTCATCTCCAACAATATCGACTTCAAATTCCTTGCCAGGATCGCGGAAGATAGAAATCCGAGTCGGAACCATAAAGCGATATCCAGCAAAGTTGCTGCTTTGGGCGCGCAACCTTTCCACTATCTCAGCCAACCCAGTTGTGGTGGCAAATTCTGGCTTTAAGATTGTTGCTATTCCGCGTAGGGCGCCGGGACGATCCACATACATAATCCGCTCTACTTCTGGTTGCGATCGCAAAAATGCCTGCACAGGTTCAGATTGCTTAATTGCCTCAGGAATGCTGGTTCCTGGTAAAGGTTCCGCCCGCAACACAACTAAGTTGCGATTACCTTCCGGCAAATAATCTGCTGGTGGGAGTAGCAGAACACTAATGACAAGTAAAGCAACAGGAATCGACAGTACTAGTAAACGACGACCAATCCGCTTACGTCCCAGTGACCAACTGACAGTAGAAGCTAGAAAATTTTCGAGTTTGCCCTGGAAATGACGAAATACGGCTGAAGACTTGGCAACTGAACGCTCCAACCAATTACCACCGCGATATTCCCCGCCCTCCATCATTTGCATCGCTTCCGATTGCTTGAGGAACAATCCCGATAGCATGGGTACTAAGGTCAATGCAGCAAACAACGAAAATAGAGAAGAAGCAGAAAGAGCGATCGCCATATCAGCATAAAGTTGTCCTGCTTCGCCCGTAACCATAATTAGCGGCACAAACACCACAACGTTGGTGAGAGTAGAACCCAGCATTGCACCCCAAACTTCCTGCGTACCTTCAATCGCTGCCCGCATGGCACTTTTACCCTGCTGCATATGGGTGAAGATATTCTCAATTACGACGATCGCGTTATCTACAACCATACCCACTGCAAACGCCAATCCTGCCAAACTGATAATGTTCAATGTCCGTCCCAATGCAGACATGACAATGAACACCATAATCAGTGTTGTGGGAATTGTAATCGCTACCACCGCAACAGTACGCATAGAGCCAAGGAACAAAATCAGCACAATGGTTGCTAGTAGCGCCCCACTCACCAAGTTACCTTGGACAAAAGCTACAGATTGATTGATATATTGGCTCTCGTCGTAGTTATAAACAAAACGAATTCCCTGGTTTTGCTTATCGAACTCAGCTTGCAGTGCGGCAATTTCCGCCCGGATACCTTTAGCAACCTCTGGCACATTTGCCCCAATTTGGCGAATCACACCAACTGCTGCTCCTGGTTTGCCATTGAATATCAATGCGCTATCTTGGGGTTTGCGTCCCATTTGTACCTGAGCTACATCCCGCAAGTAAACTGTACCGGACTGATCGCGCCGCAGTACAAAGCCTTCGATTTGTGATAGATCCTGCGAGCGGCTGACTGTACGTACCCGATATTCTCTTCGTCCTAAAATCAACGGTCCACCCCGGATATCGCGGTTGTTTTCCCGCAGTACCCGCACCACATCACCAATCGTCAGGTTACGGTCAGACAATGCTTTGGGGTCAACCTTCACCTCTACTTCTCGCTCTTGTCCACCTATTACCAAAAATTGCCCTGTTCCCTCCACTCGGCGCAAACGGGGAACCACTACTTCCTCGGCTAAATCTCGATAGCGGTTGGCATCCGGCTTCCATCCTTCTTTTGTGTCAAAAGGAATCCACATCATTGGGGAACTATTGCCACCTACCAGTTCAACACTCGATTCCTGAGCTTCTGGGGGCAAGCTTTCCACCTGCTGCAAGCGGTTGATGACATCAATCATCCGCTCTTGTAAATTAGCATCTGGAGTAAATTCCAGCGTGATGCTGCTGCGTCCAGCCCGAGAGTTACTGCTGATTTCCTGAACACCCAGCACCTCTTCCATTTGCTCTTCAATGGGGCGCGTAATCAGGTCTTCTACCTCGGTTGGCCCTGCTCCTGGATAGGTGGTAGTAATCGTGATTTCCGGGCGATCGCCTCCTGGTTGCAATTCTAAAGGCAAATTCAGGAGCGAGAACACCCCAAATATTGAGAGCAAGCAAAACAGGACAAAAGTCCCATGTCGCCAACGCACAGAAGTTTCGATAAAGTTCATAGTGGGATTGGGGAGTAGGGGAGGTGGGGTGATGGGGAGATGGGGAGGTGGGGAGATGGGGAGATGGGCAGTGGGGAGGTGAGGAACTCGTGGCCCCCTCTGGGGATTAGGGGCAATGGGGAGGTGGGGGAGTGAGATATTCTCCCAAGTCTTCCCCCTTGTCCTCCTTGTCTGTCAGCCTCAACTGCGATCAACTATCTTTACTGGCGCACCATCTTGCAACCCATCACCGCCACGTAGGACGATGCGTTGACCGGATCGGAGGGAAGGATGGTAAATTGCCATGTCTTTGCCCATGTCAGCCACCATTTCTACCTGAATTTGTTTAGCTTTGCCATCAGCAACTGTGAAGACAAACCACTCGTTTTGCCTTCTAGTTAAGGCGTCTCGCGAGACAACAAAGCTAGAGCGATTCGTAGGCATATTAAGGTTGCCTGCGATCGCCATACCTGGTAATAATCCTGGTGGTGGATTGTTAATTTGGACACGTACGCGTTGGCGACGGGAGGCACTGTCGGCGGAGGGAACTACGGCGGTGATCGTCGCCCGTTGTTTCCATTGTGGTAAGGCGCGAGCTGTGAGTTCAATTGCCATACCTGGGGTAACTCTACCAGTAAGCTCTTCTGGTAACTCGAGGAAAATGTCAAAGCGATCGCCTGCTACTAAGGTGACAATTTCGTCAGAACTTTGCACTAAATCACCATTACTGACATGGCGTGTCTGCACCACACCCGATTGTGATGCCACAATCCGAGTCCGCAGCTGTGCCAGTTGTGCTTGTGCTAAGTTGGCTTTGGCTGCTTCTACATTGGCTTTTTGGGCGGCAATTTCCTCTTGGATTGGCCCTGCTTTGGCTTCGGCAAGCTCAGCTTCAGCTTCTAACAGCGCTCCTTGGGTGTCATTTAAATTTGTTTGAGCTTCTACTAGTAATCTTTGCGACAAAGCGCCTTCTTTCACCAGGTCACTAGTACGCTTGAGGTTATCCCGCGCTTCCTCTTCTCGCGCCTTGGCAGATGTCACTGCTGCTTGACGCTGAGCAATAATTTCTGGACGAGTACCTACTTCTAAGCGTGCTAGATTGCTACGTTGCTGTGCCAGTTGCGCCTGTGCTTGGGCGATCGCCAATTGCTGATCCGAGTCATCTAAGATGGCAATTGCCATTCCTGCCTTGACGCGATCGCCCGGTTGCACTAAAATTCTTTCCACAATTCCACTAGTTCGAGCGCGAATTGTGGACTGTTGAGTAGCTTCCACCTGTCCTAAAAGCCGTATATTCCTGGTAGCAGTTCCAGTTGCCAGAGCGATCGTTTCAATTGGACGTGGGGGTGGCCCTTGCTGCTGTTGGGCCACAGAAGATTGGGGTGCGCCACCAGGAGCCAGCATCCGCCAAAGGATAATGCCCCCAGTGGTCAAAAACAAAATTATTAATGTTCGGAACCAAGGTTTGCCGGAACGAGTAGGCATTAACTCAGAGGGTACAGAACTGTCTGACTGGGTTTCAGGGTTTGAAACTGGAGCTTCAGAAGTATCCATAGCGGTTGATGATTGAGAAGGCAGAGGGCAGAGGAGCCACTGCGCCCTTGGAGGTTCCCTCCGTTGTGGCACGTGGCGTGGCAGAAGGCAGAAGGAATAATATTCAAAAATGCGGAAAGTTTTCTTACTTGCAGTTTGATGGATAAATATGACAAAAGAATGTCAAAGTTTGTAGTTTGATGGATAAATGTTACAAAAATGTGCAAACTTGGATTTCAATATGTAGGCAGATCGACACAATTAGAGTTAACTCGTGAAGACCGTCATTGGTTATTTGTGATTTGTTGATAGTTAGTTGTTGGTTGTTGGCGGTTGTTAACTATGCCCAATTACCCATCCAGCCCTCAATAGCGAATTAGTTCTCTGATTCGCTCCCGCGATAAGCCCAACTCGTGACTGAGGTTGGCTTCAAGTTGACTGGGTTCGGTGATTGGAAACTCAAATGTCATTTTTTTGAGAGGTGAGTGATTTGTTTTCACATTTACTAACGAAATCCCTTCTTGTGGAAGAACTTTCACCTCTATAGCTACTATTTTTTTCATGATCTGCCGTGCCAATTGTGTATCCGCTTGCAGATATTTTTTGTGGGTATAGGCACGACTCAGGATTTGGTCTCCCACTAAACCACTTCCCAGCCAAAAAACCAGACCAATCAACGGTAAGGATGACCAAAACACAAACCCTAATGTTCGTAAAACTGGAAAAATTTGCAATTGACGCATGGAAAGAATAGGGTTAATTGCTTACTGTTAATTGCTGAATGTCACTTTTATGTCACTCTTTTAGCTTAACCTTAGAACTGAGAAGTGAAAATTACAGCAAGCTAAACAAATGGGATGTTGATCTTACTAGTTGAAGACGACCCAGCCCAGTTGGAACCTCTGCGGGCAGCATTATTAAAAGTGGGGCATACAGTAGATGCGATTGAAGATGGAGAAACAGCACAATGGTTTGCTTTTCACAAAGATTATGACTTACTGATTCTAGATTGGATGTTACCTAAGGTGAGTGGAGTGGAATTGTGTCAGTCATATCGACGGGCGGGTAAAGTGGCTCCAGTGCTGATACTGACAGCAAAAGATACAACTTCAGATAAGGTGATGGGTTTGGATGCAGGAGCAGATGATTACTTAGTCAAGCCAGTGGATGTGTTAGAACTTTTGGCGCGGGTGCGGGCATTGGGAAGGCGATCGCTAATGTGGCAAGGAGATATACTCAGTTTAGGTGATTTGCAGCTGCATTTAGCTAATTTAACTATCGAGCTTGATTCAGTCACAACTCAACTTTCTAGCCGGGAGTTCCAATTAATGGAATACTTGATGCGTCATCCCCGCCAAATTTTATCTCATGACCAGATTGAGCAAGCTTTGTGGAGTTGCGGAGAAGAACCCGAAAGTAACGCAGTTACAACTTTAGTGCGTCGCTTGCGTCAACGTCTGCAAATCATTGGGGCCAGAGATTGGATCGAAACTGTGCATCGGGTAGGCTATCGGTTGAATCCGCCCAATCAGTGAACTATGATGAATCATGATAAAGAGAGAAAAAAGACAAGGGGATAACGAAAATGTTTATACCCCTCACACCCCACCCTGCGGGAAGCCGCTTGCGCGTCTACACACCTCCCCATCTCCCCCTACTCCTCCCACTCTCCATCCTTTTCATCTCATTACACAATGTTTGATCGTAGTCGCCGTAATCTGGCTCACTGGTTCGCCCTATCAATGGGTGGAATTTTGTTTGCGTTTGCAGGAGTAGGCTACTGTCTAAATGTAGAGGAGCAGTTGCGCTTTTTTGATGAGGAACTGTTTGCCCAAAGTAAAACTTTTGCTAGTAAAACTCAGTACACGCTGGGTCAAAATCAAGGCGATCGCACTCCTGTAGAGCAAGACGTGTCATTAAATGGTGGACTGCTATACGCCCGATGGTACAACGCTGACAGACAACTAGTACAGTATATAGGTGGTTCTTCAAGTGTTAGACAGTTAACCACAGAACCTGGATTTCAAACTTTGCAAGAGCGATCTGCCGTAGAATACACTGAAACTACTTGGGTTCGCCAAGTTACTATTCCCGTTTTGCAAAATAAGGAGCTGATCGGTTATTTCCAAGCAGCAGCTAGCTTGGAATCCCTACGCAGCAGATTAAATCAAGCTCGCTTATTTTTAGCTTTAGGTGTTCCCTTCACTTTTGGCGTGATTGGGATTACAGGTTGGTTTTTAGGGGGATTGGCAATGCGACCAACTCGCCGGGCCTATCAGCAATTACAGCGATTTACAGCCGATGCTTCCCATGAACTACGCACACCTGTAGCAACGGTGTTGAGTAATGCTCAAGTTGCCTTAATCCCACCTGAAGATACTGTGGAACAACGACTGCGTTTGCAAAAGATTGCAGAGACTGCCAAGTCTATGAGTACGCTGATCAATAATCTGCTCTTCCTTTCACGCCATGATGGCCCACTAGCAGAAACTATATTAAAACCGATTGATTTGAGTGAACTTTTGCGATCGCTTGCTGTAGAGTTCGCCACCCAAGCTGCTGCTCAAAGTTTAAATTTTAGCACTCAAATTCCAGAGCAACCTGTGATCTTATATGCTGATGCTAATTTGCTGAAACAAGCCATAATCAACCTCCTGAGTAATGCTTTAAAATACACTCCAGCAAAGGGTAAAGTACAGTTGCGTCTTTTCACCCAGTCCCACCGCGCTGTGATTCAGGTGGAAGACAACGGTATTGGCATTCCTGCTAGCGATTTGCCTTATATTTTTGATCGTTTTTATCGCGTAGACACTGTTCGCTCTCGCCAAACCGGTGGCTTTGGACTTGGGCTGGCGATCGCTCAACAAATTGTGCAAGCGCACCAAGGACAAATCTCTGTCAAGAGTGTGCTTGCTCAAGGTTCAGCTTTTCAAATAGAACTTCCGCTGAAGATTTAAAAGGAAATGGGGATTGGGTAGATGGGATTATGGGAAGTGTGGGAAGTGTAGGGAGTGCAGATGTTCTCCCTTGTCTGCTTTGTCTTCCCATTCCCTGATCTGTGATCTCTGTTGTTGTTTTACTGAGCAGTATTAGCAATAATACCAACTAAATTCAAGTTTTTCAAAATATCCGTAACTTGAATAACATCAGGTTGGGTAATTTTACCAAGGCGTGACACCATGATGATGCGATCGCACAAGGTTGCTAAAATTCTGGCATCAACTGTCTTGAGAATGGCGGGAGCATCTATTAACACCAAGTCGTAAGTCTGCTCAAATGATTCCAACAGTTCCTTCATACGTCCAGAACTGAGCAATCTGGCTGCATCTTCAGTTGGGGAACCGGCTGTTAAAACATCAATGGAGGGATGAACTGGTTGAATGTAATTGTGATCAGAGGTATTGCTTTCATCAACCAACAACAGAGATAGTCCCCAATCGTTGGCAAGTTCCAAGGTTTTGTGCAGACTCGGTTCTCGCAGATTGGCATCAATCAACAACACCCGTTTATGCATACGAGCAGCACTAACCGCTAGTCCCAAAGCAATGCTCGTCTTGCCTTCTTTTGGTTGTGCGGATGTCAACATCACAGACTTAGAAGAAGGTGTGATGATTTGTAGATTTTGATAAGCCATATCCAACGTTTCATGGGATGGCCAAGTAGCATAAACAGGTAGAGTTTTGCCCTCAGATGTGTTTTTGTGTTTGTGAGAGTGCCACATCTTGGGCAAGTGTAAAAGCTGTTTGTAACGACGAGGCTTACTCAGTTTTGGCACTGTTGCGAGTAACCGCAGATTTGTTAGCCTTTGTAACTCTGAGGGAGAAGAGATCACATCGTCAGACAATTCCCGGATTACGGCTGTTCCGACACTCAATAAAGGTGCTATGAGCAATCCTCCCAGAAGGAAGAATAAGCTGTTGCTACCTAAATCAGTTCCGCGTTGGGGTTCTTCCAATACTTGCAAGTCAGAGCCTATTTGAGCAATTCTTAATCCTAAAGCCTGTTGTGCTGCTGTCATTTGCTCAAGTTTTTTGCGAGTTGCTTGCACTTCAGGTAACAAACGGTTGTACTCCGAGATGAGGCTGGGATATTTGCTGAGTTCTGAGCGAATTTGCTTTTCTGATTCAACCAAACTCTGTTCACTGGCACGTAGTCCCTCAGCCGTTGTCTGCACCTCGATTAATTGTTGCATGAGCTTTTGATCTACTTCTGTTAGCAATCCTGGAATTAATTGCTGTTGTTCTGGGTTGGCTGCGGGAGATGGTTTTTCTTCTAATGCTTGCTTGAGTGTTTCCCACTTGCTTGGTTCAGTCGAGTTTGTGTTTATTGCTTGCTTAGGTGAGTCTTTGGTAGTGAGCGATCGCTCAATTTCTTTTTGTAATAACTCTAGTTGGCTTTGGTGCTGCTGAATCAAGTCTTTGATTTTGGGAGAGTCGTCTGTATAGCGTTGACGTTCCTTAGCTAAAGACAGTTCTGTTTTTTGAATTTCATCAAGTAGTGTTTGATAAGGGTTCGACTGACTCAGACTTGAGGTAAGGGCTAAATTTTGCGGAGAATAAGCTATTTCCTTTTGCAGATTTTTGTGGCGTGCTTGGGCATTTTGCAATTGAGCACGAGTGGTTTGCAATTGTTTTTTAATATCTGCAAGCGTTTCTAGCAGGATTTCACCTTGCACTTCTGGATCAATTAAGTTGTACTTTTTGCGAAACTTTTCTAGATTTCCCTCAGCTTGCTTGACTTCCTGTTTGATTTTGGTGAGGCGATCATTAACAAAAGTCAGTGCTTGATTAAGCCTTTCCTGTCGTTGTTTGACAACATAATCTGTGTATACTCTTTGCAGAGCTTGTAGAACTTTCTGGGTTTTTACAGGATCGTTGCTTTCAAAGGAAAGCTCAAATACTTGCCCAAAAACTTGATTAGCTCCAGTTCCAGGATCTATGGCAGTGATCGCTAGAGGTTTTTTTTGAGTCTTCTTACCTTTGATATCTTCAACTGTGAGATCCGGATACTCAGAACGCAACGAATCTACGGCTTTTTGAATCAGTTTAGAACTGAGTATTAAACCTACTTGTGGACTGTATTCTACACCTTTTAATGTGGATGCGATCGCATCTTTATTTGTACTTGTTGGGATATTATTTGATACTTCTTCTTCTGCGAGATTGGAACTCACAAGTATCTGCATAGAGCTTTGATATGTAGGCTTTGCTTTCAAAGCTAAAAGAACTGCAACCGACATCACTACACAGGAAATACCCACAATTAAAAAGCGCCTGCGAAATAGAATTGTAGAGATTTGTTTGATATCAACCGTGTCTTTTGGGGAGGTCAAAACCAGTTTTCCTCTATCCAGACTAGTGTCATTCACCATCGAAATCCTCGATTAAATCTGCTGTATACCTAGCAATTAAACTGATAGCTGTTCACTGTTAACTGTTTTAATAGTCATGTAAATAAGCTTCAATAGGCAAAGAGAAGAGACTTGTTTGTTAGTTGATGATTTTCGCAATTTTTGATTCATATTAACCTAAAGTGATCATGACGAAATCGTCAATACCCTCGACAAAGATTTACTATTTTCTTATAAGTCTAGTTTGTGAAAATATATGAATATGCTTTGGTATTTTATACAATAAATTTTATATTTATACTCATGGTTATAAATTTTGCTGACATTTAAAATATTGCTGGATTAGAAATATTTTTAAGGTTACTATTCATACAAAAAAATAGTATATTAACACACTTAACAATATGTAATCTGTCTTGGGAATTGGAATGAATTAATCAAGGTGGAATGTTGATATTCTCTAGCTTTAGCATCCAATTTTTTCAATAAATACGGAATCCTGTGAAGCTTGTTTATTGAATAAATGGTAACAAAGAGAAAATTTGAAATTTATTCAAATAAACAATTGATTTCATGAAATGACCTTGTATAAAAATAGCATTAACAAGAGTCTGCAAATATCCAAACAAAAATTTGTTACTCCTATGCTTTGTATTTTATATTTCAAAAAAAACTATCAAGTTACTTAAATACTTTGAATTATTATCCTAGAAAAAATTAAAGATTATGTAAACTTTCAAAAAACACGGGGGATATGAGGATATGGGTAAGTCCGCGCCAATATTTCAAGCTATCCCTGTTGTCTCACTTGAGCAGTAGTATAAGAAGATACAACAGGTAGAACTTCGCCACAGAGTATGGTATGTAATGAGTAAATACCCAGACATTACCCCAAAAGATGTTGAGAATTTTTATGGGTTAAGAACTTGGGTTGAATATGGCTGAAAGCAAAGTAAACACGAATTGGGTTGGGCGGATTATCGTTTGACTCGCTATCAAGACCCACACGCAATCGTGGGAGATTGTATATAGTGTTCACCTACAACTGAATAACTGTTAAAACACTATTCTTGCATTTAATTCTTCCAACATTTGTTCTAACAAATCTTCGATAACTTCCTCGTTCATCTGTTGCAAAATAGTTGGTCCACAGAGAAACTCTTTGATTGTAATTTTTTGCTCTCGAAAATCCTTCACAAAATCGCGGATGTGAGAAATAACTTGAATTTCAGATTCAACTTGTCCTAACATCTGATCTATAGGATCAATTCCTTCTTTGGCGATTTTGCGACAATCAGCAACTATCATCCCTTCTGGAGTATTTTTGACTAAACGCAGTTCTCTCTTAATTGTCTCATATTGCGTTTTGAGGAATTCAGTTTCTTGTTCTAAACGATTACATTTGCGAGTTAAATCATCTTCATTGTTGCTATTTACAGATTCTCCCGCCTGATGTTGGCGTTCAATTTCTAAAAGTCTAGCTAAATCCCCTTCTTGGTAAGCTTTATTAATTTCCTTCATGATTTCTGTATGACGCATTTGCGTTTCATCATCAGTCACCTTATCAGGGTGAAATATTTCTGCTAACCTCAAAAATGTATTTCTAACCTTTCTCGATTCATCAGATTTACTTGTAGCGGTAAATTCTGAATGTTGTTGATGCTGATAATTGTTTTTTTGAGAAGAACCAAAAAATTCTTGCTTTTGATCATCTGTTTCAAACAGTTCATCTAATTCTGTGTCTGAATCATCGCGATCGCGTTTTGGACTAATGATTCCTGCCATCTGGAGATTACGGTAAATTCCTTCAATACTTTTCTTGGTTTGTTTACCGAACTTTCTCGTGGCAAATATTTCATCGAATAAACTATGAATTTCTTCGTCGATTTCTGCAAGTTTTTTAAAGTTAGGAGTACCTCTATGAAATATTTCTGTGGCGAAAGAGCGCATCTGCTCAACAAAATTATTCAGTTCCTTTTGTTTCTTCTTAATCTGTTTCAGCAGCCATTGATGTTCTTTTTCTAGCGCTTCTAGACGAATATGAACAGATGAAAGAGCTAGTGTAGTTGTGGCAGTTACAGGAGATGGGGAAGAGGTACGTCTAGCCATAGAGTCAATAGGTTAAATTCAAGTTAAAGATTACAATTAAAACTCATATTTAAATTGTTATCAATCCATAATTTCTACCTTACTACTTTATGGCACTATATAATCCTTGAAAAGTACAATCTTTTATTTTTATTTCAGAATCAGAGTAATAGCTCGGCGGATATAGGTTGAAACTGGTTCATCTGTCGGTGTGAATATCATTGCATAAAGCATGATACCGCTAATTAAATCATGATGTTACCCATGCCGTAATGTATGATGAGCTAATATTACTAGCTCTAACTTTTATTGTTAGTGATTACAAATTTCGAGACTATCTACGCGATCGCCAACATCCAACAGTAGAGCTGATGTACAACGACTTAGTGGAGCGTCAAGGTTTACTATGGTTGTATACTTCGATATTGGCAGTATTGCCGAAATTCATACCAGCGCTAGTTGTCATGTGGTTTAAAAAGCGTGGTAGAAAGAAATTCTGGCTGTATTTTAATTACCAACCATTGAGAATTTGATATATTGCAGAACTAAACAAACTCATGAAAGGCAAGCACATTTTACTCACAGGCGGTACTGGTGGATTAGGTTTAGGCGTGACACCAGCAGTTTTAGCGCAAGGAGCAGCAGCAATCACAATTCCCTATTACAACCCCAAAGAAGTCGAACGTCTCAAGGCAATTCTCTCACCTGCTGAGATTGCCAGAATTAAGTTTGTCTCTGGAAATTTAGCAGAAGAAGCTTCAGTAGAAAATATTATCAACCAGATGCAAAGAGTAGATGTGTTAATTCATCTGGTGGGTGGGTTTGCGATGGGGAAAACCCATGAATACAGCTTGGAGAATTGGAAAAAGGATTTTGATTTAAACCTGACTACAACTTTTTTGGTTTGTAAACATAGCCTGAGGAGAATGTTAGAAAATGGCTATGGACGGATTGTAACTGTTGGTTCTAGAGGTGCTGTGGAACCATCTGGACAGCTCGCAGCTTATTGTGCTTCTAAAGCTGGTGTGGTTGCGCTGACGAAAGCGATCGCTGACGAAACCAAAGGAACTAATATTACTGCTAATGTAGTTCTTCCTAGCGTTATTGATACTCCTAGTAACCGGGAAGCGATGGGTGTAGAAAATGCTAATAAATGGGTGAAAGCTGAGTCTTTGGCGCAGGTGATTTGCTTTTTAGCCTCGGAAGCAGCTAAAGATATTCGAGGTGCGGCGGTTCCTGTGTACGGGAGTGTTTAATTGCTGATGGATTGTCGTGATGATGAAGATCGGGTTTTAGAGAACGAACACAGATGTACACCGATGCACACTGATGGATTTTGGTTGTGTTTATGTTGTTTATATTCTACATTTCGCACCTGAAACTGTCACAAAAAAAATGGCGTTGCTGAATTTGGTCATGAATTATGTGTGCATACATTTTTGTAGTTCGATGCCAAATCATTATTGTAGAGACGTAGCAATGCTACGTCTCTTCGGTGTTGGTCATTGGTTTTTCCCATTACCCTTCGGGTTCTTTGCCATCTCGGCATAAGCCAAGACGGCAAGTAGTCTCACCGATTACCCATTACCTAAATTTTATTTCAATATTCAAAGGCTAATTCTGCTTCTCGCCGTCTGGGTACTTCATAAGTCATGAAATCATAAGCCATGTCTGTTTTGGGGAAAATAGCACGGGCTTCCTGAAGTAGGTCTTTTAATTCTATGCCATTACCAGGAGCGTAACGAGGGCTAAAATGAGTCATGATCAAGCGATGCGCCCCAGCAGCTAAGGCTGTTTGCGCCGCCATTGTAGATGTAGAATGTAGACGCTGAAAAGCCATCTCAGCATCTTGATGAGAAAAGGTTGCTTCGTGAATTAACACATCTGCATCCTGTGCTAATTCCACGGCGTTATCAGAATAAATTGTGTCTGTGCAGTAGGCTATCTTGCGTCCAATTTCTGTTGGACCACTAAAATCTGCACCATTCAATACCCTTCCATCGGGTAGAGTGACGGTTTCACCACGTTTAAGTTGACCATAAACCCGACCAGGGGGAATTCCCATAGCTTTGGCTTTTTCAATGTCAAAACGTCCCGGTCGGTCTTTTTCTGCCACCCGGTAGCCGAAGGTAGTGATACGGTGATGCAAAGAATTACAGGTGACGGTAAACTCGTCATCTTCGTAAATTAGCCCTGGACGAATGGCATGAACTTTGATAGGGTAAGAAAAATGTGTGTGAGAGTAGCGCAAAGCTGATTGCAAATATTCATTCAATCCAGGTGGACCGTATATATCAATGCGTTCGACATTGCCTGCTAAACCACAACTGGCCAGCAGACCCATTAAACCAAATATATGGTCGCCGTGCATGTGAGTAATAAAAATTCGGGAGAGTTGGCTGCTTTTGAGTTCACTCCGTAAAAGTTGGTGCTGGGTACCTTCACCACAGTCAAATAGCCACAACTCTGCTCTTTGGGGTAATCTCAAAGCGACACTGGAAACATTACGCGATCGTGTTGGTACACCTGAACTCGTCCCTAAGAATGTGATTTGCACAGCGTTATACCTGCCCTCCTTTTACTACTAACTATAATTGAGTGCTTTATTTTATATAGTGGCATGGAATTTTGACACTTTGCCGCAAATTAGGGTACATCTTTATAGGAGGCGTCTGGTAATAGGTAATTGTGAATTGGTTATTGGAAGACTCAGAACAAGTTCTTCCCAATTACCAACAAGCTATTACCCATTAACGAGTGCGTGCTGTTTCCTCATTTTCTTTTAAAATAAAGGTTTCCACATCACCCAAACTTGGCAATTAGTATCTACCTACAGATATATATTGCAAAAAATAGTTCAATTAGTATTTTTTATTTAGTATAAATATTTTAATATATGCAAAAATTTTGCAGCTTTACATGATTTCTTTACAGAATATTTATAAATAATCAGTTTTTTTTGTAATCAAAACGTTAGATTTGAAAAAAATCTACCTATTTTTCTATGGCTATGAGCTAAAGTAATCGATTAAGATTTATTACCATTTTTGTCCTATGTTAAGGAGACATCGGATATCAAATATCCGACGCTTATTGCAGTTTTTATTTATATGCATTTTTGCCTGTGGCTTGTGCATAAAATATTTTGCATCATGGTCAAAAATAGTTAGCGAAGTAATTTCAGTAAAAGCAGTAGTTCAAAATGAATACACTCAGAACTTTCTAACTCCACCGACTGATGTCAATCAGCTGCTCAAGCGAGGTGAGAAAAGATATGAAGCAGAAGATTTCCAAGGCGCGATCGCAGATTGGCAAATAGCTTTAAATCTATCCAATGAAAATCAAAGGGTTAGCAGCAAGATAGCTATTGTTGAGAAATTGGCAAAAGCATATCACCAAATAGGTGAGTTCAAAGCAGCGATCGCCTATTGGGAAGAATTAGTCGCCTATTATCGTCAAACCAACAACTGGCCTAGTGTGGGGCAAATTTTGATCCAGCAAGCACAGGTCTATAATAGCCTGGGTGAACCCAATGATGCCAGGAGGCTTTCTGAAATTGCTTTACAAATTGCTCGTAGTCACCATGATGATAATTTAGAGTCTGCGGCTTTACGAATTAGAGGTGAAGCTCATCGCATTGCAGGCAATTATAACAAAGCGATTATTGATTTAAAATTTAGTATTAAAGCTGCTCAAGATACTCATAATTTAGCATATCAAGCTGCTGCTTTCAATCAACTGGGAATTACTTATATCAATTTGTCTCAAAAAAATTATAACTATGCCAAAATAGCCTGGGATACAGGTGAAATTGACGCAGCTGAAGATTTCACACAAAAAGCATCAAAATATGATTCTCAAGCGTTAGAATCTTTCCAAAAAAGTTTAAGTATTTCCCGTAAATTCAAAGACAAACTCAAAGAAATAAAATTATTAATTTACTCTATTCCACCGACTAATCGAATTGGAAAATCACAACTAGCGACAGCACAATTACAACTAGTTTTATTGCTGCTAGAACGTTTACCAATTTCAGAAGCAAAAGCTTATGCGGCTATTGACTTAGCTGAATTATTGAAGTATTTTTCAGCTGAAACAAATTTATCTTTTGCTAAATGTCCAACTGATGACCGAGAATCACAAGCTATTGATTTACTCAATCAAGCTGTAGCGGTTGCTCAAAACTTGTCAGAATATCGTGCTTTATCTTTAGCATTGGGTAATCTTGGTCACATTTATGAGTGTCGCCACAATTACGAGCAAGCACTGAAATTAACGAAACAAGCACAACAAATTGCACAAACAAAACCAAACGCTCAAGATAGCTTGTATTTGTGGTATTGGCAAGTAGGAAGAATTTTAAAATCACAAAATCGACCACTGGAAGCCATCGCAGCATACGAGCAAGCTGTGACGACCCTAGAAAAAATCTATACTCAGATAGTTGTCACAAATCCAGACTTACAGCCAGACCCTTACGATACGTTAGAGTCGATATATCGGGAGTTGATCGCACTAAAG
This sequence comes from Fischerella major NIES-592, assembly GCF_001904645.1. NCBI lineage: Bacteria > Bacillati > Cyanobacteriota > Cyanophyceae > Nostocales > Hapalosiphonaceae > Fischerella > Fischerella major. The sequence goes on along the minus strand of NZ_MRCA01000002.1, from coordinate 407,061 downwards.
TTAGGTCTTGAGGAAGTTGATTCTGCAATCACTTACCTTGATGCTCTCAAACTAGCACAACTGCGAAATTACTTCCGCAAAGATGATCTAGCAATCAAGTTTCATCCAACTAAAGCTAATTTATTAAGCTCTGACAAAATTCAAAATACAGCTGTATTTTGGTCAATAGTCCTAGAAGAGCGTACCGCAATTGTAGTTTATCTTCCTAATGGTGAAACCAAATTAAAGTGGATCAACTTTGATAGTCAAAGCTTCAAAGATGAAATCAGCAAATTTCGCCTGGAGCTGGAGAGGCGCAGTGACATTATTTATAATCGCAGGCAGGCACAAAAGCTATATGATTTGATAGTTCATCCTTTTGCTGCTGATTTAGAGTCACTTCAAGTTAAGACACTGGTTTTTGTTCCAGACAGTTTTCTCTGTAGTGTACCAATGGCAGCACTACATGACGGTCAGAATTTTCTAATCGAGAAATACGCGATCGCATCTACCCCTAGTTTGAGTTTAACAGATCCATTCAAAATCAAATCAGAAAATTTACGGGCTTTAGCTGTGGGACTGACTGAAGATGCAAGGGTGGATGGTCGTAGATATAAAGCTTTGACCAATATCAAAAAAGAAATCGATCAGGTTTTGATGACTATACCGGGTAGCAAGCAGTTACTAAATCAGGATCTTACACGCGATCGCTTGCAAGCAGAACTCCAGCATAGTATTTATCCAATAATTCATATTGCTACTCATGCTGAATTTGGTATTGCTCCTGAAGATACATTTCTCGTCATTGGTAAAAACGAAAAGCTTACCATGACAGACTTGTATAGTATGATTCAAAACGTATCCCAGGGTATCAATTCAGTTGACTTATTGTTATTAACTGCTTGTGAAACCGCCCGTGGAAATGACCATACTAACTTGGGTCTAGCTAGTGTAGCAGTCTCAGCAGGTGTAAGAAGTACTCTTGCGTCTCTATGGTCAATCAACGATGCGGCTACAGTGACTTTAGTAACAAAATTTTATCAATACTGGTATGATTACGGTTTTAGTAAAGTAGAAGCTTTGCAGAAAGCACAGCAAGACCTGATTACTCTGGGAAAAAAATATGCCCATCCTTACTATTGGGCGCCATTCATCCTTTTAGGAAATTGGTTTTAGATTAACTTTTACCCTTTTTCCAACTAAACGGAGGAAACGGATGGTGTGTTCGCGAGCTTTAGACCCCTATTCATTTTGTCCTAAAGCAACTTGAGATAAATCTCTAATTTCTGGTGACTTTTCTAAGCTTGCTAGGTCTTTTAATAAATTTGCTGCTAGTTTTCCCAGTTCGCCATCGTTACTGTCAGCTAAGGCTTCACCCAAGGCATCGTACCACATACCTGCTTGAGCATAGAGGCTAGCTCTTTGGGTGCGATCGCCCTTGTGATGCAGTGCTGCTTGTAAATTGGTTGGCATGGGTACAATTGCAATATCTGCTGTGGCTAGTAAATTGCGTGAAGGATGGTTAAAGTCACACAAAATTTCTACCTGCCATAGATATTTTTTACCCATAGCTAAGCCAGGCAAATTTTCTGGTAGAGATAGTTTCATTACTCCTGGCGAACTCTGCAATCGAGATTTATAAGTTAGTTTCAGTTGCTCGTTAGAGCCTAACTCATAAATAGAGAACTCAAGGGGAACTCTTTGGTGATGAGGTACAAACCAAGCAAAGGTGGGATGACTGGATGTGGTTTGTCCAATGTGTGTAGAAGGAGCAAGCAGGGTTACAGAATCAGCATCTATAGCTTTGCATTTTCCCCTAACTCCTGATGATTCTGTATAACCACTTGGTGGTTTTTGATTCCGGGGAGGTTTATACGCAGCTAAAGTTATTTGAGTAAACAAAAAAGGGATGGTCAAAGCACAAATTATTAAAATCTTAGGATTAAAAATTTTGTGCAAGAGCCACTGCTTGTGAGTCATTATCTTTCCCTCTTGGCATTGCACTCAAAAAAATCATAGTAATTAGTAGATATGTAGTCGCTTGGAGAGTAGCAATTATTAATAGTTAATTGCGATTAACCATTTGCCATAGGTCATTGCCGATTATCACTGCTCATGAGAAATACGTCTTGTGTGTCAAGCTACATATCTATCTTAATTGTATTACTAGTAAATGACTAAATTCATTTCATATTTTAGTCATTCGCATTGCTGAAAACTACATAATGCTTGCTTAGATTTACTATATCTCACATTTTTTTATAATATTTATTATATTACTTTGCAATAATCAGACTATTAGTAATAGACAAAAATCATTATATATTATATATTCTGAACTTTGCCTACAGAAAGCCACTTTTTCAGGTTTTCACACGAGTCATCTGACGTTAGATTTGAGGTTTTAGATTGGCCAGAAGTAGCTTTCATCGCCCTTGTTCGGAATTATCGCTCAAGAATTTTTTATTAAGAATAAAAACAATTACCAAAAGCCAAACTTTGCCACAGGCCAAGATAATTCACAAAGAGTACCTCGAGGAGAAAGAGGCGATCGCGTGAATTTTCCTCTTAATTGTCGAGCTAGATTTCTAAACTGTTGTGTTCCTCTACCTTCTTTAGCTGCAATGCTACCTAAGCCATCATCAATAATTTTCAGAGTGTACCATCCTTCATTTTGGGTACAACTGATTTCCAAGCGAGTTACACCTGTAGCGTGCTTGCCAACGTTACATAAAGCTTCTTCTAAAAATCGACAAAGTCCCCGTTTTTGTTCAATGCTTAAATGGTGATCATCAATGGGATCAAATGTTACTATCTTAACCCTAAGTGTACTGAAGCAAGTAAATTCTCGCTGTAATGTATGGTCATAAACTTGATAGAGAACTGTATGAATCGGGTCTTGTAAATTTAGTAGCAGACCATTTCCGAGATATAAACTTCTATCTTGGGTTAGAGGCTCTCTTTGTAAAAATTCATATATACCTCTTAGTTCATAATTTAATTTTTCTAATTCTTTTTCAAGTTCTGGTAGTAATTCTTCTGACGATAAATCTTGTTCACGAATTGTCTTCAATGCTTTAGCCAGAGTTTGCAATGGCCCATTATGAATTGTTTCAAAAGTACGTTCAATTAGGGCTTGACGAGCTTCTATTCTAGAACGCAATGCTTGGTCATACTGGTATAAAGCTGTCATGGCAATACCATTTAAATTTAAAACAAGGATTGCTGGTACTAGTGGAACCCATAAACCCCAATACAACAAAAGTAAATAACTAACAGCTATTAAAATAGTACTGGCAATCACAACAGCAACTAGATTTCGCCATGGGGATTTGGTGAGTCTGGCGAAAGCAATTCCCAAAACACCCCAGCTGATTATCCATGCATATTCCCAGCACTCTGTCCAACTATTCAACAGTGATCTGGAGTCCAGCACCGCACTCACTATTGCAGAACTAGCATCTGCTTGAACTTCCGCTCCATAAACACGTCCCTGTGCAGGTTTTATGGATGTTACCGCAGAAGTAGTGATGAAGTCTTTCACACTAGGCGCAGTTACACCAATAATGACAATGCGATCGCGTATCCACTGCGGCTGATATTTTCCGTTTTTAATATCATTAAGAGATAAAATTCTAAATCTTTTTTGACCACTGCGAAAATTGAGCAGCATTTGCACTCCACCAGCATCAGTTCTGACATATCCTCCAGAATTGGGAAAAAATCGGGGTAGTTCAAGATTGCCAAACCTAAGCGCTTGGGGATCACGAATACCGTTTTCTAGGGTGTAACCTTGTTTAGCTAAATAAGTTTTTGCTAAGCAAATAGACAAAGAAAACTTGTATCCTTGTTCTGTTGGTGTTGCCAACAAACTGCGTCGTAATTTCCCATCAGCATCGATAATTTGATCTGAAAAACAAACTTGTTCTGGAGGTAATGTTGGCGGAGGAGCAATTTTTTCCGGTAATACTTTTTCAATCGCAACTAAATTTTTGATATCCTGAAATGCACTAACTAGTTCAGGATGTCCAGGTTCAACAGGTAAATCTCTAATAATATCAAGACCAATGACTGTGGGTGCTAGAGAATTGAGTTTTCTCAATAGTGCTGCAATTTCTCTATCTGGTATGGGGTAGGTTCCCACCCTACGGATATCTTCTTCATTAATTCCAATAATGACAACACGTTCGTCAATTGGTTCAGCTGGACGTATACGCAGAAAATTATCAAAGGCTAACCATTCAAGAGATTGCATATAACCACTTAAACGAGTAATTATTACCAGCGCTATAACTGCTATTCCTGGTAATGCACCTACACGCCAAATGGCTATTTCTTCTTTAATAATTTTCCACAGTTCAGCCTGCATTGGTTTGTTGTTTGTTGTTTGTTGTTTGATGTTAGTTGTTTGGTATTTGTTTCAACCAACAACGAACTACCAACAGCTAAATATTAATCAATTAGTCCTTCTTCTCTGGCTCGCATTTCCGTTTGAATTCGCATATTTTTTCCCTCTTCAGGATAAACATCTAAAGCATCTTGTAACTTGCTCCAATAATGACGCACCATGCGTTCACCAACACACATGCGCTCTGCGATCGCCTTATCTGTTAATCCTTCTTCAAATGCGAGAGCTAGCACCCTTAACCATTCTGGTTTTACTTCTAATCCAGCATGAACACCTTTAATATCTTTTGTATGAGTTAATCCCTGTAATGCCCAATCTACCCTAGTCAACATTTCTTGGCTAGAAAGACTTTTATCAGCAACTGTAAAACCTCCTTTATGAATATCAATATCAGGTCTGATTCGTACTAATGTTCTTACATGAGCGCTTTGGACGACGATATTCAAATTTATATGATGTTTCATCAAGTTTCTAAGTAGTTTGACACCTATATCTGGTCGTGCCATTTTGCCAGGACTCTCTGGTAGAGAAAGATCCATAACTACTAAATCAGGTTGCATCTTTGCTACTTGCTCAAGCGCTTCTTGAGCCGTAACCGCTGTGAGAAATTGAGCATCCACGTACTTTTTTCGTAGTACTTCTATGGTTCCACCCAATACTGATTCATGGTCATCTATGACTAAAATTTTTAGTAATGCTTGTTTTGTTAACGCTTGTTTCATAATTCACACCCCAACAATTGAGTAGATAACTATTACTGCTACCTAGAAAATTCAAAGCTTGTCATAGAGTGTAGATACGCTCTGTGGAGTTTTCCACAGGTTCTTCGATTTTGAATTTTAGATTTTGGATTTGGGATTGATTCCACAGATAAATCTGGGAGCTTGGATTTTGTTCAGAATTCTTGGCTAATAGTAAAAGTTAAAATAAATACTCTGTATTAAAAATGATAATTTAAAATTTATTTAAAAATACTTTAATTTTTATTCTAGTATAAGCATAATCATCTACCAATATAGGTAGCAGACTAAACTGAGGTTATTAATACAGCAAAAACATTTGCCTGATGTTAAAAATCTAAAAGTTTTACAAATATATTCTCGCTCAGGTAAATTTTTGTAAAATACAAGAGTAGAAATATCAGGATAAGTAATTTGTAATACAAGCTTACCGAGATTAACTTGTTGTTGTAGACAGATGTAAATAGAAACTTGGGTTAAAACTTCAGGTAAACTAATTTTCAGTAACTCTTCTAGAGTCCTTAAAATAATTAGACTGCGATCTACTGATTCATGTCGCCAAGACTTAGGCATATCAAGATGAAAACATATCTGAGAGTGAGATGTAAACCAGGGTTCTAATAGATGCTGAATTGCCAAAGGAAAATTGTCTTGGATATACACTGGAAATAAGCGATCGCTCAATTGCACTAAAGATTGGTGAAAATTGTCAAATCTTTTTAAAAGTTCTTGAGTTTTACTTGTTGATAAATCTAAATTTACTCCTGGCAAGAGTTCTAGACTACGACGAATAGTAAAAGATTCTTGTAATATACCGTCTCGAATTTTTTCTGCTTCCAAGAACATTTTTAGTGATTGTCTACAAGACCACCATTGCAATGCTTGTTGAGTTTGATACAATTTTTTCACTAACAAAATTAGTGTCATAAAGTAGAAGATGAAAATTAAAATTTGTACAGTTAATTGGTAATTCACAGCACATTAATTTCTTTATTATTTTCTCAGACAAATGGAGTAGTATTAAATAACATACGATATATTTCTCTTCAAATAATTGCTTGAAGTAGACAAGATAATTGTCTAAACAAGCTGTTTTTATTACCGAAAAATGCATAGTTTTTACCTGAATTAAAGATTTATTAAATATTACAAATCAGTGATTAATCTGGCTTTTCTAAGTAAAAATTTTAGGGCTGTTTCTTGTTTAGAAATAATATCAGCAGATGCATTCATACCTACTTGCAGATTGCAGGTATGTTCATGATTTCCAAAACTGTAACTTTCTGGTTTGATAATTGCTTCAAAAGATCCAGCAGCAGGACTTGTATTACTTGCTGCACTCACATCTGAATTATTTACAGGTGCGATTGTATCTGGAGAAACAGCAGTAACAACACCTTGGAGAGTACCATAATCAGGATACGGACAAGCATCAACTCGCAGCTGTACTTTTTGACCAATTTCCACCTTTTTAATTTCAGCCGCAGGAATGATGGCTTTCACGACTAAAGGCGCATGTTGAGGGACAATCTCTACAACAGGTTCAGAGGGACGTACTACCTGACCAGGATTGCGTAAATTGAGCTTGAGAATCACACCATCGCTAGTAGCACGAATGACACTACTTTGCATTTGAATTATATTTTTTTGTAATTCCTGTTGGTATTGTTTAATTTGATTTCTAAGTTCAATTTGTCGCTGAATTAAAGTATTTTTCTCTCTAATTAAAGCAGCAATACTAGATTGACCTTTTGCCTTTTCTTGTGCTATGCGTTCCTGAGCAATTTCCACAGTTGCTGCACTCGGATTCAGAGCAGCTTTCGCTGTTAGGAGGCTAGCTTTAGCTATATCTATAGCTCTTTTTTCCGCCTCTACTGCTAATTCTGCTTGTTCAACAGCTAATTTTCTCTGCTCATAATCCCGTTTACCAATCGCTCCATATTGTGCTAATTCTTTATAGCGATCGCGATCCTGTTTAGCGAAATTCAAATCAGCCTTGGCTTTTTTTAAACTCGCTTCAGCTTTTTGCAAGTTTGCTTCTGCTGATAGTAATTCGCTTTGAGTTTTGACTTGTTCTTCTTGATAATCTCTTTGATTACGTGCCAAGTCTGCTTGAGCAGAAATAACTGTTGTTTCAATGACTTGTTTTTCTGCGTTGATTTGAATATCTAAACCTTGGATTTGGGCTTGAATTTGAGCTAATTGTAAATTAGCTTCTTCAATACTATTTTGTAATTGACTATTTTTGATATGTAATTCCATATCATCAAGCTTCGCAATTACATCTCCTTGTTTAACTATCTGATTTTCTTTAACAAAGATACCTTTAACAGTTCCTTCTATTTCTGGTTGTACAATCCGAATATCTCCTGTAGGACGTACAGTTGCAGAAGTCTTGACAGTGACATTATATTTAATGTATGAAGCAAGAGCGATCGCTGTGGCGACATTTGTAACCAAAAATATACCAGCTAAGGTTGTCCAACGACTAATTGGTGGTAAAAACTCATCGATATTAACGGATGGTAGAAATTTTTGATTATGAGTATAAAGCATAATTGTTAATAGTTAGTGGTTAGTGGTTAATGGTTAGTGGTTATTGGTTAGTAGAGACGTAGACATCCGTACAGTGGTTAGTACGTACGCATTTTTTATTGATTAACCACTATCTACTAACTACTAACTACTAACCAACAACTAATTTAAGGAGTTAAAAAATCTAAATGATCACCAGCTATAGAGCTTAATTCTTCCACAGAACCTTGTAGTTTTAACCGACCTTGTTCTAAAAACACAATCCAATCAGCACAACTAATAACTCGCGGACGGTGGCTAATCAAAATTGTTGTTTTTCCTCGACGATGCTGAAGCAACTTATCTAATACTTGTGCTTCACTAACCGGATCCAGCCCTGCTGTAGACTCATCTAAAATTAAGATTGGTGGATCGTTAACAATAGCACGTGCTATAGCTAATCTTTGACGTTGACCACCAGAAATATTTGCACCAAATTCACCTAAAACAGTTTGATATTTATCAGGTAGTTTGCTAATAAATTCATCGGCTTCTGCTATTTTGCAACATCTAACAATTTGCTCAAAAGTAACATGAGGTGATCCTAAACGAAAATTTTCAATAATCGAACGACTCCAAAAGTGAGCATCTTGGGGAACTAAAACTATCTGATGGCGTAGACAATCAAGAGCAAGATCGTCTAAGTTATATAATCCAATCCGAATATTACCAGATTGTAATGGATATAAGCCTGCAATTAATTTGGCAAGGGTACTTTTACCACAACCAGATTTACCAATAAAAGCAATTACTTTACCACCTGGAATTGTTAACGAAAAATCTTCTAATAAATCCATCCTACCTGCATAGTGAAAGTTGACATTAGTACAAGTAATGTCAGCATCTCCAGGTATCCTAGCAAATTGCTTTTTACCATCTTTATCATCTTCTGGTCTAGCATCGATAACTTCCGTCAGTCGTTGAACAGCAGTTTTTGCGCGAGTATATTCATCTACAAAACCAATCACACTACCAATTAAACCCAGGAAATTAGCATTCATCGCATTAAAAGCTAATAATTGCCCAATACTCAGATTTTCCTGTGGCTCAATTACCAAATTCCCACCAAACCACAACAAAATAACACCGCCAACAGCAGCAACAAATCCTGAGAATGTACTATTGACGATCGCAATTTGAATTGTATTTAAAGTTAGGGTTGTCAGGCGACTAAATCGGCTTTGAAATTCATCCCAAAATTGTGGTGATGCAGTAGTAGTTTTTAAGGTAAGTGCGCCTTTAAAAGTTTCTACTAAAACACCTTGATTTTCTGCTTCTTGAACTAATAGTTCACGGGTTTTATTTCGTAAATTAGGCTGAAATATAACTGTAGAAATACTCATTACTATAGCAATTACTACAGCTACTGCCGTCAACTTCCAGCTATAAAACAGCATGAAGCCAAAAGAAATAAGAGCAATAAAAAATTGGCTAGGTAAACCAACAATAACTTGAGCAACTAACTGATTAACCTGATTTATATCCCGTAAGCGGCTGACAATTTCTCCACTGCGACGAGCTTCGTAGTAAGAAAGAGGTAAGCGCAGAATTTGTCGGCCAAATTCCAACACTAAACCTAATTGCAGACGCTGAGCAAAATGAGCAATTAAATTAGACTGTACAAATGAAAGACTAGTAGAAACAAAATGCATCACAACTACAGCAATAGCCACAGTTGTGAGCAACCTTGTATCTCCTCTCACCAACACATCATCAGTAAGAATTTGTAGCAAAAATGGCGAGGCTAAAGATAGCAGTCCTAAAATTAAGTTTAAAGGTAATGCCTGCGCCAGTATGCCACGAAAAGTCCAAACACGCCGCAAGAAACGCCAAAAGCCGCTAACTTTATCGTCTTCTTGGGAAAAAAAGCGAGTTTGATCTGGCTGTAACAACAGCATTAACCAATCTGTCCAATTATCTGCTACATCCTTTTTAGACAGATAACGAATACCTACCGCCGGATCAGCAATTATACATTTTTTACCTTGCTTGCCATATAAAACAACCCAATGATTTCCCTGCCAGTGAATAATTGCTGGTAGAGGTGCTTCTTTCATTCGGTTTAAAAGTTCTGGTGACGTTTTAACTGGACGAGCATTAAATCCAAGTGATTCTGCACCCCGTTTTAACCCTAATAAAGTAGTTCCAAACTGTCCAGTACCTACCATTTCACGGATGTGATTAAGAGTAAAATTACGTCCATAATGCTTAGAAATGGTAGCTAAACAAGCGGCTCCACAGTCTTCTTCACTATGCTGTTTAACAAACTTGTATTTCATCTGTAGTCCACCCAAAAGATTGAAAACCTGAAGGTTTAGTCAATCTGTTTGCTTGTTGCTGAAAAATTAAGTAAAGAGATAAAAAATTAATCGACGTAAGATTTCCAAGCCGCTCAAACCATATTTACGTCCACGGACTCCACTAAAATTAAATCCAAAGGTAATTTCTGAAAGTGAATATCCAGTTTGTTGTCTAGATGAAATGTTGTGTACACCATCCGAAAAATTGTTTTCATGATTTGCAAAAGTAACAATGTTTGTCTTTTTGATCACAAAGTCATATAGTGAAGATGAACGCCCTCCAATTGTAATTTCTTGTTCTTCCTCAGATAACTCTACAAAAAGCTGAGAGTTAGTTAATTTTCCATCTGTAGACACAGTTTTACCTCTTTATCCTATTCGTATACACAGTTAAAAAAGTGTCCAAACAAAATTGTTAATATTTACCAATTGTCAGCTATCTGTTGTATATATGAACTTGATAGCTGACCTTCATCAAGGGTATCGTGGAAATTCAGTTGAATACAATCAATTGATTTCACATATTTTTATCTAAATGCTAGTCATCTAGATCGTAATAATAGTCGCCATAAGGATTGAGCAAGAAATTCTTATAAGCGCTGGTATCAATCGTTTGGCTAGCAAATTCTTGCGTAACAAAACTACCCTGAGGTCCAGAACCAACTGCAAAATTAAAAGCAGTTAAGTCTTGATAGTAATTGGTGTTGATGTAATCGTAAATGCTTTTACCTCCAACAACGATTTGCTGTTGTTCTTCGCACACTTCAGTAAACAATTCATTAGACATGATCAAAAACTCCTTGCTCAGGTTTATATTGTGATGTTGAAAGTTGAGTAGCCAAATGAGGTACTCAACTTTCGACTGACTTAGTATGGGTAGTAGTAGAAGTAAGGATTGAGTTGGAAACTCTTGTAAGCACTGGTATTAATTTCTTGTTCAGCAAATTCCTGAGTCACAAGACTACCACCAGGACCAGATGCTGCAGCAAAAGCAAATGCTGTTGTATCTGCATTAAAGTAGGTGTTGAGATAGTCATTAATGCTCTTACCACCAGCGGTCATTTGCTGTTGTTCTTCACTGATTTCACTGAACAGATTAGATGCAAAAACTTCGTTAGACATGGTTGAAAACCCTTTCTTTTTAATGCGGAAATTTTCAATTATTTAGTATGGATAGTAGAAGTAGGGATTGAGTTCAAAAGTTTTGTAAGCACTGGTGTTAATTTCCTGCTCAGCAAATTCCTGAGTCACAAGACTACCACCAGGACCGGATGCTGCGGCAAACACAAAGGCTGTTGTATCTGCATTAAAGTAGGTGCCGAGACTGTCATATATAGTCTTACCACCAGCAACCATCTGCTGTTGTTCTTCGGTTACTTCACTAAACAAATTAGATGTAAATGTTTCGTGAGACATAGTTACCTTGCTTGTATTGTTGTTGTTATGTGTGATAATTGGAGTTGATTAGTTTCTTGAGTAGCTCAACTTCTTGCTTGCCTATTACGATATACCCTTTCTAATACATAAGTCATTTGCAATTTATGTAAACTTATTTACCACCTTAAGAAGCATTAATTGCAGGATTATACGAGTGCTATTTCTGAAAAATACATGGCAATAAAACCCAAAACCCGGTTTTGATATCAAAACCGGGCTACTGAATAATCTAAAATATAAAATTAATTGGAAAAATCTTGAGACAGAATCAATTTATTCAATAATCAACTATTAGAATGATGAGACAGCTCATTCATTTTTACAAGTTGATCGCGAATCAATTTTAGCTGTACTTGACTGTTTACAGGTCCTCTGGGAAGAGGAACTTCTGTATTTGGCCAGTCAGATAAATCATTGCATGGACATGATTCAGCAGGCATACCCATACTTCGCACAGGTATGGGCATTGTACAACGCGAACAGGCAAACATTTCCCAATCGGATGTTAGCAATTCCGCAATAGTTTCACTTGTACCTTCAAGATAGCAATCACCTGCTTTTTCAGAGGTGATTTTCCGCCAACATTCTTCAAATTCATCACTATAGCGATCGCCTGCAATTACAGGCTTAGGCAACAAAGTTTCTGCACCATTACTGATGATTACTTTTTTGCCTAGCTGAAACCAGTAAGCTAGATATTTTTTAACTTCATTTTGAGATGCCATACTCTAATTTTATTTAGAATTTCGATAATAAATTTGGAATAAATAATTAAGAATAGTCAATAATCAATTGTTGGTGGTTGGTAGTTAGTAGTTAGTAGTTAGTAGTTAGTAATTTCCAATGCCCACCCTTACACTCCTCACACTCNCCCACACTCCCCACACTCCCCACACTCCCCACACTCCCCACACTCCCCACACTCCTGACACTCCTCACACTCCTCATACTCCTCACACTCCTCATACTCCTCACACTCCTCATACTCCTCACACTCCCCATCACCCTATCTTCCCCACAGGCAACGGGGAACCAAGTAAACTGAGATTGAGAACATGACCACCAGTGATTAAATAAACAGGTTCACAGATGGAACCTAAGTGTCGTACTAATCCACCCAAGCGATCGCGAAAAGTTCGACCCATCGGATAAGCTGGAACTATACCCCATCCTGTTTCCTCAGCAACAAAAATCATATCGGCTGCTACTAGTTGCACCGTCTCCAATAACTCTTGCATAGTTTTTTCCCACATAGCCTCTTCCTGAGAGAGTAGATTTGCTACCCAAGTTCCCAAAGAATCAACTAAAACGCAGGTATTTGGTTGCATTTGGGCAAGAGTAGCAGACAACTGCATTGGTACTTCCAATGTCGTCCAATCTTGAGGACGGCGTTGTTGGTGTCGTTGAATACGTTGCTGCCATTCTTGATCATCAGAATCGTTTGTTGCGGTTGCTATATAAACTACTGATTTGTGTGATTGTATTGCCAAAGCTTCTGCCCACTCACTTTTCCCAGAACGTGCAGGTCCAGTCACCAGAATGATTTGATTCATTTTTTGCTTGCTCAACTTAGAATTATAAAAATTTCATAACACAGGGGTAAAAATGAAATTAGGAAGTGGGAATTATGAATCAAAACTTAGAAATCAATATTACCCTTATCCCATGCCTGATCCGCGAAGCAAAATCCCCAATGTCCCTGCCTGGTGGCTTTACTCCAAGCTATTTCCTTAGTATCTTGGATTAGCTGGGGTTGTAACTGTTTACCATAATTTTTCACTTTGGGGATGAGATTGTTGACCCCAAATAACTTTTAAGAGATAAAATTAACACTCAGCATCTATATGATGCAACTATTGGGAAGAGTCAAAAATCCCAACTATCAATTCAGCACCATCCACGATCACAAGTCACAGAATAGTTAGAGATACCCATTATGAAAGCAGGTTTAAAGCGTATTGAGGCTACTCTACACGATTTAGGAAATCGCGACATCACTACTACTGAGTCATCAGAAGTCAACAAGCAGCCTTTATCATTTCGGATCAGTGTTAGTGGAACAGAAAAATCAGAAAATGATGATATTCAATCAGAAGATGAGTATGATCAGCAACCAGAAGAATACTCTCAGTTTCATCACACCTCTGTACAGACATTCCCAGTAGAAGAAAACGGTTGCAAAACACCAAGCCTACCCAAATTCAAAACTCCTAGCTTTAGTAACCATCGCAATGCAGCCAACCCAGCATTAGCAATGAATCTGTTGCAAGAAATCCAGGAAATTGTTGCCTGTTGGCAAGCGGAACTGCAAAAAATCGTACGGCAAATACAAGATGTTTATCTAGAAGGACCAATAGTCAATGGTTGGTTAGAATCGCACACAGACAACGAACCAAGAGGAAGTGCGACACTACGTCATGCAGAAGTCAACCGCTTGATGGATTATGTAGAAGAAATTTGCGCCCAACAATCGAAAATTTCCTATCAATCATCTTCTAGTGGCTACCGTTTGTGTGGTTTGGATGCTTCCGGTACAGTGTGGACACGTCCCTGTCCTCCAGATCAGGTTGCTAGTGTGAGTATGGCGATCGCTCGTTACCAAAAGTTACGTCAATTGTTAGGACGCAAGCAATACTTAGAAACTCGTCTCTCACAACTGGCTGAGACACTCGTGGTATTACATGGTCACATTCAATGTCAGTAAAGCAAGTAACAGGCAATTTCAGAATAAAGCCTCAAAATTTTTAATTTGCGGTGATAGCAAATTTAGCTATGAGCATCTTGGGTGAAGATATCAGGGTGATTTCCGAAAAAACTCGGTTGGTGAGTCAGGGTTATTTGGTATAGATTAGCTCCAGAACAGACAAGATTGAATTTTCTGATGGTTAGTAGTTAGGGGTTAGTAGTTAGTGGTTAGTTGTAATTAAAACAACAACCAACAACCAACAACCAACAACTAACAACCAATAACCAATAACCAATAACTCCCTATGCCAGATACGCTAATCTCTGCCATTATCTGTACTCACAATCGAGACAATTATTTAGGCGCTGCTATAGATAGCCTCCTCACGCAAGATTTTGCTTCTGGCTTTGAAGTGATAGTGGTGGATAATGGTTCTAGCGATCGCACTCGTTCTGTTGTAGAACAAAGGGCAAATCATCCCTACCTCAAGTATGTTTATGAACCTGTTATTGGTCTATCTGTAGCCCGGAATACAGGCGCTCAAGTTGCAAGCAGTGAAATCCTGGCATATCTTGATGATGATGCCGTCGCTAGCCGTGGCTGGCTGCAAGTTTTATATAACGCTTATAAAAATAACCCAAAATTAGCGATCGCTGGTGGCAAAGTCAGCTTGTTATGGCCTGAGGGAATGCAATCACCACTATGGCTTTCTCCAGGACTAGCTGCTAATTTAGGGGCATATGACCTGGGTGAGAACATAGTCTCCATAGACAAGCCTGGTTTAACTCCTAGAGGTTTAAATTACTCCATACGCCGCGCTTTTCTCGAAGAAATTGGAGGCTTTGATCCTCAACTTGGTCGCATAGGTAAAAAATTATTATCTAACGAAGAACTGCAAATAACTGAACTTGCCCTCCAAGCAGGTTGGCAAGTCATGTATCTACCCGAAGCCCACGTGTTTCATAATGTTTCCCCCGAACGTATTAAACGTTCTTGGTTTTTAAATCGGGGTTGGTGGCAGGGTATTAGTGAGTGTTATCAGGAACAACTAGCAGGAACAGCAGGTTTTAGCCAGCTAAAACGCGGTAGTGAGCGTTTTTTGCGTGGTTTGTACACAGCAGTTAAATATTTTGCTGACCCCGCAGAACGATTTGACAAACTTGTCTATGCCTATGGTCAGATTGGTTACTTAAATGCTGCCATTGCAGGATTGTTAGCAAAAAGAGTCAATAGTCAATAGTCAATTGTTAATTGTCAATTGTCATTAGCTATTAACTAGTGTACAGATCTACATTTGTGCAATCCAACCAACAACCAACCAACGACCAACCACTAAATACTAACTACTAACTACTAACCACTAACAAAATATTATGTCATTTTCTAAAATACCAGTTTCTGTACTAATTCCAGCTAAAAACGAAGAAGCAAATTTGCCAGCTTGCCTTGCTAGTGTACAAAGAGCAGACGAAGTTTTTATAGTAGATTCACAAAGTAGTGATCAAAGCGCCGAAATTGCTAAAAGTTATGGTGCAAGTGTCGTGCAGTTTCATTTCAATGGACGCTGGCCTAAAAAGAAAAATTGGTCTTTAGAAAACCTCAATTTTCGGAATGAATGGGTTTTAATTGTGGACTGTGATGAGCGCATCACCCCTGAGTTATGGGAAGAAATTGCCCAAGCAATTCAAAATCCTGAATATAATGGCTACTACCTCAATCGCCGTGTATTTTTCTTAGGTAAATGGATTCGCCACGGTGGTAAATATCCGGATTGGAACTTGCGTTTATTTAAGCATAAAAAAGGGCGTTACGAAAATCTTAATACAGAAGATATTCCGAATACAGGTGATAACGAAGTTCACGAACACGTCATCCTAGATGGAAAAGCAGGATATCTGCAAAATGATATGATTCACGAGGATTTTCGTGACCTTTTTCATTGGTTAGAACGACATAATCGCTATTCTAATTGGGAAGCCCGTGTTTACTATAATTTGCTTACAGGTAATCACGACAACGGTACTATTGGCGCTAAATTATTTGGTGATGCTGTGCAGCGTAAACGCTTTTTGAAAAAAATTTGGGTGCGACTGCCATTTAAACCTTTTTTACGGTTTGTGTTGTTCTATTGGATCCAGCGTGGTTTTTTGGATGGTAGAGCTGGATACATTTATGCAAAGCTGCTGAGCCAATATGAATATCAAATTGGGGTTAAACTCTACGAATTACGCCACTGTGGCGGCAAACTTAACACCAAGTCTACTTCTGTGACAACAACTGCTCTCCCTCAGAAAGTGAGACAGACAGTTGTTTGATGGGGAGATGGGGAGTAGAGGGAGTATGTAGACGCGCTTTGCGCGGCTTCCCGTAGGGTGGAGTGTGAGGGGTAAATAACAACCATCAACAACCAACGATCAACAACCAACAATTAACTAATGACCATTGACCATTGACCATTGACAAATGACTAATGACCAAGCATTTATAGATTTACGCAAATATGACCAATCTTGGTTTGACCGGGGGCGTCCAAGTTGGTATGTTCTTTTATGGTGGTTTGTGCAAGCGATCGCTTTTCCTCTAACTCCTCATCCGTTTAATGGTCTGCGTTGTGCTTTATTACGTCTGTTTGGCGCTCGTGTTGGTAAAGGAGTAATAATTAGACCTACTGCTCGCTTCACTTACCCTTGGAAAATCACTATAGGTAACTATAGTTGGATTGGTGATGACGTAGTTTTATACAGTTTGGATGACATACATATCGGTGAAAATTGCGTAATTTCCCAGAAAAGCTATCTGTGTACTGGTAGTCATGATATGTACGATCCAGCCTTTGGCTTGAAAACAGCGAGTATTTGCATTGGCAATGGGGTATGGATAGCAGCAGATTGCTTTGTTGGTGCAGGAGTTACAATTGGCACAAATGCAGTTATTGGTGCACGCAGCAGTGTTTTTACTGATATTCCTGCTGCTAAGGTATCTTGGGGAACACCATGCCGTCCTCGATATTCCAGATTGAAGGCAGAAGAAAGAAGCCAACAGACAGAAGGCAACTCATGTTTTTAAGCCTTATCGTAAGTAATTAGCCGGACTTGATATCAGTCCACTTGAAGTGGACTTAAGCTATTAGCCCAGAACTTGAGTTCTGGGCAGGATAACATGAGAAAAATGTTAGGTAATGACAATGGACTCATTAATGAGTGTTAGTGCATATGGCAGTTACAAAATCCCGATCATATGCAATAAACCGCGTCCGGTAATCAATTCAATCATCAAAGCAATAAAGCCAAGCATGGCAATACGTCCGTTCCAGACTTCTGCACTCGTAGTAATACCCCATTCCCAAGCCTCTGGTGGATAAATTTTTACCTTTTTCTTCATTTGGTAGACTTGCGAGAGCTTGACACTGGGCGTTGTGAGAGCATCAACAACTAAGTCTGCTAAAGCTTTAATAAATACTGGATGGGTGTTGAGAGCAGGTACACGGCGAAAGTTGTGAATTCCTGCTTCTTCTGCTAATTCTCGATACTCAAGATCAATTTCTTCCAGAGTTTCAATGTGTTCGGAAACAAAACTGATCGGCACGACTACTAAGTCTTTAATACCTTTTGTTGCTAGTTCAGGGATAGCATCTTCAGTATAAGGCTGTAGCCATTCTACTGGGCCAACACGACTTTGGTAAGCTAATGTATGCGCATTGGGGCGATCAAGTGTCCGCATGATTAAATAGGTGCATTCCTCAATCTCTTGCTGGTAGGGGTCCCCTGCTTCTTCTACATAGCTTTTAGGAACGCCGTGAGCGCTAAAGAAGACGTGAGCTTCATGGGGATTGGGTAGTTGGTCAATTTCCTGGGCTATTAGTTCTGCCATTGCCTGGAGATAGCCTGGTTGTTTGTACCAAGAAGGAATAACTGTGTATTCTATCTGCTGGAGTCTGGAGTCTTCTTGCCAAAGTTTTTCTAAAAGTCGGAAGCTAGAACCACTGGTACTGATAGAAAATTGTGGATAAAGAGGTAATATCACCAGTTTTTCAATGCCATCTTGGATGATGCGAGCGATCGCTTCTTCGGTGTAAGGATGCCAGTAACGCATACCAATGTAGATTTTCGCATCTTGCCCTAAGGCTTGCAATTGTCCTTTGAGGGCATCTGCTTGAGCTTCGGTGATGCGCCGCAGTGGGGAACCACCACCAATTTTGCGGTAGTTCTCTTGAGATTTTTTCGTACGCCGTGAAGCAATAAACCAGGCTAGGGGTTTTTGCAGCCAGGGGAAAGGTAGGCGAATAATTTCCGGATCAGAAAACAGATTAAAAAGAAACGGCCCTACATCTTCTAATTTCTCCGGGCCACCGAGATTGAGTAGTAATACGCCTACACGACCCATAGCAGTAACAATCCCCCAATCTTTTCAGCTTTTTTACTAATGTTAACAATATATCTTTATTAAATATATAAGTTAACGACAAAGGATAGAGACAGTGGCTACAATTTTACGAGATTGGAGTTATCGTTACCAGTGGCTGTACGATGGTGTATCCCGTTTGGCAGCTATCAGTGTTGGTGGTGAACAACGTTTTCGACAATTGGCTTTCCAAGGCTTAACAATTCACTCAGATACTAAAGTTCTTGATTTGTGTTGTGGCAGTGGACAAACAACACAATTTTTAGTGAGATTGTCACAAAATGTAACAGGATTAGATGCATCACCGTTATCTCTGCTAAGGGCAAAACAGAATGTTCCCCAAGCAGAATATGTAGAAGCTTTTGCTGAAGAAATGCCCTTTGCAGATAATGAATTTGATTTGGTGCATACAAGTGTTGCCTTACACGAAATGCAACCTGAACAATTGCGCAAAATTATTAGAGAAGTACATCGTGTGCTTAAGCCTGGTGGAGTATTCACTCTTGTTGATTTCCACAATCCTCATAATCCCTTATTTTTGCCATCTGTATGGCTATTTTTATGGTTATTTGAAACCGAGACTGCTTGGCAGTTGTTAAAAACTGATTTACTTGGGTTATTGATGGAGATGGGGTTCAGTATCGACAAGCAATGTTTGTATGCAGGTGGAAGTTTACAGGTAATACAGGCGAGAAAATGATACCGTTTCACTATTTTTCTGATAGGATTTAGTGATCAGACAAGGGGACAAGGGGGACACGGAAGAAAATAGAAAATAAATTACCCATTACCTATTACCAGCCTACGCGACAGTATAAGTATTCCAGCGAACATGATATTATTTCACCTCTGTTACTTCTCCCACAATAGGCTTTGACGCAAAATCAACTAAACCAATATACTGCAACAAGTTAGCCCAATCATTAGCAAAAATAGGATTTTTTGTTTCAGCAAGGCGAAGTTCAGCTAGCTCAGACAAAGCTGAATACCAAATGCCTTTTTCAGCATAAATAGCGATGCGCTGCCGTGGTGTGGTAGCTGATTTCAAAAGACTTGCTAATTCAGGTTTGAGAGGTATTCTTTGCACCCATCCACGTACAAATATTGGGTTAGATAGTTGTTGTTTAGAACAATAAAGTTTGAAGTACCATTGATAGTCTTTGTTAACTGCTAACACTACTGTGGGTGGTAACTTCAAGCTTACAATACCTGGCGTATTAGGCAGAGTAAAATTTGTTCTGTAAACGTCATTATTTGTTTCATCTTGCAATACAAATTCGCCAATGGGTGTGTCTGTTGGTTTATAAGGAACAAAAAACCAAAAGCTAGGAGATTCATCAACAGTCAAACCTACATTTTTTTCCGGTATCAATGCAGTCGTTAAAACATCTACAGGCGGACAGTCACCACGACTTCCAGTTCCTTTCCTTTTAATAGGCCTACCTCGGCTTGATCCATCTGGTTCTTTGTCTTGAAAGTGAATTTGTGTGGTCTGAGAATTGTTATTAGTCGGTTGATTGGGTTGTGCTATTACTGGTAGGAAATAGCTCACCCAGCCAAGCAACATACAAGCTATAGTCAATGCACATTTTGATTTGCTCATTTGTCATTGTTTTTGTATGTTTAAGACCTCGTCCTTAAGGACGGGGTTTAACAATCAATTGTCATAGGTTGAGCATATAGTAATCAAATCAAAAAACTGTTGTTTTCTTGATTGGTTACTACATATTTTTGGAATTTCTCCTAGAGAATGCAATTTTTTTTGGTTTGACCATATCAGGAACATCAGTCAAGTCTGTTAAGTTAATCTTTGCTATTATTCTTTGTTGGTGTAATTAAAATCAGATTATGCACTTCAGAGCTAATGTAAAAACATAAAAATTTTTTATGCACGGTACAAAGTTACATATTGTAGTAACTTTTTTAACGCAAAGGCACGCGGAGTTAGCGCAGAGGAACGCAGAGTCTCGCTAAATTTAATCCACTACGAATTAATGAAATGGTGTACTAGGTTACAATAGTTTTTTGATTTTACTTAACAAATAAATATATTTTTACTCTTGACTTTGAGATGAAGTTAGGGTTGCTACGCTTGCTCCACCAGCTAGTAAGACTAATGTTGAGGGAAGCAGTGGTATCCAGCCTCCTTGTATAATTAAGTATAAGCAAGTCACATATAAAATGCTGCTCGCACCTGCTAGAGCAATCAGCAAACGTAAGCGCGATCGCATCTGCCAAGCTAGTACACCACCAACTACACACCAACTCCAGATCCACAATATTTCAGACCACTTTGGTAAAACCCATAACAACGGTCGCTCATCCAGGACAGCACTGAGGATCTGACTTACCATATGTGCTTGTACAACTACCCCTGGCGTTTGATGACTGTAGGGAGTAGACCAGTAATCGTGAAAACTTTCGGCAGTGGTACCAATGAGAACTATGCGATCGCGTACTAAATCGGCAGTAAGTTGATTGTTGAAAATTTCTTTGAGAGTAACTTGTTGGGCAACTGAATCGGCTGCGCGCCAATTTAACAAGACTTGATGACCGAGATTATCTATACCAGTGTAGGCACCACTGTTTTGTTGTATATTTTTAAACACAACTTTGCCGAACTGCCAATTATTTTCAGGAGTTAGTTGAGGTTGAATACCATGATTTTTTAAGTAACGACTCGCAAGGCGAAAACTCAAAGATTTATCAGTCGCACAGGGAGGTGCAGGAGCCATAGTCAAGATTTGGCGACGAATGACGTTATCAGGATCAGTAACGACATCACTAAAACCTTGGCGTTGAAGTTGACTAGAAACTTCTGGGGGTGGTGGAACACCAGAATCAGTTTTGTTTTCACCACCTCTACATATGGCAATAAAGCGATCGCTTGTTTGCATTGTCTTGGCTAAATCTGCATATTCTGGTTTGACAGGGTTCTCACGATAGATATCCAAACCAATAACGCTGGGGTTGAACTGTTCCAGTTTTTTCACAACTTCAGCCAAGGCTTTGTCTGATAGCGATGCTCCTGCTCTTTCTGTGGCGGGTTGGGCGCTCACATCAGCTTCTGTGACTGTTACTACCAGTATCCGAGGATCGGGGTCTTCAGAAGGGCGCGATCGCATCAATAAATCAAAAGCTGCTAGTTCCCACGACTGCAACATTCCTAGTGATCTAATGCCAACAGTAAGAGCAGTGATTACCACGCTTGCTTTGAAGATGATGGGGAGAATGCGTCGGGGAGGTAAAATCGGGGGGCGGTTGCTTAGGTGTTGTTGTGGCCAAACTAACGGTTCTGCTGCTGGATTTTGGCAAATCATCGGTAACCAGCTGGCACAGGGGAATTGATTTTCCAAACCTTGTAATTTATTCTGTGCTTCTCGCAGCGCCAAATAAAAAGATTCTCCATGAGCAAAAGCTTCGAGAAAGTGCTTTAAAAATTCTTGGGCGACAAAATCGGGGACTGGTTCGCGCATGACAATCATTTGGGGAATATGCAGAGAACCTAATTCCCGCGCTAATTCCAAACCTTCGCAGGAGTTAAAAATGACTAAATTCAGACCGCGTGCGATCGCTGCTTTGAGAGCATTTTTTAATTGAGCGATCGTCAACGTCTCTGTTTGATTGATATGAATCTGACCAGTTTCTCCTTCAGCACCAGTGGAACCATGACCTGCAAAAAATAGCATATCCCAGCCTCGTCTATCCCAAAGCCAGCGATCCAACTCTTGCCGTTGTGGTTCGACCAAAAAAATAATTTCCGCACCTGGTAACTGTTCTAGAATCGCCCGATCTTGCTGGACATCAATTCCCTGACTATTACCCAGAACAGCGAGAATCCTAATTTTTCGCCCAGGATTTTTACGTAAGGGCTTAACTTGCTCAACCTCTAAAACACTTGAACATGCCACTGCCTTTTGGTAGTCTTCAAAAAAATCCCACAGATGCCAAGGTAAACGTCTCACCTGGTGATCTTCTGTTGCCAGAATTACCCGGATTTCATCATCAGGATTTAATTTGGTGCGTAATTTTTGGTCAATGTGACGAAATTGCTCAGATTTCAGCCAGGAATTAATTTGTTTGTGTAAATCATCGCATAAATTACTAAAATCAACAGAGGAAACATTCGTGACATCATCTTCATCTATTTCGATATCTGTATCCTCTAAATCATCTGTGTAACTGCGCCAATCCAAGCTAGGGTAAAGAGCTTCATAGAGTAATTGATAAAGCAGTTGCCAGCGTTTGTAAAGTGACCAAATTTCTGGTGCGGGTGGTAGGCTACCCGTAAATTGCATGGCGATGGGATTACCTTCTTCCCAGAGTGCAGCAGTAACAGAGGGAAAGCCTTGCTTTAAATTACCCTTTCCCAGGTTCAATACAACTAATTTACTCATGGCTGTTAGCCAACAAGCTTCTCAAGCATAAAATCTTCTTTAATACTGATATCACCTAAGGTTACTTGTAAACTAAAATTTTTGCCTGGGGGAGATTTAAATTTTTTGAGTTGAATGAAATTGTCGTGACTTCTAGATTGTACTTCCTGAAGAATGTTTCCCGACCCCGAAAGTAAAAGTAACTTCAAATCAGGTGGTAGATACACTTCTTCATTGGCTGGATGTAATTGGACACGGATACTGACTTTCTCATCTATCTCTGATGTCAAACCAATCAGCAGCACCACAGCAGTATTCCTGAGTTGCATTCCTAAATCAATCAACTTAGCTCCCTTGACACGAACTTCATTCAAGGTTGCATCACTGCGGAACTGCACAGCTAAAGTATTTTGTTGTGAACTAACGAGGGTGTCAAAAGAGTGCCAACCTCCTTCAAAGACATTTTGAAACCATTTACTCAAGTTATTTACCAAGGGTTGGCTGTATGCAACTAAATTACCTTTATGTTTTGCAAGCCTTTTCTGGTATAAATCCTGTCTACCTTGATCTAGTGCCAGTAATGCCATCCATTCTTGCCCACTCACATTCTCGGGCAAATCAGGAGTCCAGTGATCCAGTTGCTTGAGTAGTTTCTCGATTTGTACACTTGACAATTCTGGCAACATTTTTAGCTCTGGTTTTTGCACAGAACATACTTCCCGTGCCACCCACATTACATTTATATCTGCAATTAAATCTTCTTCATCTAACAAGTAAGTTCGATCCATCAAGTCATATTTAGCTTTTTCTCGAATTTGTTGGTGGGTTGTGTATCCCCAGACTCCTATCCAGTTTTCTTCTAAGTTAATCTGCACAGCTAGATAATAATCAGCCGCCCAGTTGGGAATATCAACCCATTCTTGGGGTATGCGAAATTCTGTCAGATTACTTTTATCGCTAGGAATTAGCACTAGCCGCAGTTCACCTACAGTTAAACAAGTACCATTCACAAATTCCCAAAAACTAGGTAACTGATGATCACTTGGCCAAACCTTGGGAGTTTCACCTAAATCAGGTTCTTCTTTCAACCAATCTAAAAAAGCATTCAAACATAAACAATTGAGATAGGCATTCCAACGGGTAGTAGGGTTAGAGTAATGATTTTGAGCAGATATTTGCCATGCAGTTTGTTGTTCTTGATCTGATAAATCTAACCATAACTTATCTGGGTAAAGCACCATTAAATCATTCATTTCCGATTTCATATTTTTATCCCTGTTTGGCAAAATACAATTTGCTTTTCAACCATTCTTCAATGAATTCAGCTATTTTTTGATTGACTATTTCGAGAGAATTTTGTTCTAAATTCATGTTCTTTTCTAATTCGTTTTTGAAAGATATAATTAGGTTTTGTTTCACCTGTGATAATAGACTTGATGCTTCCGATAAGAAAATACTAATCTGCTGATAGTTTTGTTGTCCTAAAATTTGAATTTCATGGAAAACAGCCAACAATTTATCTTGTTCTGGAGATTTTTCTCCAATTCTATCTAATGTTGAATATAATAGTTTTTGACAATGCGATCTAATACATTCATTCATGGCATCTTTAATATTTTCAATATCTTTTTCATTGTGAAAACAAACATCGGGATGAACTTTCTTTAATTCCTTTACTAAATCTTTTAATATACTTTGGTTATATCTTGATAATTGACGGGCTACTTGATATTGTTTTTGTAAGTCTGGATAAGTAGCTCTTAAAATTGTTGCTATTTCAGTTTGAGTCAAGCTTAGCCCTTGCCAAAGTTTTAAGATTATTTGACCAGTTTCTGGTATGGAAGCAAATAAATTGGAGATAATTGAGTTAACTTGTTTCCATGCTTCTTCTTGTATGAGATTATCCCAAGGTGTTAGTGTGGGGTCAAAAATATTGTCATATTCTTCTAAGGATAAAAAACGTTTGGTACGATAATCACGAGCTGCCCGCACACAGGTTGATAGCATAAATTGAACTTTCTCGCTGGAAACTGGTGCTGTGGGAAAATCTAGTTTGTTTATTTGCTGGTTATAACAATGGGCAATTTCTTGGAGATGCTGTTGATTGGGAGGTTCCAAACTACGACTTCCTTGAGAGCGTGTTGGTTGATAGATTTTATCTAAACATCGCCAAACTAAGCAGTAAGAATTAAGCTTTTTGTGATTTATCCCTTTAGAGAGCAATGCTTCCCGTAATTCTTTAGCGTTTAAATCTTTGAGTAAACCATAATCAGAAAATTTTCCTCTCTTTGCTTCTATATCATGCTGATAAATTGTATTGCTAATTAACCTTATGATTGCTGTTTTAGCATATCCTTCGATATTAGTCAGGGGATATTCAACATTAAAATTTTTCAGGAGTTTACCTGGTGGATTAGCAGCTGCATTGGCGATTTGAAAATATTCTTCCAATGGATATTTATGCCGGAGATATTTAAATCTTTGATAAGCTTTTTGAGAAGCCCATAAGCAAGCTTCTTGCAAATATGCAGACATATGTCTTCCAGCTATAAAAGAAGACGTGGTGAAGGGGAGACGGGTTGACGCGGAGAGTCCATCAATATTCACCGCGTCCCCGTTTCCTTTTGTCTCCGTATCTTCTTCTGTTGACGCCTTCCTTAAAACTTTCAGAAAGTACTGCGCCCAAAATTCTTCATTTGCGTCTGGTTCTGACTCCACTAAACTTTTTATACAACGTTCTAGGTCTGGGTCTGTTTGCCAAATAGGATTTAGATCACTACTGGAGTTGCCAAAACTGAGAAACGTTGAGAACTTTTCAATGATATCTTCACGTTTTTTCATGAAGTGTCCTCTGGTTTTTGCTTCGGTCAACTATTAATGAGTCAACCTGACTCTGTGAATCTGAGGGTTCTTGCTATTTATGTATGGGAATTGCAAACACAGGATTATGCAGGAAATGGCACAAAAAGACCTAAATTTTATGAAAATTTCGGCTGAGGTGTTATTAAAATGATTTTGATCTGTCGAATTAGCGATCGCCTCAATCCCTAAGCTGAGCAAAACTGCCAATCCCATCTATATAATTTATTCACTTCCCGTTAATTACTGTCCTGGGGAGGAAGATTTTACGACTATGTTAAATTACCTAGCTTTAGTTGCGATTCCTTTGTAAAGATATCCGATGATTTTGGGCGTTTTTTTGGTATAAAACTCTTCCAAGCTCACTTTATCGAACTGATTCTCCAAAATTTGTCGGATATTTCGATTCAGATGACAACCGCCTGCAATTATTTTTTGTAATGGGGTCAATCGATTTTGCCAGACTTGGACATTAGGTTCATTGCTTAGCCCATGTTCAATGAAAAAAAATCTTCCTCCCGGTTTTAGCACCCGATAGATTTCTTTGAGAGCTTGTTCAACATTCTCAATACTACATAAAGTCCAAGTGCTGACTACGCTGTTAAATGCATGATCTGCCATTGGCAGGTTTTCACCACTTAAAATGTGATGGTCTACTGTAATTGAAGATGCCTGAATACGTTTTTGGGCTAGTGCATGAATGCCTGGGTTGACGTCAACTGTGATAATTTTGTGAATATGTTCTGGATAGTAGGAAAGATTTACTCCGCTACCAAAACCAATTTCGAGAACTTCTCCTTCTACATTTGCCAAAACCTCTTGACGATATTTAGCCAGACTAGGATCTGATAGCGACCAATCAATCAGATAGGGAAGGATTTTTTGTGAGTAAAAGCCCATTTTTTCCTAGTTATAGAGATACTATTTTACGTACTTATCGTAGCAATATTTAACGTTGTAAAATTTCTTGGGTGTTAGCAGGACGCTGGGCTACATCCCGCGCCATCAACCAATCAATTAAATCCAGCAGTGAGGGTGAGACATGAGTAGCGCGATCGCGCCAGTACAAAATATCATATTTTTTTCAAATCGTAGACGTCCCCAACAGTGGCTTCTCGTAGGGTACACTCATGGAACATTCATGGAACACAGATAGATTATCGGTGTGTATCCTGTATTCCATGAATGTTCGTCAATCAAAATCAACTAAGCAATTGCCAAAAAACCTTATATTGCTGCTTCAATTCACCGTCTTACGTAAATCGTATTTTAGAAATCGATCACCGATGCACACAGATAAACACAGATAGGTTATTTGTATGCTTTTGGGTTAAAGAGTTTAATTTTCTTGCAAAAAAGCTTTTACAGTTTGGTTAAAGGCTTCAGGTTGGGTCAAAAATGGCCAATGATTACCAGGAACTTGGCACAGTTGTAGGTTTTTGAGGTATTTTTTGTAAGGCTTCAGTTGCCATTCTTGGCGGTTAAGACCTTTTTTTGGCTGGACAAATAAGGCGGGAGTGTGAATTGGAACTGTTAAACCAGGAACCTGCATTACTTCCTCAAAAATGCGATCGCGTGCAGCTATTGTAAATTTGCTACCCCAGCTACCATCAGGTTTTTGTTCTATACCTGCTTGAAAAACTTTTTGTTGTAAGGGACTCCAGCCTTGATATTGATTCAACTGACGGGCTTGTTTTTCGGCTGCTTCGTAAGTGGGGAATGGGCCCATTGCTTTGAGAAATGACAAGAAGCGATACAACATGGGAAATGTCACCTTCAAGAAACTGGGCATTTGCCAGATAAAAATCGGGTCGACTAGAATCATACTCCGCAATCTTTGTGGATTTTGTCTGGCCCAGATGCAAGCTAATTTACCACTCCAAGAGTGGGCGACGATATGAGTGCTTGTCCATCCTAATTTATTCATCAATGCTTCTAGGTCTGCGATCGCACTCTCAAAGCTATAGTCTTTCTCTGGCTTACTACTTTCGCCATGACCGCGTAAATCAGGGGCAACTATGTGGTAGTGTGGCGCTAGATAATCTCCCAAACTAGACCAAACTAGGGCATGGTCAGCTAAACCATGCAGTAGCAATAAATTTTCTTGACCTGGATTTTGGTTCCACTCCAAATAAGAAAGTTGAATATCAGTCTTTGCTAAAGTTTGACGTACGGGCATGATTGCAAAATTACTTATGAAGAAATTACTTGCGGTTTTTATAGTACTGAACCTTTGACCAAAAAAAAGAGCGCTCCACAACGAAGCGCTTTTGTTAAGCAATCGTAGAACAATAAACTTAAGTTTAATATCAAAAACCCATCTTTAGATTACAGAAATTGGGGCGATAAAATTACAGAGAAATATTACGAAGCTTGTGTTTGTGCATCTACATCCGTTGCAGAAATTATTACAAGTTTTTAAGAGTAAATTACGCAGAAGTAGCGTTAAAAATTGTCGTTATGAAAAGGCAGGAGGCAGATGGTACAAATAAAGAGGTGTTTAGTCAACTTTACTTTTCGTTACAAGATCATCTCTTTTGAAGCCGCTCCGGGTCTATGCTTTTACGGTATTACTTCATCTAAACGAGAAGCACCATAATAACAAACCAAATTAAAGCTCTTAATTATCTCGGTGTTACTGTTTAAGGTTTTGCCAATATCGCCGATACCAATATTGACCACTACGAAGGGCAAACCAAAGCAAGACCAGAGCAATTAATCCTCCTTGTCGGGGAGCGCCAAGGGCAAAAAATACCAGGACAATACACAATAAATCTTGAATGAAGACTGCCCACAGGGGTATGCCGCGCAAACGAAAGAACCAGCCGACTTGAGTTAGCTGGAGTACCAAGGCAAATGTACCTCCAATCAGAGCAATCAGCCAGTTGGCAGGTGCTGTGGCTGAAGCTACTGCTAACCCCATGATTGCTCCTACAAGTGGAGACAAGACAAGCTGCACCACTTGCAGCACTCGTTGTCCCATCAGTTTTTTAGAAGCAAGTAGTTCGACAAATGACCAACTTGTGAGAATGCCTAGCAAGACAGGTGAAGAAATGTGAGATAAGATTGGTACTTGTGACCAAAGAAGCCGACCTTGTAATAGTCCAATAAACAGCAAGGGTAAGGCAGTTCTCATTCCTGCTGCGGCTGAGGCAGAAAGTGCGGCTAGGAGTTCAATCATAAGGCTCAAAATCACAAATGCAGAAGCAAACAGTAGCTATTTACACTTCCCTGTGATGTGATTTTTTCACAGATTAAATAGCTTAGGTATTAGAGTACTGAAGTTTATCAGTATCTGGATATATTAATGTTGTATACTACTTCCGTATATTTTGGGTAGTGGTTGTTGCTAGTTGTTAGTTGTTTGTTGTTTGGAACAATCAACAACCAACAACCAACAAACAACTAAATTCCCAACCGTTGATAGATTTGCTCTAAATGCTGCAAGTGGTGTTGTGGATCAAAACATGCTGCAATTTCTGCTGGTGACAATTTGGCGGTGACACGGGGATCTTTGCTAATCAAGTCACGGAAATTGCCTTCCGGTTTGTTCCAAGCAGTATGAGCATTTTCTTGGACAATTTTATAGGCTTCTTCGCGACTGATTCCCTTTTCTACTAAGGTGAGTAAAACTCTTTGGCTAAAGACAACGCCGCCATAAACATTCATATTCCGCGCCATATTCTCTGGATACACCAGTAGGTTTTTTACCAAGTCGGTTGTCTCCACAAGCATAAAATGCGTCAAAATGCAAGCGTCTGGCAAAATTACTCGTTCGACAGAACTGTGGGAAATATCCCGTTCATGCCAAAGGGCAACATTTTCTAAAGCTGCGACAGCATGACTTCTAATGATTCTAGCCATGCCTGTGAGGCGTTCGGAACGGATGGGGTTGCGCTTGTGAGGCATGGCAGAAGAACCTTTTTGTCCTTTAGCAAAGAATTCTTCGACTTCCAAAACATCAGTTTTTTGGAGGTTGCGAATTTCCACTGCAAAACGTTCGATGGAAGCTGCAAGTAAAGCTAATTGTTGCACGAAGTCGGCGTGGCGATCGCGTGAGATTACCTGTGTCGACGCTGCATCTCTTTGGAGTCCGAGTTTTTGGCAGGCGATCGCTTCTACCCGTGGCTCGATATTGGCATAGGTTCCCACTGCACCGGAAATTTTGCCCACAGCGATGGTTTTCCGGAGAATTTGCAGACGTTCTTGATGGCGCAATACCTCTGCTAGCCACCCAGCGAGTTTAAAACCAAAGGTGATGGGTTCGGCATGAATACCATGAGAACGTCCGATCATCACCGTGTAGCGATGTTCTTTCGCCTTCTGACGAATCACATCAATTAATGCTTGCACATGTTGCAATAATAAATCCAGACTAGCAACAAGTTGCAATGCTAAAGCTGTATCCAACACATCAGAACTAGTTAAACCCAAGTGAATGTATCGTCCAGCATCACCCACATATTCATTGACATTTGTCAAAAAAGCAATGACATCGTGACGGACTTCTGCTTCAATTTCTAACACTCGTTTGGGGTCGAAATTCGCCTTGGCTTTAATTTCTGCAACCGCCTCGGCTGGAATATAACCTAATTCCGCCTGTGCCTCACAAACAGCGATTTCTACTTGCAACCAGGTTTTAAACTTATATGCATCTGTCCATAAATTGCCCATCTCAGGCAAGGTATAACGCTCAATCACAGTCCGTCACAGAGTACAACCGTCATATTGTACAGTGACCTGTGCGTTAAAGGATCGGGGATCGCGAGGAGTGTGGGGAGGTGGGAACCCCGAGTTCCCCATTGTTTCCCTTGTCCTTCTTCCCAATTTTTAATTTTTAATTGTTTTCTCTCCGTGTCTTTTTGTTCTCCTTGTTTATTTCGTTTAGAGAAACTGCATAATCAGCTGGGACAATACGAGAACCATATCTACGAGCATAAACCTGCGTAAATTCTGCCCCAAAAAACAAGATTTGAGCGGTATAGTAAACCCAGACTAAAATCACTACTATTGACCCAGCAGCCCCATAGGTAGAACCAAAAGTAGCGTTACCCAGATAATGTCCTAGCGCATACCTACCCAAGGAGAATAAAAGTGAGGTAATAGCTGCTCCAATTAAAACATCCTTCCAAACAATTTTGGCATCTGGTAGAACTTTAAAAATTAACCCGAATAGTAAAGTAGTGATGACAAAAGCCAGTATGAAGTTAATAATTTGCCAGACAAAATCGACGCCTGGCAGTAAATATTGAAAATAGTTAACCAACGCTGACAATACTGTACTAATTACCAAAGACACGAGGAGTAAAAAGCCGATCGCTAACACCATTGCAAAGGACAAAAAGCGTTGGCGAACCATGTTTTTTACCATTTTTCCTGGTTTGGGTTGTACTTCCCAAATCGTATTGAGGGAATCTTGTAATTCTGTAAATAAACCAGTAGCACCAAAAATTAAGACTACTATACTAATGAGTGAAGCAATAGTTCCTGCTCGCGGTTGGCTAGCGCTTTCAATAGCATTTTGAATAACTTCTGCACCCGCAGGGCCAATTAATCCTTGAAGTTGGGTAAAAATTGCGTTTCTTGCTGCTGCTTCTCCAAATACTGCACCTGCGATCGCAATCACAATTATTAATAATGGGGCGATAGAAAAAATTGTGTAATAAGCTAAGGCTGCCGCTAACCGCGATGCTTTATCTTGCTGCCATTCGTTAAATGTTTCTTTGAGTAAATCCCAAATCACTGTTAATTTCATTAACTCTGTCTCCTTTGTCAGGATGGTTTTTTTACCTCCCGCTTTGATAAATACTAAATTTCTGGAATTTTCCACATCTTCCTCAAGATGTTCATGCAGCATCCTGGAGGTAGAATTGTGGCTGATGTGAATTTTAGCTGTGTTACAAATTATGTTTTGGAAGACGAACACAGATGCACACCGATAAACACCGATGGACACTCTGCTACCTAGTGCGGAAACCTCTGCGATCCTCTGCGTTTCAAGAGGTAATAAGTATTTTTCTTTCCTATTACCAATTACCGATTACCAAAGTTTGGAATAATTTCTAGTTCTTGATGGCCTGTTTGTTCATCTACTGTTCTGGTAAAAGCAAATTCTTCTGTGTATCCAATCACTATTTCCGCAGTAGTGTAGATAATACATCCATTATCAAGATGTCCACCAATAGTTTTACCTTCTTTGTCAGCGATCGCAATGTGAAGATGAACACCTGTGTTAGCAATTGTACCGTTGAGAGAAAGAATTTCAAATTTGTCTGTTAAGACTGTACTCGTTTGTTGATTAGCAAAACGAATGCTTGCTTGTTTGAGGCTACCAATTGCAGTTAAGATAAATCCGGCGTTAATATTTTGATTTATGGCAAAAATTTTTAGGCTCTCTCTTAAATCTTCATTAGGTCTGAGTCTAAAGGCAACTACTTTCATAAAGTGTTGATAAATCTTCTGGTTTTTATAGGAATCCGGTTTGGTTTTTGAAAAAATTTAATTTTGTGTAGTAAGCTGAAACAACTAAAATAGTGCAATAAATCTCTTGTTTTATCTATGTGTTCTCTCTTGCTTCATGCGGTTTATTAATGCAGCGTTTTAGTCTTGTTAGTCCACTACACGAAATTAGGTTTTTAGATCTTACTGAACCGTATTGATCGCTAATCCCCAATTGCCCTCAACCCAGATATTTCTGCACTTGCAGCACTAATTCATTTGTCCAGTAGTTAGCAAGATCGGCTGCTTCTGCTTCTACCATGACTCGGATCACTGGCTCTGTGCCAGAAGCACGGACTAAGATTCTCCCAGTATCACCCATCGCAGCTTCAGCTTTAGCTATTGATTCTTGCAGAGGTTGGCATTCTTTCCACGCCATGCGTTTGTGGCGATCTTCTACTCGTACGTTCCGCAATAGCTGGGGGTAAGTGTGAAAGCTTTGATCTACCATTTCTGCGAGGGAAGCACCTGCCTGCTGTACTAAGGCTGCGACGTGTAAAGCTGTGAGTAATCCGTCTCCTGTGATGCCATAATGACGGCATAAAATATGACCAGATTGTTCTCCCCCCAGCATACCGCCAGTTTTCTGCATTTCTGCTTGCACGTATTGATCGCCGACAGGTGTGCGAATCAGTTTACCACCGCTTTGCTTCCATGCTCTTTCAAAGCCCAAGTTTGCCATGACGGTGGACACAATTAAGTTATCTGGCAATGCTTGCTTTTGCTGGAGGTGGTGTCCCCACAAGTAAAGAATGTAATCGCCATTGACTTGCCGTCCATGATTATCTACTGCTAACACGCGATCAGCGTCGCCATCAAAGGCAAAACCTAGATCAGCGTTGTGTTCCCTAACTGCTGCTTGCAAAATATCGAGGTGAGTCGAACCACAGTTGACGTTAATGCGATCGCCATCCGGTTGGTGATGCAAGCAAATAACTTCTGCCCCCATCGATTCAAATACTGATGGTGCTAACCCAACTGCTGCACCCCAAGCCAAGTCTAAAACTACTTTCATACCTTGGAGATTAGCTGCTTCCAAAGACTGCGTTAACGCATTTGTGTAACTCCCCACCAACTCCGGGCGTGGATAGTATCTACCACAATTGCTAACACCGGTAGATGCTGCCACACCCCGCAGTCCGGCTTCAATTTCTGCTTGCAAAGCTTGGGGTAACTTTAAACCATCTGCACCAAATATTTTAATGCCGTTATCCTCTGGCGGGTTGTGGCTAGCAGAAATCATTACCCCACCAATGGCATCACTCATACTGGTAAGATAGGCAACGCAGGGAGTGGGACATAAGCCTAAATACCAAACTTCTAGTCCTGCTGCTGTTAACCCTGCACTCAAGGCCATTGCCAGCATATCGCTGGAGTTTCTTGAGTCCTGCCCAACAATTACTGCTCCTGAATTAGCGGTATAAGACTGTAGTACGATACCCGCCCAATAACCAATTTGCAATGCTAGAGGTGCACTCAGTAATTCCCCTACTCGCCCACGAATGCCGTCTGTGCCAAACAAGGGAGTTGTCGGTAATGAGATGCTATTGGGTGCAAGGCTACCCTCGATAGCTTTCTGCAATTTATCAGGCTCAGAAGCAGAACTACCACCAAAGCCTTGAGTCCGAGTTATAGATGAGACCATAAGTAGAAACACTCCACACAGACACACAGAAGATTATGACTAATCCCCTATCAATTAGGTTTTACCACGATATCTGATTTGTTTTCTTTTTACAGATTTATTTGCTCTTCAGCTCTCATTTAAGCAGAAATACTTAATAATTATATGAAGCTTTGGTAAAAATAATCTCAAAAAATTAATTTATGTTGGTGGTTAGTTGTTAGTTGTTGGGGTTGGCGGGCATTAGGCATTGGTTATTCTCCGCGTCCCCGTGTATCCCCATGACTTTACAGATTTTAACTTCTTTTTACAATTCATAAACATACCTCTGTGCCCGTGATTGTCGTTGCTGTGTTGCACAATACAAAGTCTTGACACTTAAAAAATATTAATAGAAATTCTCATCAAATAGCTTTACTGTAACGTTTTAGTGGCTTTTGTAGCCGTTCTGAAAAAAGGCAACTATTTACCTTTTAAATTTGAGAAATTTAGCATGAGCAGTAATTTAGCAACTAAATTGCGTGTAGGCACCAAAAAAGCCCACACGATGGCAGAAAACGTTGGTTTTGTCAAGTGTTTTTTAAAAGGAGTTGTAGAGAAAAACTCTTACCGCAAACTGGTTGCCAACCTCTACTTCGTGTATTCAGCGATGGAAGAGGAAATGCAAAAGCACAAAGATCACCCTATTGTTTCCAAAATTAATTTTCTGGAGCTATACAGACAACACAGCTTAGAAAAAGACCTGACTTATTACTACGGTACTAACTGGCGGGAACAAATCCAACTCTCCCCAGCAGGACAAGCCTATGTTGGGCGCATCCGGGAAATTTCTGAAAAAGAACCAGAATTGTTAGTTGCTCATTCTTACACCCGTTATCTGGGTGATTTGTCTGGGGGACAAATTCTCAAAGGAATTGCCCAAACAGCAATGAACCTGAATGGGGATGGTGTCGCCTTCTATGAATTTGCAGATATTGACGACGAAAAAGCATTCAAAAACAAATATCGTCAAGCCTTGGACGAACTCCCGATTGATGAAGCTACAGCCGATCGCATTGTTCAGGAAGCAAACGACGCCTTTGGTATGAACATGAAGATGTTCAACGAATTAGAAGGTAATTTGATTAAAGCGATCGGGCAAATGCTTTACAACACCCTCACCCGTCGTCGGACTCGCGGTAGTACTGAAACCGGACTCGCTACAGCCGAGTAAAAGCTGTAACAATTTTGGATTTTGGATTGTAGAAAACAATAATTAGTTGCCAATCTAAAATCAGATAGTACTAAATCTTGGTATAAAAATCTTAGGGGTAGTAGCCTTGAGATTACCTGTAGCAGGCATGGGTAAGCGCAAGGAGACTACCCCTAAACAATTAAAAATTAAAAATGAAAAATCAAAAGTTGGGATAAGAATAGTAGAGTTTCGGCTTAAAATAACAGAGGTTAATTTCCACACTCAATTAAGTTCAGTATTTAGCAAAATAATATAGTTACAAGTTAAGTACTGGAATTTACTTATTTCTAAGACTAGAAAAAATCATTCCCAGCATGGCTACAAAAATTCCTGTCACCGTAATCACTGGTTTTTTAGGAAGTGGTAAAACTACTTTGATTCGCCACTTGTTACAAAATAATCAAGGACGACGCATTGCTGTTCTGGTCAATGAATTTGGTGAACTTGGTATAGATGGCGAACTATTGAAATCCTGTCAAATTTGTCCAGAAGATGGTGAGAGTGAAGATAACATTTTTGAATTAACCAATGGTTGCTTGTGCTGCACAGTGCAGGAAGAATTTTTGCCCACAATGCAACAATTACTCAAGCGACGCGATCGCATCGATTGTATTTTGATCGAAACCTCTGGTTTAGCATTACCAAAACCATTAGTAAAAGCATTTCGCTGGCCAGAAATTCGTTCCGGTGCTACAGTTGATGCTGTAATCACCGTCGTCGATTGTGCAGCAGTAGCAGCTGGAACCTTTGCCAGTGATCCACAAGCAGTAGAAGCACAAAGACAAGCAGATGATAGCTTAGAACACGAAACACCCTTACAAGAATTATTTGAAGACCAACTAGCTTGTGCAGACTTAGTTATTTTAAATAAAACTGATCTAATCGATCAAGAAACAAAAGCAAAAGTTGAGGATTTAGTTAAACAAGAATTACCCAGAGTCGTCAAGATCGTAGAAAGTAATAAAGGTCAACTTGATCCATCTATCTTATTAGGATTTAAAGCCGCAGTTGAAGAAAACTTAGATACTCGTCCCAGCCACCACGACACCGAAGAAGATCACGATCACGACGAAGAAATCACAGCAACGCACTTAATTTTAGACCGTGATTTTGACCCGCAAATACTACAAAAACAATTGCAAACTCTTACCCAACAAAAAGAAATTTACCGGATTAAAGGCTTTGTCGCAGTACCTAACAAACCCATGCGCTTAGTTATGCAAGGCGTAGGGACACGTTTTGAACAATTTTACGATCGCCCTTGGAAACCAGATGAAGTAAAGCAAACCCAGCTAGTTTTTATTGGTCGCAAGCTCAATCGTACTGAAATTGCAGCACAGTTAGAAGCGAGTTTGTGTTAATTTATTGCCTGATCACAAGCCTAGTGAATTACAGGACAGATCATTCGTTCTGGAGGAGGGCAATAGTTGATCACAACCTCATATTTACTCACTATTTCTATTTGTAATAGCTATGACGATTGCTCAACTGTTTAATATTGCCAATCTTTACGTTTTACCTTTTTGGGCTTTGATGATTTTCTTACCCAACTGGAAAATTAGTCGTCGGGTAATGGAATCATATATTCCTTTTGTGCCATTAGCATTAGCTTATATATATTTATTTGTCAGCAGCATTACACCAGAAAATGCCCAAGCATTATCGAATCCTCAATTAGCAGACATTGCCAAATTTTTCGCTGATGAAACAGCAGCTGCTACAGGTTGGATTCATTTTTTAGTAATGGATTTGTTTGTCGGTCGCCACATTTATTTACAAGGACAGAAAACAGGGATTTGGACAATTCATTCCCTTGCCTTATGTTTGTTTGCTGGGCCAATGGGATTACTTTCTCACATTTTGACTTACTGGATAGCGAAGAAATTTTTCCCAAATTCACAAAATGAGGCAACAACAGTAGCAGAAAAAACTGTGTCATCTACGTAATTATTTTCAATTGTTGGTTTAAGGTGTGTTACCCTAACACACCTTAAAAACTAGACTTTAGCAAGAGTCACTTTTTCTTGCTGATCTTGATATTTACCCTGACGTGCTTCATAACTAATAGCGCAGGGTTCACCTTCTAAAAATAGTAATTGCACAACGCCTTCATTGGCATAAATCCGACAGTCAGCACTAGAAGAATTAGAAAATTCTAAAGTTAAATGACCACGCCACGCAGCCTCCGCAGGAGTTAGATTCGCAATTATACCGCATCTTGCATAGGTAGATTTGCCAATGCAAATTACTGTTATATTGTCTGGCACTTCCAACCTTTCCAAGGCAACCCCTAAACCGTAGGAGTGTGCAGGTAGGATGAAGTAGCTGCCATTAGTATCTGTATGCAGTGGTGTTGGTTCCAAATTGTGAGGATTAAAGTTTTTGGGATCAACAACAGTTCCAGGAATGTGGCGAAAAATTCGGAACTCAACAGGAGAAAGCCGTATATCATACCCGTAAGAAGACAAACCATAGCTGATAACACGGCGTAAGTGTGGAGCATCTGAATCTTTAATTTCTCGAATCAGGCTAGGCTCAAAGGGTTTAATCATAGCCTTTTGAGCCATTTGAGAAATCCAAATATCGTTCTTAATCACAAGTAGAGAATAATCGAAAAACCAAATTATATAGAATATCCTGAATTGGACATGGGCGATAGGGGGTAGGTGATTAGGGATCAGCTTAGGTAGAAATAATCTTTAATTCTTAATTTCCTGTTCCTAGCCCCCAGTAACCGTTTCGCGATCGCCTCAAGGTTGATGACTGCGACGAATCTCTGTGATTTGATCCGCTACTTCCAGAATCGACTTGGGCATATCTGGCCCTGTGAGAATGATATCAACATGAGCAGGACGTTTTGCCAAAAAGGCCATAACTTCCGTTTCTGGAATCAAGCCAAAGTTAATTGCTAAACTTAACTCATCTAAGACAACGAGAGAATACTTAGCTTCACATACGACCTTTTGTGTATGTTGCCACAACTTTTGTAAGGCTTGAGTTTCGCTTTCATCAAGGTGTGGTGTATCGATACAACGAGGCAAATCACAACGAATCCAATCTAAATTTTGCCCCAACCGAATCGGCCGTTCATGTCCTTGATGAATGCCTCCTTTGAGAAATTGCACTATTAACACTGGCGTACCTTGACCAGCAATTCTCAGTGCTTGAGCCATCACACTAGTAAAAAAACTACGATGCGTACTCGTGAAAACTTGTACGAGTCCTTTTATCGAGTATGGTAAGCTGAGTGTCAAATTTTCGTTTGGAGTTTCTAGCTGGGCAATCATAAGTGAATATAAAAAAATACAATAGATTAAAGCGTTTTCGCGGAGGTTTGTTCTGGTAAGTCTGCTTGTATAATCAAACTATTTTTAGGATATGTAGTTTATTTGGCAAGTTGCATTCTTAGTCAAACACTACCTCTGTACTCAAGTCAAGGTTTGTAAAGATTTTATTTTTGGTTTGACTTATGAAAAGATTGGTAAAAATTAAAACACATAATTTCCAATTTCAATCAAAGGAAGAAATTTAGGTAAATCGCTAAATAATCTGAAAAATTCCGGAATTTTTCAGATCTTAAATTTTCTTTTAACTCAGCAAAACAGACTTAGACAGTTGTGAAATTGACAAGACCAGGAGTTTAGTGTTGTGAGATTAGTGATTGTGGGAGGTTCAGGATCTGGGAAAAGTACTCAAGCGCAAAAGCTATGTAGTCAATTGGAAATTCCTTTGATCGCAACAGGTGAGCTATTGCGTCAAGCAATTGCTAACTTTACCAACTTGGGTCGCTTTGCACAACCATATATGGCAACAGGGGAATTAGTGCCAGATGAGGTGATTATTGAATTTATCCTGACTCAACTCAAGCAGCCTGATGCTAAACGTGGTTGGGTGTTAGAAGGTTATCCTCGTACAGCCTTTCAAGCAGAAGAATTAGATTTTTTGTTGGATCAATTAGGACAACAATTAACTTGGGCAATTTATCTACAAGTACCACAAGCGGTTATGGTGAGCCGTGCTTTAGGACGTTCTCTTCCAGATGATCAACCAGAAATTGTCCAACGTCGCGTTGAGTTATTTTACGATCGCACCATTCCGATCTTGGAATATTACGACCGTCGCCGCCGTCTCCTAACCATTAACGGCGACCAATCACCAGAAATGGTGCTACACAGTATTATGAATCTGCTTTCTGTTTGTTAAGTTAGTGGTTGGTTGTTGGTTGTTGGTTGTTAGTGGTTAGTAGTTAGTGGTTGGTTGTTGGTTGTTAGTAGTTAATGGTTAGTAGTTAGTGGTTAATAGTCATTTGTCACTATTTATTGTCCTCACACCCCCCACACTCCCCACACCTCCCCATCTCCCCACCACCCCAATCCTTAGATAGTTGTTTAAATTTATTCAAAGTGTGACCTGAAACGATACTCTGAAGGCAGTGTCTTATAAAATTTGAGGCTACTGCAATGGTTTGGCAGCGTCCAGACGGTCGGCAACCTTATGAACTCCGTCCCGTTACCTTTCATCAAGACTTTACTCGCTTTGCCTGTGGTTCGGTTTTGGCAATAGCTGGCGAGACGAAAGTGCTGTGTACTGTCAGTGTGATTGAAGGAGTCCCTAAGTTTCTTGCTGGTACTGGCAAAGGTTGGCTCACTGCTGAGTACCGTATGTTACCAACTGCTACTCACCAAAGACAAGAACGAGAATTTTTGAAATTATCTGGACGAACTCAGGAAATTCAACGTTTAATCGGACGTAGTCTACGAGCAGCAGTAGATTTAGAATTACTGGGAGAACGTACGCTGACTGTGGATGCGGATGTTTTACAAGCAGATGCAGGCACAAGAACCACAGCGATTACAGGCGGTTTTGTTGCTCTTGCACATGCAATTTCTAAATTATTGCAGCAAGGGGTTTTAGAGCGATCGCCCCTTGTTGGACAAGTGGCAGCTGTTTCTGTAGGCTTATTAAAGGGAGAGCCTTTTTTAGATTTGAACTACGTTGAAGATGTTGCCGCTACAGTAGATTTTAACGTGGTGATGAATGAGCATTTAGGAATTATTGAAGCTCAAGGAACTGCGGAAGAAGGCTGTTTTAGCCGTTCCCAGTTGAATCAGCTTCTAGATTTTGCTGAAAAAGGAATTCAAAATTTATTAGCTGCCCAACGACAAGCGATCCCTGATTGGCATCAAATATATCAAGGATAAGAAAATCAGTGAACAGTTAACAGTGAACAATTAAAAAACTGATAGCTGATAACTGTCATTGTTACTGATGATTTTTATTAAGATTCGGCAAGATTTTATTAAATTGCCGTAATTGGTTTGAATAAACAAGTGTTAAACCCTTCAAGAAGTTTAATGTCCAGACTCAAGTGTCAATTGTCTAGAGTTTTGACAAATGACCATTGACTATTGACTTCACGAGGTGAGTAATTTCGCTATGTAATGCTGGATATCGCCTATTATTGATGAGGAAGTGATGACAAGAAAAATTGAGGTTTTACCAGATCAAAAAGCTTTAATAGCGCGGGCTCAAGAATTAATCCTCTCGCAAACTAACGCTGCTATTGCACAGCGAGGAAAATTTACCATCGCCCTATCTGGCGGCAGTACACCCAAACCATTGTATGAAGCGATCGCTACCCAAAATCTCCCTTGGGACAAAATTCATGTCTTTTGGGGGGATGAGCGTTACGTTCCGCCGGATCATCCAGATAGTAATGAAGGTATGGCACGTCGTGCTTGGCTAGATCGTGTGGATATACCAGCAGCAAACATTCATGCTGTACCCACAACTGAAGGTGATCCAACAGTATCTGCGGCTAAGTACGAAAAGGAACTGCAAGAGTTTTTTAATTGTCAACCTGGAGAATTTCCGGCTTTGGATGTGATTTTGCTGGGTATGGGCGATGATGCCCATACTGCTTCTTTGTTCCCGCACACAGAAGCACTAAAAGTACGCGATCGCTTAATTACTGTAGGCAACAAAGATGGTAATCCTCGTATTACCTTTACCTATCCATTTATTAATGCGGCTAGATGCGTTATTTTCGTAGTTGCTGGCGCGAACAAAAAACCAGCCCTTACCCAAGTTTTCGCACCAGAAGCTGATAACTCTACTTATCCATCCCGTCTTATTCAACCTCAAGGAGAACTTTGGTGGCTACTGGATGCAGCAGCAGGTGATGAAATTAAATTATGAATTATGAATTATGAAGGATTAAAAATTAATTTATCCTTCTGCCTTCTGCCTCCTGCCTTCAAAAGTAATTGTTAAAATCGGAAGCTAGAGTTGTGCCTCTGCTTGCCAGCACTATTGTACGATGACCTAAAACAAAGGTTTAATTTCCATGATCGTCTGCCCTAACTGCAATCACCACAACCCTGATGGCGCTACCCAGTGTGAAGCTTGCTATACCCCCTTACCAGCGACTACTAACTGTCCTAGTTGTGGGGCAACCGTGCAGGCAGATGCTTCTTTTTGCGGGCAGTGTGGCTATCACCTGCGTACAGGTACTGTCACGCCAGTAGCAGCAACTGTAGCACCTGATATTCCAGTGGAAGTCCAACCGTTAGTTTCACCTGATCCACTTGTACAACCACAACCTGCATCAGTGAGTGGATCTGGCAGCTATACCACGCCTGACTCACCACCTTTGCCACCAACGGCTGTGGCATTTCCTTCAGTAGAAAGCAGTCCACCACCACCTCCAATTCCAGCTTTTCATGCTGAGGAAACTAGCCCGTCTCCACCACCAGCACCCCCAGAACCACCAGTTGCTGTACCACCTCCAACCGTTGCAGCCCCGCCACTAGTTGTTGTAGAAGAAGAGAGTCCAGTTCTAGAAAGTGAACCAGCACCACAACCCACGCCACCACCTCCGCCACCAGCACAACCTGTAGCACCATCACCTGCTAGGACGCAATTACAGCAAGTAACTGCTCGGCTTGTTCATGTCCAAACAGATAGGCAAATTGAGTTGCCACAGAATCTGTCTGTAATTCATATTGGTAAGCCTAATGACCGGATTCCGCCTGACGTGGATGTTTCTGGCTTTCCCAACTCAGAAATTGTTTCACGCATACACTCGGATATTCGTGTTGAGGGAGATGCTTATTATATAGAAGATGTAGGCAGCTCTAACGGCACATATATTAATAATTTGCCCTTATTACCTGGAAATAGGCATCGTTTGAGACCAGGCGATCGCATCAGTTTAGGTAAAGGAGATCTAGTGACATTCATATTTCAAATCTCCTAAATGCTCAGTTATAGTGGAGGAGAATTGATACAAGCCTAGCGCGTGATTACACTTATCCTCTTGCACCCACTACAACCCGTTCCAGCCCAAAGTTGGACTTTTGCAGACGACGAACCAGCCATTTTGATCGGACGAGCGGCGGATAACCATGTTGTTCTGTATAGTGCTGTGGTTTCCCGTCGCCATATAGAATTAAGACGAGTAAACAATGGCTGGGAAGTCCTCAATTTAGGTGCGAACGGAACTTATGTGGATGGGGAAGCAATTGTGAGAGTACCAGTTACTGATGGAGTCATCCTCCGCCTTGCTCGTTCTGGACCGCAAATTCAAATTCGTTTAGGAATAACGACAACCACACCAGCTAGCAAGTCCCAGCGTTGCTTGCCAACCCTCGTAAATGCAGAAAGAGAAACAGAGATTGGAGAACAATCAGATCAAGAAATTGAAAGTTTACCCAGGAAAAGGTGAATAGTTAGTAGTTAGTAGTTAGTAGTTAGTAGTTAGTTGTTAGTTGTTAATAATTATTTCTCTACTCCTCACACTCCTCATACTCCTCACACTCCCCATTGCCCCTAATCCCCACCAGGGGCCCCTAGTTCCCCACCCCCACCCTCCACTTTCACCAAGCAGCTAAGATAGATACAAAAGCAACTTCAACATTTGAGGTGGATGACTTTTAAATAGACTTTTAAATAACTTTATTACTGGGCAAAATCCAAAATCTAAAATCCAAAATCCAAAATCCAAAATCGGATAACCCATGAGGGAATCAAAAAAAGAAAATCAACCCTTATTAGCTAACGAAGCTCCACCAGAGGTTGAACGCATGGGGCTTACCTGGCTAATAGGAGCAGCGATCGCGACCATAATTCTGTGGCAAGTTCCGGCAGGGAATTATATTTTATACCCGTTTACTATCCTAGCGACTTGGTTTCATGAAATGGGTCATGGCTTGATGGCCTTAATTCTGGGCGGTAATTTTCAACAATTACTGATTTTTTCCAATGGATCTGGTGTCGCATATTATAGCTACAACGATGGATTATTACTAGGTTCTCTTAGTCGTGCTGTAGTTGCAGCAGCTGGCCCCATGGGGCCACCTATTGCTGGTGCGGCTTTAATCTTGGCTTCTCGCAATTTTAAAACTGCTTCGTGGAGTTTAAAAATATTAGGTGGTTTTTTACTGCTATCAACGGTAATTTGGGTCAGATCCCTATTTGGGTTAGTGGCAATTCCCTTACTGGGTTTAATTATTCTGGGTACTGGTTTGAAAGCACCACGCTGGTTACAGGGATTTGCTGTGCAATTTTTGGGTGTACAAGCTTGTGTGAGTACATATCACCAACTCGATTATTTATTTAGCTACAGTGCAGGCCCATTAGGTTTATCCGATACAGCCCAAATTCAGCAACAATTACTTTTACCTTACTGGTTTTGGGGAGCTTTGATGGCGATCGCATCTCTGATTATTCTTGTACAAAGTCTGCGCCTCGCTTATCGTGCTAGTTGACAACTTTACTTTTGCAGGAACGAACCAGTTTCTTGGCAGTGATACAGTAAACTCGGATAATTAAATATTGGTCATATATATTAAGTTTTTTTGCTCAACACATATGTCAGTCAAAGTTGGAGATATTGCTCCCGATTTTACTCTGCCCTCCCAGTCTGGTTCATTAGTTAGCATTAGTAATTATCGCGGTCGCAAATGTGTCGTCCTTTATTTCTATCCGAAGGACGATACGCCAGGATGTACAGCAGAGTCATGTGCCTTCAGAGATCAGTATGAAGTCTTCCAGGATGCTGGTGCTGAGGTTATTGGCATTAGTGGCGACTCCCCAGAGTCTCACCAAAAATTTGCGAACAAGCACCAGCTGCCCTTCATATTATTAAGTGACACAAGTAACCAAGTTCGCAAACTATACGGTGTCCCGACGACTCTTGGTCTTCTTCCTGGTCGTGTCACCTACGTGATTGATCAAAATGGAATTGTACAGCACATTTTCAACTCTCAATTCAACTTTAAAGGTCATGTAGAAGAGGCACTTAAGAAACTGCAATCTTTAAAAGAGGAGCAGAATTAGATAACTAATGTCCCCTATTAATCTCAGTAAATCTCTATTTTCGATCAAGATTTCAAAATCAAATCAGGTTGTTCCGTTTCAGGTTCTTTATGTTCCTCTGCTTCCGGCAAGCCAAGTATCGACCGATACAGTTTGTCATACTGTTTAGCTGAGCGATACCAACTAAAATCCTGACCCATGCCACGTTTTTGTAAATCTTG
The DNA here is from genome assembly GCF_001904645.1 of Fischerella major NIES-592. Taxonomy (NCBI): domain Bacteria; kingdom Bacillati; phylum Cyanobacteriota; class Cyanophyceae; order Nostocales; family Hapalosiphonaceae; genus Fischerella; species Fischerella major. The sequence continues at coordinate 362,406 of NZ_MRCA01000002.1, read as the reverse complement.
CCAGTAATCTTTGTATTGGAAGCCTTCCCAAGCGCGAACCATACAAGTGAATAAATCCAACGGCTCATAGCGGTCAAAACAATAACCAGTACCGCTATGATGGATGGGGACATGGTGCGATACGGTGTCCACTAATCCTCCGGTACGACGGACAATGGGTACAGAACCGTAGCGCAAAGCCATCATTTGGCTAATACCGCAGGGTTCAAAACGGCTAGGCATCAAGAAAGCATCAGAACCAGCATAGATACGACGGGCTAGGGCGTCATTATAAAGTAAATAAGTTTTCATGCGTCCGGGGAAGCGGGATGCCATCTGCCACAATTGGCTTTCGTAGTAGCGATCGCCTGTACCCAATATAATAAACTGGGCATCGGTATAAGACATAAACCGATCCAGAATATTCAACACTAAATCAATACCTTTTTGTTCTACTAGGCGTGTCACCATCCCCACTAAAAAGGCACTCGAATTCACTTCTAGCCCTACTTCTTCTTGTAAAGCAACTTTATTGGCTTTGCGCTTTTCTAGGGTGTCGCTGGTAAAGTTTTGGGCAATGTATTTATCAGTTGCGGGATCGTAAACTTCAGTATCAATGCCATTGACAATCCCCGATAATTTCCCACTGATAAAAGACATTAAACCTTCTAAAGTCTCACCGTAGGTGGGCGTCTTGATTTGTTCAGCATAAGTCGGGGAAACAGTAGTCACTCTGTCAGCGTATTGCACCGCAGCAGCCATTGTGTTGTGTCCTTGCATATACCAGGGACACCAAGTTATTTTTTCCAAATACCAGCGCCACGGACCTTGATACGCCAGATTATGAATTGTAAACACACTGGTGATATCAGGAGACTGGTGCATCCAAACAGGAATCATGCCTGTGTGCCAGTCGTGACAATGAACAATTTCTGGTTTCCAGTAATTCCAGCAAAACTCAGCAGCTCCATTGGCAAACAAAGTAAACCGCCAGTGTTCATCTTCTCCACCATAGATGCGACGGGGCCAGAAAGCTGGATGTCCAAATAGATACAATGGCACATCAGTACCAGGGAGAACACTTTCGTAAACGAAAAAGTCCTGGAACATGGCATATCCATGCCAAATGGGGTCTTTGGGAATCTCCATTTTGTCTGGCAGAAAGCCGTAGTAAGGCAAGAAAATCCGCACGTCATGCCCCATTTTTTTCAGGACTTTAGGTAATGCTCCAACGACATCACCCATTCCGCCAACTTTTGCAACCGGAGCTGCTTCTGCTGCAACAAATAGAATCCGCATGGTAATTTTTGCTTCCCCGAATTTGCCTACGTATTCAAATTTTCCTTGCTAAACTGCCAGCCAAATTTGGTAGACCTGCTTAGCAACTGTAATTTTTCTTAATATCACCACAATAACAGTTATCAGTTACCAGTTGTCATTTTTCTAACTGATGCCTAATCTGAATTCAAAACACAACAAGTTTTATGTTTGAGAAATCGACCACCGATGAACACTGATGAACACAGATATACATAGATAGATGATTCGTGTGCATTTTGTCATCATTTGGTGGTCGTTGATCCAATAACGATGCTATGAATGCAGTGTGGATTTACATTTAGATGTAACTGTTGACTAATCACTGATAGCTGAATAACTGTTCACTGATTTAAGAACCACGCTGGATTTCAGCAAAGATTTGATCTAAAATTTCCTGCGCTCCTTGTCCCCGCATCCGTTGTGCTAGTTCTATACCCAGCTGTTCTGCGTCTTTGGTTGCGCCAGAAATGGTGTCTTTGACCACTTTTTGACCATCGACACTGGCGACAATTCCTGTCAAAGTCAAATTATTATCCTTTACATCAGTGTTTACACCGATGGGAACTTGGCAACCACCTTCTAGTTCCCGCAAGAAAGCGCGTTCCGCTAAACAGCGATCGCGTGTTTCGGGGTGTTCGATGGCTTTGAGTAAGGATATCAGTTCTGTATCTTCAGCACGGCATTCAATGCCCAATGCACCTTGTCCAACAGCATGTAGAGAAACTTCTTTGGGGAGAACTTGATGAATGCGATCGCCCATTCCTAAACGCTGCAATCCAGCTACTGCCAAAATCAAAGCGTCGTACTCACCAGCGTCTAGCTTGGCCATGCGTGTGTTCAAGTTACCACGCACATCTTTAAATGTGAAATGGGGATAGCGATGGCGTAACTGTGCTAGGCGACGCAGAGAAGATGTACCAATCACCGCTCCCTCTGGCAGGGTGTCAATTTGCTTGTCTTTGTACTTTTCATTCACCACAAGCGCATCGGCGGGATTTTCCCGTTCTGTAATTGCTGCTAGAACTAAACCCTCTGGTAAGCGAGTCGGCAGATCCTTGAGAGAATGAACAGCAAAGTCAATCTCCTGATTGATCATTCCCAGTTCGAGTTCCTTGGTAAACAGTCCTTTATCACCTATCTTGGCTAATGCCACATCCAAGATTTTGTCGCCGTGGGTGGCCATAGTGTGGACTTCAAAAGTAATATCGGGAAAGCTTTTTTGTAGTTGTTCTTGTACCCAATAAGTTTGAATTAGAGCAAGTTGGCTTTTACGAGAACCAATGCGGATTGTACGGCTCGGACTGGAAACCACTGATGTCATAAACCAATTATGTCAAAGGGCAGAGATAAATTCACTTCATCTAGACTACCGCAGTGGGTGACGTTCAGCGTTGCACTCTGCCCATTGCCATTAAGTTTCTTTTTTTAGCTTTACGTATCTTTACAAGTTTTGTTGTTTGTAGCAAGGTTCTCTATGCAATGGAAATAGCATGGGATCGTGATCCAGCAATCTACACTTTTTGAGCAGGTACAAATGCCGTCTGACTTCTTTCCTGGGTCTTGCTTCTTAACAGAGGGTTAAGTAATCCCCAATTACCAATTCTGAAACATCGGTGTACTCAAATAACGCTCTCCAAAGGAAGGCTGAATCACCACAATCAACTTTTGTGCATTCTCCCGTCGTTTCGCTACTTGTATTGCTGCACACAAATTTGCACCCGAAGATATACCCGATAACAAACCCTCTTCCCTCGCCAAACGTCGCCCAAATGCGATCGCTTGTTCATCACTGACTGCGATCACTTCATCTATTAAGTCTGTACGGAGAATTTCAGGGATAAATCCTGCGCCAATACCTTGAATTTTATGTGATCCTGGTTGTCCACCAGAAAGTACAGGGCTATTTTGGGGTTCAACTGCGATCGCTTGGAAACTTGGTTTACGTGCTTTTATAACTTCAGCTATGCCCGTAATTGTTCCACCAGTACCCACCCCAGCGACGACAATGTCTACTTGTCCATCTGTGTCTGTCCAAATTTCTTCAGCAGTGGTTTCGCGGTGGATTTTGGGGTTAGCTGGGTTGCGAAACTGTTGCAGCATGTAAGCATTGGGAGTGTTAACCACGATTTCTTCGGCTTTGCGAATTGCTCCCCGCATTCCTTCTGTTCCTGGTGTTAGTTCTACAGTTGCACCATAAGCTTTTAACATGGCTCGTCGTTCTATACTCATGGTTTCGGGCATAGTCAAAATCAAACGATAACCACGCGCCGCCGCCACCATTGCTAATCCTATTCCCGTATTTCCGGATGTTGGTTCTACTAAAATACTTTTTCCTGGTTCAATTAATCCAGCAGTTTCTGCTGCTGTAATCATACTCGCAGCAATCCGATCTTTTACAGAAGCAGCCGGGTTCATTCCTTCCAACTTAATAACAATTCTGCCCACACATCCCTCTGTTTGGGGAATTTTATTCAGCTGGACTAATGGCGTGCGTCCAATTAATTCAGTCACGTCACGGGCAATTCGCACGAATAAAACTCCTTGTTGGGAAATGGGGGTGATGGGGTGATGGGGTGATGGGGAGTGTGGGGAGTGTGTAGACGCGTAGCGGCTTCCCCTAAGGGTGGAGTGTGGGGAGTGTGGGGAGTAAACAACTAACAACTAACAACTAACTACTAACAACTAACTACTAACAACTAACTACTAACCACTAACTACTAACCATCAACAACCAACAATCTTAAAAGAGAATTTAGTTGATTTCTGTAATTTTTAATGATAATTTAAAGCTTTTCTCTGAAAATCATTAAAAATGATATCATATATCTTTTTATTTTTATTAATGTTAATTAAGTGTATATTTACTTAGCTATTTTTTCTTGAAACTCTGACTTTTCTCTTACTAAAATTTGGCAATTTTTTCAATAATTTCAGAATGAGTACTATCTATAGAAGTGAAATTATAATTTTCTCTTTTGAATTTTGACTTTCGACCTTTGACTTCTACAAATTGCTGACTGAGTACATCAATGCCAGTACCCTATCTGGAAAATGCGAGTCCCTATACCTCAAAATACTAGCACCCATCCCCCAAAATATTTTTTAAATACTGATTAAATGGCAATTATTAGCTTTGAGTACAAACTTAATTAATTTAATAATCTTGATCTGGCTGCAAACAACTCTTCTCGGCAAAGGCATCTGCTATAAAACATATAGGATTTACGCAGAGATTCCCCTCTACCCCCCCTGCAAAGGGGGGACTTCTTAAGCCCTCACAAATGTAAAGTAGATGAACTAATATATGAGTGGCTTGGAATGTGTAAGTTCTCTTGTAAAAATTCGGCTTGTTAAACAATAGTGATTCTTTACTTTCTTGTGATTATCAGTTTTCACATTTATATGTTTACTGATAACTGTTAACTGATTGGGCTTAACTTTTGGGTGTTCATACCTTAATTACTCCACAGGGTCAATTCAGACAAAAAGATACTGTCTCACGGGGTGCATACTACCTAGCAAGGGAGAGCCAAAATGAGACTACAAATGTCTAAGTTTTTTATAGTTTGCTTACTGACTTTGATAGTGCTTTCACCTGAGCTAGTAGTATTGAGTGTGGTTTGGGAACAACATATGCAGCTAGTCGAAATACAGCATTTAACCTGTAAAGTAGAACAAATGCAAACAGGTGTATTTCGTATTATTGGTAGCCAACATACTGATTTGTTAACTCCTGAGCAAGAATGTCAAAAGTTTGCTCATGATACAAATAACATCAAAATATTTGATACCAATTTTCTACATATTTTGCTCACTTACACTCAAATATATAAAGTTGTTGATTTATTGAAATGGTTCTTTTTGTTATTCCCTATAGTTTTGGGAATATTCTTTTTTTTATACGACAGGTATCTAGTTTATAGGGCTGGAATTTTTCAACAACAAGTGGAAATTTTGGAAAAACTATGGCAGGAAAGCATTGAGCAATAAGGAATACATAATAAATTTATGACAATGACAGAAGAACGCCAAAATCTATACTTTGATTTGATTGATCAGTTACTTAGCTGTCCTAATGGTCAGGAACCAGAAGTTTTGGAAACTCAGCCAGAATTACTTGATGCCGGTTTAATACAAACAATGTTACAAGTTGCAGCTGTATTTGCACATCAAGGCAATGATGATGGAGCAAAGTTTTTGATTCATGTTGCCCGTGAATTATCTAAGCAGTTAGGGTTATATCCTGAAATTCCTGAAGTTCCAAATAAGGAGTAAAGATGTTATTAACTGCAACTGACGCAGGACAAATCGCTTTAGAGTTTCTCATGGCTGAGTGGAACGTTTTAGAAGCAAATAGAGAGTGGTTTGTCATTGTTAATTCTCGTTTGATTGGCATGAGTTGGTACATTGTAGAAATAGCTGTAGAGGGATTTCCTGATCGGTGGTATATGCAAGTTTATGACACAGGAGAATGTGATCCAGATTATACATTTATATCTCCAATTCATGGTTCAGAAGGATATGCTGATCTGACAGAATTACCAAGTTTGGTAGCTGAAGTATTAGTGTCAGAGCGTAATTTTCGTTAACAGGTAGAAATAAAAATAAAAATTTTATACATTGCTTGTGTGTTGTTATGTTTGTAGTGATTTTTGCTAATTTCACTACAAACTTTTATTTGATGATGAATTGGTTATTAAAAATTTTTCTATTTTTTAATTGTAAATTTCACATAATTTATTATTTATTCTATGATTTGGTCATATTTACATGATAAATCATGTTATATTAATAATGTGATAAACCCTAAAAAATAGGGCATGGTGGCTGAACTTAATTGACCAATTGAAAGCATATTAAGAATGAAGCATGAAGTATTAAATTTCATTCTTCATCCCTAATTCTGACTCTTGCCTGATTGGAATAGGTTTTGTCATGATTAGAGAAGATATATTATCCAAAGAATATGTGAGGATCGTCAAAAAATATTACCCCAAAGTCGGAGAATTGTTAGATGACTGTTATGTCAAAGTCATCACCAATTATTGGGGACGACCTCCCAAACGTTTGCGCTACATAGGGATTTATTGTCCTGGTGAAATGATGCCCCGTGTGCAAGCCCACAAAGAAGTACTCCGAGATTTAGCAGAGAACATGGGGTTAGTTCAGGTAGTCTTCCTGAATGCCTCGCGACTGTTACGTGATCCCATGTCGAAAATCAAGCAAGCAGATCCGCGCTTGTGGTTAGATTTGCATTGGGTAGCAATGTCTGAATAATAGCGATCGCAATGAGAACTGGAATTTTCTGCAATTACGAAAACTATCATCAAGACGCCCATCGCGCCATTACTGAACAAGTTGCGATGGTAAAACACTGCGAAAGTTTAGGTTTTGATGAAGCTTGGGTAACAGAACATCACTTTAACGAATTCAATCTCAGTCCCTCAATCTTGGTATTGATGGCACACTTAGCGGGCGTGACTTCCAAAATTCGCTTAGGTTCGGCGGCGGTATTATTGGCATTTCACAACCCCATCCAGGTAGCAGAAGACATTGCCACACTCGATCACCTCAGTGGTGGACGACTAGTTTTTGGCATAGCCAAAGGCGGACCTTTCCCTGAACACAATAGGCATTTTGCCACACCTATGGGTGAATCTCGTGCCAAAGCTTTAGAGGCGATGACATTAATTCATAAACTTTTGTACGAAACAGATGTATCCTTTCAGGGGAATTACTATCATTGCGATCGCATCACAATTTTCCCCAAACCTTTGCAGAAACAGATACCTGTGTATATTGCCAGTGGTGATGACGAGGGGATAACCTTTGCCGCCAAACATTCTTTTGGTTTAATGGGGGGGCCACCCTTTTCCCTAGAGAGATTGAAAACCACTGTTGTCAAATATCGGGCATTAAATTCCAGTGGTTCTGAGAAACTGATGTTGGCACGCTTCTTTTTTGTTGCTAAAACCTATGATCAGGCAGTGAGTGAGGCTTTACCTTTTATCCGCAAATTTAGCCAAAAAATGCAAGCCAATGCTGCTGTCGTGATGCAAAATCAAAATCACGGCAACCAGCATCAAAAGCCTTTTGATCGCCATAATATTTGTTTTGAAGAAGACTACCTGATTGAGAACTCAATTATTGGTGACGTAGCAACTTGTCGCGACAAAATCAAAAGATTTCAGGACGAATTAAATATAGATGCACTGGCACTCAAACCCTCAGCTTTTGATTGGCAAAAAAATCTCGAAAGTTTAACCCGCTACAACCAAGAAGTGCGAAGTTATGTCTGAAAAGGGTTAGTGGTTAGTTGTTAGTGGTTAGTGGTTAGTGGGAAAAATTGACTACTAACTACTATCTACTAACCATCAACAAATTTTGAATCAAGGGCTAATATCATGAAGAAACCCTTCTTGCCTCCAGATGACATGCCACCCAACGAGGTAACGCCACAGGATAGAATGTTGTATCTGGAACTAGAACAGTCAATAGGTGCGTGCTTTTTTCAAGCGTGCGATCGCATCACACAAGTATTATTATCTAGTTGTCAGTGGTATCTCACGACCAAAGACGGTAGTCTGAAATTAGTAATTGACTGCCCAGATATAGTCACCTACTGGCATATCGTCAATAATATTCCCCAACTAGGAAGCAAGCTAGAAAAATTTAATAATAACGCCAATCTTCGCGTCTATCCTCCCTTTGGTAAAGGGATGCCCTTTGAAATTAGTGTCAATGAAATCTCAGCTTATCGAGATTGGCTTTAATAGTTATCAGTCTTCAGTTATCAATTTTATCACCTAAATGATAACGAGCCAGAGGCCCATTCCACTAGAAAAAATTTTGATTTGTGGATTGGTCGTCTGGCTCATTCAATATTATTAGACCCTCTTTAACTTCAATTTCTTCATTGAGGGACTTTCTAACGAGATTATTAAAAGATAAATTTAGGCAGGAATGACTTGAAGAATTAGTGAACGTTTATCAAGCGACTGGACTTTACCCACTGAAGTAAGATCATTGACAATACGGTCTAGTAATTTTCCAGCTTGATCACGATATTGATGTTCTCGACCTCTTAAACGAATGGCAAATTTTACTGAATCACCTTTACTCAACCACTGAGTCGCTTGGCTGATACGTAAATTGTAGTCAGCCGCACCCACATTTGGACGGAATCGTACTTCCTTGACCGTGGGTCTAGCACTCTGGCTTTGACGTTTTTTCTTTTGATACTGAAGCTTACCATAGTTGAGAATCTTCGCCACAGGAGTATCTTTGTCTTGAGAGACTACAACTAGGTCAAGATCTACGCTCTGGGCTAGCTCTAGAGCTTCACGGGTGTCAACAAGACCACGATTGTTATTCTCATGATCAATCAACAAGACTTGAGGAGACTTGATTTGGGAGTTAATTAATTGTTTTTGGACTACGATAATGATTTCCTCTCAATTTTTCAAGAGTTTAGCTTTGCAAGTAATACTAAGGTAACACAACGTCAACTATGAATAGTCTGATACCTTACATCTTGCATCAAGTCGTGAACTTGAGTTCACAGTCATAAGTTCTGCTAACTGTCTGGAAAGGCAGAAGGTAGAAGGAGTAAAAAGAAATTTTAATTGCTTGATTGTCAACTCTGCTCATGGAAGTCTTGCACCAAGATCAACAAAAGCCAGAATTTCTTGTTCATGTTACTGCTAACAAGGGTTTGGATCCTCAGCCTCCTGGCTGTTGCAACTCTTGCAAGATGTAAAATTTAACAGTTTAAAAGCCTTATTCTAGTTAGCTAATCGCAACTTAAACTATCACTCCTGCACCCTTAGACCATTTCACCAAATTATTGATACAAATTCTCTGCCTTGTCTTCCAGTTCGCCAAGTACATCAGACTAATGATGAAACGGTATTACACTCCCACACCCATTTTCAAGAGAGAGTGTCAAATTATGTATACTATGCACTTGACCATCACTGAGATAATCGCTATAAATTTTAGACCAGTGTCTTACTGTAGAATTAGCTTAGATATCTGGTGATAAATTTAGCATTTTTCTATGTAACAATATAACGAGTTTTTACGTAATTAATGAGTTTTTTTAAACATCGATCGCTAAAATTTATATGAAAAGCATCCAAGAGTCCCTGAAATGCTCAAGTGGCTAGTAGATTGGCTAAAAAGGTTATGGAAGTCCCCCTATGGCAGAAAGCAGACTGCTCATAGCAAGGCTGTAGCGGGGTATCAGGTGGAACAGCAGCTACCAGAACTGACGGACGCAGATCTGGAATTTTTGTTCACCCAACTGCTAGAAGGTGTGTATCAGGCGCGAGGACAGCACTGGGCGATCAAGTATCTGCAACGGATGGAAAATCGTATCAGTACAGATCGCTGGATAGAGTGGTTGTTAAACTTTGGTGAAAAATTACTATCTTCACCTGCACCAAATAATCACCTGGCAGAAAGGATGGTGCAATTAGGTGAATTGAGGATTGGAACAGTCGGAGACCTTGCCTACGATATTGGTATACGCCTGTTAACACGGAATTTAGGTGGAGAATATTGGCAAACTGATGCAGAAGATTTGGCAATAGACTTTGAAACCCCAGAGTCGAAACCTAACTCTATTCCTTTACCACAAGCAGAATTACCCGCAAATCTGCCGAATCAGCATGAGGGAAATACTATACCCACACCTGTATCGGCAACTCCAGGGATAGATTTGATACGCAATCTTGGGGAACTTTTATGGGAGTACCAAGAAGATGGTGTAGTAAGCAAAACACTCGACCATTTTGTTCCACCTTTAGATGTAGTAAAAGAGGATACTGCTTGGCAAGAATACGAAGAAGAAAGTTGGGTCAGAGAAAGTCTTGCAGCTACAGCATTAGACGAAACTTGGCAAAACTCATCGCCAATTGTAGAAACTTCACTTGATGATCTATTGCTGAGGTTAGAGCAGAGTACTAATTTAGTACAACAATTAGCTGTGGGGTTGGGAATTCAAACCACCGATACTCATGCGATTATTGAAGCACTGAGCGATGAATCAAATGGCAATAGTGTCCAAGCAGAGGCATGGTTTTACGAAGGTCTACAACAGGCTAAAATAGGTGATTTGGCAGGAGCGTTGACATACTACAATAAGAGCGTAGAATTAAAACCCGATGCTTATGAATATTGGTTTAACCGGGGTTTAACGCTATTTTATTTAGGAAATTTCCCAGAAGCGATCGCCTCTTATGATCGGGCGATTGGAATTAAACCTGATTTTTATAAAGGCTGGTACAACAGAGGCGCAGCCCTGAGTGAGTTAGGAAATTTTACCGAAGCGATCGCCTCATTTGATGAAGCTTTAAAATTGAAACACGACTATCACGAAGCTTGGTCTGGACGAGGGCTAGTACAACTAAAGCTAGGACAGTTATCTGAAGCTATTGCTAGTTTTGATGCTTCACTACAACTACAACCCCACGATCCAGAAATCTGGTATTTCCGGGGGACTGCTTTAGCAGAAGCCGGGCAAAGTCATGATGCGATCGCCTGTTACGATCAAGCCCTTGAATATCATCCCGAGTTTGATTTAGCTTGGTATAAGCGAGGGTTAGCATTATTTAACATCGGCGACTGGGAAGAAGCGATCGCCAATTATCATCAAGCAATTCAAATCAACCCTGAATGTTACCAAGCTTGGTATGGATTGGCTGGTGTCCAGGAAAAATTAGGTAACATCCAAGAAGCGATTGCCGCCTATGATCGATCTACACAAATTCAACCCAACTTCCACGAAGCTTGGATTGATCGAGGCGTCATCTTAGCCAGTTTAGGAAATTGGCAAGAAGCGATAGCCTCATGGGATAAAGCCATAGCAATTAACCCTAATTTTTATTTAACTTGGTTTAACCGGGGTGTAGCGTTGGACAATTTAGGACGCCGAGAAGAAGCGATCGCCTCTTACGACAAAGCCATAGAAATCGAAAGCGACTTTTATCTTGCTTGGTACAACCGGGGTGTAGCGCAATTTTATTTAGGGCAATATGAAGAAGCGATTATCTCCTATGATGGCACTTTAAAAATAAAACCAGATTACTGGGAAGCTTGGCTAGGTCGGGGTAGCGCTGCTGGAAACGCAATTATGGTGGAATGGCGATCGCCTGTATTGAGTAGTATCGCAGCCGATAATCATGCTCTCAACGAACGTGGCTATGAAGGAAAATTGGCCAGTTATCAAGAGGGACTTAAATATCTTAGCCCAAACACCCATCCTGAAGGTTGGGGTAGATTACATTTAGCAATTGGTAATGCTCATTATGATCGAGGTAAAAGACATCCTGTACCCCGTCATTATTGGCTAGAAGCTGTCGCTGCTTATGAAAATGCACTGACTACCCTGACAGATCAAACCTTTCCTCTGTTGCATTTAGAGACTCTACAAAATCTCATTAAAACCTTGGTTGTTTTAGGAGAAACAAAACTAGCCCACCAATACCAAAAGCGTGCTACCGATTTATTGCAAAGTCTGTTAGAAGAACCGACTCGCAGCAACGAAGATAAAAAGCAACTGGCTTTGAAATTTGTGGGTTTATGGCAGTTGGCTGTTGATATAGCCATACAATTTGGAGAGTTAGCACAAGGTTGGGAAATTGCCGAATACGGCAAAAATGCTTGTTTCACTTGGCTATTTTCTGGTTGGCGTGAGCAAATTTTCTCACCCAGTTACAACGAAATTCACCAACTACTTAATCCCAAAACAGCAATAATTTACTGGCATATTAGCCCTTGTACATTACGCACTTTTGTTATTAAATACAAATCCCCTGAACCTATACCCATTTTTACACCAATACTTAATTTTGCCTCAATTGATGAGTTGCCTGTACCGGAAGCAGTTGCACGTTTAAGTGCATTTGAAGATTGGATAGAACAATGGCATCAAAAATATCAAGAATATTCTAGTCTCGGTGAAGAAGAACAAAGCCGAAGCAAGTATGCTTGGGACTCGGACATTGAACGCAAACTGCTACAACTCAAAAAAATTCTCAATATTTCTGCGATTGTGCAAGAACTTGAAGACATTAACCAATTGATTTTGATTCCCCACCGCGATTTGCACAAATTACCTCTTCATGCGCTTTTCTATCTCAACTGTGCGAGTGAGGAAGAATCCTTAAATGTATCTTCTCATTTCACAATTACCTACCTACCAAGCGTTCAGATGGGTTTATCTTTAAATTCCAAAGCTATAGAAAAAACAGATGAAAAGCTGCTGTTATATGTTGAACAAGCTACAGGTTCATCGAAACTCAAACTTGCTAAGGTAGAAGCTGAAGTAATAAGCCAAACATTTACTCATTCTCAATGCATTCAAGAAGCACGGGCTACTAAAGAGTTTGTCATCAATTCTCTACAAAAAGATTACAACATGTTTCACTTTTTGGGGCAGGTAATTCCTAATTATAGCCAGCCGTGTGCCTCAGAATTAGTATTAGCAAATCAAGAGAAAATCACTCTTGCAGAACTTGATATTCATCAACTGGCAAACTACAAACTAGTTACCTTGTGCAATATCAAAACTACAACAGCTTGTCCTCAAACTATAACTACTGAATGTAGTGACTTATTAAACTTTCTGCTGAGTCTAAAAATTCATCATATTGTTAGTAATCTCTGGACTGTAGAATCACCAGCTAGTACTTTGGTAATGATAGAGTTTTACCAAAGAATCCAACAAAATATATCACCTACTCTCGCTTTAGGTGAAGCCATATTATGGCTAAAGGAATTAACTGCTGCAGAACTGAGACAATGGTATGAAGATTTGTTAAAGCAAATACCTTCAGAGGGATTAAGAATTAAAACCCATTTAGCATCAGAACTGTATAGAACTAGTCAAATGGCGGCAGATACAAAAGTTTATAGTCATCCCTATTATTGGGCAGGATTCAAAATTACAGGCAATTTCCATATTTGAGATTGGTTAAAGATAAAAATTTTTGGGAAAGCGAACACCGATACACACAGATGCACACAGATGAATTATCTGTGTGCATCTGTGTTCATCTGTGTTCGTCATTCATTGATTTTTTGTTGTGGTTTGAATTCCTAATCGACAGTTCGATCATATATTTTGATCAGATGCGATCGCATTTTGACGACGTTGATAAAAAAGTCAAAGAAAGTAGATCCCCGACTTCTTAGATCAAATGCCCATTGCCGAACCAATTCTCAAACGGTGGGTGTTCGAGGTTGGCAGATTTATGATGCTTCTTAACAGAGGGTTGATCCTCAAACCTCACTCTTTCTAGGAAATTTCCGTACCTGGTACTCACAAAACTCTACGATCTCAAACTGAAATCCTAATTCTTGATTAAACTTTTGGTCTATAGCATCAAGTTCAGCTTGGGGAATGGCTTTCCATTCCTCCCTTGTCGCCCACTGCACTATTAAAATAATCTCTCCGGTGTCATTAGGATTAATCCAAACTTCTTTCCCGAGGAAACCAGGATAACGAGCAAGTGCTGCTGTCCAAATTTCGGCGTCCTTTTGGATGTATTGTTCCCGATGTTCAGGTGGTACTTTCACCCGCAGCAGTTCGATAATCACTCCTTTTAATCCCCGTGTAGGTTTGTCACAATAGAGCTATAGTCTAGATTGAGGGGACACCCCGATTAAATTTTGGGGAATTCGCCCATGTTTTGGTAGCGGGGTTGTCCCGGTAATGGCTAATAGGTAATAGGTAATGGGTAAAATTTGTTTGCAATCTTCCCAATTACCAATTACTGGGTGATGTGCTGTTTGAACCATTCACTTTTAAAAGTAAGGCTTTCACATCACCCGACCTTGATAATTATCCTTGCGCCATTGGTTTCTGGCTAGATGCAAAAGTAAGGTTATTGTTTCTGGTGAGATAAAAATTAATAGGGATTAGGTATGGACAGCAACAACTGGATGCAGCAGCTATTAATACTTGGTATTGGTACAACATCCTTGGTAGCAGAGAAAATGAAACAAGTGAGTGATCAGTTAGTCAAAGATGGCAAACTCGATCCTGAGCAAGCTAAAGCAGTAATGGATGATATAGTAAACCAGTTAAAGTCTGAGCAGGGCAACTGGGAAGCAAATATGCAACGACAAATGCGGAATATGATGCAAGACTTAGGCGTTGCACGCCAGTCAGAAGTAGATGAATTGCGGGGTAGAATTGACCGATTAGAGCGTCAAGTACGAGATTTAGAAAATAAGATCTGGCGCTAATAGCTAATGGTTAATTGTGCTATTAACAATTTTGTAATCCAAAATCTAAAATCTAATATTCTATTTAGGGGCGCTTTCTGATTTACACTGAATTTTATCCTACTAGTTATGCTAAATTTTAAAACCAGCTTAAGTAGGGGGGGTTAATTTTGAAAGCGATTTTACTCAGCGTGGGTTTCATGCTGATTTGTGTTGTGATTTTGGTGGTAGCCCAAATTGGCAGTGGTAAGCAAGAGTCTGCGATCGCTGCCCAAGTCACAGACAGTACACCAGCACCCACTACTGTTATTGAAAACAATACTCTGATTGCGAGCGCTCCTATGTCTGATGCTAATGTTGTTACCACGCCTTCTGGGTTAAAGTACGTAGATTTAGAAGAGGGGACTGGGGCGACTCCTGAACCAGGGCAAACGGTTACAGTTCACTACACTGGTACACTCGAAAACGGTAAGAAGTTTGATAGTTCACGCGATCGCAATCAACCATTCAAGTTTAAGATTGGCCAGGGACAAGTGATCAAAGGTTGGGATGAAGGACTTAGTACTATGAAAGTCGGCGGACGGCGTAAGTTAATCATTCCCGCAGAATTAGGTTATGGTGCTCGTGGTGCTGGCGGTGTCATTCCTCCCAACGCCACTCTAATTTTTGATGTGGAGTTATTGAAGGTTAGTTGATAGTTGATCTTTGATGGTTGGTTGTTGGTTGTTGATTTTTTCAAACAACAAACAACAATCAACCACTAACTATTAATAATTTGGTCTAGCTAAATTTTTAAACTTTGTAAATTGCGGATCAAATAAAAGTTTAATAGTTCCAGTAGGGCCATTTCTATGTTTGGCAATATTAACTTCTGCAATACCTCGATCAGGAGTGTCGGGATTATAGTATTCATCCCTGTACAACATGATTACTAAATCCGCGTCTTGTTCAATCGAGCCGCTTTCTCTCAAATCAGACATCATGGGACGCTTATTTGTACGTGCTTCCACTCCTCGACTCAACTGAGATAAGGCAATTACTGGTACAGATAATTCACGAGCCAAACTTTTAATACTACGAGTAATTCTAGACAATTCTTGTACGCGGTTGTCCCCTGCTCCTTCCATTAATTGCAAGTAATCTATAATAATTAATCCTAGTTCTGAACCTAATTCGGCTTGCAAACGTCGTGCCTGAGAACGCATTTCTGTAACTGTAATATTCGGCGTATCATCAATAAAAATTGGCATCTCTGAAAGTAAGCCGATCGCACGACTGAGAGGTTCCCATTGGGCTTGACTGATGCGTCCACTCCGCAAATAACTAGATTCTATTTCTGCTTCACTAGCTATTAATCGCTGTACCAGTTGTTCTTTAGACATTTCTAAGCTAAAAATCGCAACTGGTAGTTTATATAAAGCGGCGACGTTATAACCAAGGTTCAAGCAGAATGCGGTTTTCCCCATTGACGGTCTGCCAGCAACAATGATTAAATCTGAACGCTGAAAACCGCTAGTCATGGCATCTAAATCATAAAATCCACAGGGAATACCTGGTAAAGCTATACCTTGATGGCGAGTTTCTATTTCTTGAAAAGCATTAACCAAGCTATCAGAAATGTGGACTAAACCAGACTGAGGACGTTCTTGAGTAACGGCGAAGATTTTTTGTTCTGCTTGATCGAGAATTTGAGGTAATTCGCTTTCCGTTTGATAACCCAATTGCACAATTTCATTACCAGCTTTAATTAACTGACGCCGCATATATTTTTCCATTACCAATGAGGCTAAGGCGTCGATATTAATCGCTGAAACTGTGCGATCTACAAGCGTTGCTAATTTATTTCTACCCCCAACACGGTTTAGTAAGTTGTTGTCAGCCAACCAACTTGTGAGTGAGAGCAAATCTGTAGGTTTACCTTGATTGTGGAGTACAATTGCCGCTTGGTAGATATCTTTATGAGCGCTAATATAAAATGCTTCTGGAACTAGGCGATCGCTTACCCTACCAATCGCTTCTGGATCGAGCAAAATCCCCCCTAATATCGCTTCTTCCACCTCAATATTTTGCGGAGGTAGACGATCATTGCCTATTCCTTGAAAATTTAGTTCTTCAGACATAGACATATAATATTTTAGATAGATATTAGATTAATTGTGACTACATTCCCTTATAGTCCAAAATTTCTTTTACATGTTAAATGTACAAAGACGTTGCATTGCAACGTCTTCACACCACAAATATATGAGAACAGATGTGTTGTGCAATTATCAGTTATCACTACTCGCTGATAACTGATCACTAATTCTAGCTGGCTACAACTTCAATGTTGACTTTTGCAGTTACTTCACTGTGGAGCTTAATTTCTGCTTCATAAGTACCCAACCTGCTAATATCAGGTATGGTAATACCACGCCGATCTATTTCCAGTCCAGTGGTTTGTTGGATGATATCGGCTACATCTTGACTGGTGACAGTACCAAAAATAGCTTCTTTTTCACCAACTTGTTTAGCAATGCTGAAGCTACCTGCTTTTTCCAGCGTTGCTTTTTGCTCTTGTGCTTGTTGCTTGAGTTCTAATTGCCGTTGGCGTTCTACTTCTCGACGGCGTTCTACTTGCTTGAGAATACCAGGAGTGGCAAAGGTTGCCAAACTTTTGGGGAGTAAGTAATTGCGAGCATAGCCAGGAGCTACTTCTACTAAGTCGCCGGATTTACCCAATTTGCTGACATCCTGAGTTAAAACTAACTGTATACGTTTTGCCATTGTTTTTCTTTTTTCTGTTGTTGCCTTTCAAATCTCAATCTCTTGGGGTTTCAGCAAGATAGTTCACAATTATAGTGTAGCTTTTTCCCCAACAAGCTTTTGCTTATAGCCAATAAGCCTACAGATCCTAGCGAAATGCAGGGTGCGATCGCAACCCATAACTGCGAAAAAGTCCAGATCGCTACAGATTTAATAATTTTGCTTGAGTGACCAATTTCAATACTGTAGTAAGAAAAATAAGAATGACGAACACAGATGCACACGGATGCACACCCATGGGTTATCGGTGTGAATCGGTGTTTATCGGTGGTCGAGTTTTTCCAGATTGTGGGGAAGCTGGAAGAATAAGTAATGACGAACACAGATGCACACGGATGCACACGGATGGATACAGATAGAATGACAAATGGCAAATAACAAATAACTAAAATCTATCTTTCATGACTCGCAGACGTGCAAAGGTTTGTATCGGGTCGCGACTGTTAACTGCTGATTGTAATGCTGGCTGTTCCCAACGTAAAAAGGGATTTGTGCGTTTTTCAATTCCTAGCAGGGAAGGAACTGTTGCTTGTCCTTTGCTGCGAGAGGTTTTTACTTGTTCGTAACGAGTTTGTAGATCGGGGTTTTCAGGATCTACGGTGAGAGCAAATTGCAGATTTTTTAAAGTGTATTCGTGGGCGCACCACACTCGCGTAGAATCTGGTAGAGAACGTAGTTTACTCAAGGAGTCTACCATCTGTGTAGGCGTACCTTCAAATAAGCGACCGCATCCACCCGCAAACAGGGTATCGCCGCAGAACAATTCCCCTGTATCGTCTGGGTGCTGAGGAGGAAAGTAGTAGGCGATATGTGCGCGG
The DNA here is from genome assembly GCF_001904645.1 of Fischerella major NIES-592. Lineage (NCBI taxonomy): Bacteria > Bacillati > Cyanobacteriota > Cyanophyceae > Nostocales > Hapalosiphonaceae > Fischerella > Fischerella major. Next base: position 344,251 of record NZ_MRCA01000002.1, on the reverse strand, counting down.
GTATGTCCTGGTACAAAGATTACTTCGCCAACTCTATCTCCAAACTGAAGGCGATCGCCTGGTTGTAAAAATATCTGTTGTCCTGGAATTCTACCCCGGTCTTCGGCTCCGCCATATACTTTCAGTTGTGGAAATCTTTGTATCAATTCTTTGTTACCACCGACGTGATCAGAATGATGGTGTGTATTAAAAATTGCTACGAGTTCTGCCTGTAATTCGTAAAGTTTTGTTAAAGCTGGTTTTGCCTCGGCAGGATCGACAACGGCAGCGATATTTTGTTGGCGATCGTGTAAAAGAAAAATGTAATTGTCTGAAAGTGCCTCTAAACGAATTACTTGCATTCACTGTGCCTCCTTCACAAATAGATACTCAACATTGACCAGCAATCCTATGCTTAGCAAAAGCTTGAGGCGATCGGCACAAGATTTACATTTTCCTGATTATAGCTTGAAGACTTCTTAAAAATAAAAGCTGACAACCGTATTTTTACGGTCATTAATTTTTTAACTAGAAACCAGGTATAAATTTATCAGTAAAATTTCTCTGGGTAGAAAAGCAAATACGAAGTTAGATTTATTTTGGTTGTTTTGCACGTTCAAAACACAAAAAGTTTTAGATAAAGCAAAATAAATATTTGTTTTATCTATCTAGCACCATAGTTTTCTATGTTGGTAATCTCTCTATTTAATTAGTTAAAAATAGAGCGAGCATTGACATGAAATGTTGCATCTATCAGGGAAAAATGATTAATTACAACTCTACCTACAAAACTATTAACAATAAATCTGAATTGGCTGTGGAGGCAATTGTAAATCGGATTATTGCATCAGGAGAAATGAGTCGTCAAGATCATGCATTACTCACATCTACTGTACTGAATAATGGTGAAATAGATGAAGGAAAACGTCGTCAAATTAATCGTATTTTTGACCGTATACAATCAGGACGATTAAAACTAGTTAACTGGTAAATTGCACTGATATTTATTTTGGCATTATAGAATAATTAAGAGCCAAAATTTAACTACTCTACAGGGCAATATTTGTACGAATATATTGCTTTTGTGCATAAAATTTAAGTGCAAATTATTAGCCCTTAATAAATATTATTGGGAAAAATAATGTCAAAAGAAACAAGAGGATTTATTACTATTTTAACAGGATTATACTCATTTCAAGATTGCATTCATTTTTTAGCTGCTATCAGAAAGTTTCATCAAGAACCAATAATTATTCTTATAGACCGTGTTCCGAAAGCTTTATATCCATTACTCACAGCTTTTAAAAATGTCATTTTAAAACCAGCACCTGCTAATGAAAATACTGTTTTAGCATCGCGTTTAGCAAAAGTTGCTTTATATTCATTTTCGGAATTTGATAAAACTATTTTTCTAGATTCGGATATTTGCTTACTAACTGATATCAATGACGTATTTGATTATCTAGATGAATTTGATTTGTTATTAACAGAAGATGTACAACCTGTTATTAGCAAAGCTACAAATTTACTGCGAGGTAATCAGCAAGAAAATTTACCAAAAGTTTTGCAAATCTTACAATCCGTAGGTCTGCCACTACAAGAAAATAGTATTCAATACAATAGTGGCTTGATAGCTTTTCGTAAAAATGATAAAATCAAAATCTTTTTTAATGAATTTCAAAAGTATTTTGAAATTATTCAAAGCAATCAAGATAAGTTGTTATTAAGAGATCAAGGAGCTTTTGCAGCTGCGATTGAAACTGTACGTCCCAATTTGAAAGTTTTGCCACCCGCCTATAACTATTTAAGTAAATGGAAAGATCGCTACGAAACTGAAGAAGAAATTAAGGTTCTTCATTGTACTTATGCTTATAGACCTCAATATGCAAAAAATATTACCAGGTCATTATATACAAGGATATTTGATAAGTTTGCTCAAGTTTTTATGCCTAATCAAGTTACTAATCCGTGGCGGGTAAAATGAATATATTTACGTTGGATATGAATTTAATTTGTGTGAAAATTGTGTATATTTCTCGAACACAGATGAACATGATGAACGCAGATGGATTATTCATGTGATGCTTATTCAAAAACAATTAATCGGTTGCTATAAGCTGTGCTGTTTATTATGAAGCAGAAAGATAAATTAAAAATATCAATACTAGTTTGGAATTTGTCAACTAATGATGGTTATATTCGAGCATCATTATTACAAAAATCATTAATGCAGTTGGGGTATGAGGTAGAAATTTTAGGTTTTTTATTTGGAAAGGAATTATATGCAGCTATTCCTCCTAATACTCAATTACATGCTATAAATGGTGCTAATTATCCAAAGTTTTTTAAATCAATTGGTGAATTAATAAAACGTATTGATGGAGATATTATTTACGCAATTAAGCCCCAACCAGCTAGTTATGGTGTTGCACTTTTAAAAAAACTCTATACTCGACGACCAGTAATTCTAGATATTGATGATTGGGAAATGAGTTGGCACGGTGGCGATAATTGGCAATATCGTCCGACGCTCAGACAATTTGCAAGGGATTTCTTGAAACCAAATGGTGCTTTAAGATCACCTTATCATCCTTTGTATTTGAAATGGATGGAAGCTTTGATTAATCAGGCTGATGCTGTAACTGTACATAATCAATTTTTGCAGCAACGATTTGGAGGTACGTTTGTTCCTAATGGAAAAGATACCTCTTTATTTGATCCATCCCGATATGACAGCAATGCTAGTAGAAATCGTTATGGTTTATCAGGATATAAAATTTTGATGTTTCCTGGTGCGCCAAGACCTTATAAAGGTCTAGAAGATATTCTCATGGCACTAGAAAAAATCAATCAGCCTGACTTAAAACTTGTCATTGTCGGTGGTAGTCCTTACGATGATTACGATCGCCAACTTCAACAGCAATGGGGACGTTGGATAGTTAAATTAACAAAGTTTTCCGCAGATGTAATGCCAGATGTGATAGCTGCTGCTCATATTGTGGTTGTTCCCCAACGAGATACTCCAGAAACTCGCGCTCAATTCCCTCTGAAATTAACAGATGGAATGGCAATGGCTAAACCAGTATTATCAACAAAAGTAGGGGATATTCCCGATATTTTAGGGGGAACAGGTTATTTAGCTGCGCCTAGTTCTCCCGAAGAAATTGCCGAGCAAATTCAATTGATATTTCAAGATTTAGATGCAGCAAATGAACGTGGAAAAAGAGCTAGACAAAGGTGTATAGAAAAATATAGTTTAGAGGCAATGGCATCTAGCTTAAAATCGGTAATTGCTCGGTTGTAGTTACTTATAGCAGACATTTTAAAATTTGATGAGATGTGGAATTATTCCATTCAAAATCTACAATTTATTAGGGTGCAACCGTATAAATACGGAACAGCAACATCATAATTATTTATTTTGATTAATTTTACTTTTTAGCTGTTTCAAAAAATCAATCACGAATCATGTTAAGAATGAGTATATTTTAATTTAAGTCCCCAATGTCTACTCGTAAACTACTACTCAGATTTGCTAAACCCTATCCAGGTCTGATTTTCCTAACAATAATATTAGGATTTTCTGGAGCTTTGTTTAACGGGGTAGGTACGGCTTTAATTGTGCCTGTAATTTTAAAAATTGTGGGACAAGAAGTAGACTTTAGCAGCGCTCCTCCCATTCTCAAAGTGATTACTTATCCGTTTGATAACATGTCAGAAAATAATCGCTTGTGGCTAATGGCTGGAGTAATCATACTAATAATTTTTTTAAAAAATTTAGCTAGTTACGCTAGTTCATTGACATCTAGCTATTTATCACGTCGCTTGACTTCTGATATGCGAGAAGCAGGTGTACAGTTATTACTAGAAATAGACATAGATTATTACGCCAAGATGAAAGTTGGTGATTTAATCAATCGGCTTGGTGGAGAGATTGGTCGTGCTGCTACTACAATTAGCAATATAGTGAAATTAATAATTCTAGGAATTACTGTCTTAGTTTTTGTAGCTTTACTAATCTCGATTTCTTGGCAATTAACTATTGCTGCTACGGTTTTGTTGTCTTTTGTGACGTTGATTAATCAGTATGTAATTGCTCGTTCTCGAACTTTTGGTAAACTACTGAGTGAAATGTCAAAAGCGTATTCAATTGCGATTCTAGAAATTCTCAGTGGTATTAGATTAGTTAAAGCAACAGGTAATGAGCAAAGAGAATATCAACGCATTAAAGAATTTATTCGAGAGCGCGAAAAAGCTGACTTTCGCTCTCAAATGAATTCCGAAGCGATTGCACCGATTAGTGAGGTGATGGGAGTTGTTGCTCTCTTGTTAATAGTGATTTTAAGCCGGACATTTTTTCAAAAAGAAATTGCTTCACTCTCAACTGTTTTACTCACTTATTTATTAATCTTACTGCGATTACTACCACTCATTTCTCAATTAAATACTCTCCGCAATAGCTTTGCCAATGCAACCAGCAGCGTAGAAATAACTGCTGATTTTCTCCGTCGGGATGATAAGCCTTTCATGAAAAATGGTAGTATTACTTATAAAAAAATAAGTAAAAGTATTAAATTTAACCATGTCTCTTTTGCCTATCCTGGTCATGAAAAAATGGTAATCAAGGACGTAGATTTATATCTACCGCGTGGTACAACTTTAGCTTTGGTCGGTAGTTCTGGAGCCGGGAAATCAACTATAGCAGACCTTTTACCAAGATTTTATGACCCGATTTCCGGTTTTATTACCATTGATGGCATTGATATACGGGAATTTGAAATTACATCTCTACGCAAAGGGATGGCAATTGTTAGTCAAGACACCTTTTTGTTTAATGATTCGGTGCGAAACAACATTGCTTATGGACGTACTGACGCCACCGATGATGAAATTATTACTGCCGCTAAGCAAGCTAATGCTTACGAGTTTATCAGTAAATTACCCCAGGGATTTGATACATTAATTGGCGATCGCGGTGTGATGTTATCAGGAGGACAAAAACAGCGTCTGGCGATCGCACGAGCCTTATTACAAAATCCCGAAATACTCATTTTAGATGAAGCTACCAGCGCCTTAGATACAGTTTCCGAACGCTTAGTACAAGAAGCGATAGATGATTTAAGTCGCGATCGTACTACCTTGATAATTGCACACCGCTTGTCTACCGTGCAGAAAGCTGATCAAATCGCCGTCTTAGATCAAGGACGAGTAGTAGAGGTGGGAACTCATGAAGAACTTTTACAAAAAAACGGTCATTACTACCGCCTGTACTCAATGCAGTTTGGCGAACAACAAGAATCTACCAGCAAACACCAAGAAGGTTTAATTCGCATCTCCCACGAAATTCGCACACGCCTCAATTCAATGATTGGGTTTCTGCTGTTATTAGTTGACAACTTAGCGGACAACCCGCAAGAAAGACAGGAATTAATTGCAGATGCTTATAAATCTGCTTTGAAAATTCTCAACATTATTGATGTGATTGACGATATGGTTAGCCTAGAAATAAAATGGCAAACCCAAGATGCAAATACCCAATATCCAAACTTAGTTAATATTGCCAAAGAGTTTCATACAGATACCGATCAAATAGTTAATTATTTGCGTTTGCTAGACAATAATTCTCAGCGAGAAAATGAATTTATTGAGAAAGCGCTGCAATCTGCCATATGTTTTCTGAATAATTTAGAAAATTTTGAAAATATAATTAAAGTTAAATAATTATGCAAAGTTCTCTTATTCAAAAGTATTACATCTTTTTTTTAGTAGATGAAATTCCCAAACCAGGAGCAAGTTTAGTTCAATCTACCAACGCAGCTAATGGAGCAGCTAATTTAGGTTATCCAACTGTTTTAGCTTATCCCTCTAAAGGATTATCTGCACTAAATCCTTTAAATTTAATCCGTCCTTTTCGACCCAGAAAAGTATCAGCAGAATTGATTAAATACTATAATCTACAAGAAAAACTCAAAATAGCACCTTTGCCAATGCCTTGGCCTGTAGACCATATCAAAGGAAAATTAACTAATTCTAATACCATCGCCACAAAATATTATTTCCCATTTCATATTCTTTCCCAAACTAAACTTGTTCACGCTTGGAACTGGAATTTTATCAAAGCTGCCATCAAACATGGCATCCCAGTTATTTACGAACACCATCATCACGAAGATAAAAAATTTGAGCCAGAAATCGTGAATCATCCCTTATTTCAATTAGCTGTCACAGTAGCCGATACCATTCGAGATGACATGATTGCCAAAGGAATGCCACCAAAAAAAGTGATTAAATTACATAATGGCTATAACCGTTTTTTTATGGAAAGACAACCAGAAAAAGCTGCTCTATGGCGACAAAAGCTACTCAAAAATGGGCGAAAACAACTAGTAGTTTATTCGGGAGCATTAAGAAAATTTAAAGGCATTGATATTTTAATCGATGTTGCCAAAAAATTAACAAATATTGAATTTGTCTGTGCCGGAGGTGATGAAAAAGAAGTTGCTTATTATCAGCAAATAGCACAACAAAAACAGGTGGATAACATTAGCTTTTTAGGCTATATTCTGCACGAAGATTTAGCATCCTTACTGCAAGCAGCTGATGTTTTAGCTCATCCCCATTGTTCTGGTCCTGCTGCAACTTTCACCTCTCCCATGAAGCTGTTTGATTATTTAGCCTCTGGTAATCCAATTGTGGCGACAGAAATTCCTTCACTAATGGAGTTTAAGAATACTAACGCGATCGCTGCTTGGTGTGAACCAGATAATCCGCATAAATTTGCCGCAGCATTAAAGCAGGTACTAGAAACATATCCTCGCAAAGAACAAGGATACCCAGAAATTATCGAGTTTGTCAAACAATTTTCCTGGGAAAATCGTGCTACCAAAATCCTTAGTTACATTGATGAATCTCTACATCCTGAATTAGTTAATCACTAACTCTTACCTTTGCCTTCTCTGGGACTGGTGCGGTTCAATAAATAAATTTTCAACCGCAGAGAAACAGAGGAAACAGAGAGAAAATATTTATTAATCTACTAACTAATTATGAAAACAATTGGCATGATTAGCAGCTATCGCGCACTAGAAAAACAAGGCGATTGGCTATGGCAACAAACACCCCATCCATTTGGCGTTTGGGGAAATATACAAATGCAAGCGCTAGCAACTCAACCAGATTTTTTATTAATGTATCAGTTTAATTTTCCCAAAACTCCCCAAAAAAAATCCTGGTTGGACAGATTTATTAGACAGAAAAAATCAGAAGTCAAAATCGAAACTTTTCTGCGCGGAATTCCTAAAGAAAGAATAATTTATTTACTACGTGAACCACCTTTAGATGAAGTTGTAGAAAAACACAAATTAGCTTACAAAGAAGCTCAAAAGTATTGCGGTTATGTATCAGGTCCTGATGATTTTGCTCCAACTCCTGATTATATGCCTGCTATTTGGTATCATGCCAATTCTTTTCGAGATTTGCATGAAATGCCACCACCAGAAAAGACATCTACTTGCAGTTGGATTACTTCTGGAATTAACCGTACTGCTAACCATCGCCAACGTTTAGAATTTTTAAAATCTTTACAATCAAGTGGAATTAAAGTAGATTTCTACGGACGAGATTTACCTAGCTGGACCAAATCATCAGGTGAGTTAGGTAATAAATGGTATGGTATGGCTCCGTACTATTACAATCTGGCGATTGAGAATTATAGCAGCAATAATTGGTATGTCAGTGAAAAATTATGGGACGCACTTTTAGCATGGTGTTTACCAATTTATTACGGTGGATCAGCTGCCGATAAATTATTACCATCCGGTAGTTTTTTACGCTTACCTAGCTTAGATGAAAAAGGTATTGCTTATATTCAAGAAATCACTGCAACTCCTGATGCTTGGTATGAAGCCAAAGATGCTATTGCTGAGGCTCGTCAAATTATTTTACATGAATTAAATTTGCTCAATTGGCTATCGAATTTTGTGAAACAACAAGGCTAAAAAAATGAAAAATGGAATTTATACTTTAGCTAATGATTTAGTTTATAACCAATTGGTGGCATTACTTAACAGCATAGAAGTTAATGCTGGTGCAGGTGTGCCTGTATGTGTGATTGCTTATAATGATCAAGTAGATAAAGTGCGTCGCGAAGTTGCATCGCGAAAGAATGTTACTCTGCTAGAAGATCCTGATATTTTTGCTCGTTGGGAAGAATTTTCTTTGCAAGTATGGCAATCTCATCCAACTGCTATCCAAACTTGGCAAGAACGAGGGATTAAAAAGTTTTACAGAGTGGGAGAAAATCGGCGTTACTGTGCATTTGATTCAGATAGCATATTTGAAAAGTTTATCTATTTAGATGCTGACACGTTGGTAATGCAGCCTCTAGATTTTATTTTTGAGCAGTTGGATCATCATGATTTTGTTGTCTATGACTTTCAGTATAAAGACCCTGCTCATATCTACAACTTAAAATCTCCCAAACTTTTAGAGATATTTAGTCAACAGCAGATTAACTCAGAAATTTTCTGTTCTGGTTTTTACGCTTCTAGGCGAGGGATATTTCCCCCAGAACAAAGAGATTGGTTGCTGACTAAATTAAATGAAGGGGAATCAGATGTTTTATATATGCCTGCTCCCAATCAATCTGTTCTCAACTATATGAGAATGAGAGCAAATATCTCATTTTATAACTTTTCGCTCAATTTACCTGCAAGTAAAGCTACTGGCTGTTGTGTAACTTCTCCACAATTTGAGAATCGCAATAATGTTCTCTATGATCAGGGCAATAGATTAACTTATCTGCATTATATTGGTTTATCTTACAAACTTTTTAATAGAGTTTGTGATGGTGAAAATATTGATTTTCCCTATCGTGATATTTTCTTACACTATCGCTATTTGCATGAGCCAGAACAGCGACCACAGTTTGCTACTAAAGCCAGAGCTTACAACGCACCACCAAGTTTAAGAACAAGAGTTTTGAGAAAGTTAGGTTTAAAAGTTGAGGTATAATTTCATGACTCGGGGAATTTATATTATTGCCAATGATAAAGTCACTGATCATGCGATCGCACTCCTCAACAGTATTAGATTATATGACCAAGAAACACCAATTATCATGATTCCTTATGATGACAATTATCACAATATCGCTAACACTCTCAGCAAACATTACCAAGTTGGAATCTACGAAGATTTAGATTTTATTGACCGACTTTCTCAGAAATTGCATGAAACCTTTGGGGGAAAATTTTTCGCTCGCCCTAATCAATTTCGTAAGCAGGCTTGTTGGTTTGGCCCCTTTGATGAATTTTTGTACATTGATACAGATATTGTTGTCTTTGAAAAAATTATTGATAATCTGAACTATCTTAATCAAGTAGACTTTATTTGTTGCGATTATCAACACTTAGGCGGTATTCAGAATGTCTTTACACCTAAAGTTTTAACAGAAAAAGTATTTACTGAAAATGAACTAAAAGACATTTTTAATGGTGGTTTCTGGGGCGCTAAAAAAAACCTCATTTCCCAACAGGATTTATACGACACTTTTACCGAATGTGCTGCTCATCCAGAGTATTTTGATTTCTCTCAAAAAACTTCTGATCAACCAATCATTAACTACATGCTCCTCAAGCGGATTTCTCGCCGTTTTAACATTGTCCGCCGCGAGGAAAAAGCACCAGGCAATTGGGCAGGAACTCCCAATTTTAACATTAAGGAACATGTACTATTTGATCCGACAGTCAATCAACCACTACAATATCTACATTGGGCAGGTATTCGCATCCAACCTGGTTGTCCTTATTGGGAAATTTGGCAATATTACCGCAACTTAAATCCAGCTTTACCAGCAGCAGAGATACCTGCACTTGTCAAGAAAAATCAGTGGCAAAGTAAATTGGATAATTTGAAAAGTCGATTGCGCCAACTCAGGGCTAGTTTGTGACTCAAAATAGGTATTATAGGTGGCAGAAAAATTGATTTTTGTTGAAATCGAACACCGATGAACACCGATGCACACCGATAATCCATCTGTGTTTATCTGTGTGTATCGGTGTTCGATACAATAAAAATACATTTTGTAAACTACCAAACTCCTAAAAACTCTTCCAAACTAGGCACATCAACCCAGTTTGATTTCATATTTGATTCATGGGATAAATCCATCAGTAACTGAGAATAAACACCTTCTCCCAAAGATGGAGCTATTTCTTCTCCTTGATCAATTCCTCGTACCCATTGATCGACAACTCTCAGAAATGCAGAAATTCGACCATCAGCATAATTTTTGGGAAATATTAATCTATTAGGAATTTCGATTTCCGTTAATTGTTTACCAGGCTGAGAAGCCCAAACACGAAAACCGTGAATGTAGTCTTTTTGATTCTCGCTACCTAAAACTAGAGTACCGCGATCGCCATACACTTCCAACCAATGAGTACGCGGTGCATGTACAACTGCACTGATAGAAACTTGGCAAGGTGTCCCATCTGCCAATTCCAGCATCAACATGCAGGTGTCATCGCTATTGACTGGCTTGAATTCGCCTGTGTTGGTGTCTGGACGTTGGGGTATAGCAGTAGTCAAATGGGCGCTTAATCTGCGTACAGGACCAAATAGCCAGTTAATATAATCAAACGTATGGGAACCCAAAGAACCTAACGCACCACCACCTTTATCTTTTTGTGAATACCAGTTCCAAGGACGAGAAGCATCTGCACGGGAGGAACCCAACCAATCAATTCTAATTAAGCGTTTGTTACCAACATAGCCTTGTGATAAAAGTTCCGAGAATAATTGCCAACCGGGTACAAATCGGAATTCAAAATCTACAGTGGCAATCACGCCTTTTGATTTTGCCAAAAAATAAAGTTCTTTAGCTTCGTCTACGTTTAAAGTTACAGGTTTTTCAAGCAATAAATGTTTTCCGGCTTGCAAAACTTCCTTAGCCATTTCGTAGTGGAGAAACGGCGGTGTCGCGATGCTGACTGCTTGGACTTCCTTTAAAGAAACAATATCTGCGATCGCATCACAAGCGTAAGGGATATTCTGTGATTGGGCGATCGCTTGGGCTTTTTCTATGTTGCGGTGATAAACAGCAAGCACTTGGGTACGAGGATGTGCTTGAAATCCAGGAATATGGACTTTTTGACCAAACCCTGTACCGACAACTGCAACACCAATGGGTTGCTGATTTGCTGGACTGGGGTCAAAAGGTGTAACTTGGGGTGTGGATGACATATGTTTATTTAAGTAACTTCATTCGATAGCTTGCTTGGAAATTAAGTCCAAGCTTCATAGTTCAAGTCCATTAAAACAGACTGAAATTTATATCCCATAAGCATTAGCTTACTTTGTCTCAAATATATACTGGTATTTGTCTCAAACAACAAACAACCAAATTGAGTTTATTCACACCCATACCTTTCATGCTATACAGAAGATTTGGCCGTACAGAATTACAAATGCCTGTGTTTTCTTGTGGAGGTATGCGATACCAATATAAATGGCAAGATGTACCACAGTGGCAGATTCCAGGTGATAATCAGGCAAATTTGGAAGCGACAATTCAACGGGCAATAGAATTAGGCATTAATCATATCGAAACTGCCCGTGGTTATGGTACTTCTGAAATGCAATTGGGGAGGATTTTACCTAAACTTAAGCGTGAAAAATTGATTGTTCAGACTAAAGTCAGTCCTCAGGCAGATGCAAAATTATTTTTAAAGGAATTTGAAAAATCATTAAAATATCTGCGTTTAGACTATATTGATTTACTAGGAATTCATGGTATCAACAATGCTGAATTATTAAACTACACTATCCGAGCAGATGGTTGTTTAGAAGTTGCAAAAAAGCTAAAAGACCAAGGTAAAGTAAGGTTTATTGGCTTTTCTACCCATGCTCCTACAGATATTATTATTCAGACAATTAACACTAATCAATTTGATTATGTTAATTTGCACTGGTATTACATTAATCAAGTTAATTGGTCTGCGATTGAGGCTGCTACTCACCATGACATGGGTGTATTTATTATTAGCCCATCTGATAAGGGAGGGAAGTTATACGATCCACCGCAAAAGTTAGTCAAACTTTGCGCCCCTTTGAGTCCAATGGTATTTAACGATTTGTTTTGTTTGAGTCATCCCCAAGTACATACTCTCAGTTTAGGCGCAGCAAAACCAACAGACTTTGATGAACACCTAAAAACTTTAGATTTGCTGGGTAACGCCTCAGAAATTTTGCCGCCTATTTTGGCACGATTAGAGGAAGAAGCAATGACAATTTTAGGAGAAGATTGGGTCAAAACCTGGCATGTCAATTTGCCCACCTACGAACAAACTCCTGGACAGGTGAATATTCCAATAATTTTGTGGCTGTGGAATTTAGCGATCGCCTACGATATGGTAGACTACGCCAAAATGCGCTACAACCTGCTTGGCAATGGTAGTCACTGGTTCCCTGGTAACAAAGTAGACCAAATAGACAAACTAGATTTGCACCAGTGTCTCAAACGCAGTCCCCATGCAGATAAAATTCCTCGCATCCTTAGACAAGCACAGCAACTCCTACAAGGAGAAGCAGTACAGCGATTATCACGGAGTTAATGTGACAAAATCTACGAAAATAATAACTGCAAACTAATTTCACTAAATTTATTTGCTTCAGTCACCCTTATGATTTTTCAACGTCGACACTTTTTGGTTCTACTTGGTGCAGGTGTAGGTGCTTTTGCTTTAGATGCTTGTGCTTCCGCCAATACACCCACTCCCAGCCCTCCTACTACTCCTATTCCTATTCCTACTCCTACTCCCCCAAGTAGTTCAGGAGCAATTCAACTACCACCTTTACCTTATGATTACAATGCCCTAGAACCACACATTGATGAAGCTACAATGCGCTTCCATCATGACAAACACCATGCAACTTATGTCAAAAATCTGAATGCTGCATTGGATAAATATCCAGCTCTCAAAAACAAAAATGTAGAAGATTTACTGCGTAATCTCAACAGCGTCCCTGAAGATATTCGCACAACGGTACGCAATAATGGTGGTGGTCATATTAACCACTCGATGTTTTGGCTGATTATGAAACCAGATGGTGGTGGTGAACCAACTGGAGCGATCGCTAACGCTATCCAAGACAATTTTGGCAGTTTTGCAAATTTCAAAAAGCAGTTTAACGATGCTGGGAGTAAACTTTTTGGTAGTGGTTGGGTTTGGCTTGTGCGTAACCCAGATGGCAAGCTTGAGGTTGTCACTACAACCAATCAGGACACTCCCCTGAGTGAAGGCAAATATCCAATAATCGGTAATGATGTATGGGAACATGCTTATTACCTCAAATACCAAAACCGCCGCGCCGATTATTTAGACGCTTGGTGGAATGTGCTGAACTGGGATGAAATAAACAAACGATTCGCAGCAGCAACTTAAGCAATTATTGGTTTGTAGGCGCTATAAATTTAATCGTTGTTTGCGAGCGCTTTCACGTTTGTAGTGAATGGGTTCTCGTTCATAAATAACGTCAAGACGTTAGTCATAAATGTCTTAATGTTCCTTATGAATGGGTTCTCGTTCATAAATAACGTCAAGACGTTAGTCATAAATGTCTTAATGTTCTATATGAAATCGTTATGTTACTACGCATTATCGTAAATTTTCTTAAAAATAAAACTTGCAAAGCATAGTTTTCTTAGTGTCTTAGTGTCTTAGTGGTGAAAAAATAAATCTTAAATTTAACCACCAAGACACAAAGACACCAAGCCGAATCGTAAAAAACTTAAGGTAAGAGTGAAACTGTGAACGACTCAACCACGCCTTCTTTACCAGAATTGTCAGAGATATGGCAGCAAACTCTCAATTGGCAACCGACCACTAAACAGCAAGTACAATTGCAGAGGTTGTATGAATTAATTTTAGAAGGTAATCAAAAGCTTAATTTAACCAGGATCACTGACCCCCAGGAATTTTGGGAAAAACATCTGTGGGATTCTCTGCGGGGAGTTGCACTCTTATTAAGAGTTGGGCAGAAAGATTTCACTTCACCACTCCACCACTTCATTGATATTGGTACAGGTGCGGGTTTTCCTGGTATTCCTGTAGCGATCGCACTGCCTGATTGTACTGTCACACTTGTGGATTCTACTCGCAAAAAAATAGCTTTTATTGAAAACATCCTACCTGAGTTGAAACTAGATAATGTTAAAACATTAATCGGCAGAGCTGAGGAAATCGGTCAGCAGTCACAGTACCGCCAAAACTACGATGTCGCCATGATTCGGGCTGTTAGTAATGCACCAGTTTGTGCGGAATATACTTTGCCATTACTCAAACAAGGTGGTTTAGCCATAATTTACCGGGGTAATTGGACAGAAGAGGAAACTACAGCTTTAACAGATGCTGTGAAACTGCTTGGTGGTGAAATAGAAGCAATTGAACAATTTACCACTCCTTTGAGTAAAAGCCTTCGTCATTGTTTGTACTTGCGGAAGATTGCAACTACACCAGCTAAGTTTCCCCGTGCCGTCGGTATACCGACACACAAACCTCTTTAATTTGCAAGTGTCATTAGTCATTTGTTAATTGACTAATGACACTTGATCTCTTCCCCGATGACCAATGACCGATGACTAATGACTAATGACTTAAATTAGATTAAAGTTAAAAAGTGTAAAGAATTATCAGTTTTCCTCTAATCTTTTAAAACAACTTGTTCACGTCTACTGTAGAGAATCGTATAAAAAAGTCCATGCAGCATTGTTTTTGGCGACGAATTCTGGTATTTTGTGCAGTGTTTTTCTTGGCAGGGTCAATTTGGGCAACCCATCCTCCCTACGCTCATGCCTACGACAATCCAGAGTTACTACCAGACACCCCAACCCCAGTCGTAGACTTAGCCAAATCGCTTACCTCTGCTCAGGAAGAAAACCTTGTTAGAAAACTAGAACAATTTGAAGCCGAAACCGGTTGGAAGTTGAGAGTTTTAACTCAGTATGACCGTACGCCTGGTTTAGCAGTTAAAAACTTTTGGAAACTTGATGATAAAAGTGTTTTATTAGTTGCTGATGCCAGTGGTGGTAATATTCTCAATTTCAACGTCGGCGATGCAGTTTATAAGTTGCTACCCCGCACATTTTGGGTAGAACTACAAACACGCTTTGGCAACTTATACTTTGTACGAGAAGAAGGCGAAGACGGAGCAATTATACAAGCTTTAGAATCAATTGAAACTTGTTTGCGTCAAGGCGGTTGCCGTGTTGTTCCTGGATTACCTAAAGAGCAGTGGATTCTGACTTTGATTAGCTCAATCATTGGTGGAATTGTGTGTGGATTTGCGGCTCAACCCCGGCGTGACGGACAAGTTATTGCTTGGCAATGGGCTTTGATTTTTTCTCCTCTGTGGGGAATCTTGTTTATCGCTTTCGGTATTGGGCCTGTAGTATCCCGCACCTCTGACTGGCTACCTTTAGTTCGCAATATAGCTGGTTTTCTCATCGGTGTATTAGTTGCCTACTTATCTAACTTTTTCAATCGTTCTTCAGCATCGGAAATGTGATTTCGTCAATTGTCATTAGTCATTAGTTATCTATTGTTACAAATGACAAAGGACAAAGGACTAATGGCAAAAGACTCATTTAAGCTGAAAGCTGTTAGCTGACTGCTGAAATCCAATGGAATGGCACATAACTGATGCTGAAAGTTTAGCAATTATTGATAGCGAGATTGGTGAACATGTCTTTTCACCTGCCGAGTATGAAATTGTTCGGCGGGTGATTTATAGCACGGCTGATTTTGAGTACAAATCTTTGATTCGTTTTTCTGAGCGTGCTTTGCAAGCTGGAGCAGCAGCTTTAGCTTCACGCACAACTATTATTGTAGATGTGCCGATGGTACAAGTAGGTATTAACTACGATATTCAAAGTACTTTTGCTAACGCTGTATATTGCAGCATGGATACACCCACCCGTCCTCAAAAAGAAAAAACTAAAGCAGCTTGGGGAATCGAAACTTTAGCTAAACGTTATCCAGAAGGCTTATTTGTAATTGGTCAAGCACAAACAGCTTTGTCTACATTAGTTGATTTAATAGAAGCAGAAGAAATCAGACCAGCTTTGGTGATTGCTACGCCACCAGGTTTGATCAGCATAGATAAAGATAAAGAACGCTTGCAAGATTCTCTGACGCCAAACATTACAATCGACAGCCGCAAAGGTGGAGCATTAGTTGCAACTGCGATCGTTGATGGTCTAATAGATTTGGCTTGGCAAGCCTATGGAAAAGCGAGGGGATAGGGGATGGGGATCAATGGGCAAGGATTGGAAATTAGTTATTAATTATTCTCCATGACACTCCTCACACCCCTCATACTCCTCACACTCCTTTACTCCCATTCTTCCACTCTTCTCCCCTTTTGTTCCTTTGGGGGACGACGTCTGCGGGGTCTTTCTGATGGGCGATCGCGTAAACGACGACTCACTTCAGGAAAATAATCTCGCCGCAAATAAGGATAATCACTAACCCACAAATCCCGGCTAGGAATATAGATATCGGTAATTTCTTCAATTTTGCTCAAATCTGGACGATTTGACATTACCAGCATTTCTACTTTTTGACCACGAGCAATTACTTTATGCTCTACCCGTAGTGGCGCTCTGAGTTGGGCTGTAAATCCGGTTTCGTCACCTACTTCCAGGTTGATTCGCTTTTCCCGGTTTTCTACTATTACCAAATCACCTTTGTTGTCAACGGTTTCCTGTTTACCAATCAATTCGTCTGTAATCCACCAATCCAAAACCCGACCACGGAAAAAGCCACTGTATTTGTAACGGCGACATTTGGCATTGCGCATACTCGCCCAAAATACAGGTCCCCACAGCCAGTAAAAAGCACCAATTACTCCCAGTACAAATAGAATGGGACCAAAACCAGGCATGGCAAAAAGCCTTACCAACACATAAACAGCTGCAATGACAACAGAAATTAACAGCCTCTGTAAAAAATCTGGAAATTTTCCCCAGTAATACTTATACTGCGGACCAGTGGCGATTAAGGGAATGAGTTGATTAAATTTTTGGCGAGTCAGTGGGACAAGCATTCGGATTTTGGATTTTGGATTTTAGATTTTGGATTGGAGATGGAAAATGTATACCAAGTTGGTTTTATTGATCATTAGGTAATGTGGAATGGGGAAAAGGCCAATTACCAATTACCAATTACCAGCTTGACAGATAACATAAACATTTAAGCCAACCAGATATTAGAGTATCTTCTCTAATCCATATACTAACGACTTTAACTGTAAGACTTTACGAATTGCTAGTAGTACTCCTGGCATATAGGCAGAGCGATCGCTTGTGTCATGTCGTAAGGTATAAATTTGACCAGGCGCGCCAAAAATGACTTCCTGATGAGCAATCAGCCCTGGTAGACGAATGCTATGAATTCTGATTCCTTCGTCTGCAACACTACCTCTCGCCCCTGGTAATTTTTCGGTTTCTTTGACGATTGCTGGGTTAAAAGTTTTACCCATTTCTGCTAACATTTGGGCAGTTTGAATGGCAGTACCACTGGGGGCATCGGCTTTTTGGTTATGATGCAGTTCAATGATTTCTACGTGGTCAAAATATTGAGATGCTGTCACAGCGGCTTGTTGCAGTAGTACCATGCCGATAGAAAAATTAGGAATGAGTAGACATCCTGTACTGGCTTTATCTGCAAAACTTGCCAAATCTTCAATTTGTTCAGGACTTAACCCTGTAGTACCAACAACCGGACGAATACCATAGGCGATCGCACTACGAACGTTATCATACACAGCATCAGGATGAGTAAAATCCACCATCACTCCTGGTTGCATGTGCCTTTCACCAGCTACATAACCTAGCATCGGTTCCAATTGATTGGTAATTGGTACTTCCAAAGGTTCACTTAAACCAGCAAGTTCACCTGCATCTTTGCCTTGGTGTTCTGGACTAGTATCAATAGCACCCATCAGGCTCATATCAGGCGCTTGCGCCACTGCTTTGACTACCTCGCGCCCCATTTTACCAGCAGCACCGCTCACAATTACAGGGATCAAATTTTGATTCGCCATAGCTTAAATTATGCTTTTATACCCAACAAATTGTAGGAGAATTTGGGGTTGTTGTTGTTTGTTGGTTGTTGGTTGTTGGTTGTTGGTTTTTGGTTGTTGGTGGTTAGTAGTTAGTGGTTAGTAGTTAGTGGTTATTATTCTACTCCCCACACTCCTCACACTCCACCCTTACGGGAAGCCGCTACGCGTCTACACACTCCCCATCCCCCCACCTCCCCATCTTCCCATTCTGGGAACTTGGCAACTATTATGTTAGTCGATGCCTTAAACTTAGCTTCATATAGCTGAGTCTTTCACTTATGTTTGGTGGTGTGTAATCGTTAAAAGTTGAGCTGAACTCTCATAAGGCTTTACGAAAGACTGGACTTGCAACCAGGGATAACAACAAGTAACACAATGTTCGCTTTTTCAGTAATCTTTGGGTTATCACATCAGACAACTTTATATAGAATTTACTGAACATTAGCCATACAAATGTGAAAATACTATCTATTCTGCTTTCGTTAATCACCAACGTTGTTGAGTAAATGAACAGAAAATTAGCTCTTTCCTTGCTTTCTAGCCCTGCACTGTTTGCGTCTATGCTGTCTATGGTGATGATGACCCAACCAGCCCGCGCAAATCAAACAGTGAACTCAACAGGAAGCCATGTTTCTTGTGTAGAGTCTCCTCACTCTGCAACTCATCGTCTGGTATGTACACGGGTAAGTAACACTCCTACCCCACTACCCAAACCAGAAATGAAACTGGCTCAAAAAAACAATCCCAGTGACATAATTGAAATGAACTTTACTGAGGAGGAAAGCGATACCGCCATAGCTTTGTTTGGGTGTGACTGTCCATCTTGCCTCAACGCCTTACGTCAAATGCGCGGTCAGCCTCCTATGTCAGTCTAGTCAATTCACACTAACTTCTAAAAAAAGAGTCAGAGAGTAAATTCTCTGACTCATAATCGGAGACAAAAAATCATCAACCCAGTAGTTAACCGTAAATATTAATACGGTAAACAGCTTGTATTGCTTCTGGTAGAAAAATTTAAAATCTTCCCAGGTTGTGCAGACCTAAAATAACGCCTGCTCCCAATATATGACCAAAAGCCGTAGTAGCGAGTAATGCCGGCGCTCCAAATCCGCCAAAAAACTGGTTTGAAGGCAAGGCAGGTTCTGCATTGGGGTATTTAATGGTGAATTTGCCAAAGAAAATGGCAAGGATATTGCAGAGAATCATAGTCACCCCAACAGCGGGACTCCATTGCAGAGGTGTGGTTGCAGCCGCTAGTAAAGTAGATGTCAGCAACTGAATTTCTCCTTACAATTGTGATTGCGTTAAAAATACCAATGTGAATTTCTTACCAAAAAAAAACAATTCAAAGTTGAATTTTGCATTAATAGTTAACATTTTTTTGGATTACTTAGTAAAAGCTATAGGCGATCACCGAATTTGGGAACGGGTAGCTAGAAGTTTCCTGGAAGAGATAAGGGGTAGGGGATTAGGTGTAGTGGATTAGAGATTAAGACACAATCACCTGCAAAATCATCTAAACTCAAGATGATACGATCGCTCGGCTAATTGTGTTATGTCCTCTGTCATAGACTCCTTACCACCAAACCTTGCTAAGATTGTCCAGCGTTTTCAACGCGCTACAGACCCAAAACGACGCTATGAACAGTTAATTTGGTATGGTCAGAAGCTCAAGGAGTTTCCAGAAGCTGATAAACTTCCAGAAAACAAAGTACCTGGGTGTGTTTCCCAAGTTTATGTCAAGGCTGATTTAGTAGATGGCAAAGTTACATTTCAAGGTGATTCTGATTCTCAATTAACTAAGGGATTAGTGGGTCTTTTAATTGAAGGTTTGAATGGACTTACTCCTGCTGAAATTGTCCAACTGACTCCAGATTTTATTCAAGAAACTGGTTTAAACGTTAGCCTCACACCTTCCCGTGCCAATGGTTTTTACAACATTTTCAAGACTATGCAAAAGAAGGCTTTGGAATGCCAAATTTAGGAATATAGGGAAAAATTTTTTAAATAACTAATAATTGAAATTATTAATTATCAAAAACTATAAAACTTTGTCTCATGTCAACTAATTTATTATCATCTCCTACTAATTTTGGTATCGGTGGAGTAGTCAAAGCAATCTCTTGGAATTGGAAAAACCAACAATTCCAGATTGTATATGAAACTATCGGTAGTGGTTCCCCGCTATTGCTACTTCCTGCTTTTAGCACTGTGTCTACACGAGAAGAAATGAGCGGGATAGCTAAGTTACTTGCGCCCCATTTTCAAGTTATCGCTGTAGATTGGCCTGGATTTGGAGAATCTTCTCGTTTACCTGTAAATTACGAACCTGTTATATATGAACAATTTCTAGAATATTTTGTAACTTCTGTTTTTGATGTTCCCATAACATTAGTAGCTGCTGGTCACAGTGCGGCTTATGTCCTAAAATTGGCCCAGAAAAACTCCTCCGTATTTTCACGGTTGGTTTTAGTAGCGCCAACTTGGCGTGGGCCTTTACCGACGATGGGTGTAGATCGACAGATCGCAGGAGTATTTAGAGAAATAGTGCGATCGCCTATTGTTGGTCAAGCACTCTACAAGCTCAACACCGTGCCATCTTTTTTAAGTTTTATGTACCGTCGCCACGTCTACGTGGATGCTGCCAAACTCACCCCCAGTTTCATGGAGCATAAATGGCAAAATACCCAACAACCAGGAGCTAGATTTGCTCCTGCTGCCTTTGTAACTGGAAATCTCGACGCTGTACATCACCAAGCTGACTTTCTGACGTTGGCTCAAAATTTATCTGTGCCTTTGATGGTGGTAATTGGAGAATCCTCTCCCAGCAAATCCCGTGCTGACATGGACGCTTTGGCAGCACTTAGCGGAGTCCAAACAGCCGTTCTTCCTGGTTCTCTGGGAATGCATGAAGAATATCCAGAAGCGGTAGCAGAGGCTATTTTGCCCTTTTTGAGGACTGGTTCTTGAAGGGAGATGGAGAGATGGGAGGAGTGTCAGCAGTTGACGGAAAGAATGCGATCGGGATTCGTCGACCTTAGTCGTCAGGGTGCATTCCAGAATGAGGAAGAGAACAATTTCATGATAATTTCATTTCTGTATGACAAACTTTAGTTAGCTATACTGCCACCTATTCATCATACAGAGTAAAGATTTCTATGAAATATTCTATTGCTGGAATTGTTGCCATCGCAGTTTTAACACTTAATCAAGGTTGCTCATCACAAGTTAAGTCGGGAGAAACTGCTTCCCAAGAAAATACAACAGTATCAGCAAATCATAATGGACATGCTACTGAGCAAACACATTATGAACATCATTCAAACAATCATAGTAATAGTAATTACGTTTCTACTCAAGCAAAATTAACCGCTCCTAAAAATATTGTTCCAAATCAGCCTCTACCTTTGGTAATTAACATCCAAGATTCTCAAGGAAAATCTATCAGCAAATTTGACAAATTCCAAGAACAATTAATGCATTTAATTGTAGTGAGTGATGACTTAAAATTTTTCAATCACTTGCATCCCAATTACAAAGGTAATGGGCGTTTTGAAATTAATACTAATTTTCCTGAACCTAATAACTACACAATTTTCAGCGATTACAAGCCATCTGGTAAACAAGAAGAAGTTACTGTTATGAAAATCACAGTGCCCGGTTCAACTCCTGTACCTCAAGAGTTAGCAAAATACAGCAATACCAAAATATTAGCTGATACTAAAGTCAACCTAAATTTTTCTCAACCAACTCTCAAGGCTGGTGAGGAAGTCAATTTGAAGTTTGCTCTCCAAGATATTGATAATAATCAAACAATTAAAGATTTGCAACCATACTTAGGAGAAAAAGGACATTTAGTTATTATTAAAAGTTCTTCTCCTTTGACAGTATCAGATTATATTCATGCTCATGCTCGTAAAGATTCTCCTGATGGAGAGGTGAATTTTGTAACTAGTTTTCCTGAAGCGGGAACATACAAACTATGGATGCAATTTAATCGTAATGGTAAAGTTAATACAGCTGATTTTTGGGTGAATGTGCAATAAAAGTTGTTTGTTTAGTTGTTAGTTTTTGATTAACAGAATTAAAACTTCTTACAATACTGGGTGGCTTGTTGGAAAAAAAGATGATCGAAAGCCTGGTGTTAAAGCCACAAAAGCAAGAATTGCGGCGATGAGACGAAATCGCCGCTACCTGGAAATTACTTAACTCGAATTCTCAAGTTTTTAGTTAGCGATCGCCTTAAATTGTTTTTAGCTCAAAATTTTGCCAAAAAATGACGACCTTATTCAGAAATTACTGTAAGCAATGGTAACTTACGAATTTCCTCCCGTACACTCATGAGAATTTTACCAAGATGATTTTGTCCTGTGTGATCTGCACCACAACCCCAAAAATAATCTCTTGGTGAGTTTTCCACCAGTAATTGATCACCAGTCGTGAGTAGAACCTCCCTAATATCAGCATGGGTGAGAAACTTTTTGAGTACAGCTTGTCGCATGATATTAGTTTTAACTATTTCCCAATCTAAACGCACCTTGCGAGTGCAACAGCGTCCTAAAGCCGCTGCTTCTTCTGGTGTCTCAACGGCGTGGATTACAGGTATGATCACCGCATCTGTTGTTCCCACAAATTTTTGAGCTTGATAATAATGCTCTACTGTCCGCCAGTGAATACCATCGATTTTAATGCTGTGGGGAGAAAAGTTAGAAAAACAGCCATAAGGCTCATAAGCTTTGTAAAAGTAAATAGTCATTTTAAAGTTGCTCTTTTAATACCTTCAACTTCTATGATGCCTGTAGTTGTTGGTAGGTAGAAGATAGGTCCTCAAAAAAGTACATTCTACAG
Organism: Fischerella major NIES-592; assembly: GCF_001904645.1. Lineage (NCBI taxonomy): Bacteria > Bacillati > Cyanobacteriota > Cyanophyceae > Nostocales > Hapalosiphonaceae > Fischerella > Fischerella major. The sequence continues at coordinate 321,298 of NZ_MRCA01000002.1, read as the reverse complement.
TGTATACACAAGTTCAATTTACGCAGGCAAAGCTTAATTTCCAGAAATTGCGACTTCGCCACAATCTTGTTGAAAAACTCGACCACAGATAAACACCGATATACACCGATAAAGAGAAGCGCGATAAATTAAATATTTCTACTCAACGGTACAGAAAAGCTTACTGCAAGCACTCTCCACGCGGTTCATAAAATAACAAAGGGTGGATTTCACCCACCCTCGCTAAAATTTATCAAAGATTATTCTGTTGCTGATTAACCCAACAATTCTTTCGCCTTTGTGACTACATTATCAACGGTGTAGCCGAATTTTTCCATGATCACACCACCAGGTGCAGAAACGCCAAAGCGATCTACGCTAATCATTGCGCCTTCGTCGCCCAGGTAACGACACCAACCGAAGCTAGAAGCAGCTTCAACAGCTAAACGCTTTTTAACTGCTTTGGGTAACACTGACTCACGGTAGGATTCGCTTTGAGCATCGAAGAGTTCCCAAGAAGGCATGGAAACTACACGAACTTTCTTACCTTCAGCGCGGAGTTTGGCAGCAGCGTCAACGCACAGAAATACTTCACTACCTGTACCAATGAGGATGATATCGGGAGTTCCTTCGCTATCAGAAAGAATGTAAGCGCCTTTGGTAACACCTTCAATGCTGCTTCCCTCTAATTGGGGCAGGTTTTGCCGCGACAATGCTAGCAAAGTGGGGCGATGTTGATTAGCATTTTCAATGGCGACTTTGTAAGCACCAGATGTTTCGTTACCGTCGGCGGGACGAATAACTGTCAGGTTGGGAATAGCCCGCAAAGATGCCAAGGTTTCTACTGGTTGGTGGGTGGGGCCATCTTCACCTAGACCGATGGAATCGTGAGTCATAACGTAGATGACTCCGGCTTGAGACAATGCCGAAAGGCGAATTGCAGCCCGCATGTAGTCGGCAAAGACCAAGAAGGTAGCACAGTAGGGAATTAACCCGGAACCATGCAAAGCAATACCGTTACAAATCGAACCCATACCATGCTCACGCACACCGAAACGGAGGTTACGGTTTTGGTACTGTCCTTTTTGAAAGTCGCCTGCTCCCTTGAGTTCTGTCAAGTTGGAGTGGGTGAGGTCGGCAGAACCACCGATCATTTCTGGTAGGACGGGTGCTAAAGCATTGAGGGTGATTTCGGAAGTTTTGCGAGTGGCGATCGCTTTACTTCCTGCTTCGTAGGTGGGTAGTGCTTTTTCCCAGCCTTCTGGCAATTTACCACTAATTTGCCGCTCAAATTCAGCCGCTTCTTGGGGATACTTCGCTTTGTAATCAGCAAAGGTTTTATTCCATTGACTTTCGTACTCAGCACCACGGTCTATGGCTTTACGGAAGTGCTTGAGGGCATCTTCTGGGATAACAAATGGTTCGTGTTCCCAAGCCAAGTTATTACGAGTAGCAGCGACTTCATCACCACCAAGGGCTGCACCGTGAACACCTGCGGTATTGGCTTTGTTGGGGGAACCGTAACCAATGGTGGTACGGACTTTAATTAAAGATGGCTTGTCGGTGACTGCTTTGGCAGCTGCGATCGCTTTATGAATTGCTTCTAAGTTGGTGTCGCCATCGCCAACAGCTTGCACGTGCCAACCGTATGCTTCAAAACGCTTGCCCACGTCTTCGGTGAAGGAAATATCGGTAGAACCATCAATAGAGATGTGGTTGTCATCATACAGGGCAATGAGTTTACCCAAGCCCAGGTGTCCTGCCAAAGAACAGGCTTCCCCGGATACACCTTCCATGTTGCAACCATCACCCAAAATCACATAGGTGTAGTGGTCAACTATTTTGGCGTCGGGTTTGTTGAACTTTGCGGCGAGATGGGCTTCTGCCATCGCTAAACCGACTGCATTGGCAATTCCCTGTCCTAAGGGTCCAGTCGTTACTTCTACACCTGGTGTTTCAAAGTTTTCTGGATGTCCAGGAGTTTTAGAACCCCACTGACGGAATTGTTTAATATCGTCTAGCGTGACGCTGTCGTAACCAGTCAAGTAGAGTAGGGCATACTGCAACATACAGCCGTGACCGGCAGACAGGACAAAGCGATCGCGGTTGAACCACTTGGGATTTTTAGGGTTAAACCGCATAAACTTATCCCACAGCACAAATGCCATTGGTGCAGCACCCATTGGCAGTCCTGGATGACCAGACTTGGCTTTTTCTACAGCATCAATTGCCAAAAAGCGGATCGAGTTAATACAAAGTTCTTCAAGGGTTTGGGTTGCAACAGCCATAATAAGATTGTTGTTAACGACGGGTTAGCACTCTTTTAAGCTTCTTTCGCCTGCTGGGGATCAAATTTCCCCACGATAGTATCATCATCCCATTGGTGCTTGTTGACAAACAAGCCGTAAAGTTGAGGATTTTTGATCAGGGATTTTAGGATTATTCTAGAAAGGATTGGCCTGGATATTCAGTTGTTAAAGGGACGGAATGATCTCAACAGGGCGTCAAAGACAATACGTTCTTTCTAGGGATCGAAGAAAGGGATCGGGGAAGGTGGGGTCCTCTCTAGAATAAGGGGCAACGGGGGGCATGGGGAATTGGGATACATTTCTCCGTTGTCCCCCGTGTCTCTCTTGTCCCTGTTTCCCGATCCCCTATCCTCTTTTAATTCCTAGACATGTTTTTTAAAGGCAAGGGTGACATTATGACCACCAAAACCAAAAGAATTGGACAGTGCTACCTCAACACGTGCAACACGGCTAACATTTGCTACGTAGTCTAGATCACATTCTGGATCAGGGTTTTCCAGGTTAATTGTGGGTGGGAGTCGGTCGTTAGCAATTGCGAGTACTGTTGCCACTGCTTCAATACCACCAGAACCGCCTAATAAGTGACCTGTCATGGATTTAGTAGAACTAATTGCTACTTTGTAAGCATGATCACCTAAGGCTCTTTTCATTGCTGCGGTTTCAGTCGAATCGTTAGCTGGGGTGCTAGTACCGTGGGCATTGATGTAGCTCACCATTTCGGGGGTGATTCCTGCATCTTTAAGTGCCAGCTGTATAGCCCTGGCGGCTCCTTCACCACCGGGTACGGGGGATGTGATATGGTAAGCGTCACAGGTCATACCATAGCCGACGATTTCGGCATAAATCCTCGCACCACGACTGATGGCGTGTTGCATTTCTTCCAAAATCAAAATACCTGCTCCTTCGCCCATGACAAATCCATCACGGTCTTTATCAAAGGGACGGCTGGCATGAGCAGGGTCATCATTACGAAACGAAAGTGCTTTACATGCAGCAAAACCAGCAAGAGATAGGGGTGTAATAGCTGCTTCTGCTCCGCCACAAATCATTGCTTGGGCATATCCGCCTTGAATCAGGCGAAAAGCGTCTCCGATGGAGTTAGAACCAGCAGCACAAGCTGTTACGGAGCAGGAATTAGGCCCTTTTGCGCCAGTGTGAATTGCTGTTAACCCCGCAGCCATGTTGGCAATCATCATGGGAATCATGAATGGGCTACAGCGGTCTGGTCCACGGTTGAGATAAACCGTTTGCTGCTCTTCCATTACCTTCAGACCACCAACGCCAGAACCGATGATCACACCTACTTGTTCAGCATTTAGGTCATTAATCGTTAATTGCGCATCCGCTAGAGCCTGTTTTGCCGCTGAAACGGCAAATTGAGAAAACCTATCCATGCGCTTGGCTTCTTTACGATCCATGTAATCGTGCGGATCGTAGTTTTTTACCTCGCCAGCAATACGGCAAGCATGGCGCGAAGCATCAAACAAGGTGATTTCGCTAATGCCATTGCGTCCGCTTACCAATCCTTCCCAATACTCGGCTGGTGTATTACCAATCGGTGTAATCGCGCCAACACCAGTTACAACAACGCGTTTACGTATCAAATCTGTCATGACTAAGTTACAGGTGGCTCTCCGGCAGGACAAAACAGGAATTGGGCACAGGGCATTGGGAATAGAAAATTAGGCATTAGGGATTGAGATTTGGGAATTGGGAATTGGGCTTCATATAATTTTTACTACGCACCATGCCCTATGCCCTATGCCCTACGCCCTATGTCCTATACCCTATGCCCTAACCTCTCTTATGCGGATGCGGCAACTTTGTTGTTAATGTAATCCAATGCTTCTTGAACTGTGGTAATTTTTTCAGCTGCTTCATCAGGAATTTCGATATCAAATTCTTCTTCTAAAGCCATTACCAACTCGACTGTATCTAGGGAATCAGCGTTTAGGTCATTGGCAAAATTGGCTTGTGGTGTAACCTTTTCGGGTTCAACACCTAGTTGCTCCACAACGATTTTTTTCACTCTATCAAAAATGTCCGCTTGGCTCATAGATTAAATTCCTCAACCAGTTGCTATAATCCGCTCTTTATGGGTTACATGGTTTTGAGCATATACATCTTATCTGAAAGCGCGATCGCATACACTCTTTAAAGGATTCTGTTTTGCAATTCTTACTAAATTTTTTTCAGAATATACACCCCAGTACCTATTGTCTGACAACCAACACTAGTCTTGCGATGATAAAACAATTACAGGTAGCTATGCAGGAGGCAGAGGAGCCACTGCGCCCTTGGAGGTTCCCTCCGTTGTGGCACATGGCGTGTTAGGAGGCATTAAAAGGCAGAAGGAAATTCATAGAATATAATTCCAACTACCTCCTTTCCCCCTCACCAATTACCAATTACCTTTTTCATCTGCTCTAGTGTACGCAATTCGTGCCGATTATCTAACAACAATATTTCTATGCTATCCCATACGTTGAAATACGCTTACTACCCAGGTTGTGTTGCTCAAGGGGCTTGCCGGGAACTTCATCAATCCACAGTAGCCCTCAGCAAAGCATTGGGCATTGAACTCATTGAACTCAAAAAAGCTGCTTGCTGCGGTTCCGGTACTTTTAAGGAAGATTCCCAACTTTTGGAAGATACTGTCAATGCTCGCAATATTTCTTTAGCAGAAGAATTAAGTTTGCCCCTGCTGACTCATTGTAGTACTTGTCAAGGTGTAATTGGTCATGTTGATGAACACCTCAAAGAATGTCAGAAAACAAATCCCGCTTATGTTGGACAAGTTAACAGCTTGCTCCAAAAACAAGGGTGTTCACCTTACCGAGGAAACACAGAAGTTAAACATCTGCTTTATGCTCTCGCAAAAGATTATGGCTTAGAAGAGATTCAAAAACGAGTTAGCCGTAAATTAGCTGGACTCAAGTGTGCTGCTTTTTACGGCTGCTATCTCCTGCGTGCCCAAAAATTCATGCTTTATGATGACCCCTTCCAGCCAGAGACGATGGAAAATCTATTTAGGGCAGTGGGAGCTACACCCATTTATTACAGAGGTCGTACGCAATGTTGCGGTTGGCCTCTTGCTAGTTATGCTACCACCGAGTCCTTCAAAATGGCTGGTAAGCATATTCAAGAAGCCATAGAAGCGGGTGCTGATTGTATGGTGACGCCTTGTCCTTTGTGTCACCTTAACCTCGATTCTCGTCAACCAGAGGTAGAAAAGGTAATTGGACGTAAGCTAAGTTTACCAGTCTTGCATCTACCGCAGTTGGTTGCCTTAGCGATCGGCATTAGTCCGAAAGAACTAGGTTTAGAAAGGCACATTGTTTCTACTCACCCAGTGTTGGAGAAGTTAGGACTTTGACTAGCGATTTTGGATTCTAACTGGGGAGGTGGGGAGATGGGGGGTGGAGGAATAACCACTAACCACTAACAACCAACCACCAACAATCAATTTTGATTAAATGGTTCTTCAATTGGCGTCACTGTCACTTCTGGGGTAGAAGGTATGGTGATTGATTTTGATGTTGGTTCTTGAGCAGGCAACGGAGTAAAAGTAGAAGGTATGGTTATAGAACTTGATGTTGGTTCTTGAGTCGGTGACGGGGTAAAAATAGGTTCAGATGTAGTTTCCGGTGATGCTGACTCAAAAGTTGGTATTGGCGAAGTTGTCGGAGATGGTAGACCGAATGCTGGACTGGGTACTGGTGTAAAATTAAAGCCTGGCTCGGTTTCTACTGTCGGTGTTGGTTCTGGAGTGGTAGTGGGTGAGTACGTTGGTACTGGTGCAGATGTGGGTTTGCTTTTTGACTGTTGTGGTTTGATGAATGTTGGTTCGGGAAATGTTGGTGGTGTTAATGCTGGATCTATTCTGGGTTTAGTTTCTTTTAAGGGTTTTAAGGGTGACAGTGTGGGTATTTCTGAGTTTGTGGGTTTAGCAATGGGCAATGGTGTGAATGTTGCTTCGGTTTCTGGCTGGGCTAATGGTATGGTTGTTGCTTGAGGTTTGCTCGTATCTGGTTGAATGGGTTGGGGTGCGGTACGATCCCAGTAAAACCAAGCTAATAATCCACCAGAAGCCAAAATTCCGGTAGTAATAATCCCTTGTGGTGAAAGTAAAAAGTTTTGCCGCAAAGGCTGAACTGGAGGTAAAGTTTGTCCTTCTACTATATTCATCCGAGTTAGGGGTGACACTGAGGAAGGGGGCAAAGGTTTGGCTTCTTTTGCCTGAATACTGTTGACAACTCGGTGATTAACTACAGGTTGATGACTATTTTTTGGCGAGTTAACTTTTGATTTTTGAACATGATTACTAAAGTTGGGGTTTTTCTCAATTTTCGGGAGAGTGTGGGATTCACTACTACCATTGTGTATATTTTGAAGCTGGGGATTTAATAAAGATGAGGGAAGTAAATTGAAATTTTGGCGAGTGAGGGCTAGTCCTGTGAAATCACTCAACGATTCTTGTATTTCTAAGGCTCTGGTAAAGTATCTAAAGGCAACAGTATTTTCTTCTAAACACAAGGCGCGAGTACCAAGTTGGTGTAAAGCCCAAGCTTCCGAGGCTTTGTCTCGTTCGGCTTGAGATGCTTGTAGTCCACGTTGTAGCACATGTTCCCACAAACCCCAGCGCTTACTCAAAGCTAGTAAACTTTCCACTGCTTTTGCTAAGTGTAAGACTACTTGCCAACGGCTAGCTCTGACTGCTACTTCTAAAATCTGTATGATCGCATCAATTTTTGCTAATAAATTTTGTGGCTGCTGGAGATACAACTGTGTCCAGTTAATAAAGTAAGCGATCGCGTTTTCTAATGGTGTTCCTAACTTCCATGCTGGTGGTAAAACTTCTGTGATAGTCTTGTTGATGCGATAACGAGAATCTTCCTGTTGTACGAGATCACGCTGTTGCAAATTCTTTAAAATTTCAGAGGTGTCTGGTTGTTGTGTAATCGCTGCAACTTCTTCCTGTAATAATCCTACTTCACCCATCACTGCGAAAATTTCCAAAATATTTCTGTGGGTGTGTGGTAGCGACTCAATGATTTGTTGAATGAGATAAATACTAGCTTGAGAATTTGGTAGTTGACTGACAACTTCCGCAAGTGATCGCCCTTCTGCTAAGATGTAGGCGATCGCTAATTGCAGATGCAGGGGGTTTCCCTTGAGGATGATACACAGTGATCTAGCAGCAGGTAGTTCCTCTATTTTGAGGGAACGTTGCATTTTTGTTTCTACAAAAACTAAGGCGTCCTGAATAGACAATCCAGAAAGTGCAGTGGAGTATGCTGGTTTTGGCAGACGCTGTTTTGTAGAAGCAACCAGAAAAGTACAGTTGCTAGCAGCATTTCTCAGCTTTTGCACTTCATCTTGAATAAGTTGATCGCCGTCATCGAGTATAACTAGTGCGTGTTTATCTTGAATTTGCTGGCGTATTTGCTCATCTGTAGGTTTATAAGGGGTATCACTTTCATATCCATAGAAAGCTTCCCAAATTATTTGCAGTAAATCACTCACATAGGGGTGATGGCAAGATAGACTGATAACACCATCACTAAACACAGAATCAGCCTGGAGTTCTTGCGCGCAGTAACGCAATAAAAAGCTTTTGCCAAAACCTACGGGACTATAAAATTCTACCGATTGTCCAGATTTTAAAGCTGCGATCGCTTCATTGATTGGTTTTTCACGCTCTAGAAGTTTCTCGTTAGGAGGTTGACGAATCAACACTGGCGTAGAGCGTTCTAGCAAAGTCGGTTGTACTGGTATGGTTGCTAATTCTGCGATCGCACCTTGGCTAGAACCGATTTTGAGTACATGCTTACCTACAGCCAATGTACTATTGGTGTCTGTGCGTATATTTGCTGTCAAATTGCTATGCGGCATAGATTTTTATTTCAATCATTAACTCGAGTTTTACTCTATTTACCGCGATTTTGCTACTCAAATAGGAGCATATCCTACATTGCCTATCTTACTTTTAGCAAATTTGTCAGTATTTTAACTTAAGTAGTACTTAGGTAAGTTAAAAACAAAACTTATATCTACCCTGCTAATAGTTATACATTTTTAAATTTTAATTGAGCGATCTGTGTTTCTACAAAAACACAACTAGTCAGATTCAAATCCTTCGCATCTCCCACAGCACTAACTGTGACTTCGAGGAAATAGTTTTTCCTGGAGAACAAATGCTATTTGAGGCTTTTCCCCAAGCAGAGCTAGAAATCCATATGGATAGTACAACAGGTACAACTTTAATCAATAAAATTCTGTGTTCTAATCTACAAGTTTATGGCTGATTTTATACATTCTTGTCATGGGTTATATAGCAATCCGAAATTATTTGTGAAATTATCTGCAAATCAGATAGAACTGCTATATGAGTGGAGCGATCGCGGCTCCGGAAGGGCTATACATTTGCTGTTATCATCAGCACTGTAAATCTGAATTAAATCTGCGTAAATCCTGGACGCGATAAAAACCAATCTACAGCATTTTGCAGAGCCACACTTAAGGGAGACTGAGGTAAACCCAATTCTCGCACAGCCTTGGAAGCGTCATAATACATCGTTTGTGTTGCCATACGTACACCATCTAAAGGAACAGATGGTGTTTTGCCAAAGTGAGTTAGAATTTTTTCATCAAACCAGGCAACACTAAGAGGTAAGCAAGCAGGTATAGACCTTTTCGGGGGTTGCAAACCTGTAATCTCGGCAAGTTGATCGAGTAGTTGTTTGAGCGTCAGATTTTGATGTCCTAAAATGTAGCGATCGCCTGATTTACCTTTTTGTAAAGCTAGTAAATGCCCCTTCGCCACATCCCGCACATCAATAAAATTAAGTCCTGTGTGCATATAAAAAGGCATTTGCCGTCGCAAAAACCGCACAATAATATCTCCTGTAGGCGTTGGCTTAATATCCCAAGCCCCAATTGGACTACTAGGGTTGACTATAACCACATCCTGACCATTTCCAGCTGCCTGCATGGCTTCTTGTTCAGCCCAAAACTTAGACTTTTTGTAGTGACCAATTAGTTTCTCTACAGGACTTTGATAATTTTCATCTACAATCGTACCACCAGGCCCCACTCCAATAGCCGCTACAGAACTGGTATAAACTGTTCTAGTAATATCAGCTTTTCTAGCAGCAGCTAGGACATTGCGCGTACCTAGAACATTATGCTGGTAAAGGGCTTCCCGGTCTTTTTGCCAAAGAGAATAGTGAGCAGCGATGTGAAAAAGGTACTGGCAACCACGCATCTGCTGCCATAATTCTGGGTGATTTAAATCACTCTTGACTATTTCTACATCCAGATTTTGGAGATTATCTAATTGGCTACCAGGGCGTACCAATGCTCTGACGGCGTATCCTTCTGCTAGAAGTAACCGCACCAAGTTTGCACCAATAAACCCAGTACCACCTGTAACAAATACACGCATTATCAGTTATCAGTTACGTAAGACTGTGAATTGAGGAAGTAATATAAAGTTTTTGGCAATTGTCCAGAGTTTGATTTTGGTTAACGAACACCGATGTAGACGCCCGTAAGGGCGGCTTCCCGCAGGGTACACTCATGGAACACAGATAAATTATCGGTGTGCATCGGTGTGCATCGGTGTTCGATTTCAAAAACAAGATTTTTGCCATAGTTTTAATTCACATTAGGCGGTGGCTATTGCCCAGAAAAGACCAATTACTAAAATAGCAGCGATCGCCCGCGGAATAATTGTGATGGCAGATTCTATCAGTCGTCCGAAAGCAGTCTCTACCGATGCTTGTACTTCTGCTACAAATCGCCGCCAAGGTGAGAGGCGGCGTTGAGTTGCTCGTTTAAGAGCAGCATTAATTACCTGTGCCTGTGACCATTGGGGCGATATTTGTCTTAATGCTTGCGAAAGAAACCCTGAAGCTCAAAAGGCATAATAGCTTAACGCATTGGCATATTGTCTGTTTAGCAATTTGTTAACAATGATTCAAATAGAATTCCTGATTTTTTTGTAACCGAAATGAGAATGTGAATTCTGATAATGTTGCTCTTGCTGTATATTGTGTGCTGTTGGTGAAGGCGAGGAGTAAAATTTGCTGCGGTTTTGAAATAAAATAAAACTTGCTACTGCTATGAGCAAATAGCCAAATCCTCGTTGCAACTGTCTAGGCTGTACAAACTGAGAAAAATAAGCTCCAGCAATTGTGCCGATGCTGGCAGCGATTGTAAATGAAGCCATAAGATTCCAATTCAGCGATACCTGTCCTAGATAGCCTAACAGTCCAGCAACAGAATTCATTGCAATAATTAGTAAAGAAGTGCCAATTGCTTGTTTCATCGGTGTATTTCCCAACAAAACTAAGGCAGGAACAATCGCAAATCCACCGCCAACCCCAACTAATCCAGTTAATAAACCTACACCTAAACCTTCACTCAGCATCCAGAGCCAACAGTATTTACATATTGGTTTGGGATATAAGCTTAAATCCAAATCAGTCGCAGCAACTTTTGGAATTGGTTTAGCATTTTTGTTAATCATAAATCCTGCTGCCAATAGCATCATCAAGGCAAACAGAATCATCTGGATTGTGCCAGTAATAAAAGGTAATGTTGCTAATTTAGCTCCTACATAAGCTCCTAACATTGTGGCAGAGCCAAACATGAAAGCGGTTTTTAAATTTACATTGCCTTGCTGCCAATGGGGGATGACACCAATGAGACTGACACTGCCTACAATAAATAGAGTCATGGCGATCGCTGGTTTTGGTGTCACACCCATGACATACACTAAAATCGGTACTGCTAAAACCGAACCACCGCCGCCAATTAAGCCTAAGCTGATGCCTATACAAATTGCGAGAAAATGACCGAATATCCAGGCTATCATAAATTCTGGAATTGATTAGAGGACTTTAACTGGTAAACAGTAACGCAGAGATAACCTTAACTCTGTAAGTAGTTTTGAATCACGTTCAACTTGCTCCAGTACCGGATCGACTAAAATAACTGCTTGAGTTTGTTGATCTCCAAGTAGGTAAGTATAAGTGCTGGTTTCTCTGTCAAATAACTGTCTGAATAACATAGTGTTTTGTCCTGCGACAGTAGCAAAACTTCAATTAGCTTTGGCGTGATTTGAAACATAATGCTCAAGAAACTGTTTCATCTGCGGATTAGCACTACAATCAAAGCCAGCCGCAGCAGCTTTCTCAAATACTTGCTCTGGTGTCATTCCTTGTCGTGTTGCCACGTTCATGAATGCCATTAAACCCGCACGCATACTACTTGCACAATGGATTAAAGCGGGTTTTGGTAGCCGATCAATTTGCTCAAGTACCTCTGTGGTCAGTTCATCGCTAATTTCGTTTGGCTTGACAGGAATGTTGACGTAGTGCAGTCCCAAGGCTTGTGCTTGTTGCTGTTCATCGCTGAGAAAACCTTGCTCATCAGGCGCTCGTAGATTAAGTACAGATTTATAACCTTCATTTACCGCCTGCTGTAACTGCTCTGGTGTCACCTGTCCTGCTACTGTTAATTCGTTGTTAATCTTTTTGACGTTTTCCATTGCTGTTTTAGTTCTTAACTCTTACTACCATATTGTCAGATAGTAATATGGTAGTAACTACATATAAGAAGATGTAATATTTAAGTCTGTATGTTAGAGTCTTCGCCTCAAACCCTTGCTCCCGTTGCTGAATACTTTAAAGTCTTGTCAGAAGTAAGTCGGCTGCAAGTTTTGTGTTGTCTCAAGTCAGGAGCGAAAAACGTGACAGAAATCATCCAAGAAACTGGACTGGGACAAGCAAATGTTTCCAAACATTTGAAAGTATTGATGCAAGCGGGTATAGTCACTCGTCAACCACAAGGAATCAGTGTTTTTTACCAAATTACTGACCCGATAATTTTTGAGCTATGTGAGTTAGTGTGCGATCGCCTTGTTATTCGTCTGCAAGAACAAACCCAACAGTTAGAACAACTACAAGCACTACGCCAACCGTAAAAATTGCTCCAGATTGAGATTTCTTGGATTTGAAAGTGGAAGATGGAAATCAGTAGGTAAAGAGTAAAAATCTTCATTGCTAGCCATCTCTTTCCAAGTTCTTGACTTTTTCTCTCTACGATAAACCTGCAAGTTTAGATAAAGTATCGTATCCAGCAGTAAGTAGGAGCAATAATGAACAAAGTTGCAAAGGTCACAATTTTCTTTTGGATTATGAAGATCATCGCCACGACGCTAGGCGAAACAGCAGGTGACTTCATCTCAATGTCTCTTGGGCTGGGTTATTACATAGCCTTTACCGTAACTTTTGCCATTCTGGCTATTCTCCTGTTTTTTCAAATTCAATCCGACAGATATCGTCCAGCCCTTTACTGGTTGGCCATCATTGCGACAACCACAGCCGGAACTGAAGTTTCAGACCTGATGGATCGATCTTTGGGGCTAGGCTACGCAATGGGATCGCTGATCCTGGTAACCTGTCTCTTGAGCGTTCTTACCATCTGGTATTACCGGGATCGAGATTTGAGTGTTTATCCAATCGTGAGGAAAGACGCAGAGACAACGTATTGGCTGGCGATTGTGTTCTCCAACAGTTTGGGAACAGCCTTTGGTGATTTTCTGACAAGCAACTTAGGACTGAGCTATATCCAGGGCGCATTGGTAACAGCCAGCGTCATTGGTGTTGTCATTGCCCTTCACTACATAACAAAGTTGAGCGATGTTCTCCTATTCTGGCTTGCATTCATCTTCACACGACCCTTTGGAGCTACCTTCGGCGATTTTCTTACCAAACCGATAAAAGATGGCGGTTTATCACTGCCAAGGGGCTATGCTTCAGCGATCGCCTTTATCCTGCTGGCGGTTGTCCTATTCTTTTCCGTACGAAAGGAGAAAAAAGTGCGTTACCCAATTGAGTGATACGTTTAAGCAGATAGATGACTATTTTTTGTTAAATACAAAATAAATAGTATAGAAATATGAGAATTTTAATAGTTGAAGATGATGATCGCATCGCTAAACCCTTAGCTGAAGATTTAAAACATCAACATCATGCTGTTGATATTGCTGGTGATGGAATTGAAGGTTGGGAATACGCCCAAGCAGGTAATTATGATTTAATTTTATTAGATTTAATGTTGCCGCGCTTAGATGGAATCACTCTCTGTAAACGGCTACGTGCTTCTAATTGTAATGCTTTTATTCTGATGTTGACAGCACGAGATACAACCCCAGATAAAATAATCGGACTTGATGCTGGTGCAGATGATTATTTAGTTAAACCATTTGAACTAGAAGAATTAGCAGCACGAATTCGAGCTTTATCTCGAAGGAGTCCAGAAACTCGCCAATTAATTTTAATTCATGGTGAGCTACAACTAGACCCTAGTAATTGTCATGTAACTTACGCAGGTAAGCCTCTATCATTAACACCCAAAGAATACATGATATTGGAATGTTTTTTGAAAAATCCTAATCAAGTTTTAACTCGCTCGGCAATTTTAGATAAATTGTGGGAGTTTGATAAATTATCTGGAGAGGAAACTGTCAAAACTCATATCACCAATTTAAGGAAGAAACTCAGAGCAGCAGGAAGTTCAGAAGATTTTATCGAAACTGTCTACGGTGTTGGTTATCGTCTGTGTCCTAAGTGAAGGCAAATTTAACTTATGTTTGAAAAAATTCGCCGTCGTTTACTGTTGTCTTATTTAATCGTATTGTCACTAATCTTAGGTGGATTTGCAATTGCTGTTCGGATTGTCTTTACCCATAGCCTCCATAAACAACAAACAGAGAAACTTGCTGCATTAGCACAAGTTGCTGCTGCTAATGCAGAGTTTGATAATGGGAGAATTAAAATTGAAAATGACTTACCTCAAGATAAATTATTTGAAAATCATCAAGCATTAAACTGGTTTGATACTAAAGGTAATCTAATCGAAAAACAGGGACAAGATATTTTAAGTTTACCTGTTCATGTAACAGAAGGAGAACAAATTAATACAGTTGGTAAAAATCGTGTCCAGTCTGTCACTTTACCAATTATTAGTAGTGACGATAAACAATTCATTGGGTATGTAAGAGCCAGTCAATCTTTAGAAGAATTTGATGAAACTTTAAATAAATTAGATTTGGGATTAGGTGGTGGAATAGTTGTAGCTTTGATTATTAGTAGTGTTGGTGGAGTTTGGCTGACTAGTCAAGCGATGCAACCAATTGAAGAAAGCTTTGAACGGTTAAAACAGTTTACTGCGGATGCTTCCCATGAACTCCGCAGTCCTTTAATGGCGATTAAAAGTAATGCAGGGGTAGCACTAAAGTATCCAGAAGGAATGCGAGAAACTGATGCAGAAAAATTTCAGGCTATTTCTAGTGCTACGAACCAAATGACTCGCCTCACTGAAGATTTACTATTTTTAGCTCGTCATGATAATATTCCTAACCGCAGCAAAGAAACTGTTGAACTCAGTTCAATTTTAAATAACTTAGTACAACTATATCAACCGCAAGCGATCGCTAAACAAATTAATCTGAAAAGCCAATTAACTGAAAAGCTTTATCTGTTAGGTGATACAAATCAAATAACACGATTATTTACTAATTTAATTCAAAATGCTATACATTACACACCGTCAGAAGGGATAGTAGAAATCACAGCTAATCGTTCTGCTTCAGACATAGTAGTTAATGTTCAAGATACAGGTGTAGGAATTGCACCAAAAGATTTAGGAAATATTTTTGAACGTTTTTGGCGAGCAGATAAATCACGTTCTTATAATTCTGGTGGTTCTGGTTTAGGGTTGGCTATTGCTCAAGCTATTGCTCAAAATCACGGTGGATTAATTACCGTCACAAGTCAATTGGGAATTGGAAGTTGTTTTACAGTGCGTTTACCAGCAAGTTCTCTTAATTAATGTTTATAAAAATGTTTGATTAAGTACCATAACACAGCTATATTAACCATAAAGACTAAAAATTTGAAAATCGTTATCCCTTTAATTAACTCATAGATTTCGGGAGGTACACTAATACCAACTAATCCAATAACTAATATCTTTGCCCAAGTTTTTTCATACCATAAACCGATAGCCTCAATGGCTGTTACAACTGCATATATTGCAGTGGCAATTCCACTAAATTTTAAAGTTTGTGGTTTGATATTAACAATTTTTTCTAGTAACCACTCAATAACTTCGCGTTTCCCTTCCAGTATGTAAGATTCGGAAAAGCCCACAAGAGTATCATGTTTTTTCAAAGCTAACAGTAGAACAATAGATGTAGCTGTAAGCAGTAAAGCAACAAAGCCTTTATAAACAACAATTGCTATTAATCCTGGAGGACGTTTCTCGATCATTTAATTTTCCTTACTTGTTACTTTATTGCTTGCTGAAATCTAAATAATTTGTCAATAAAAAGGTTGATACCAATTCTGTGATTGATTTATGATAATTATATTCCCAGTTTGGATAATTAATTGATAATATGATAAAAATTAAGTATACTGTTTGTCAGTTTTTGTGTTGAAGAATTCATAATGTAGGTTGCTGAAATCTATGTTTTTAATTTTTGTAATATCAAATATCAATATATTTAATAAAAATCAAGAATTAGAAAAGATTAATTGTCAACAATATCTTGTTTAGTACCACTAGTATAGTAAAAATTAAAGGATGGGTTGTATTCCCATCCCTTATGTAACTAATTTTAAGCAATCGACCTCACATTTTAATCAAAATGTTCTCTGATGGCTCTGACATAAGCAGCGTCAGTATCATTGAGGTTGTCAAGCTCGGTTTCAGACAGAACATCTAAAGCTATTGAGTTAGGCTCAGGATTAAATTTACCAGTCGCTGCTAGAACTGCCACATCTGGACTTGCTATTAATCCAAAACTAGCAACAATCAAGATGGGAATTGAACGGCTTATTGAGAGATACTTTTCCATAACTATCAAGCAAAGTTTATTGTGTATTTTCACAGTAATGAATAGTTGTGATAATACTGTGTTATCTTTGTTTCAATTCCTTGTCAGCATCAGTAGACAAGCCAATCATATGATCTGTTTCCTCACTCTTAGCCGTCAACATTAAGATGTAGGGGTCTTTTGCACCAGGTTTTTGTCGAATTCTGGCACACAACTCTAAGCCATTGAGACTAGGAATCATCAAGTCGAGGATGATTAAGTTCGGTTGATGCTCTTGAATTATTTGGAATGCTTGAAGCCCGTCACCACAACTATGGCAAGAAAATCCTGCGTCTTCCAAAGAAAACTGGATTAACCGAGAAATTTCAAATTTATCCTCAACAATTAAGATTTCCATATTACAAGATATCAAAACATTTTATTCTGATATGGGCTAATTTTTGTATTATGTGAATTTAGTTGTAAATTGTAAATTTCTGGCTCAGATCACCTTAAAACAGAAAAGGGAAAAACTGATGTCAACTTAGCCAAGCTTGACTCAAGTATCACTGTTTTGCAAAGTACGGTTGCAGCAAAGAACCATCAAGCGATGTGCGATGCTAACCAAGTTATTGTGATCGCCGATCAACTAGCAATGCAGTTAGAACCTAAAATGCCTTTGGAGGTTGCCATGCTAGACTACTATGGTCGTGAACTAGAAATTTGGGCAGCCGATGGGAATACGGCTAGATTAAAAAATGTTGCTGGTAAAATTCGAGAGACTTGGGAAGCTTTACGTCCTTCAATCCAATCTCACGGCGGTTCACCTCAATTACAGAAGTTCGACGATACTCTAATTGCTTTAGTTGAGACAGCTAGTTCTCCTACTGAATATAGTCTGCTTGCCGCACCTGTACAAGGTGAAGTCAATAATCTCCGAAAAGTATTTCAACAGTAGATTTTTTTTACGCAGTACTCCATAAGAGTCACTTAGCGATCGCTTCCGGCGGGGCGTAGCCCATCGTAAAGTAATTATGCTCTTATGCAAGCAACTGACCACCAAAGCCCAAAATGCTGATGAAAGCTATAGCTATAGCTAAATTAATTGAAATATTCATGGTGCAAATTTATCTGAAATATAGGTTTGTGATTATAAGCAGTAAAGGTCAAGAACTTGGAAAGATTCAGATGAATGACTTAATTTTTTTATTACATTGTTGTTGAGGCGATCGCGGCATAATTTTTTAAATTAAACCAAATCTTTCCGAGTTCTTGACTTTTGTTCTGCATAATTCAATCCGACAACCTAACTTTTACAGGTTGTTGAACTCTAATTAAAGGAGTGAATACAATTTACCTTTTTGATTGCAAATTGGTATTACTAAACTAAATACGTAGAGCTTTATTTTAACTGTTGAATATAGGATCTTATCTTCAACAGTTTTATACAAAATTGTCATTTTTAAAATTTATGAGTAATCGCAAGAGAAAATATGATTCAACTGATACACCTGCTCAATCAAACATGACTGTAATAATTCGCGGACAAATAAAGGAGGTTGTTGAATCAGCTATTTTCAACAACCTCATATTTAGCTATTTACAGCTACACATCACTTATGACTAGTAATAAATAACCCTACTTACTGCCTTCATTTGTTTCCCGTTCGTTATTATTCTGCGGAACTTGAATGCTACTCTTAGGACGAGAAGCTTCATTTTCATCGCTTTCCTGGTTAGCATTCTCAGTGTAGAGAACCTTACCATTACCAGCGTCAACTTTCACCTCTTTTTGACCAATTTTTACAGCATAAACTAAGTTACCATCTTCATTTTCGAGTTTTACACTACTAGCTTTAGCACCGACAGAAGTTTCAGCAGCTTGTTTAGCTTGTTCTGCCGTAATTTTAGCTAAAGCTTGTAGTTTTTTGTCCTCTTGCTGTTCTTCTTGGTCATCATTAGTTTCACCATCACCATCACTTGCTTGAGCTATTTTAGTGTGATGAACACCATTCTTCATGATTTCAGGAGCTTCTGTAGCGTCATTAGCTTCGCCATCTCCATCACTAGCCTGAGCTACTTGTACACTGTTTTGAGAAGGAGAGGCACTTACAGTTTTGATCACTGCACCAACACCTAAAATACTCATTAAAGCAGCTGCTAAAGCGATTTTTTTTGAAGTTTTCATGTGTGTTAATCCTGGAAAATTTTGTTTCTTTAGCAATCTAAAACAGTTATTATTTGTTTTATTTATACCTGTTTTTGAGTTGCTACAGTTTTACTTTAAATATAAAAAGTCAAGAACTTGAAAAGATAGGCTGAAACTATAAAAAATAATTTGATAACAGTATCTGAGTTGTAACAGAAGGATTGAAAAAGTTTTCTACACTCAGTCAAAACTTTCCAAGTTCTTGACAAATGCAATCTATAGTCAAACTACAAATACAGATTGAAACATATAGGATTTATGAATAACTCAACAAAAATCATTCTTGTCGGCTCTTTGCTTAGTACTTTAGGTATCGGTGGTTTAGCAAAAGCTATCTCTACAAATCAATCCCAGTTACCTGTTGTAATCATACCGCAGCATCACAGTAGCACTCAAATGACTATTAGTAAGGATAAAGATGTGAAAATCGATGAAAACAGAGAACAGTCAGACGCAACTAACGATGATGATACTGAGGTAAATGATGATAAAGTACCAAGTTCTCTGGGTCAAGTGGGTGAATATGGTGAAAGCATCTACGATATGGCTAAAGCCAATGATTGGACAAAAGCCACAGCTAATCTTACCTTGCTTGAAAATGCAGCAAAAAGTCTACATACCGAAATCAAGGGTGAGAATAAAACACAATTAGCACAGTTGGATTCTAAAATAGCAGCACTCAAAGGTACTGTCACCGCTAAAAATCGCATATCTGCAATGCGTGATGCTAACCAAGTGACGTTAATCGCTGCCAATATTACCAAGGAATTTGAACCAAAAGTACCAATTGAGATAACGCTACTTGACTACTATGGACGCGAGTTGGAAATTTGGTCAGCAACAGGAAATACAAGCCAGCTGAAAAAAACTGCATCGGAGATGCGCCGCACCTGGAATGCAGTCAGACTAACTATCT
This sequence comes from Fischerella major NIES-592, assembly GCF_001904645.1. NCBI lineage: Bacteria > Bacillati > Cyanobacteriota > Cyanophyceae > Nostocales > Hapalosiphonaceae > Fischerella > Fischerella major. The sequence goes on along the minus strand of NZ_MRCA01000002.1, from coordinate 301,994 downwards.
TAGCACGTGGAGGAACTGCACAAGTACAGAAATTTGATGGACTTGTTGCTAGTGTTGAGGCGGCGAAATCATCTAAAGATTACGCTCGTCTTACTACCCCTGTACTAGATGAAGTGGATAATCTAGAGAAGGTCTTTAAGTAGTAATATTTAGACTTTCTGGTACTTGAGTATGCTCAATGCTTGAGGTATTGGTACTCACAAAAACAAGCTCCAGATACACAAATTAGTTGACTATTACATTGGCAACTAATTATAGATAGCATTGGGCTACTTTTGGAACTTTTTGGATTCGGACTGCTGTAATTACTGAACGTTTAGTTACAGCAAAGTACTAATATATTTTGGTAAACCAACGACCAAAAACTCTAACCAACGTGCAAAAAAACCTTTACTCAAATATCGCCACTGTTTCTAAGGGGTGAGAAATCACTAAGATAATTTCCACTGGAGATTTTTGATCATGCGTTCATTTCGCAAGTACCACCGCACTCTGGCGATTATTCTAGCTTTACCCCTTTTTGTAACATTATTAACTGGTATCGCAGCTACACTGGTGGGTGAGTGGTCAGCTAATATTGGAGTTCCGCGTAGTCTTTTGCTTTCGATTCATCGCGGTGAAATCTTTGGTTTACAAGGAATTTACCCAATTTTGAATGGATTGGGGCTTTTAGGGTTGTTAGTGACTGGGTTAAGTATGACTAGTTTGTTTGGTAGGAAAAAGTCAAAACCTAAGCAGGATTAGAGAAGGTGTAGGTTTACTCAAGAGCGATCGCAGTAGTATATTATGTTTTCGTAAGTTTTCGTAAGATATATGGAGGCAACAATGAGCAACCTAAGAGGTTGTTTTAAAAGTGATTTGTTGTGATTTTAAGCACCTCTCATACTGCTTGGGAGATGGTAACTGCACGTCAGCGACTAACTAGCCAAGAACATAAAGAAGCAATAGATAAAGAAGATATATCTTTTACGCCAATGGCTGTACCAATGGTTAGTGGCCCGGGAGCGATTGGAGTTGTGATTGGACTTTCGACTAGAGCTAGTCAATGGGTTGATTATTTGGGTTGTTTAATTGGAATAGCTCTACTGGGAATTCTACTTTACCTATGTCTTGCTTTAGGGGAGCCATTAATAGAAAAATTAGGGTCAACTGGTATGGGAGCGTTGAATCGGATACTAGGGTTTTTAATTTTAGCGATCGCAGTTCAGTTAATTGCTGAGGGTACAGTGGATATATTTAAATCTACAGTACCCAATCTACTGCGGTAAGTAATTTTGAGACACCAAATTCCAGAATGCTAAAGTCTTAAAGGAGAGCATAAGCAGCAGCTGAGCAATGTTAGACGATAACCCTAGTTCAAGACGCTCATTCGTTTTTTTAACCGACTTGCTGAACGATTTGCAGAAGCTAGACTGAAACTTGATGTAGTACTGATATGGGCAGCAATTTCAGGGCTTTGTATTGGATTGATTGCCACCTTTTTGCGGCATAGCGTCAATTTTCTGATTCTTCAACGCAGTTTAATCGCACAGGCGGTTACAGGCTATCCTGTGCTTGCTTGGTTCATTCCTAGTCTGATTTCAGGCGGGATGGTTTCTCTAAGCTTTTGGTTCATGCGTCGATTTGCCCCAGAAACCTCTGGAAGCGGTATTCCACAAGTGGAGGGAGCGTTAGATGGCGTTTCTACCTTTCGCGCTTTTAGGGTACTCCCGGTCAAATTATTTGGTGGCATCTTGTCAATGGGTGCTGGCATGGTGGCAGGATTTGAAGGCCCAACGATTCAGATGGGCAGTGCGATCGCCAAGATAGTCGGCAGTTTGGCAAAAACGTCTCAGGAAAATCTCAGGATTTTGATTGCGGCAGGTGCAGGTGCTGGATTAACAGCGGCATTCAATGCTCCGATCGCGGGTATTTTATTCATTACAGAAGAAGTTCGCCCTCGATTTGAATCTTGGACATTGGCTTACCGTTCAGTAATGGTGGCTTGTGTCACCGCAACCCTCACAACCCGATACTTTAATGGCCAAAACGCATTCCTCAAAATTACCCAGTTTGATCGCGTCCCGTTAATCGATCTGTGGATGTTTGCAATGCTGGGGGTTGGGTTAGGTTTGTTGGGCTATGGCTTCAACTTTTGTTTATTTCGTGCCCTCGATTGGTTTGGTCAACTACAGGGAATTCCCCATCGCTTGATGGGTTGGTGGGTTGGCGCGGCGATCGGTTTGTTGGCATGGCTCAGTCCTTTGATTGCTGGAAGTGATTATCAGGTGCTGACTGGTAGCGGTGAAGGAGCAATTTTCTGGAGCTTTAACCAGGAACCGTCTCAATCTTTACTGATATTCGCGTTAGTGATGCGATTTGTCCTGGTTATGTTTTGCTACGGATCGGGGGCCATCGGCGGTATCTTTGCACCAATGTTGTCGATCTCTACATTGTTCAGTTTGTTAGTTGCTAGAGAATTTAACAGTTGGTTTCCAGGACAAATTCCTCAACCTGCTGTGTTTGCAGTCGCAGGGATGGGCGGATTAGTCGCTGCGACTGTAAGAGCACCTCTAACGGCGATGATGCTGACGATGGAGTTTACAGATAACTACTTTGTGGTCCTACCACTGTTGATGACTTGCCTATTTGCCTCAATGACGGCTCACTTGTTAGGCGGAGAGCCAGTTTATAGTGTGTTGCTCAAACGAGCTTGTGATAAATTGCAAGGAAAACCTCAAACAGACTTTGTTTAACCTGCAACCATTAGACATCTGCGAAAAAGAATATAAAAGCCTTGTGCAGTCAGAGTCGATACCTGATTTCTGGAGATGTCTATTACCCAAACAAAAAATACACCAAACCTACTTATCTAATCTGTGCAGACTTTGCCTCACTAATCCTTCTATTCAAAAGATTTATGCTAGTGTAAGCAACAAGCAAACTCAGCAACTCTAAATTAATAGATGCAATAAATGTAGCGCCTCTAAAACTGTTAAATATATCCCACAAAGCATGGAGTAAAACAGCTGTTAAAAAAGCTCCTAATACTTGCCAATTTAATACCGCACGTCCTGCTTTCTCTCGTTCTCTCCATAGTACAGCGCAGACCAGCCCAGTCCAAGCTGCGTGTCCAGCAGGAGATAACAGTCCGCGAGCAAATAAGACCCCATCAAGGACAAGTAGATTCCCCTGCGATCGCAAAAGTGTAACGAAGGCATAACCCATCGTTTCCAGTGCAGCAAAACCCATTGCAGAAGCAGTTCCTAAAAGTATTCCCGTTGCCTCAGAACGCAGGCGACCTTTAAGATAAAATCCTAAAGGGAAAATTAACTTAGCACTTTCCTCAATTAATCCTACGCCAAGCATTGGTAGAAACCCCAGTGTTTCTAGAACATTGTACTCAAGGGTTCCTGCTACAAGTGTTCCTACTGCTCCCCCCACAGAAAACAGATAGCCATTGCAGGAAAAGACACTTCCCAATTTGGTAGAGTTTCGTAGAGGTAAGTTACAAAAGTAATAGGTATTAAAAAAGACCCAAGTAAAATGACGCTAGGGACAAAGTTGAGGTTGTTGGTTGCTATGAGCGTTTTTTCCATTGCGTATAGCAGAACAAGCCCGCCAATGAATATTTGAAACCATTTGCGTCTAATAAAACCCATATTAAAACGATCAATATTTTGACAACTTAAACAATACTAATTAAATCAGATATAGTGATAGATAAGTATATCGACATAATTTTATTTACTTAATTACACTAGCAATCTCCGTATAACCAAAGTAAAGTGCTAAGACAATTAAAAAAGTGCTGTACAAGCGACTCAACATCAGACCTAGCAAATGCAGGGCAAGTTTACTTCCCAAATAGGTAGATGGAAAAACTCCCACAGCTAGCCAACCAGTCAACTCCCAGTCAATATGTCCCAAGAAAGCATGAATGATTGTTGAAGGGATTGCCATGAGTGTAACAGTTGCAAGGGAGGTTGCTAAGGCTGCTCGTAACCCCAACCCAATACCCAATTGATAAAGAGGGACTAACAAAAGTCCGCCACCATTGGCAAGCAAGCCATTGATTAATCCCAACAAAGGCGACCAATAGGGAATGATTCTTTCATGCAACTGTGCTTTCGTTTCAGGTAAGCTGCGATTTCGGAGTCCACTTAAACCGTAAACTCCTACGGACAGGATAAACCCTGCTGTTAAAAGCATCAGGATTGTCCCTGGAAGAAATTCAGTAATCCAGGCTCCGAGTAAGACACCAGGGAAGCCCCAAAGACTAGTTAATAAGGCAATACGCCAGTAAATGAGGTGTTCCTTTCGATAGGCGATCGCGCCTCCGATTGCACTCGGTAATGTAAGTGGAAGCGGACTAGCCAGAGCGATTAAGGCTGGTAGCCCTAACAGCCGTAGAATGGGCGTACCAATTGAACTCCCGCCTAAACCAAACAACCCAGAACAAAAACCCATGCCGACTCCAACCAATATTTCTAAAAACCAAGGAAGTGAAGTCATGTTAAATAAAATACGGCATTTGTATAAGCTTGGGGAACAACTAAGTAAAAATATTAAGTGCCAGATCAAAAATTATGTTGACTTTCATTCCTCCAAATGGATACTTAGACTTTTACTGTATTAGTTCAAAAATTACAGCTTAATTCGAGTGGGTGTAAAATTCTTCATTTCTTTGACACAACCTCTACACATTGGGACTCTAAATTAAAAACATCTGTTTTAATTTACTTGTATCACGAAAACTACCCAAAAATCTTTCTAAGTTCTTTACTTTTACTATCTATACTGAAGCTACAAAACAATATAACAGGTATGAGACATTACGAATACCATCAACCACGATTCTCAAAATAACTCTGATTTCGGAACGTTACAAATACTGTCGCTTGTACAGACAGGACAAAAAAATAATGCAACTCTTTTGTGTTTGTGTGAATGATGCTGTCGAAAACCTATTTTTCTTGAATTAATACTATGTCTAATCTTCATCAACAAAAAAAAGCAAAAACAGAAAATATCTTTATTGAAACAATTAAAACAATTGGTTTAAGCTTGGTTCTTGCTTTTGGTGTTCGCACCTTTGTTGCTGAAGCCCGTTATATACCCTCTGGCTCAATGGAACCAACGCTCCAGATTAATGACCGCTTAATTATTGATAAAGTTAGCTATGACTTTATCTCACCTCAAAGAGGTGATATTGTTGTTTTTAATCCAACAAAAAAACTACGTTCTGAAAACTATCATGAAGCTTTTATTAAACGTGTAATTGGCTTGCCAGAGGAAACAATTGAAGTTAAGAATGGACTAGTTTATATTAATGGTTCGCCTTTAAAAGAGAATTATCTTGAAGCTAAACCAGACTATCAATGGGGGCCTGTAATTGTACCAAATAATTCTTATCTAGTTCTTGGAGACAATCGCAATAACAGTTATGACAGTCACTATTGGGGTTTTGTTCCCCGCAATAAAATCATAGGTCGAGCCATTGTGCGCTTTTATCCCTTCAACCGAATTGGATTTGTCAATTAAACTGTTTATTGAATAAAATTCATTATTTCATTCTAATTTCATTTCTTGATGCCATACTAACTACACAGAGTCACAAATTATTTACTCCAAGTCAATCAGTATTTACGAAGGTTCAAAAAACTATGAAAAATATATCTCATCCATCTATAGAAGTAAGCGATAAAAATGAAAAATCCTTATCCAATGCTGATAGTGTGCATACTTATCTGCACGAAATCGGACGTATTCCTTTGTTAACTCATGAACAAGAAATTGATTTGGGTAAGCAAGTTAAACAAATGATGAACTTACTCGTCGCCAAAGAAAAATTAGCTATTCAATTAAAGCGTCAACCTACACAACAAGAATGGGCTGAAAAAGTTGATATTAGTGAAGAATTACTAGTGCAGCAACTACGCCAAGGATATCAAGCCAAGCAAAAAATGATTAAGGCTAATCTACGACTTGTAGTGTCTATTGCTAAGAAATACCAAAGACGTAATCTAGAATTTCTCGACTTAATTCAGGAAGGAAGTTTAGGTTTAGAGCGAGGAGTTGAAAAATTTGATCCTAGCAGAGGGTACAAGTTTTCAACTTATGCTTATTGGTGGGTTCGTCAGGCAATTACACGAGCGATCGCTCAACAAGGACGCGCCATCCGTTTACCTATTCATATTACAGAAAAACTGAATAAAATCAAACGAACCCAACGAGAACTAGCTCAAAAATTAGGTCGTACTCCTACAGCAGCTGATATTGCTGAAGAACTATCTTTAGACCCCAAACAAGTTCGAGAATATTTACTCATAGCACGTCAACCTGTCTCTCTGGAATTACGAGTTGGCGCAGAACGAGAGACGGAATTACAAGATATGTTGGAAGATGAAGGAGTTTCTCCTGAATTTTACACCGATCAAAAGTTTCTCCAACAAAATATTCAAAATTTATTGTCAAAACTAACTCCCCAACAACGGGAAATATTAACTTTACGTTTCGGTTTAGTAGATGGAAATGAACTTTCCTTAGCGGAAATTGGTCAACGCATGGGTGTTAGTCGAGAACGAGTAAGACAGGTAGAGCTACAAGCTTTGAGTACCCTACGCAGGTATAAAGAACAGGTGCGTAGTCATCTCGCTAGTTGATGCTGAGAGCATAATACGAGTAGCAACATCAATTTCAGCTAACAAAAAATTCTGTGATACTAGCAAAAGTACATTAATTAGGAATAAGTTTAATCATGACTAATATTTGGCTTTGCATAATTTTGGGATTGATAGCAGGAATTGTTAGTGGCATGACAGGCATTGGTGGTGGAATAATTATCTTACCTGCTTTGATTTTTTTCTTAGGATTCTCTCAGCACCAAGCACAAGGAACAACATTGGCTTTGTTAGTTCCACCAATAGATTTATTAGCAGCATGGACTTATTACAAGCAAGGATATGTAGATATAAAAGTAGCTGCACTTCTCTGTCTAGGATTTATTTTAGGTGGGTGGTTCGGTGCCAAAATAGGAACGAGTTTACCGAATGGGGTTTTAACTAAAATATTCGCCTTGCTACTAATTATGAGTGCTGTTAGAGTTTTATTTGCAACTACTAACGATTCCGTGTAATTAATTATTTCTTAACTTGTTTACCATATAATGCAGGCGTTGCTATTGAGTTTTTCAATAAGCAACGTTTAATTCAGAAGTGAGGGTGCGTTGGCGTGACGCGCCCACCGGAGGTGTTCGCTTGAATGTTTTAGAATTTACCCTACTAGTCTGGATTAGTTCTGCTACCGCAGGCTTTTTGGGAGCGTTGACAGGCTTAGGTGGTGGAGTGGTGCTTGTTCCTCTATTAACTTTGGTTTTTGGTGTTGACATTCGTTACGCAATCGGTGCTTCGCTAGTATCCGTAATTGCAACTTCTTCCGGTGCTGCTTCTGCTTACGTTAAAGAAGGCTACACTAATTTACGCTTGGGAATGTTCTTGGAAGTAGCAACGACATTTGGAGCGATCGCAGGTGCAACCATAGTCGCTTTTGTTTCCACTAGAATACTCGCTGTGGTGTTTGGATTTGTTTTACTTTACAGCGCCCATCTCTCGCGTCAATCCCGTCCTGAACACTCAGCTGATACTCCACCTGATCGTTTAGCAACTCGTTTAAAGCTAAATAGCACTTACCCAACACAGTCAGGTGAACAACCTTACAATGTCCATGCTGTTCCCGTAGGATTTAGTCTGATGTTTGTCGCCGGAGTGCTTTCCGGGTTACTTGGTATTGGTTCTGGCGCACTCAAAGTATTAGCAATGGATCAATTCATGCGGATTCCATTTAAAGTTTCTACTACTACCAGTAATTTTATGATTGGGGTGACAGCAGCAGCCAGCGCGGGTGTGTACCTAAAACGAGGTTACATTGATCCTGGACTAGCAATGCCTGTCATGTTAGGAGTACTTTTAGGCGCATTGTTGGGAGCTAAGGTATTGGTAAAAGCAAGAGTAGGCGTTTTAAGAAATATTTTTAGTTTAGTTATTGTGCTATTGGCAATTCAAATGATTTATAACGGGTTTACTGGGAGAATTTAAAATGTCCCAAAATCGACGCAACTTGAGTGAAAGAAAAGTCGAACTTTTGGTTGGAAATTTGTTAAGATATGGCGTACTTTTAGCTTCATCTGTAGTCTTACTCGGCGGAGCTTTATACCTAATTTATCACGGCAAAGAAACTCCTAATTATCAAATCTTTCACAGTGAACCTCCAGCTTTTCGCTCTCCTGAAGGAGTTGCAACCTCAGTATTATCAGGTCGTCGTCGTGGCATCATTCAACTTGGGCTGTTGTTATTAATTGCGACTCCTGTTGCTAGAGTTGCTTTTTCTCTATTAGCTTTTATGCGTCAGCGAGATATCACCTATATTATTTTGACTTTGATTGTTTTGACTGGGCTGATTGTTAGTTTTATAGGTGGTTAATAAATAATGAACTACTATTGGCATTGTGAGTAATTATAGAAAAGTTTAATTTTAATATTATTTTGAGATAATAACCAAGGAAATTATAGATGAAGTTACGATGGTCAAATATTTTACTAGCAGGTATGGCCATAGTTGCTACCTTGTTGGCAACTGGTTATTGGTATGTGTTCATTGCTGGTGCGCCGCAACTTGATCCTCCGCAGGTAGAAAAAAATACAGGATTGTCCTTTGAGCTAAAGACTTTCAACAGCAAGGCAATGGGAGAAGTGCGACAATATGGCTTAATTCTCCCTCCCGATTATGCCAAGAACCTAAAGAAACGCTATCCAGTAATCTTCCTAATCCACGGGGGACATGGCGATGCTCGTGCTTATCAGGATAAAGCAGCCGTCACCTCCGTGCTACATGACCTTTACAAAAGTGACAAATTACCTTATTCAATAGTCATTACCCCAGATGGCAACGACAAGCGCGGTACAAGTCCGTTTTGGGATTCAGATTACTATGATGGCCCCAATGGTAAAGTTGGCACTTTGATTGGTTCAGAGTTAGTCAAAATTGTGAAATCTCGTTATCGGACGTTGAATGAACCGCAGTTTTGGGCAATGGGAGGACAGTCAAGCGGTGGTTGGGGAGCTTTTAATATTGGTTTACGCCACTTGAATAACTTTAATATTTTCTTTAGTTCTAGCGGCTACTTTACCGATAGCAGTGGTACGGCAAATAGTCCCCAAGATTTTATTGAAAAAATACCAGTGGCAGAACGTAAACGCATTAGAGCATATTTGGATGCTGGAGAACAAGATAAAGAATTTCTTACCTCAACTCAGCAGTTTCATCAAACTCTAGATAAGTTAGGAATTGCAAACGAATTCCATGCTTTTCCTGGCGGTCATGGTATTGTTGGCGCAGATGTTGGCTGGAATTATTGGCACAAACATCTAGCAGACCAACTTACTTATGTGGGAAAGCAATTTAAACAAGCCTCAGCGCAGAAGAATTAATCAATCTGCTTTCTACGTTGGGGTTGTTCTACCGTTTTCAAAAGTTGTTTTTATGTCTTTTTACTCTAAAATTAAGCGTCAGCTGATTGGATCATCCCTACCAACTAGCTCTCATTCTACAGAAAGATTAAGCAATGCGGCTGCATTAGCAGTTCTCTCGTCTGATGCACTTTCCTCTGTTGCCTATGCGACTGAGGAAATTTTAACCGTGCTAGTTTTGACAGGTAGTAGTACGTTAGGCTTATCTCTTCCTATTGCTCTAGCCATTAGTCTGCTGTTAGCGATCGTCACGCTTTCCTATCGGCAAACGATTCGTGCCTATCCTACTGGTGGCGGAGCTTACACGGTAGCAAGTGAAAACTTGGGTCTTTTCCCTGGTTTAGTTGCTGCTGCCTCCTTACTAATAGATTATGTCCTGACGGTAACGGTAAGTGTTGCAGCTGGGATTGCTGCTCTCATCTCTGCTTTCCCTCTTTTGCAAGGCTTCACTGTTGAGCTTTGCGTGATTTCTATTTTTTTATTAATGTTAGCTAACTTACGAGGCTTGCGAGAATCAGGCAATTTATTTATGGCTCCCACTTATGCTTTTATTATTTGCATATTTATCCTACTAATTTTAGGTATTTATCATCAAGTTACAACATTAATTCCTCAAACTTATCCAGTAATTCCAGTAAAAGAACCTTTGAGTTTGTTTTTGATTTTACGAGCATTTGCAGCAGGTTGTACAGCAATGACGGGGGTGGAAGCTATCTCTAATGGAGTGCTGGCCTTTAAACAACCAGAGTGGAAAAATGCTCGTATGACAATGTTATACATGAGTATGATTTTAGGGACAATGTTTTTAGGTATTACTTACCTTGCCCATGCTTATCATGTTGTTCCAGAATCTAATCAAACTGTAGTTTCTTTGCTAGGTCGTCAAATCTTTGGTGGCGGAATACTATATTATTTTTTGCAGTTTACGACATTATTAATCTTGCTACTAGCTGCAAATACCAGTTATGCGGATTTTCCGCGACTTGCCTCACTGTTAGCCAGAGATAGTTTTCTACCTCGGCAGTTGTTACTGTTGGGCGATCGCCTGGTGTATTCTAACGGTATTATTTTACTGAGTGTTTTAGCTGCTATTCTCATCATTATTTTCCAAGGCGAAGTCAGCGCGATTATTCCTCTGTATGCTGTTGGGGTGTTTACCTCTTTTACCCTCTCGCAAGCCGGAATGGTACGTCATTGGTTTAAGGAACAAACTTCAGGTTGGGGTACTAGTGCAACCATCAATGGTATGGGGGCGATCGCTACCTTTATTGTTGCTATTGTGATTATTGTGACAAAATTCCAAGCAGGAGCTTGGGTTGTAGTTCTGGCTATTCCCCTAGTTGTCAGTTTATTTCTCTTAATTCACCGTCACTATCGATATGTAGCTAATCGTCTCAGTATTGAAGGAATTCAAATTAGAAATTATCCAACCAGATTAAAAGCAGAAACTATTACCCATCCTGCTGTCGTCCTTGTTGGGCAACTGCACAAAGGTACTGTAAAAGCTCTTGATTACGCCCGCAGCATGGCTGATGAAATTGTCGCAGTTCACGTTGATATTGGTTTTACAGATCGAGAACAACTTCAGCAACAGTGGCAGCAGTTAGAGTCGGATATTCCTTTAGTAATTTTAGACTCTCCTTACCGCTCAATAGTCACTCCCCTGGCTGAATTTGTAAGTGAATATGAAACACAACACCCAAATGTATTTACTACCGTCATCATACCCGTTTTTGTTACACGTCATTGGTGGGAAGATTTGCTGCACAACCAAACATCTTTGTTTTTACGCAGAGCTTTACGCAATAAACACAGTAGCGTAGTTACAAGTGTTAGGTATTATTTGTAACAGATAGGAGAGGTTGAAAACAATCCGAAAATTATAATAATTAGTTTGACTTTATAATACGATTTCCATCAATTGCTACAACACCCTTCCTTCTCGTGGTAGATGAGTTAAGGGCAGGATGCTTCTACTATAAATTATATATTAAGTATGTATAAGCCAAAACAGAATAAGTTGTTAATGACAGTAAATTACTGTTCTTGACTTTAAAGATGAATCGAAAACGCCTTTCTCAAATTAGTTTATCTGGTTTTGGCTTGTTGTTGTTTGCTTTATCTCTTTGGACAATCAACAACGAACTGCGGCAGCATAACCTTAGTGATGTTCTTCGTAGTTTGACAGAAATTCCCTCAAATAGCTTGTTTATAGCCATTGGATGCTCAATCGGAGGCTATCTAGTACTCACTAGTTATGATTTTCTAGCCTTCCGCCATATCCGTCGTTCGCTTCCTCCTAGTGCAATTATTTTTACAGCTTTTATCAGCCATGCTGTCAGTAATTCTGTTGGCTTTGCTCTTTTAACAGGTGGTGCTATCCGCTACCGTCTTTATTCAAATTGGGGGGTATCAGTAGGAGCGATCGCTCAAGTAATTGCCTTCGAGAACCTGAGTTTCTGGTTAGGACTATTCGCCGTAAGTGGGATAATATTTCTCCTTGAACCACTCACCATTCCTACCTTACTAAATTTACCCTTTGTCTCTGTTCATCCAATTGGAGTTATTTTTTTACTCCTTGTCGGAGCATATTTACTGGGAAGTTATTTTTACCATCAAACCTTGAGTATTCGTGGACAGACATTTTCTTTCCCTTCCTTTCGACTTTCCTTAAAGCAAATAGGAATTTCTTTAGTGGATTGGGGATTGGCGATCGCTGTTCTCTATCTTCTGTTACCCCCAAGTATTCCTTTGTCCTATTTCGGCTTTGCTGGTATCTACTTATTAGCAATGATTGCAGGCATTGTTAGCAATGTTCCTGGAGGCTTAGGAGTGTTTGAAACCGTAATACTTTTGCTACTGCCATCAGAAGTAACAGCCCCAGCAGCTTTGGGTTCGCTAATAGCTTACCGAGGAGTTTACTACATCCTGCCCTTGATAGTTGCAGTGGTGTTGCTGGGTTTGTATGAAATTAATCAACGGCTAAAAGCGCGTTCCTAGCTTAATTTATGTTTAACCCAACTTGAAATTAAACTTGCTCCACGACACAATCAAATAGTTAAGCAAAGTGAGGAAAAGCAATTGCTAAATAAACGTCAACGGATTGGATTGTGGACAGCCTCTATTTTAACCGCTATGGTAGGGGTTGTTAATTTGATATCTGCGGTTACTCCTAATTCACCTAGACGCACAGAATTAATAGAGCAATTTGTCCCTTTTGATATCCGTGCAGGTGGACATTTTTTTGCAGCCATTTCTGGATTTATATTGTTAACTCTGGCAGCTAATTTATTACGACGTAAGCGAGTAGCTTGGTTACTAACAGTTGGGTTGTTAATTGTAACTATTATTAGCCATTTAATCAAAGGATTAGACTATGAAGAAAGTTTGTTAGCTGGAGTTTTACTAGCTCAACTTATTTTAATGCGTAATGTTTTTACAGCGCAATCAGATCGTCCTTCTATTACTCAAGGAATTCGAGTTTTAATTGGTGCATTGCTGTTTACATTAGCTTACGGCACTGTAGGTTTCTTTCTACTAGATAGGCAATATACGGTTAATTTTGACTTACCACAAGCGTTGCTGCAAACTTTGGCAATGTTTTTCACAGCTGATAATGCAGGGTTAGAACCTACAACCCGATTTGGACAGTTTTTCGCTGATTCAATATATTTCGTAGGTGCTTCTACATTAGCTTATGCTTTATTCATGCTCTTGCGTCCGGTATTATTAAGAAATCATACTTTAGAAGTCGAAAGAAAACGAGCAAAAGAAATTGTAGAACAATATGGAAAATCTTCTCTAGCAAGATTCACTCTCTTTGATGATAAAACTTATTATTTCAGTCCTTCTGGAAAAAGCTTCATTGGTTATGTAGCAAAAGGTAGAGGTGCAATAGCTTTGGGCGACCCCATTGGCCCTCTTGAAGAAAGACAAGAAGTAATTGTTGGGTTTCAGCTATTTTGTGAGAAAAATGACTGGTATCCCGCATTTTATCAAACTTTACCAGATGATTTAGATATATATAAATCTTTGGGCTACCGTACTGTTCAAATTGGTGAGGAGGCAATTGTTGACTTACATAGCTTCACCCTTCAAGGCAAAGCTAACCAAAACTTAAGAAATGCTCTTAATCGGCTGACTAAATCGGGTCATCAAGTTAAATTTTATCAACCACCCATTGCAGATGAATTATTAAAAGAATTGAGGTCAGTAAGTGACGAATGGCTTAAAATGATGCAGGGAGCAGAGAAAAAGTTTTCTGTTGGTTGGTTTGATTATGACTACTTGCGTGAATGCGAAATTGTGGTTGTATATACTCCAGAAGGAACAATTAGTGCCTTTGCAAATGTGGTATCGGAGTATCAGAAAAATGAAATTACTATCGACTTGATGCGACGACGTACAGAAATTGAGAAAGGGACAATGGAATTTTTATTTGTCTCAATGTTTCAGCATTTCCAGAAACTCAAATATGACGGTTTCAATTTAGGATTATCTGCACTTTCTGGAGTTGGAGGAACACAAGATTCTCCCGCTTTGGAGAAAGCATTAAAATATCTCTACGAACACTTAAATAAGTTTTATAACTTTAAAGGTTTGCATACATTTAAGGATAAGTTTAGTCCTCGTTGGGAACCTCGTTACCTAGTATATCCCAATTTAGTTGCACTACCCGATATAGTGGTAGCTCTGGTAAGGGCAGATTCAGGGGATAGATTACTAGATTACTTTAAACCAGGTGCTTAGGAGCCTAGTTTGAGCAAAATAACTCAATTTTTGATTCAAAATGCCTTTTCAAGTTCTTAACTATTATTTTGTAAGCTATAAGTCCATAACAGATTTAGATATAACTCAATGATACGAAAAATTTCTACCTTTTGGTTACGCCATATATATCCTCGTTTAGCTCCTTTAATTGCCACGATTGGTGTAGTTGGACTTTTGAATGACCAGCTTTTTTATGGTGTAAAACGCTGGAATTTGTATGTGGATAATTTATTTATTTTCTGGTTACTTGATTGTTCAAATTCTCATCAGCCCATTTTTTTATGTAGTTTATTCATGCTACTTATTGAAGTGCGGAATATGGGATTATCATGCCCGATTAATTGCTTACGATATCAAGCTTGGGCATTGAGGAGCTAGTGAGGTGGACTCCTTTCCCGGCATAAAGCAGTCACTGCTTGGGGGTTCCAACAATTATAGCACATGACGTCACCTGGCGTTATTGGGCATAGTGAAAAAATAACCAATGATCACCAATTACCAATTACCGACCCCAAGGGATAATATAACTGTTTAAGCGGAATCATATCAGTCTATCTTGTGGATTTGGTGTCCCTACGTCTGGGAAACCAATCATCAAGAACGGCGTATACGACTGGGACAACAATTAAACTCAAGATGGTGGAACTTACCAACCCACCAGCAATAGCAACAGCCATAGGCGATCGCAATTCCGAACCTGCTCCCAAACCCAAGGCGATCGGAAGCATACCTAAAATTGTTGAGACAGTTGTCATCATAATCGGGCGCAGACGTATCGGCCCGGCTTGGAGAATAGCCTCTTTCTGGCTTAAGCCGCCATCTCGTAACTGATTAATACAATCTACAATCAGAATCGCATTTTTGTTAGCCAGCCCTAGCAAAAACACAAAGCCAATCAGCGAAATCATGCCAAAGTCACTTTTAGTAACTACCAGCGCCAACATTGCCCCTACTAGTGCTAAAGGCAAAGAAATACAAATCACCACCGGATCTACCCAACTGCGGAACAGGGCAATGAGTACAACAATAATACACAATACCGATAACGCCAGAGTAATGCCGAAACTGGCGAAAACTTCACCACTGCGTTCAGAGTCACCTCCTAAATTCAAAGTCACACCAGTAGGTATCACAGCCTGAGCTTCAGATACTAATTTATCAGTAGCATCACCTAGAGGTAAATTCTGACCGAGATTGGCGCTAATATAGGCAACCCGTTGATTATTCAAACGTTCGATTTGCGAGACTTGATCTTGGGCATTTGTTGTACCTTTGACTGTAACATCAGCAAACCCCGGCAATTTTTGCAGACGTTCTTTGATTGTCTCGGCGGTTTGACTGAGGGTGTTGAGGTCATTACCCTGTAATGCTACTTCTAAAGGTTTTTGCGCGCCAGAATCAACAAACTGGATGTCTTCAACACTAATACTTACACCCTCAAGTTTAGGCAAAGAGGCACGAAACTGATCTTGTAACTCTGAAGTTTTGATGTTGCGATCGCTTTTAAGTTTGACGTAAAGTTTGCCTTTATTCGGTTCTCCCTCACGCGTACCTGCAACAGTAAATACTGTTTCGACTGTCGGTGATTTTCTCACTACCTCTTCCAGTTTCTTACCTACCTCAGCAGAGTTATTCAAGATAGTTGTGATTGGAGATTCAGCAGGGAAAACAGATGAGACAGAATCAGAAACAGGTAGACTTGGGGATGGAGAAAATTCCGGAACAAAATTTATAGTGTCCTCTGCTCCCTGTCCTAACTCCGAAAAATTCGGTAAAGCAGTCGTATAAACTATATTAAATTCCCCTCGGTCTAACTTCGGTATAAACCCTTTGGGAACTAGTGGAATCAAAGCTATACCCGCTACAAAGCTCAGCACAGCTAAACCGGTGACTATGGCACGATGATTCAGAGACCAACCCAGCAAATTCTGGTAATATTGGGTAAAATTTGACCATCTGCTTCCTTGGCGACGTCCATAACCTGGAGGCTTGGGTTTGAGCCAGTAAATAGCTAAAACTGGCGATAAAGTCCGGGCGACTAGCAAAGAAGCTAGCATTGCAGCCGACACAGTAATGCCAAAAGGTTTAAAAAATTGACCAATGACTCCACCCATCAAGCCTATAGGTAGAAACACGGCGACTGCTGTAAAAGTTGCTGCTGTGACTGTCAGCCCAATCTCATCAGTAGCTAAAAAGGCAGCTTGTCGGGGGTGTTCTCCATCCTCGATGTGCCGCATAATATTTTCGACATCAACGATCGCATCATCAACAATACTGCCAATTACTAAAGCGAGAGCCAATAGTGTAATTGTCTCGAGGTTAAAGCCAAACCAGGCCATGACAATAAAAGTTGCTAACAAAGATATCGGAATCGCCAGTGCAGAAATTGCAGTCGCTCGCCAATCCCACAAAAACGGAAAAATCACGATTACCGCCAAAATTATGGCTTCAATTAAAGCATCAATAGTAGCATCAGTGGCTTTACGGATATACTCTGCTTGCGTAGCAGCTAGGGTGAGTTGAACATCACCCAACGTAGAACGTAGTTGTTGCACCTGGTTCTCTACCCGAGAAACCACTTCTAAAGTGTTCGCATCACCACGTTTAATTACCTGAACAGCCAGCGCATCTTTACCATTGAATCTGACTAATGTTGCTCCTTGTTGGGTAGCAGCAGCGCCCAATAAATCTACTCTTAACACTCCTGGCTGTTTGGCGATCGTAGGTATAATTTGCTCGTTAGTTAACTTTGTCAGTTCTGTTAAATTTCGCGACTGACTCTCAATGGCGTAACTAACAGCAGCAGACTCATTCAATCTAATCGGAATAATCTTAAAAGAGGAACCCTCAGGTAGAGATGCTTGTTTGAGTTCTGTTTCTACCTTTGCCGTGGACTTTTCTAGGTTAGTACCAACAAAAAAAGACAAACTCACAACTGCTTGTCCAGGATATGTAGAAGAGCGGATTTTATCAAGCCCTTCTAAAGAATTGAGGCGCTGTTCTATGGGTTGAGTGAGCTTTGCTTCCGTATCTAAAGCTGTCGAAAGTGGAGCTGTAGCATTTACCACTACTACAGGAAAAGTAATATCTGGAAACAAAGCATACTTGAGGGAACTAAAAGCAAGTATTCCCACTATCATCACAGCTAACCAAAAACTCACCGTCAGTTGGGGATGCTGAATCGCTAATTTAGAAATATTGAAGCGCTCACGGAGAGACTTAGAGTGATGAGGCTTTATCATCATGAATGAGATTTTTGCTGACTGCTGATCTTAAGTTTAATCACACAGGCATACAATTAGACGTTATATCAAATCTGTTGGCATCGAAAATAATATATTTTTTAACGCGGAGGAACGCAAAGGTAAACGCGGAAGAACGCAGAGTTTTTGGACTCACTCTGCGTCCCTTTGCGCTGACTCCGCGCTCCTTTGCGTTTAAAAATAAAAACGCTACGATTTTACGCAGCCATACTAAAAAAGCAAAATTCCTCTTTTGTTGCCCCTAGTTTCCTATTTTTATAAAAGTGTTCCATTCAACAACTATCCAAGCAATTTTAGTCTGTCAAGGTGCGGAGTACCAAGCTGCGTGCCGAGGCTTAAGCCGCATCACTGGCTCTACACCGTCTGTAATACCCATACCTATGGGAGGAGAGGCTGTAATCACATATTTGCAAAAAAGTCAAGAGTTAAAAAATATCCTGAATCATCCCCAACCAAGAGTATTGGTAATGGGTTTGTGTGGCAGTCTCCAACCCCAGTATAAAGTAGGGGACGTTGTGGTGTACGCAGATTGCATTTATCAGGAAAATACTGGTAATACTTTAGTGTATGAGTGTGATGCAACTTTGACAGGATGTTTGCAGCAGTGTCTCCCTCAGGCTGCTGTTGTCAAAGCATTAACAAGCGATCGCATGATTTGGTCGAGTATAGAAAAACGCAAGCTTGGTCAAAGCTTAGCAGCTGATGTTGTGGACATGGAAGGATATGCCGTGGTGAAATTTTTCCACTCAACTGGGGTAACAGTGGGAATGGTACGGGTTGTAAGTGATGGATGCGATCGCAATTTACCAAACCTCAATTCCACACTGAATTCTGATGGTTCCCTTCAGCCTTTATCTTTGGCTATAGCTATGCTAAAACAACCCATTGCTGCAACCAGACTTATTCGAGGTGCTTTGCAGGGACTGAAAGTATTAGAGGAGGTGACAACTGGTTTGTTTCAAACCTGATGAAAATTAAAGCTATGACCAATATTTTTGATCAATCGACCACCGATACGCACCGATAAACACCGATGTAGAAGTTAATAGTGGTCTATCGCATTAATTATGAGATTTAATTGCGTTTGTAGTGAGGACTTTAGTTCTCTAATATTGAAGCACGCTTCCTGCTGACTACAAACCTCTCAAAGCTTTTGCGATAGACCAATAGTTTTAACTATTAGCCTCTAGTTGATTCTTCTGGGATGATATCTATTACTAGCTTGCGATTGTTACGCAAAATAGTCAGTTGCGATCGCACTCCGACACTTTCTGGTGTTAAAAACTTCTGCAAGTCTTCAATTCCACCCAGCGGTAAATTATTAAAACCAACGATCACATCCCCTTGCAGTAAACCAGCTTTTTTAGCCGGACTGTTTGGTTCAACGTGCATAACAAAAATGCCTGTATCCACAGCCAATTCGTTGAATAACATGATGCGGCGGGAAATTTGCACATTTTGTCCACCAATACCAATGTAACCACGTCGAACTTGACCATACCTCATTAAAGTCGGGATGACTATTTTGGCTGTGTTGATAGGTACGGCAAAACAAATCCCTTGTGCTGCCATCACAATAGCAGTATTTATACCAATCACTTCAGCGTGGGATGTAACTAACGGCCCGCCTGAATTACCAGGATTTAAAGCAGCGTCAGTTTGGATAATATTTTCAATCAGCTTACCAGATCGGGATTGGAAAGAACGTCCTAGCGCGCTAATCACTCCAGTTGTGACAGTAGTCTGGAAACCGTAGGGATGACCGATCGCGATCGCCAACTGACCGACTTTCAATGCTTGAGAATCACCAAAACGCGCAGCTACTAAATTGGGCGCATAAATTCTAATCACAGCCAAATCCGTATCAGGATCATCCCCAATCATTTCAGCATCGTAACTGCGACCGTCAGACAGTGTTACCTGAATTTTTGATGCACCGTGTATGACATGACTGTTAGTGAGAATGTAGCCATCTTGAGTGAAAATAAATCCAGAACCATTACCACGTACCTCTTGTGTAAACGGTTGATAACTGCGGCTACGTCCCGTCAGCCATTTTTTTACATCAATATTAACAACCGTAGGACTAACTTTTTCCACTACATTGATGACAGCCTGGGAATAAGCATCAAGAAGTTGTTCATCAGCTTTTGGGTTGTTTTGTGGCGATCGCGAATTATCGGGAGCAAAATTATCGTTTGATACCCATCCCAAATTTCTGAACATAATTTGTCAATCCTATATCAGTTATCAGTTATCAGTTAACAGTTATCAGTTATCAAATTTTATTAGTTACTGTTAACTGATTTGGAACCATCGACTATGTCCTTATTTCCCGATTCTGACAAAAATTTTGTAGTTTTGACAAAGGGGATGCTTCTGGAAATGATTTGCGATCGCTAAATAAATCTTAAGTGTCTTAGTGTCTTTGTGGTTCAAAAATCATTGTATTCACCACCAAGTCACAAAGACACCAAGCAAATCAAAATCTCAAACCAACACCACCTTGTAAGGAGAAAGTTGTACCGCCATCACGCAAAGCGTCAAAGCCAATAATGGCATTACCAAACAGCACAGTATTGCTATTAGGTACAACATAATCAATACCCGGTTGCAAAGCAAAGCTAATTTTATTACCCACTGGTGAAGGCGTATCACCACCAGCAAAAATTAGCCCAGCTCCTATATAAGCATCAGTTTGCCAGTTAAGGGGAAAATCATAAGAAACAGTTGGTACAATCGCTATGTTATTAGCCAAAAAAGCTTGAGCGCGGAAAGAAACGGGTGTTTCTAAAAGTTTGTAACGAAAGGCTACAACCCCACCAATTTGAGTCCCATCCGCAAAACCAACAGCGGGTCCAACACCGACGTAACTACCATAAGCTGCTTGAGCATGGGCTGGCTGACTAAATTGGCTCAAACTCAAAAGTGAATTAGCCAAAAGTACGGATATTAAATATTTAAGACGCTTCATTTGCCGACTCTCCTCACACTGATTTTGTTGGTTGTTGGTGGTTCGTAGCTGTAGAGACGTGCCATGGCACGTCTCTACATTGGTTAGTGGCTCTTCCTCCACCCCTTACACTCCTCACACTCCCCACCTTACGGACAACGCGGATGAATACCACCTTGAGTACAAATGTAAGCCAATTGCTTGGTATCTAAATTTTTTGCTTGGCTAAAATCCACTCCTTTGACTACAGCAGATTGTGGACCTGTTGATGGAGTTTGCACAAATTGATCGGCTGGATCTTGTTTAGCAGGGAAGAGAATAGCACCTTGAAAATCAGCTTCTGTGAGATTTGCTCCGCGTAAATCTGCAAGACTCAAATCGGCGTTGCGGAAGTTGACACCCGTCAGGTTAGCAGAGCGCAAATTAGTATTTGTCAAGCGAGTTGCGCTGAGATTAGCATTGCTTAGATCCGCACGCTGCAAATTTGCTCCTGATAAATCTGCTGCTTGCCAATCGGTTTTACTTAAGTTGGCAAAGGGTAATTGTGTACCGATCGCAATGACACGACCCAAGCGAGCAGCATATAAGTCAGCGTCGTTAAATATAGCTTCACTCAAATCTGCCCCGGTAAGGCTAGCATTTTCTAAAACAGCACCACGTACATCGGCTCCCATTAACTGGACGCTGCTCAAGTTGGCACTAACTAAACGTGCGTTAGTTAAGTTTGCTCCCTTGAGGTTAGCGCGGCTGAAGTCTGTACGCACCATCAAGACACGACTGAGATTTGTCTCGCGCAAATCGGCTTGTTTGAACTGAGCGGCGCTCAAATCTGCAATCCAATCATCGAAAGTATCCCAGCGTCCATCCTCACCTACTCCCCGGAAGCTACTACCCCTCAAACTAGCAAAGGATAGATTCGCTCCTTTGAAATTGATTCCTGATAAATCAACTTTATCTAGCGCCAAGTTGAATATGGGGCTATCTGCTGTACCGTTTTGGAATAATTGAGTGCGGCTGAGGTCAAGGTCATTAACTTTAGCGCTATTAACTGCAATAATCTTATTGATCGTCTGCTGATTGCTCTGCAAGCGCTTCTGTCGCAATGCCCGCTCTGGAGATGGGTTGCTTGTTGATTCCAAATCCTCAGCTAAGGACTGATTCATGCGTTTTAAATCAGGGATGGCTGACAGACCAATGTTTGTCAGAGCCTGCTGTATTGTTTCGAGTTGACTGGGGTCAGTTTCTTTAGCTAAAAGTTCTACAAGATATTTGCTAGCTTGTGGGTCATTGAGAGTACCCATTGCCAGAATCGCACTACGGCGCTCTTCATTGCTGATGCCAGAGTTAGGACTCAATTGTTTGACAAGAGCTAGGAACTGTTGGCTGTTGCGCTGCTCTAAAACTCGGCGATTTTGCTGAGTTTGGATGTATATTTGAGTACCGACTAGAGTTGCCAAGACACCAGCCATACTCAACAGTGCGATCGCTAGCAGGGTTATACTTGGATTACGTCGCAACCATTCCCACGGATGGGCAGGTGGTTGAGTGGTTTCTGATGGTGTTATGACAACTGAGGCAATGGCTGCGTCTTCGTCTGCTGCTTCTGTCCACTGCGTCTGTTTTTGGTTTTTTAGCTGGGAAGGTGTAAACGGTTGATTCGCGTCTATGGTGTAAGTACCTGCAATAATGTCGTGGATTGCGCGCCTTTGTCGTAATGGTAAGCCCCTCGCTTCTAAGAGCATTATTAAACCAGACAGGAAAGTGAAAACACCTAAGTTAGGAAAAGTTGGGCTGTTACGCCAGAGCATGTAAGCTACAGACAAACTCAATGTCCAACGCCCAACACCTTCTCGCAGTAAAACAGCCCCTAAACCAGGGGGTTTGCCTTGACAGTTGACAACCCGAACACCAAACCAGCGTTTTGGCAGGGTGCTGCCTGTTTTCGCTAGTAAAAGCAATTGCCAACCAGAAAGTGTCAGAGGCGCTAGTATAGCTACTGCCCACAAAAAATTTGTTGGCCATGCAACGTTACGAGTGCCGTAGCTCACAGGCAGAGCTAGGGGACGAGCGATTTCTCTTTCTGTTACAATCAATACAGGATTTAGTGGCACTCGGTTGAGATCAGTTCTAGTGTTAAGATATGCACCAAGGCTGAAAGGAATTAAGCCACTAATTACTAGTAGCGTCATTTCCGTAGCCCAAGCAGCTACACGCCTAGTAGATAGAGGCAATGCTTTGGGTTTTCCTGGTTGATTAGATTGACTGGAACTAGATTGATCATTACTTCTCCTCACAATTGGGGTTGCCATCGCAATATTTCCCTTGAACTTTTATATATATGCCACTCCAGGCGTGTCAAAATATACTACCGATTGCGTCGCGAACTACTAGACACAATAAATTTGTATCCAAAGTAAACTAGTCCTGCCAAGAGTGCCAAACTAATTGCAGAAGCAACAAATTTAAACACTGCTTGCACAACCGCCAAGCCTAATAAAACGCCGACACTCCCAACAACTACCTTTCCCGTCCCAGATAGGCTATTAAACCAATTCGACAATTGCTGTAATTGTGAATTTACACTGGAAAAATTAGGCACAGACGACTGCTCAACTTGTTGTGATTTGGTTTTTTTCCCAGAAGACGAATCAATTTCTGCCTCCAGTTTGCGGAGACGTTGCTGTAAGTCTTCATCAGGTTGAGGATTCATATTGTTTTACCTCAGCTAGCAAACTTATTCAACAACAGTCCAAATATATCCGATAGTTAGCTGTTGTCTTAGTGATTTTAGCGAATGTTATTGCCTTGATCCGAGGGCAGATGGCAGAAAGGGAAAGACTACTTATCAGTCAAAAGTTACGAAGCTAATATTATTTAAGCTTTTTACTTAATTCTTAATCATCTAATTATTGCCACCGTCAGTCATAGTGTGTCTTTTTCCACTACTTGTATTTAAGAAATAATTTAAATTTTATACAAGCTAATTTGTGGAACAAAAGTGAATTTGCGGTCGTCTAGAAATTCAGAATATTACGTATAACTATCCCTGTTGAATTAATCAAGAGCAAATAACATCATCAATATGAAGACATGTAGATTATTTAATATTGCATCGGTTTTAGCTTTGACAGCAAGCTTGCTACTCACAAATGCTAAATCTGTTATGGCAGAAACCGTCACCATAAATCCTGATTTTCAACCAGATCCAATGGTTCTAAATGGTAAGTCTGGCGGACCAAAATCTAGTGATTGTGGTAAACTTTCTGCTACACCAAATCAAATTATTCAAGTTACAAAGCCATTACCTTATTTGAAATTAGCAGTCACAAGTAATGGCAAACCAACTTTATTGATTGAAGGGCCAGGAGGGCGTTTTTGTGTATTACCAGATAATTACTCTGGAGACAAACCAGAAATTTCTGGTTTCTGGCAAGCTGGTAGATACTTATTGTACGTTGGGGAATTAGTTGATGGGGAGCATACATATACTCTGTCGATTTCTAAACAGAAAAATTAGTTAATGATCAATTGTCAATTGCCATTGGTCATTTGTTAGTAGTTAGTAGTTAATGGTTGATTAATACTTGCTCCCCATCTCCCCACCTCCCCATCACCTCTTGGGTGTAATGTCACCAAATTTTATTAACAGTGTGATCGCAATACTTACAGCCAAAATTAATACCATACTCAGCGCTGAACCAAATCCCCAATTTTGGGTAGCACCGAGGAACTGGTTATAAACTAACCTTGCTGCTGTGCTACTGGAAGCACCACCAAGTAATTCTGGGTTGATAAAATCTCCTAAAGCTGTAATGAATACTAAAAAAGAAGCTGCTGCTATACCAGTGAGAGTTTGAGGTACGGTGACTTGCCAAAAAGCTTGTACAGGATTTGCACCCAAGTCAGCAGCTGCTTCTAAGAAACGTTTGTCTAATTTTTCTAGAGATGCGTATAAAATCAACACCATGTAGGGCAGCAAACTATAACTCATACCAATTAATACAGCAGGACTGCGATTGAGTAAATCTAAAGGTGGTAAGCCCACACTATTTAAGACTGTGTTCAGTAAACCAGTGGGACGTAAGATCGTAATCCAAGCATAAGTGCGCAGTAAAGAGGAAGTCCACAATGGCAAAACAAAAGCGATTAAGAGCAAATTTCGCCAGCGCTTTGGTGCTATTTGTGCGATCCAATAAGCGACAGGAAAACCCAAGACTAAACATATTACTGTAGTGCCAACTGCAAAAGATAGCGATCGCCTAATCACTCGCAGATACAGTGGATCAAAAAGCCGAATATAGTTATCGAAACCACTAGGAATGACTAAATCCCCTGGTCGAATTCCAGGTACTAAACTTAGTTCTAAAATTAGCAGAGTTGGCAAAACTAGCAGCAATAGCAACCAAATTCCTGCGGGTGCAAGTAATGCAAAAGGTTCTAACCAGGTTAACTTTGGACGCCATTTAGGAACTGTGGGGATTCCGCCTGTAGGATTTATTTGAGAAGAAGGAATTTGAGTAGACACGGTTATGAAGGGTAAAGCATTAATATTTGTATTTTTGCTTTCTGACTTAAAACTCACCTCACCTAGTCCTATCGGACACCCCTCTCCTTATTAAGGAGAGGGGTAAGGGGTGAGGTTTTTCATGCTTAGTGATGAAATTTTTTAATTGAGACTTTCTTCCGCTTTTATCCACTTGTTAATTCAGTCCAATAGCGATCATATACTTCTTCAATTTGTCCTAAAGGTGTGATGCGTTCACATTTTTCCAGTATCGAATCCGGAGGAAATACGTTCGGATCGTTTTTGATTTTATTCGGTAATAACTCAAAAGCCGCACGGCTTGATGTCGTTACCCAAAGACGTTGGCTAATTTGCGCTGCTACTTCTGGTTGAAAGATAAAATTTATCCAAGCATAAGCTCCATCAATATTTCGGGCTGTTGTTGGAATTACTACTGTATCTGTCCAGAGTGAAGAACCACTTTTGGGAACCACATATTTAAATTTAGGATTTTCTTGAGTGATTTTCACCGCATCTGATGAATAACACATTGATAATAATAAATCTCCTGCTACAATTTGATTTCGCCAAGCGTCTGTGTCAAAAGCTGCGATCGCACCTTTGAGAGCTTGTAATTTTTCATAAGCTTGTTTGACTTCGGTTTCGTTCTTAGAATTATAGGAATAGCCCAGCATTTTCAACACTGCTCCCATCACTTCTCTCACATCATTTAACAAAGTGATTTTATTGTTGAGTTGCTGTTGATTTTGCCAAAGATATTCCCAATCTTCAGGCGGATTTTTGAGGATTTCGGAATTATATATTAAGCCTGTTGTTCCCCAATTAAATGGAAGACTATAACGGTTATTGGGATCATAACTAGGATTTTGAAAGTGCGGGAATAAATTATCTATAGCAGTTAAACGTTGATGGTTTAGTTTGATTAATAAACCCTTCTCTACCATTTTTTGCACCATGTAATCAGAAGGGTAAATTACACTATAAGTTCCACCACCCCCAGCTTGTAATTTATTAAGCATGACTTCGTTAGAATCATACACATCTGAAAGTACTTTGATGCCAGTTTCCGCATTGAAAGTTTTAAATAATTCTTGATCTACATACTGTGTCCAAGTATAGATATCCAATTGGTCACGGGAACCTTTATTATTAGAATTAGCGCGAACCTCAGCTAATCTCCAACCACAACTAGCTAAAGATAAACTAGAAAGTAATACTATATTTTTTAAAAATAGTCGTCTGGTAGTCATTTTTTAAAAGAATAACTATTGACTAATTACTAAACAATCATTTTCTGTCCACCAAGCATAGATGGGTATATCACGGTTTGGTAAGCTACCAAAAGTATTAGGTTGCATAACGGTGATACACACATCTGTTTTTAATTCAACGACATAGTTAACGTGAGTTCCTAAGTACATAACGTTCACTAGTCGCCCTTCAAAACAATTAGCTTGGACGCTAGGTTTATAAAGTGAAAGCTGAATTTTTTCTGGACGCACGCTTACTACTACTGCTTGTAACAATTCAGCAGGTGTATCAACAAAGCGAGAGACTGTGATTTTTAATCCTGTTTTTGTTACCACTTCTACAGTGGATGTATTTACTTCTGTAATTTCGCCTGTAAATAAATTTGTATCACCAATAAAATCAGCAACAAATGCTGTTCGGGGATTTTCGTAAATTTCGCTGGGTGTACCAATTTGCTCTATTTTGCCATGGTTCATCACGGCAATGCGATCGCTCAAAGATAGAGCTTCTTCTTGATCATGGGTAACCATAATAAAAGTCAAGCCCAGTTCTTTGTGTAAATTTGATAGTTCCACCTGCATTTCTTTACGCAGCTTTAAGTCTAACGCCCCCAATGGTTCATCTAAGAGCAACACTGCTGGACGATTGACTAATGCTCGTGCCAATGCTACACGTTGTTGTTGACCGCCAGAAAGTTGGCTGGGAAAGCGCGATCGCAAGCCTTCCATTTTCACCAGTTTTAAAGCTTCTTTCACTCTTGTTTCTACTTCAGCTTTAGGTAATCTTTTTAACCGTAACCCAAAGGCGATGTTATCCCATATATTCAAGTGGTTAAACAAAGCGTAACTTTGAAATACAGTATTGACTGGTCGGCGATAGGGAGGAACGTTACTCATAGACTGACCCTGGATCAAAATCTTACCAGCATCAGCTTTTTCAAACCCTGCTATTAAACGTAGTGTAGTTGTCTTACCACAACCTGATGGACCGAGAATACTAAAGAATTCGCCCTGTCTGACATCCAAGTCTATTCCATGCACTGCTGGCTCTTGGTCAAAAAACTTAAAAACGTTACGCAGTTCAACATCAAGGGACTCAAAAGCCGTTATTTCATCTTGATTTTGCATCACACTATGGCCCATAGTCCTAATTTATTGTCATTTATTAGTGGTTCGTGGTTAGTAGTTAGTGGTCAAAAGTCATTTGTCACTGGTCACTATTTATTCTCCTCACACTCCCCACACCTCCCCATCTCCCTAGTCCTTAGTCCCCAAAATAATAAATCGACAGACTAAATATTACATCTGGGTTCATTGTATCCGGCAAAAAAAGTTTTATAAAAGATACACTTTTTAGATTATCTGCCACTAAATTCCATTCGCATTAAGGTATTTTTTTATACAGATGATCAAAGACTTGGAATTGATTTTTGTCTTATTTGTCTTTGTATACAATCATCTAGAATTGGTGCTAAAAAAACATACGTACAGTTGCGGCTGTTATGTTCTCTGTACCTGCAAATGGTGATTTCAGCGTTCAGGCGCATATCCTCATAGACCATAAATATGCAAAAAACTGGCGTTCGTCCTTAAACATTAAACCTTCCACTATCGCTATGCTGCGTGATCGACTGTGGAAGGTAATTACCGAAGGAACAGCCAGGTAAGTATGTTAAATCAGAATCACTTTCTCACTATTTACTGAGTTTAAGTACAGCCTCTGCGTAACATTGCAAGATCCCGAATTAACGGTAGCCTAGAACTGATATAAGCACGAATGACTTTACTTTCTTCACTACTGAGTAGTTTTTGGTTTTCCAGTTGCTTTAACAACTGCTGGATTAGTTCCGCGTCATTAACTTCTAAAAGAATATTGGTCTGAGTATCTTCAATCAAAGACCAAAGTTGACGTAATGTTGATGCGTTCACAGCACTTACCCCGTTGCGACAGCCTACAGCAGACTACAATAGCTGACTTGGACAAAAGCCCCGGTTTGTAGCCGGGGTATGTTTGTGTCGGTTATCGTGAACAATCTAAAGAAAATATTAAATTCAAATTCTTAAGAAAATATTAAATATTACAATTTTTGACTAATTTGATGTAAATCTAAATAGTAGTTTACTTTTTGTAATAAAACGGGGTCAGCCCATATAAAGACCCTGAACATAATTATGCAGCCTCAAAGCACTTATGCTTTGGGGTTTTGTTTTTAAACTTTTTTGCCTACGACTTCATGAACTAATTATTTAGAGGTAAAAATTGGGCGATCGCATGCAACACTCGACACACCTAACTTTCTTAAAAAGGCAACTGGCTGCTTTTTGCCTTTACTCCACTGGGCGAATAATTGTCGGCGCAGCTGGTTGTTCTGGCTGGAAGATCCCTGCTAATGCTTGTTCTAGAGTTTCTGCCATCACAATTCGATTCTCGTAAGCAATAATTACTGCGACAAAAGTTGGTAGGCTATTTTGTTCTGCTTCCAAATATAAGGGTTCAACATACAAAAGAGATTGTTCAATAGGAATTACTAAAAGATTTCCTTGAACTGCTTTTGAACCTTCACGATTCCATAGAGAAATCTGTTGAGAAATTACCGGATCTTGGTTAATTAATGCCTCGATTTGTTGAGTTCCATAAACTAACAATTGTTTGGGAAATTCATATAATAATAATCTACCGTAGTTCTCGCCATCAGAACGTGCTGCTAACCAAGCAATTAAATTTGCACGCTGGTTAGGCTTAAAAGGTAACAGTAAAATAAATTCTTCTGTCTCTGTTTTTGGTAACTTCATGATTAAATAATAAGGCTCTACCGTTCGCTGTTCGTTACCATAAATTTCTGTTGGTATCTCCCACAAGTCTTCTCGGTTGTAAAATACCTGCGGGTCAGTCATGTGATAGGTCAGTAGGCGTTCTGATTGAATTCTAAAAAAGTCTCCTGGATAGCGGATGTGACTGCGGAGTGCGACTGGCATCGTTTGCAGAGGTTTGAGCATTTGTGGGAAAATTTTCCCCAAAGTAGTAATTACTGGATCTGTGGGATCAGCTACATAAAAATCAA
This sequence comes from Fischerella major NIES-592, assembly GCF_001904645.1. Lineage (NCBI taxonomy): Bacteria > Bacillati > Cyanobacteriota > Cyanophyceae > Nostocales > Hapalosiphonaceae > Fischerella > Fischerella major. Next base: position 272,665 of record NZ_MRCA01000002.1, on the reverse strand, counting down.
CCGTACCGTTGTAAGCGTCAACAACAATTTTGACGGAATTACGAATATAGTTAAATGAATTTTTACCAGGGTCAGAATAGGGATAATGATCGCTTGTGGTATATGCGTCAATTATCCAGTAAAGGTCTGTAGGCTGACCTGTAAGAGTTGTCCCTCCTCCACTTGCAGCCACTAAATACGGATCACTGTCAAAACGTAAAAAAGGCGCGATCGCCTGTACCCGATCTCGAATAGTGCGACGAAATAATAACTTGGTTTGGGGAGTGAAATTGCGCGTTAGTAGCATTTGCCAATCTTTGAGATACTGAGCAAACAGCAAACGCCGCCACATCGCACCGATAGAAATCCCGCCCCGCCCATCGTAGACGTTATAGACATTCTCGTTACCACTGGGATAATCTAATTCTTGGGTTTTTGTCCCTGTCATCACGTAAGTATCAGTGATCTCTCCGTAATAAATACGTGGTTGGTTAATGGGAATGCTGGCACGAATTTCTTCTGTAGTGATTTGCAATGAACCTTGGCTACCTGTGTCTTCTACACCAATATCTTTGACATAGTAATAAGGTAATCCACCAGGGCCAACAACATTGACTGGACTAAGTGTAAATCCATAGCCGTGAGTATAAATAAGATGTTTGTTGATCCAAGTCTGTGCCTGCTGGGGAACATCACCGTAATCTAGTTCTCGCGCTGCAATAATAGTTTGTTGGTATTCTGTTGTTTGTTTTTCGATGTCGCGCAACAACGTATAGCGGTCAATATCGGCACCAGGGAATTTGTAATATGGTCGAATTTGTTGTAGCTGACGGTTGGTTTGTAGAAGGGGACGGCTATCCCACAAACGGATATTACGAATTGTTTGTTGATTTTCTTTTAAGTCAGCTGCTGTCAATTTACCTTGCGGGTCAAAAGTTTCGGCATCAATAGCGTTTAAGTTAAATGCTTCGCGAGTCAAGGCAATGGTGCGGGCAATGTAGGGTCTTTCCTGGGCTAATTCGTTAGGTTGGACAACCAGGCGCTGTACAATTGTGGGCAAAATTTCACCAGAAAGCCCTGCGAGTGCTACATACAATGCAAGTAAGTAGATTAATTGGCGTGGAAAAGGAATCGGTCTTAATCTGGTTTTTTGGCGTTTGGATAAAATATATATTCGCCACAGTAAGTAAACTGCGATCGCCACAGCCAAGATACTCAGTCCTGTATAAATTGGTAACTGTACGTTGACCTCTGTGTAGCTAGCACCAAAGTTAAATCCACTTTTGGAGTATAAAAGTTCGTAGCGTAACAACCAATAGTGCAAACCTACCGCCAGCATGAGCAAACTTGTTAAGGCATTTAAATGGAGTCGCTGTGGTATAGAAAACCCAGGAAACCATCCCTCACTCAAACTATTAGACGAACGCAGATAAATTAATGATACGGAAGCAAGACTGTATACAAAAATTCCTAATAACCAAAATTTCAATAGTTCCCAAATTGGTAGGGAGAATACATAAAAACTAATATCTCGGTTAAAAAGAGGGTCTGTACTGTTAAAACTGGTAGCTTGGAAAAATTGTAAAACTGTAACCCAACGTGCAGATAGCAAGAAAGCTAATAACAAGCTAATCAATAGGGCGATCGCTTTTAACCAAAACTGATGAGTAATTAAAATTGCAATGGTTAAAAACACTAACAAACCTGCATTGACAGCAGATAAACGTATTTCTTCTGAACGAAAAATTTGTGAAAAAAACTGCAACAGGGGTGGTAATTGCCAAGATAAAGTGGGGAGTTTGATATTAACAAACCATAAGTCAAAAGCTGTCTGGACGTAGTAAATCAGAACCACTCCTGCTAATGCACTCAGTCCCACCACTGCTGGGATGAGTAAGCGTAGCTTCAAAGTAGAAGACGCGGAGGTAGGGAGACCTGGGGAAGAAGCAGAGAATCTTTCATCCATACTCTCCGTATTTCCGCATCCCCACCTCCTCCCCATCTTCCCAGAGGGGTGCTTGAGGCGATTGGCTATAACCAAATTACCTAGCAAAAAACTGATTGAGATCAAAAAAGCGATCGCCCATAATCCTATTTGTGTCTGTAAGCGCAACAGAAATTCTTGTAAATATCCAACTTCATCAAACCACAGAATTTCTGCTACGAGGCGTGAGGCTAATTCAAATAATAGCCACAAACCTAACACAAGTGTAATGACGCGAAAAATTCGGTTCATACTGGGATTGGGGATCGGGGATCGAGAACGGGGATCGGGTATTGAGCATTGGGAAGAGACTTGTTAAATAATTCTCTCTTATCTTCCTTGTCTGTCTTGTCTCCCTTGTCCCCGATCCCTAACTAAACTGCTCTCCTACATCCAGGTTAAACAACATTTGTAGCGACTGCATACAACGACGTCTTGCTTCGACATCTTGCTGCGCTCGCAGTTGTACCATTGGGTCATGTAAAATTTTGTTAACGATACCTCTTGTTAAAGCTTCGATGACTTCTTGGTGTTTTTCGCCAAATTCTGAACCTAAACGGGATAAAGCTTTTTCTAGTTCTTGTTCCCGGATAGTTTCGATTTTATTGCGTAGACAACTAATTGTTGTTACTGTTTCTAGCGATCGCCACCAGACGTCAAAAGCTTCTACTTCTTCCTCTAAAAGCCCTTCGGCTTCCTGGGCCATCTTGCGACGGCTTTCGTGGTTTTGGGCCACCACAGCTTTCAAATCATCAACATTAAACGCTTTGACATTTGCCAGTTCGTTAACATCTCCATGAACGTTGCGTGGCACGGAAATATCAATTAACATCAATGCCCGGCTGGCTTCTAACATCATTTCTAATTTAGCACGATCAAGAATTGGTTCTGTTGCAGACGTGCTTGTAAATACTAAATCACTTTCGCAAATGACTTTCATCATTTCCGAAAGTGGATGAGTTTGGATATTATGTTCGGGGAAGAGCTTAGCTAATTGCTCTGCTCTACCAACAGAGCGATTTAAAATACAAATTTTGACAGCACCTTTAGAAACTAGGTGTTGCACTAACAAGCGCGACATTTTGCCAGCACCTAGTATAGCCACTCGGCAGGCTGCGAGATTTTCTACCTTCATTTGGGCCAATTCCACAGCCGCCGAACTGATCGAAACTGCACCAGTACCAATGCTAGTTTCAGTACGTACGCGCTTGCCAGCCGTGATCGCTTGTTTGAATAATCGATTCAAAATAGTTTTTATACCGTTGTATTGCTGTCCCAGCTTATGGGTGTTTTTCACCTGGGCAAGAATTTGACCTTCACCAAGTACCAAGCTATCTAGACCAGCAGCAACCCGCATCAAATGCATTACAGCATCTTGATGGAGCAAAACAAATAGGTGTTGTCTTAGAGATGTCACAGGTGTTTTGCTGTGTTCCGAGAGGAATTGTGTCACTTCTCGCACACCCTGTTCACTTTCTTCGGTGACAATGTAAATTTCTAAACGGTTACAAGTGCTAAGGATGGCAACTTCATCAATATGGGGGTAGCTAAGCAGGTGTGCGATCGCGCTTTCGGTCTGTGGTTCTGGAATGCTCAGCTTTTCCCGGACTTCGACTGGGGCTGTTTTATGGCTTAACCCCACCACTGCTATATTCATTTGCTAAATCGTCTTTACTAATGGGGAACGAGCGGTTGTTAGTAGTGAGTAGATAGCAGTTAGTAGTATTAACCACTAACTACTAACCACTATCCAAACTTAGTGCAACTGCAATACCTTGGGTTCTTCAAACATGTGGATGGTGTCCACAAAGCGAGCTGTTTTCGACTGGTTGGAAATCACCAAGCTTTGAGTTCTAGCACCTCCTTTGAAGAAGCGGACGCCTTGCATAAGATTACCAGAGGTAATACCACAAGCGGCAAACAAGACGGTTTCACCGGATGCTAGTTCATGAGCATCGTAGACTTTATCAGGATCTTCGATACCCATAGACTTCAAGCGTTCGATGTTAGCTTGTTTGCTTTCGCCAATCAAACCAGTCTTGACTACTTCTGGATCATAGATTAACTGACCTTGGAAGTGTCCACCCAACGCGCGCATAGCCGCAGCAGAAATCACACCTTCGGGAGCCGCACCAATACCCATCAAAGCATGAATATTGGTTCCAGCAAAACCACAGGATAAGGCTGCACCTACATCACCATCAGAAATGAGTTGGACTCTTGCTCCTGCTTCCCGGATTTCTTTGATCAGGTCGTTGTGGCGTTCACGCTTCATCACCACTACAACCAGTTCATCGATTGCTCTGTCTAGACATTCAGATAGAATTTTTAGGTTTTCAGTGGCAGATTTGTTAATGTCTACTTTACCCTTGGCAGCTGGGGGAGCAGCTAGCTTCTTCATGTAAAAGTCTGGGGCGGCGAACAAACCACCTTTTTCAGAAATTGCCAACACAGCCATTGAGCCTGGTTGACCATACGCCACAAGGTTAGTACCCTCACAAGGGTCAACAGCGATGTCAATTTCAATTAATTCATCTGGGTTACAAAAATCTTTAGCATCCGGGCGGCTACAGATACCAACTTCTTCTCCAATGTAAAGCATGGGAGCATCATCGCGTTCGCCTTCCCCAATCACAATGCGACCGCGCATATAAATTTTGTTCATCCGTTCCCGCATGGCTTCTACAGCCACTTGGTCAGCAGTATTCTTTTCGCCCTTACCCATCCAACGAGCAGAAGCGATCGCAGCTTGCTCAACTACCTCAATAATCTCTAACCCAAGAGTATTTTCCACAGAGTCTGCCCTCTCGATAGCTTGATTTTGCGACTTTTCATCTGGTGATTTCAGTTTTACAGTCTACCAAAGGGCGGATACCCGTGGAAAATACTCTCTGATGCAGTCTTTGTTAAGTTTTGTATTTTTTGTATAAAAAGTAGTATTTTTACCCCTAAGTAACACTTATGTATTGCTAGTGTGTACCTTAGTAAAACTAAAAGTTGAAGTATATAACTAAAAATAATTTTTCTATATTCAAATTTAATCTTTACACGTAATTATGTATTTGCCTTTAAATCACTACAAAATATAAAATTTATTTTTTCTTACCATACAAGAGAATTATTGAAGTAAAATAGAGACATACTATCGCCCAGAACAACTTTGGTTACTAGGGTTTTTAGAAAAGGAAGAAATCGTCAAAACGCTAAATGATTTGCCACGTTACATATACAGTCTTTCTTCTGAATATCGAAAAGCAATAGGTCGGCGTTGAGCAATAATATTTAAACTAGAGAGTAATTACAAATCTATTTAAACTTCAAAATATGCTCAACTTCATCAATTCCCTTTTAAATCGCCATCCAGAAAACGTTAAAGCCAACGTTGAAATTTATACTTGGCAAACTTGCCCTTACTGTATCCGTGCCAAGATGTTGTTGTGGTGGAAAGGTGTTAATTTCACTGAATATAAAATTGACGGTAACGAAACAGCTAGAACAGCAATGGCAGAACGCGCCAACGGACGCCGCACTGTACCACAGATTTTTATCAATAATCAACATGTTGGCGGCTGTGATGACCTCTACGAATTAGATACAAAAGGTCAACTCGACCCTCTTTTAGCTCAGCCAGCAGTTTAATAGTTATCAGTTTCATTACTAACGAAACACTACACCATAAACCTGATAACTGTGGCTAGCCCTAGACTTCCAGTCTAAGGGTATTCAATTTTGGTCGTCAAAAACATGTCATAGGCTGCGAGATCCCTCGCAACTACTTAGAAATTATATGGTTGAGTACTAATTTGTAAACACAAGAACATGTCACTTGAATATCCAGAATATCTTATACATCACCAGTGGATGGATCACGCTTTAAAATTGGCACAAATGGCGGGTGATGCGGGTGAAGTCCCTGTAGGTGCTGTTATTATTGATTCATCAGGCTATTTGATAGCAGAAGGTGAAAATCGCAAACAACGTGACCAAGACCCAACAGCCCATGCAGAAATTATTGCTTTGAAAGCAGCAGCTAGAAAGTTAAAAACTTGGCGTTTGAACCAATGTACTCTCTATGTTACTCTCGAACCTTGTCCAATGTGTGCAGGTGCAATAGTCCAAGCCCGTATTGGACTTATCGTTTATGGCGTGGACGATCCCAAAACTGGTGCAATTCGTACTGTCGTTAATATCCCTGATAGTGCGGCTTCTAATCACCGTCTGCGTGTAATTGGAGGCATCATGGAAACTGCCTGTCGTCAACAGTTACAAGCATGGTTTGTAAATAGGCGACACAGCAGCGAATAACGGACAGAGGTAAAACTGTCCAGCTGCAACAACACAACTTTAGGAAGAAAATCTACGGTGTATCTAATTCCTATTTTGATTACATTTTCTACCCTACAGTCAGTTGCCACCCTCATCATGGAACTTCACTCTTCCGAAGATCAGATCTACCATCCAACATTAGCCCATTCTCCAGCCAATGGTGAGACGGGGATTTCTACTAGTACTTCATGGCTGTCTCCCTGGTTAACGCCTTTGGCCTATTTCTTGGGCCATCATTTTCTACCTTTATTTTTTGGTCAGATTAGAATTACCGGACAAGAAAATATCCCTGCAAAAGGTCCTGTTATCCTTGCACCTACCCATCGCGCGCGCTGGGATTCACTACTGTTACCCTACGCGACTGGTCGTTGTGTTACAGGTCGTGACCTGCGCTTTATGGTGACTATTAATGAATGTCAAGGTTTGCAGGGTTGGTTTGTGCGACGCTTAGGAGGTTTTCCTGTAGATCCACAACGCCCATCGATCACTACTCTTCGCCATGCAGTAGAATTACTTCAGCGCGGAGAAATGTTAGTTATTTATCCTGAAGGCAATATTTTTCGTGATGGTGAACTTCATCCCCTCAAGTCTGGAATTGCTCGTTTGGCTTTAACTGCTGAATCTAGCCACCCAGATTTAGGAGTCAAAATTTTACCTGTTAGTATCAACTACAGCCATCCTTACCCCGAGTGGGGTACCGATGTTAGCATTCACATTGGGTCTGCGATTAAGGTAGCGGATTATATCAATGGTTCTGTAAAACAAGATGCTAAATGTCTGACAGCTGATTTAGCAAATGCACTTAAAGAATTAAGCCATCATGAATCAATAATTACTGCTCATACGTTTGCAGAAATGCCAAATTTGTAATTTTGTTAGTAGTTAGTAGTTAGTAGTTGGTTGTTTACCACTAACCACTATCCATTAACCAATAACTAAATTCCCAAAATTAATTCCCAACTGTTGAGTTTCCCTGTATCTTTTAATGCATAGTCAATGACCCACAATTGCCAACGTCCTTTAGCTGGTAAAGATAATAACTGTTGCAGGACTGGATGCGATCGCACGGTGTAAGTTGCTTCCAATTGAATGCGACGACCCAAGGTGCGATTTTGCAGTAGCACGAGGTGATTATTAGGGGCTATTAAGTAAATTTCTAAATCACCTAAAAAATCATGGGTAATATTGACGCTGACTTGAATATCTTTGACTAGGCTAGAATCAGTTATCGCGATCGCACTTTTAATTCCCTGTTTGTCATTGTCTGGAATCGCGACTTTATTAGTGTTCTCTCCTCTCAAAATCCCAGTTGTGCTAAATGTGGCTGTACGAAGTTTTTGGGCTGCTTGTACCGCCCGCCAAGCATTCACCTTTCCATAGCCGAACCATTGCGAATGGCCATTCTCATCATAAGTACCATAACGCATCTTTAATTGGGGGTCTGGTTCCAGGTCAACAATTTTATCGGCGGTTTCTTCTAAAATACGTTTGACTTCTTTAGCAGTTAAGTCAGGATTCACTGACAAAACCAATGCTGCTACTCCTGCAACCACAGGGGTAGCACTAGAAGTACCGCCAAAGTTGCTAGTAAAGTTACCTGGGTCGTAGCCAGCAGCCCCTATTTGATCGGTTGTCAATATTCCTCGTCCAGATAGTGCTGTGTTGATGCTTGGTTGAGTGTATACGTAACCCTGGTCTTGAAACCACATCCCTGGTAAAGCATTGTTACTAGGCGCACACACAGAAATATTATTTCCCCAGTTACTATAAGCAGCTTTTTTATTCAAGCTTGTGGAAGCAGATACCGTAATTACATCAGGATGCACAGCAAATCCACTGAGCCACTTAGTATTTCCTTTGACTAAATCTTTCTGCCAACCTTGTTCATTCACAGTTCCACTGACTGGGCGATTGGCATTGCCTGCGGAAAAGAAAATAACACAGCCTTTACCATTACGTCCTTTGGTAGCAGCGCGGGTAATAGCAGCGCGTTGGCGTAAAGAAAGGGGAAAGTAAATTGCTGATGCTCCCCAACTGCAAGAAATTATACTTGCTCCTTTTTCGACCGCCCAATTGAAAATATCTTCTATTGACTCATCATCTAAAAACCCTGTGCTGCGAATTGGCATGAAAGCACAACCGGGTGCAACCCCAGCAATACCTGTACCATTTTCTTCTGCTAAGATGATGCCTGCACAAGCTGTACCGTGACTGGCTTCTTTTTCATTGGGTAAGGGTAAAAAGTCGTTTTCTTTTAAGTCTCTAGGGGCAACAATTTTGCCGCTACCTTGAAAATCTGGATGATTTAAATCAAAGGAATCATCTACTACCGCCACGACAACCGAACGAATACCGCGAGTGATATCCCAAGCTTTGTCTACAGATATATGAGAACCATTAGCTAATTGATTTCCGCCGTTGTGGTTGAGATACCATTGTTGGGGATAGAGGGGGTCACGGGGTTGATAATGGGATTGCTGATGGGTGATGATATTAGGCTCAGCAACTACAACTTCTGGTAATGCAATTAATTGATTAGAAATTTTAATAGGGTTTGCCTGTGCTTGTTTACCGACAATGAAAACAAAAGTGTTAGGAATACTAGGAACAGATTTTTGCTGGATTAAACCAAATTTAGTGGCGATCGCATTAATAGTGCTACTGTCTACCCAAGTGGCGAATTGAATTGTGATTTGGTCAGTCAGATAAACTCTGGTGCTAGGACTATCTTTGATTTGATAAACATGACTAGCAAACGCCACATCGTCAGAAGCCCGCGCCACAGACATAGCCCCTTCTAGCTGGGAAGGTGGAACAGCGAATAATGCTAGCTGTGCTTTGGGAATATTGCGACGCCAATTACCCCAATTTGCCTGAGATAAATCTTGCGGTGACAAATTATCCTGAGGACGGACAGTAAAGCGATCGCTCACTTTTTCTAAGATTAATTCTTCGCCACCACGTTGTAAGATGAATCCTTGGCTACTAGTAGGTATATCTGTGGGAGGATAATCAGAGGAATTTAGGCGATCGTTCATAGTAGTGATTCAAGCTACTGTTAAGCTACTGTCAGGAAATAATGGGAACATGATTTCACCGATTTTCGTTTTAGATCGGAGAAACTGTAGTAGACCTGTTGCAAAAGGAACTTTTGCCACAGATGGGAAAAGCTTAAAAACTAAAGGAAAAAAGTTTCTAAATGCCTTTTTCCCTTGTCCCTTTTCCGGCTTCTGCAAAAAGTCTATTTTGTGGCTTTATTTTGTTAAAGTCCAAAACAGAGTTAAGATACCCGAAGTTTCTATCCTTTTTTGTTAAGTTGTTGCATAAATTTATCCCATGAAGTCTTTAGCTAATGTTCCCTTGATTCGCTTCACTTTTTTATCAGTCATAACAGCCTTTGGTCTGCTGTTACCTGTTCATGCTCAACAAGCACAGATTATAAACATTCCCAACCAAGCACAACCTATAGACCCTAACAACCCCAATACCCTACGTCCAACAGTCCAAAATAATAGCATTTTAAGTGTTGATGGTGGTAAGCGCTTGATGGCAGAAGCCTCTCAAGCTGTCAATTCTCAAAACTATGATGTCGCCGCTAAGAAACTTCAGGAGGCAAGATTAGTTTTTAATCAGCTATCAAATTTCTATCAGGAATTAAACTCCAGCTTTGCTGGAATTGACAATAGAGTAGCTGATTCCCAGCGCAAACTGGCACTAGAAACAGCCCAAATGCGCGATGAAGCCACTTATCAACTAGCATTAGTACATCGGGCGCAAAATAAGCCAGAATTAGCAGTGCCTTTGTTGGTTCAAATTATCAAAAGTCAAAACCCCACACGGGATTTAGGAAAGAAAGCTTATCAGCAATTACTTGAGTTGGGTTTTGTGGATGCACCTTTCCCAAGAGGAGGAAGCAACACCTCTTCTTCGTCTCAGCAAAAGAAATAATTAAAAAATAATACCTACCATTAATTCCTCTAATAGACCGCCGCCAGCAGGTGGGCGGATTTTTAGGCGTCTAAATGCTAGGATATTTTTGTTTGTGAACAGTATTGACACTCAGTCTTCTAGAAACTCGCAGATTGGCAATGTATTAGCGTCATTATTGATAATAATAGAAAAGAAGTTTGATTAGGAATCGCGATGATTAGTCCGCAACAGATTGAGGAAATGATCAAGGCGGAATTGCCAGATGCCCAAGTTCAAGTACAAGACTTGACTGGTGGTGGTGATCACTACCAAGTGACAGTAGTTTCATCGCAGTTCGCAGGTAAAAGATTAGTGCAGCAACACCAGTTAATTTACGGTGCTTTACGACAAGCTATGTCCACTGAAGCAATTCATGCTTTAGCACTGAAAACATATACACCAGAAGCATTTGCTAATAATAGTTAATGGTTGATTGTTGATTGTTAATTGTTGATTGTTGTTTGTTCTACGCTGCACTGTAAGGCATAGCTCTTCTTTATAGTAGCCAAGTAAAGGCGTGTCAATCGAACAACTATCTACGCACCAACAACCAACTACCAACCACAAGCAAATATAGAGAGTAGGAACACGAATACTATGACACCAGAACTAAAAGAAAGAATTGATAATTTACTCAAAGAAAACAAAATTTTGGTTTTTATGAAGGGAACCAAATTAATGCCCATGTGTGGTTTTTCCAACAATGTGGTACAGATTTTAAACACATTAGGAGTTCCCTTTGAGACTGTGAATATTTTGGACGACTACGAACTCCGCCAGGGAATCAAAGAATATTCCAACTGGCCGACAATTCCCCAAGTTTATATTAACGGGGAATTTGTTGGTGGGTCAGACATCATGATCGAACTTTATCAAAAGGGTGAATTGCAGCAAATGGTAGAAGTGGCTTTAGCTTCTTAGTCATTTGTTGGTAGTTGGTGGTTATTAACCACACCCGATCCCCAATCCCCAAGTACTAAAAATCCCCCCTGTCGAAAAGCCGAAACGCCACAGAGGGGATTATTGCTCAAAAATCTCCAAATTTCACACCGCCAGCATCATTGACTAGGGCAGACAACGTGCTATAATTGTCTGCGTCAATCAGGAGTGAGCATCTTGTGACTGACTGAAAGTCACTTGTAGTAGTCTGGCTCTGGCTCTGGTTGCGTCATTGTGAAGTTCGATACATCGTATAAATAGCGGGTAGCTTCCTCCTCTAGGCGATGGATCAAATAAGGCTCAATGGCGTTACCATGTCGCAGTGCGGCTAGATAACCATCCAAATACATCCGCATATCATCAGTGCGATAACCGCGATTCCATAACTCGACGAAGGCGTCAGTGAGTCTTTGGTAATAGCGGATGGTTTGTGTGTCTTGGAGCATACTGCTGTAAAAATCTCTTTGGAATGAGAATTGTAAATTATTCAAGCTGAAATGTGAAGTACGTTTCAGTTTGACACTTATTTAAAATCCCTATCTTCTGCTGTAGGTAATACCCCTGCTTGAGCTACAACCTAAACTGATCCTATTCCAGAAAAACATGAATTTGAATGGGTCGGTAAGTTATTTTTATATTTGGCTATCAAAACAACGCTTTTACATTAGCTGACGTACTTGGCTGTTGTTTGTGCCTGGCAATGTCTGTTGTTTTCAAACAGACGAAGTTTTTTGTTGGTAATCAACGAACTAGCGCAGTTACTTTTTTGGTAAGTGACAGCCTTATACCCAATGGAATAGCTAACTAAAAAAATTTTTAATGATTATAACAAAAATTTAAGAATGTTACCAACCGACCTTGAGATAAGGCTTTTAGTTTAATGCATTGGCAACTTGTGCATGATTAAATTAAAAATTATTGGCAATTGAAGTAACAAGGGTTACAAAACCCAAGACATAGGCTTTGTTACTTTGAAAGTCATGCACGCTAAGGGGTCTTGCCACCGTGGGTTCGGTTTGTATTGAAATCGTAGAGGGAAATCCCCATCTGAGGTCGTTGCTTGGCTGGCACTTGCAACAACTGGACTATCGGGTGCATCAAGCTGCAAGTGTTTATCAAGCCAGGGAAGTTTTTCTAACTCACCATCCGACACTAGTCATTTTAGATGCCGACTTGCCAGATGGAGATGGCATTGAGTTTTGCCGATGGTTGCATCGTCAGCAGCAGCCATTAATCTTAATGCTATCTGCCCGTAGTAATGAAGCTGATATTGTTGCTGGCTTGAAGGCGGGGGCAGATGATTACCTGACCAAGCCATTTGGAATGCAGGAATTTTTAGCACGGGTAGAGGCGCTAATACGCCGCAACCGTACACCTGTTGCCCCAGCTTATCTCGATTATGGAACATTGCAAATAGATTTAGTGCAACGCCGTGTCCGTTTCCAAGGAGAATTTATAGATTTAACACCACAGGAATTTAGTTTGTTATATGTTTTAGCACAAGCAGGAGGAGTACCCTTGAGTAGGTCGGAATTGCTGCGGCGTGCCTGGCCTGATGCAATTGATAATCCTCGTACCATTGATACTCACGTTTTATCGCTGCGGAAAAAAGTAGAACTTGATCCGCGACAACCTAGCTTAATTCAAACCATCCGTAATGTAGGATATCGGTTTAACATGGAGATTTTGAATACCAATTTGCCACAATCACTGACAAAGTTAACAGCAGAAAGATTCAACAATCAACCTTCAACATTGAGTAGTCAAAGGTAATAGTTGTTTGTTGGATGTTGTTTGTTGTTTGTTGTTTGGAAAAATGCATCAACAACTAACAACTATCAACTATCAACTAACTCCATTCTTCAGCAATTTGTGTTTCTGCCTGTATCAAGCTTTCTCGTAACTTAGCCCAGTTTATATCAGTAGCACTTTGATTTGCCATTAGCTGTCCCTGTTGTAAGTGCAACAGTCGATCGCAAAATAGTTCAGCCATTTCTAGCTGATGATTTACCATTAAAACTGTAGTTTGACGACTTTGGGCTAATTGATTAAGAATTGCCATCACACGAGAAGCAGTACCCACATCCAAGGCAGAGGTAGGTTCATCTAATAATAAAATTTGTGGTTGAATGATTAATGCCCGGGCGATCGCAATTAATTGCCGCTGTCCAGCAGAAAGTTGCACTTCCATTTTTCCTAACCAGTCATCGGGTATGTGCAGCTGTTCTATCCAGTTACTGAGTCTTTTCTGAATAGTCTGTTTCGGCAAACCACGTAAAACTAGAGGATACTCCAAAGCTTCTTTGACTGTCATTCCTAGCAGTTTTGACTCTTGGAGAAGCAGTGTCACACAAGCACGTAACTGTAAAACGGGTATTTGACGGTATTCCTGATGAGCTAAATAAATTTTGCCGCTAGTAGGTTCACTCAAACGGTTGAGGAGGCGTAATAAATAAGTTTTTCCCGCGCCGGATGGCCCGACAATGGCAATGCGATCGCCCTCAAATACCTCAAAGGAGATATCCTGTAATATTGGGTATCCCTGCTGTTTACCCTGTAAAGTTGTATAAAGACTAACTTTTTCTAGTCTTAGTTTTGCTGTCGGCAAAGTTTCCAAATTCAACCTTTAATCAATTATGAATTATGCCTGATGTGAATTGAAACTGTGACAAATATCTATGGTTTTAGAAATCGACCACAGATGAACACAGATGCACACAGATAGACACAGATAAACTTTCCGTTTGTGGCTAAGTGGTGGTTGCTTATTGATGGTTATTATAGTATTTATATCACCGCTAGTTCTTAGACTCTTTTTTACATTTATTTTTAACTTAAATTACCCTGATTTAGACTAATCAAAATAGTCCAAGCATCTATCAAAAGTAATATTACTGTAAATAATAGTAAAATTAAATACATCCATGGCTGTGCTAAAGGATAGACATCACTGGTATCAATACCTGTCTTTTGTTGTACCAGTTTTATCATCCGAGCAAAACCTGCCACACGCATGGGCAATAAATAAGCTTTTCCGTCTTTGCTGAGAAAATAGTAAACTAGTCCTCCTTGTCCGGTTGTGCGGGGTTTTAACTGTTCGGCTTCCGACCAAGGTAACGACCAACCTTTACGAAAAAAACGTGGAACCCAATTTGGATAAGTTACCTGAATTCCTTGGTCATCTAAAATTACACGTTCTGTTAACACTGCATACAAGCCAACTAAACCAATGGTAATCCCTAACCAAAGTAACTTTGGTGGAATAGGTGCATTTGTGACTTCAGCTAGAAAAGGTAAAGGTAGGGTTAGGGCTACATATAAACTTAAAAGCGTAATGCGAATTAGAGGAGATAGGCGAAAAATTGCAGGCGAGGTATTATCTGAGTTTGCTGTCACGGCTCATTACAATTGTTAACTTTAACTATATACTAGCTAGAATTCTATGGGTTAATAGCTCATAACGAGGGTGTGAAAAGCGAACACCGATGCACACCGATAAAAAAGACAGCCAGTCCAGGCAAAAACCATCTGTGTACCCTAGGGGAAGCCGCCCTAGGGTGCGTCTACATCCGTGTTCATCTGTGTTCATCTGTGTTCGACTAATTATTATCCCTCCCGCTACCCCATAATCTTTTTCGACCTGACAAGATTGATTCGATGTTATCAACAACTAACAAACAGCGTTTTGAGTGTAACTGTGCCATGAGGCTGTTAATTGAGGCTTCTGGGGTTGGAGTTTTATTGAGAAAGACAAGAGATTCAAGAATTTATTTTTACTCATGAAATTCAGCCATGGAGATGTGATCGTTCGTTAACAGAGCGATCGCACTTCAGGGAGATTAACTATCACTTTTTGCTTCCCAATCTCTAATTTTAACTCATCGACACGACTAAATTCAGCTACATCATAAGTTACTAAGGTCAAGTCGTTTGCTAAAGCAATAGCGACAATTTGAATATCCTAAGCACCAATAGGAGTAACTCGTTTGGCTTATTGCCAAGATTTAGTTTGATTTTATCTAGTTGAAAAGTGTTTCAATAAAGCGATCGCAACTATTAGGTCATATCTCAATTACCAAGGGAAAATGATATTAAGGTAAATACTTTTGCACCACACTCCAACCAGTTATTGATACCCAAGCAAAAGCAAAGAATATGGCAATATTAGCGCCGATGTGAATACGTCTAGCCCAAGGATGTCCAACACCAATTTGTGTAGCACTCCCAGCTGATAATAAAACTAACATCACAGTCGTTAATCCAGCCCAGAGGTGCTGTGAGTGTCCTAAAGAACCAAAGTGACCGTAAGTACCAACAATTCCAATCAGTAGTAATAATAATACCAAGCTGACCAGGCAGATACCAATTTTATAGTGGAGAGAGCGCAACCAGCTTGATTCTCTTTGCCACAACGTTCTGGCACAAAGTATACGTATACCGATGAGCGCTAATAGCACATAGGCTACTAGCGACAAACCCATTGACCACGCTGCTATTCTCCACAACCACAAAAATGAAGGTAGATCCATAATTAATGATTGTAGATGAGGAGGTGGGGAGGTGGGGAGATGGGGGAAGTGTGAGAAGTGTGAGAAGTGTGAGAAGTGTCAGAGGTGGAGAAATAGTACTAACTACTAACCACTAACCACTAACCACTAACCACTAACCACTAATCAATGACCAATAACAAATGACTATAAATGAAAAAGGGCTGCTAAATGATGCAACCCTGCCAGAAATTAAATGAATTTTCTTAATCAACGGATACGAAACCAGCTACTGTTAAGGGTTTTGTTGTATCTTCGGTTCTTGTATTAATTGGCTGTGCCATCGTTTTTTTATTGATAGAGTCACTTGCTTGTTCTGAGCCTTCCAACTCATAACTGCTAGGTTCGTTGAGTGCAAGGCGATCGCACGGAATTCTATCCGACAAAATTGCACTTGCCATCATACCCGTATGAATTTCAAGTTGAGCTTCAACGGGTGCTTCAAACACTAGCCTTTGTCCAGGGAAAACAACCCTTTCAAAGTACCAGTTAGGAATGTTAGAGATGCGAGCCACCTGGATTTTGCTCGTGGCATTTACGTAACAGCAGAGAATCTTTCCCGATTGCTCCGGTGGTAGAGGATCTAATATTTGAGCCATAACTGCTGAGGAGCTTTACGCCACATTTTTATCTTACATATGCAACGCTAACACTGAGTGATCCCCAGTTGCTGTAACCCCGACTACCAACTGAAGTTTTCTAAATTATTTCTACCTAAAGAAATACAGACTTTACTTATGAAATTTTCGTAAAAATCTATGCTTTTATCGCAATTATACATTATGCGTGAACAATTCATCAATAATTTAGAGGTAAATCAATCAGGTGTAACTCTTATGGACATTGGGATCAGGACAAAGCAAATAACTTACACTTTTTTCTCCTGTTGATTGCGTGATTCCATTCATTAAAAACTGTCTAGTTACTTTACATTAACCTTAAGACTTATTTTTTATTTTTCCTGCTCAGACGTATCAAGTGCAGCTTATCGCTTACAGAATGAACTCAATGTTATTGTAAAGCTATAGATATATTACTTTCATAAAACTTAACTTATGCTATGCATTTGTGATACCGGACAATATTAGCTATTTTGCTCATCATTTAAAAAATGTCTCTACCAATAATCGTCATTAATGTCAAGTACGATTGTGATAGAAGACAAAAATCAAAACAAACCGATTACAGAACCAAAATTTGCTCTTTTACCCCAGACAATCGGCAAGATGGAAGCTAAAACATTCAACAGGATTCTCTATGTTCGCCTTCCTTGTAACCCCATCTTTCCTATTGGGGTTGTATATCTTAGCGATCATGTCCACAAACAGTTTCCTAACATTGAACAGCGGATCTTTGATTTAGGAACAGTGCCACCTCTAGATTATGCTAAAGCCCTAGATCGCTGTATCGATGAATTTCAGCCGACACTGCTAGTATTCTCATGGCGGGATATTCAAATTTATGCACCAGTAGGTGGACGTGGCGGTAATCCACTACAGTATACCTTTGAGTTTTTCTACTCCCGCAATCCATTTCTCAAGCTACAGGGAGCAATGGGTTTGCTGCGGATTGCATCAGGATACTACGGCGAACTGTGGCGGAATCTAGGCTTACTAAAGCGGGGTATCAAACGCGCTCAACGTTATCACCCTAATGCTCGTGTAATTGTCGGTGGTGGTGCAGTCAGCGTCTTTTACGAACAACTAGGCAAAAGCTTACCAAAAGGGACTATTGTCTCTGTGGGTGAAGGCGAAACTTTGCTGACAAAACTACTGAGCGGACAAGAATTTCGGGATGAAAGGTGTTATGTTGTTGGCGAAGAAAAACCACGCGATCGCCTCATTCATGAACAACCCACACCATTAGAGAAAACCGCTTGTAACTACGAATATATCGAAACAATCTGGCCAGAGTTTAAATATTACCTGCAAGACGGAGACTTTTACATTGGTGTCCAAACCAAACGCGGCTGTCCTCACAACTGTTGCTATTGTGTTTACACCGTTGTTGAAGGTAAGCAAGTACGCATTAATCCCGCCGATGAAGTCGTTGCCGAAATGCGACAATTATATGACCGCGGTGTTCGCAATTTCTGGTTTACCGATGCCCAATTTATCCCCGCCCGCAAATTTATCGATGATGCGGTTGAACTCTTACAAAAAATCGTCGATTCGGGAATGACAGACATTCACTGGGCAGCATATATTCGGGCTGATAACCTCACACCCGAGTTATGTGAATTGATGGTGAAAACCGGAATGAACTACTTTGAAATCGGTATCACCAGCGGTTCCCAAGAATTGGTGCGGAAAATGCGGATGGGCTACAATCTCCGTACTGTTTTACAAAACTGTCGGGATTTAAAAGCCGCTGGGTTTAACGACTTAGTTTCAGTGAATTATTCTTTTAATGTGATTGACGAACGTCCAGAAACAATTCGTCAAACTATTGCCTACCACCGCGAACTAGAACGGATTTTTGGTGCAGATAAAGTCGAACCTGCCATCTTCTTTATCGGATTGCAACCCCACACCCGCCTAGAAGAATATGCTTTCAAAGAAAATATTCTCAAACCAGGGTACGATCCGATGAACATCACACCTTGGACTGTCCAAAAGATGCTGTGGAACCCCGAACCCCTTGGTTCCTTCTTTGGCGAAGTCTGCTTACAAGCTTGGCAACAAAACCCCAACGACTTTGGACGCGAAGTTATGAAAATATTAGAGGAAAGACTAGGGTGTGCTGAACTAGAAGAAGCACTTTCTGCACCCATCGAAACAAAACCAAAACAATTGGTGGGTGTTTGATAGCAAAAGTCTATTTTTAATAAAACTAACACAGATGAACACCGATAAAATCGGTGTTCATCTGTGTGCATCTGTGTTCGTAATTAACCTAATTCGCTCCCATGTTTAAAAACGTGGGTTCCCTTTGAAAAAATCTTTTGCCTGTCTCTACTCTACATCTTCTTATCCATCATAAAATCAAATTCATCGTAAGGTTTAGCATATCTAACTGCTAGACGGAAGTCGCTAGGTTGGGATGTCTTCCATGCCCAGTGATACCACCTCCTTTCGTTTGCGGGAATTTCATAGGAGGCTAATTTTCCATCTTTCTCTATCGATCTCCACTGATTTTCCGATTCATTATGTCCCTTTACTTGGAAACTAATAATAGGACCGTAGTATATCTGACAATAATTTTGTCCTCCAATTGGGCAAGATGAATCAGATGAACTTTGATAAGAGACTACATGATTGTTGTAAGTATTTTGTACTGACTTAGCACAAATTTTCCCCCGCCATTCTTTAATATTGTTCCATCTAGCGTAGTAACGATAACGGGGTTGTCCCCAACACTGTCCACTAGCAGCAGGATTAAGACAGTCTGTTTTGAAAGCAGAATAATTATTAGGTGTTTTGTCTGTCCTGATAAATGGATTATTTGATAAAAATCCACCTGCTATTGAAGAAGTAAAGTTATCGTTATTACAAGCCAAATCTCCACTTTGTGCCTGAGTTGATGGTGGTTGAGTAATAGTTTGGTTTGTATCTATTTTTTGTTCTACAGCATCACTGGGAAGGTTACGCAAAACACCGGGTTCAGGTGTAGGATTTTGAGTCTCTGGAACATCCTCTACAGCATCCCGTGCTTGTGCTATGGGAACATACACATTACTTACTGCTAAATTTGTGACTACAAAAATAGCAACAGTGACAATAAAAATTGCCAAGATTCTAATTCTTCGCTTCATGGTCTGAATCCGTGTTCTTAAGCGATTCAAAGTTTACTGAGTGTGGAGTTTGGGTACAGCATAGTAGCAGCGATAGAATAACAGAGGTCCATTTGAACCTTGGACAGCATAAGGTTTGCATACTGCATAGGGTTCTTTAGAAGGATATGGAAGACAAAAATAAGGAAAGTCGCAAAGTTCTCTTGGATATGATTGACTTGGCTGGGAAGACAAATCATTAGATCCAATAGGGTTTACTGGGACTGTATTTCCAGTATTAGGCGTTTGAATCACCTGAGTTTGAGAGTAGGCTGCGGAAGCGGAGACAGCTAAAACAGTAGCTACGACAAAAGGAATGGACTGTTTTGGAAATTTCATGGTTTAACTGACTGAATAGAATCATTGGGTTTTGAATCAGAAAGATTTGCTTTACAAGGTTCTGTCTCACCCGTGTTTGCACTCCTCTCTAACCCTTCCCGCTTGCGGGGCTACGGTGTACACACAAGTCTGAAATAGCTTATGAATCCTGGTTTTACCCCACCCTAACCCTCCCCTTGTAAAGGAGAGGGAACTGGATCTTTTGTTTCCCCCCGAATATCGGGGGGATTAAGGGGGGTAAATCCAACTTGTGTATACACGGCTTGCGGGTGGGATATTCTGTACCTCACAAAGAGTTGAAATCTGCTGTAAATGCATTTGTTAGTAAAGGTGAGAAAGCTCCTGTAGCTAATCGGCTTTGGCTACACCAACTTGACTTTCTACATTTTTAAGGTGGCTTACTTTACCTAAATGTCACAAGATCGGTTTCGGATCAGCAGCAGTTATAAGAACTGATCTTGACAATTGAAATTTTACGTAAATAGCAAATAAAAACTTGATTTCTAAATAGATATGCGATCGCAAAAGTATTCTTTTGCAATAATTATGTCTACTCTCAAAGCATCTGTGTATGGAAGAGCGAAAATTAAACAAGCAAGAATTGAAAAAGGCTGGACAATCGACAACCCTAGATGGCTTCAGCAAGCAAGTAAAGTTTTAGGAACAGATTCGGAAGCAGAGGGTTTTCTTGCTGAGGGAATTTCTGAAGGAACTTGGAAGCGTTTTTTAGCAGGAAAAGTGCCTATTAATGCTGGAGCTTTTAAAGCTTACTGTCAAGTTTTAGGATTGAACTGGAACGAAATTGTTGAACGCAACGGACAGCAGGATTGGGGAGAAGCACCCGATGTATCGATTTTCTTTGGTCGTACAGAGGAATTGCATACCCTCAAACAATGGATTGTTCAAGATAACTGCCGTTTGCTGTTATTGTTAGGCATGGGTGGAATCGGTAAAACTGCTCTTGCTGCCAAATTAGTACAGCAACTTCAAAATGAATTTGATTTTATTATTTGGCGAAGTCTTCGTAACGCTCCTTTGGTAGAAGAGATTTTAGCAGAAGTAATTCATTTTTTCTCCAACCAACAAGAAACACAATTACCAAGCAGCTTGGATGGAAAAATCTTGCGGTTGATGAATTACCTACGTACTAGGCGCTGTTTGCTTGTTTTAGATAATATTGAGGCGGTACTCCAAAGTGGCGATCGCACTGGAGGTTATCGTCAAGGGTACTCCGGCTATGGTCAGATGCTGCAATGTATTGCAGATACAAGCCACAACAGTTGCTTAATCCTGACCTCTCGTGAAAAACCGCGAGGATTTGCGACATCCGAAGGCGAAAATTTACCTGTCCACAGCTTACAACTAACTGGTTTACCTTTGAGTGCTGTTCGCGAAATTTTCTCTACTAAAGGGTCTTTTACTGGTTTAGAAACAGAATGGCAAGTTTTGATTTCCCATTATGCAGGAAATCCCTTAGCATTAAAGATTGTAGCTTCCGCGATTCGGGATTGTTTTGATAGTAATATTTCCGAATTTTTAAAATTTTTAAATCAAGGTACATTCGTCTTTGACGATATTCGCGATTTATTAGATAGACAATTTCAGCGTTTGAGTAAATTAGAACAAGATATTATGTACTGGCTTGCTATCAATAGAGAGCCAATTATATTGTTAGAACTACAAGATAATTTTATTGCCAACATTCCCCAGAGTGAAATTATGCAGGCGATCGCTTGTTTGCAAAGGCGGTCATTAATTGAAAAAAATGCTGCTTATTTCACCCAGCAACCTGTTGTCATGGAGTACGTAACCGCTCAATTGATCGAGAAAGTTTATACAGAAATACTTTCCGGGCAACTGGAATTATTTACTACTCATGCTTTGGTTTTAGCTACTGCTAAAGATTATATTAAAGATAGTCAAATTTGCTTGATACTACTACCAGTAATTGAGAAATTGCTTGCCAGTTTTGGCTCTGCCAAAAATATAGAAAATCACTGTCAAAAAATTCTCGCGACATTAAGGAGTGAATCTTTAAGAGAAACCGGATATATTAGTGGCAATCTCATCAATTTGCTACGTCAGTTAGACATAGATTTAAGTGGTTACAACTTTTCTCAGCTTCGGGTTTGGCAAGCTAATCTTCAAGGAATAAAATTGCATAATGTCAATTTTACTAATTCAGATTTAACAAAATCTGTTTTTTCTGAGATTTTGGTTGCTGTGTTATCTTTAGCCTTAAGTCCAGATGGTAAATTGTTAGCGACAGGTGATGCCAATGGTAATGTTTACTTGTGGCAAGTGCAAACAGGAAAGCATCTTCTGACCTTAAGAGGACATACCAACCAAGTCTTTTCCGTTGCTTTTAGTCCTCAAGGAAATATTCTTGCCAGTGGCAGTTTTGACTCTTTATTAAAAATTTGGGATGTTAGCAGCGGCAAAGAAATTAGAACTTACACGGGACATAATCATGGAATATCTTCTGTTACTTTTAGTCCAGATGGTAAAGTTGTCGCCAGTGCAGGACTAGATGGTCTAGTCAAACTCTGGGATGTGAGTACAACGGCTTGCATCGATACTTTTTATGGACATAGTAATCAAGTACTTTCTGTTGCTTTTAGTCCTGAAGGGAAAATATTAGCCAGTGGTAGTTTAGACTGTTCCATTAAACTTTGGGATGTTCACGGTGGCACAGAAATTAAAACTTTTCTTGTACACAATCACAGCATATTGTCATTAGCCTTTAGCTGTGATGGTAAA
This sequence comes from Fischerella major NIES-592, assembly GCF_001904645.1. Taxonomy (NCBI): domain Bacteria; kingdom Bacillati; phylum Cyanobacteriota; class Cyanophyceae; order Nostocales; family Hapalosiphonaceae; genus Fischerella; species Fischerella major. The sequence goes on along the minus strand of NZ_MRCA01000002.1, from coordinate 250,050 downwards.
ACATTAGCTAGTGGTAGTTTAGACTGTTCCATTAAACTTTGGAATATTCGTACTGCTCAAGAAATTAAAACTTTCACCGGACATACTCGCGGAATATTTTCAGTTGCATTTAGTCCCAATGGTAGTACTTTAGTTAGTGGTAGTGCCGACAAAACAGTGAAGCTATGGGATGTCAGTACTGGTATCTGTCTGAAAACTTATACTGGACACACTAATACTGTTCCCTCAGTAGCATTTCATGCAGAAGGGAATATCGTAGCCAGTGGGAGTACAGACCAAACAGTAAAGTTATGGGATACCAACACTGGAATTTGCCTCAGAACTTGTAAAGGTTATAGTAACAATATATACTCTGTGTCTTTTAGTCCAGATGGTGAAAAATTAGCCAGTGGCAATGCCGATAAAACAGTAAGATTGTGGGATATCATAACTGGTAAATGCCTAAGTACTTTGTCTGGTCATACTTCTCAAGTCTTTTCCGTAGCATTTAGTTATGACGGAAAAACCCTGGCAAGTGGCAGTTTTGACTCCACTGTTAAACTTTGGGACGCTAGCACAGGAGAATATTTAAAAACTTATCAAGGTCATACTGACTGGGTACATTCAGTCACATTTAGTCCTGACAGCAAAAACATAGCAAGTGGCAGTTTTGATAACTCTATAAAGCTTTGGGATGTGAGTAGTAATGTAGAGGTGAGAACTTTCCAAGGACATAGCGAAGGAGTATTTACAGTCGCATTTAGTAGGGACGGTAAAACATTAGCCAGTGGGAGTATAGACGCCTCAGTCAAACTTTGGCATATTAGCAATGACATAGAAATGAGGACATTAAAAGGGCATAGCAATTATGTCTTCTGTGTCGTCCAGAGTCCGACTGGTTGTATTCTGGCTAGTGGTAGTGCCGATCAGACCGTGAGACTATGGGATATCAACACAGGTGAATGTCTCTACATTTGTGAAGGGCATACTAGCTGGGTAAATTCCCTTGCCTTCAGCCCTTGTGGAAAAATCTTAGCCAGTGGTAGTGCAGACCAGTCAGTAAGATTATGGGATATTAATACAGGTGAATGTGTAGGCATTTATTATGGACACGCTCAACCCGTGCAATCAGTTGCCTTCAGTCCTCAAGGCAAGATACTCGCCACTGGCTCCCAAGATGAGACAATAAAAGTCTGGGATATCAAAACAGGTGAGTGCCTAAAAACTTTAAAAACTCCTAGATTATATGAAGGCATGAATATTACAGGAGCTTATGGTTTAACTACAGCACAAAAATCTACCCTGATAGCTTTGGGTGCTTTAGCTTAAGTTTTTTACAGAATATTAGGACTCTAATTAGATAGCATAATTCAGTATCAAACTGTAAACTAAAGTGTCATAAGCCCTTATTTTCCCTCATTGCCCAGAGGCATCACTCGCGGTTCGTTTAATCAAACCTCATGTTAGAAGGCTCCATACTCCAACAGCTGGAAATAGCTCATCGCCATAGCAAAAGACCGATTAGATTCGGGGTGTACTATAAAAATACCCTAGTCGCCCTCTGCCATGCTCTAGAAGACCATATACTGAATGATGTCACCTCACCCTTGGTAATTACCGCCTTTGAACGAGGAAAATGGTATCTCCAAGAGGCAGAACGATACGCAGACATCGCCAAAAAATCGTGTCAAATAGCCATCATGGCAGCCCCAGATACTGGCTGGGCAGAACATTCCACGAGTCAGTTACCTAATGTCAACTTAGTTGCTTTAGATCCGGCTGATCCGGTAGCCCAAGAATGGCACTTGATTATTTTATCACCTAAATACACAGCAATGGTAATTTGTCAAGAATTATCTGCTGCTGATTATGGTAGTTCTGGATTGCCTGGGTCAGATTTAGAAAGAAAATTTTACGGCTTGTGGACATTTGAACCAGAGTTAGTCAAAGAAACAGCCACATTAGCGATCGCTCACATCCAACGCTACAATCCACAATTAGCAGCAAAACTCACTGCTGATCAAAAAGCTATTCAACCTAGCTTAGCTACACCAGAAGAATTAAGTGCAGTAGTTTCCCGCGTAGTTGATTACCTCCAAACCGAGCAAGTAAACATATCCGTTCCCACCACCATCCGCCACCAAGCCCTAGATAATAACCTAGTTTCTAATGAAATCCAGGCATTTTTGCGGATGGCACAAATTATAGATGCTGCTGATATAACCAATCCCATGGCAGCAGCAGAAGTTGTAGCGTTAGCAGAAACAATGGGGCAACTTTTAGATTTACCTGCATGGCAAATCAAAAGATTGCGCTTAGCCGGATTACTACACCGTATAGAGCCACTGCAAAGAGTAGAAAGTGTACTCACTTCTGGTATCACTACCTCTTACCAAGAAGATGCACCCAGTTGTCCCTTAACTTGTCCTCTTGTACCAGGCGTGCAGGTACTGCGAACCATGCCCAGGCTACGAGCAGTAGCACAAATTATCACTCACCAAAGCGAGTGGTGGGATGGAACTGGTGAACCTGCGGGACTAGCTGGCGATCAAATTCCTCTAGAATCGAGAATTTTGGCGCTCATAGTTGAATTTCAATGGCGAGTGCATCAAAAACAATCATCTCAGTTAAGCCGTGAAGAAATCATCAATCAAGCTTTAGAAGAATGCAGACAACAATCGCGACGGTTCGATCCAAAACTGATAGATGCCTTGACACTATTAGTTATGGGCTTACAACAAGGACTAGAGTTACCCATAATTACACCCAAAGTCAGTACAGGTATGTGGTTATTGGATTCTCGACTAGAGAGTGAAACCAAAAATAGTGTAGAAACAAACCAAAATTCACATATTAATTCCTAGCAAATTATACCCATAAAAACTCAGCGTACCTCTGCGCTTTCCTCAGCGTCCCTCTGCGTTTCCAAAATTACGACTTCACCCAAACCTCCAATTAACTGTTAAATAAATTTTTTAACAACCACATGAACATCGAAGCTATTAAATCAGGAAAAACCAAGCACTTAGCAGGAGCCAACTTAGAAGACGAAGATTTATCAAACTTGGATTTAAACCGCATCAATTTTGCTGGTGCTACTCTTGTAGGTACAAATTTTACTGCTTCTAAACTTGAAGGCGCCCATTTGGAAGGTGCAAATTTAATGGGAGCAAACCTACAAGCAACTGATTTGCGCGCTAATTTAATGGGTGCGAATTTAATGCAAGCAGATTTGACAGGCGCTGACTTACGGGGTAGCAATTTACGTGGTGCTAATTTAATGGGGGCGAGACTGAGTGAAGTATCTTTTGCTGGTGCTTTTCTCAGTGGTGCAAATTTGATGAATGTCAACTTACAAGGGGTTGACTTGCGGGGTGCTGACTTGCGAGGTGCCAACCTTACAGGAGCTAATCTCAAAGGTGCAGACTTAAGTCGTACAGATTTACAAGGGGCGTTATTGAGTGAAGCAAATTTAGAAGAAGCAGACTTGAGAGAGGCAAATCTAGCAGGGGCAAATTTGACGGGTGCAAATTTACTGTGTGCAGAGTTAGAAGGGGCAAATTTAAGTGGAGTGAATTTAGATCGGGCTTGCTTAGTGGGGACAATGGCTGAGGTTACTTCTTAAACAAAAGTAACTAAAATATTATTTTTTCAGTAATCAAACGGTTGAGCATTGATGTTGATTAATACAATCACATTAGCTTTAGCCCTACTGGTTCAACCTTATGCTGGTCAATGGAACAATCCTGCGTAATCACTACCAGATAGTCCAACAACTGGGGAGTGGTGGATTTGCTGACACATATTTAGCAAAAGATATGGATTTACCCACTTATGCCCAATGTGTGGTCAAACACCTAAAACCAACCAGTCCCGATCCATCTGTTTTACCTATTGCCAGAAGATTGTTTGAAACAGAAGCACAAGTTTTGTACCAATTAGGGCAAAATGATCGAATACCAAGGCTGTTTGCTCACTTTGAAGAAAATGGCGAATTTTATTTAGTTCAGGAATTTGTTGATGGGCATGATTTGAGCAAAGAACTGACTCCTGGTAGGCGTTTTAGTGAAAATGAAGTTGTCAGACTGTTGCAGGAAATCTTAGAAGTATTGGCGATCGTCCATCAGCGCAATATCATCCACCGAGATATTAAACCCCAAAATTTAATGCGGCGTCGAAGTGATGGAAAGATTGTTCTGATTGATTTTGGGGCAGTTAAAGAGATTGGCAGTTTAGCATTGAATACTCAAGGTCAGGTCAGATCTACCATTGCGATCGGTACTGCTGGCTATATGCCAAGTGAACAAGCTAATCGTGACCCCAAATTATGCAGCGATATCTATGCGGTGGGTATGATTGGTATCCAAGCTCTCACAGGCTTGATGCCGCAACAGTTACTGATGGATAATACAACAGGTGAATTGATTTGGCGCAATTATGTACAGGTGAGCGATAAGCTAGCCAATATTTTAACCACAATGGTACGCTATCACTTTAGCCAACGCTACCAGTCTGCATCTGAGGCATTACAAGCGCTAAATGCAATAACACCACATTCACAACCACATTCACAACCTTTTGTATCTTCTACACTAACTGCTATAGTTTCACAAATTCCCAAACCATTACTATGGGGAAGTTTAATTGGACTAGGTGGATTGGGAATAGGAGTTATTTCTATTGTCGCTCTACTAAGTCGTTCTCCATCTCCACCACCGGTAACAACTTCAACTCCGTCACTAATAGCTAGTTCTCCTACACCAGCAGATACATCAACCACAGCATCAACTTCCCCTACCTCTTCAGAAAATGTCAATTTTGCCATTCAAGCACAATTTGATAGTGTTGGTAGTTTTTCTGAAGGGCTTGCAGAGGTAAAGGTAGACGGTAAGTGGGGCTATATTGACAAGAGTGGCAAAATAGTAATTCAACCGCAGTTTGACGACGTGAGTAAATTCTCTGAAGGACTAGCAAAAGCATGGATTGCGGGACAAAACTGGGGCTATATCGATAAGACCGGAAACTTTGTCATCCCTCAGCAATTTACTAAAGACAATGCAAATAATTTTTCTGAGGGGCTAGCAAGGGCATGTGTTGTCAGTACTTGTGGTTTTATTGATAAAACAGGGAATTTTGTCATTGAGAGAAAATTCACTGGTGCTGGCGATTTTAAAGAAGGGCTAGCACCCGTCAAGAATCGTGGTAAATGGGGTTTTATTGACAAAAGCGGTAACCTCATTACCCAGATACAGTTTGATGGTGTTGGGAACTTTTCTGAAGGACATGCGGAGGTCAAGATTGGTGACAAATGGGGTTACATCGACAAGACAGGTAAAATCGTAATTCAGCCACAATTTGATGATGGTTATCGCTTTGCCGAAGGACTGGCGAGAGTCAAGATTGGTGACAAATGGGGTTACATCGACAAGACAGGTAAAATCATAATTCAACCGCAATTTGATCATGCTTATAATTTTTCTGAAGGCTTAGCAGGGATAAAGACGAATGGTAAATGGGGCTACATTGACAAGCGTGGCACAGTCGTGATCCAACCACTATTTACTGAAGCTTACAACTTTTTTGAAGAACTAGCTCCGGTTAAATTTGACAATAAGTGGGGCTATATTAACAAAAATGGTAACTTCGTAATTCAACCACAATTTAACAGTGCTGGAACCTTTTCTGAAGGGTTGGCATGGATTGATAGTGAAAAAGATGGCTATATTCGCAATCCCTTAACAGTTCAGTAATTACGTCAGAAAATTTTAGATTCACCCCACTGGCAAATTTGTCGGCTTGTATCATCAATAAATCATCGATCTATTCGCAATTATGCATTCTTAGATCCATCTATAGCTACTCTGGATGCTTGTCCCCTCATCCAAAACGCCAAAACGCCCATCAACACTAACCCCATCACCCCCATCAAAGGATTCTTATCTACCCCAGTCACCCAATCAGGAACCCGATTGGTGTATTCAATCAATCCCCCAACATTAATGATGTAATAACCCCAAACTAAACCACCATGCAAACCAATAGGTAAACCCAAACGTCCCCTACGCCAGCGCTTTCCCCATACCTGAGTCAACCCCAGCAGCACCAAAGCAGGGAGTTGTGGCAATGTGTGAATAATTGCTTGGACTGGCTTAATAAAATGCGATACCCCAAAAATCATTGCATTTGCCCAAAGTGCTACACGAGGAGAATAATCTCGCTGCAACTCATCCAGCAACCAGCCTCGAAATAACAATTCTTCAGCAAACCCAACACTTAAACCTGTGAGGGAACCTTCTAATACTACTTTTAGTAAAAAAACTTTGGGTTGTTGCCATACCAATAAACCTAGCAAACCTTCTAAACCAAATAAAATCAAAATGCTAATAAATCCAATAGCCAAACCCTTCAGTAAATCTACGCCGTTTAATCGCGTAAATTGTAAACCGTAGTGCTGAAAAATGTGAGGTTGTTTGTAAACTTGCTTACTCCATATTCTTAGTAGAACAATAAATTCTATATACAGTAGTGCCATGGTAATAATATTTACCAAATTTTTGTCATGAACTAGTAAATATATTGGTATGGCAAAAGGCGACCACAGTACTAATAAAGCGAAAACAAAATAACCCAGCCTGATGAATACAGAACGCTGGGCTATAGAAGCAAGGTTTATTTTCATACCAAGTTGGATATAGTTTTAGGAATTTAAGTTAGTTTATCTCACTGAGAAACCAACTTGGTTTTAAAATTTCTTAGTGATCAAACTGACCACTAATAACTATTAACTATTAACTGATTCATTCTTCTGGTTCAATTGTGCTGGTCAAACCATGATTTTTTAATGTCTCACAATAAAACTCAGCAGGTTCCTGAGCGCAGGTAATCACTAAAGCAAGACCGTTACTATGGGCTTCCATCATAATGCTAACAGCCTGAGGTTGAGTCAGGCTGGGCACCGTGGTTAATAGAACCTGTACCACATACTCCATAGTGTTGTAGTCGTCGTTATGGAGCAAAACGCGATACTGAGGCGCTAGTTTTCTGGATGTTGAACGCTTCTGTTGGGTTTCGACTGACACGGTAGTTTGCTCTTTTGGTAATTTACTACAACAAATTTTTGTTTAAAGGTTGTTTACTAGAATTAGCTTTACAGTTACTTAAACTATTGTATAGCACTAAAAAGGTTGTTGGTAGTAATTAGCTGGTTGTTGATGGTTAATGGTTAGTTGTTAGTCGTTGGTATTTTCCCCTTTCCCTTGTCCGCAAATTGCTATTGCCTATGATAGCTTTTAAAATTAAAAGAGCAGCAGCACAATGATTGCCACTGCTGAAGCTATGTGAATATGGAGATTACACCTAATTTTCAACTAGGGCAAATAGTATCTTTAGAGCATGATGATAGCAAACTATATGCGGAAGTGATTCAAGTTGTGATTTCCCGTCAGTTGTGCTGGGTACGTCCTTTGCTGTTATTGGTCAAATCTTCGGAACCACCAATCATTAATGATTTACGTGAAGCGTCTGACCTACTTTGGCCTATAACTTTATTTAGACCAGCTTTAGATACAGAAGTCATTGATATATTGAGTCAGGTATTCGCAAAAGAACCAAAACCTGAACTAGACTCACCTGCTAAACAGCTACTTCATCAGTTTATTCATAAAGTTTGGCAAGCCCATAAGAAAGGATGTACAGGCTAGTAGCGTTGTGTGGGATAAAAATGATACTTACTCAAAGCTTTTCAGGTTATATCTAAATTCTAAATAAATACGCAAAATTTCCCATGTCTCTATGAAAATATAATGTCTTAGGTATATTAATTCACATTGGACATGATTTCTAAATAATCAAAGCTTTGATGAAGAGTTTATAATCTCCTTTGAGAAAAGTTTTAGCGACGCTAAAAAATAAATAGTTGTTAAGTTTATGTACACGCTTTTAAACTGCTTACACCACAAAAGGAAATCCAAAGCCCTTTTTCCTTTTTCTGCAAACAAAGCGTGCCCTGTAATTAATTTTCAATATTGAAAAATTTTTGAAACAAAATATCAGCAAACGTTGCTGTTACTAAGACTTGTGTCACCAAATTCCTAAGTTTAATTATTTGCAGTTAATTTTTAGGTATATTAGTAACATAAAGTACTGTAGTAGCAAGTATTCTTTAGATATTTGGCACTAATTGGATACGACCAGCATCCATTTCTGCCATTAACAATTCCAATGCTTCATAATCAATGTCAGAGATGTAACCCATTTCTGTTAGTTCTGAGTTAATTTCATTTTCTATTTCAGGAGTTAATTTTTTAATCAGAAGCGCTCTTTCTACTAGTTGACGAATAACATATCTGGTTTTCATACGTAATTAACCAACCAACTTTATAGTAGTTATTATCTCAGCTACAATTTTGTATAAAATGTGATCTGGTACGTAGGTTAGCAGTGATCTGAATCACACCTTAGAAGTGATTTGATTAGCGATCACTTCCTGCGTCTATCACATGGTTGAGGTACAGGCATAACTTTTAACATTGCTTTAATGTTGGCATCCACCAACTTTAGTAATAATTGATTGAAAACTGAGAGACATGGCAAGCAATAATATTTAATCTTTATTTTAACAAAAGTATACTTAAATACATTTTATCCGGGATTTGACAATCTTTAAACAGAAATATTAGACCAATAAAGATTCCGCAAAGAGAAGTAATACGAATGGTCGATGTAAGCAGAAAGAGTATATGGTCAAATACATCTATCTTCCACTATTCAAAAACTTTACATTACATTTAGGATGACACTATGCAAGCGGTGCTTAAGAATCCAACAATTACGGTCATTCGTCCTGAGGGTAGTTTAAATGCTGCTAATGCTCTGGAATTTCAACAAGATTTAATAAAAGCACTGGCACAAAATACAAGCAATAGATTGCTGGTAGATTTGGAGCAAGTAGAAGCATTAGATAGTGCTGGCTTAATGGCGTTAGTATCTGCACTCAAGTTTGCTCAAGACTTAGGTAGACAATTTAGCCTTTGCTCGGTTTCCCCATCTATCAGAATTGTATTTGAACTTACCCAACTCGATAAAGTTTTTGACATATTTTGAAGCTAAAGTAGTATTTTAGGTTTATTCTCACTGTCTTTTGAGTTTATTGCCATGAAAAATTTTGTAAACACTAATTAACATTCTGAAACTACCTAATCAATGCTATGGTTGGAGGTGAGTAATACCAATTTTGGATTTTAGATTTTGCGAAAAGTTTGTAGACACGTAGACGCACAGGGTCTTCCCGTAAGGGTAGTGGCTTCCAGCGTTAGCGTAAGTCCGAAAGCGATAGCGAGGCTGAAAGCTTTTCAAGACGGATTTTGCGAAAAGTTTGTAGATGCTTTGCATCTGCGGGCAGCGTCCCGGAGGAAATCTCAAAGCTTTTTAAGACGGATTAAAATTCTTTAGCAGAATGCTGTTCAGCAAATCTTAAATGATTTAATCTATATCCAAGTTGTGTCAAAGAAATTTATTAAAAATAGCTAAAAGAATAGCACAGTGGCTATTGCAGTTGAAAAACTAATCACCTCAGATATCATCAAACCAGGTCGTTACCTGGGTAATGAGCGTCTGGCAATACGCAAGCCGTGGGAAACGGCAGTGATACGTTGGGTATTGACTTATCCTGAAGTATACGAAGTAGGAGCCTCTAATTTAGGGCATATCATTCTCTATAACATCTTGAATGCCCAACCACGTCAATTATGCGATCGCGCTTACCTACCAAATTCAGACTTAGCTGCCAAATTGCGGGCAACTAAAACGCCATTATTTGCCGTTGAGTCAAAGCGATCGCTCACAGAATTTGATATTTTGGGTTTTAGCCTCAGTTATGAACTCGGAGCCACCAACATTTTAGAAATGTTGGATTTGGCTGAGATTCCCTTGACCTGGAAAGAAAGAAATGAAGAGACAAGGGGACATGGCAATATTCCCCAACCCTCTTGTTATCCTTTGATTTTTGCTGGTGGACAGACGGCGACATCCAACCCCGAACCCTACGCCGATTTCTTTGACTTTTTCGCCTTAGGAGACGGTGAAGAACTTCTGCCAGAAATTGGTTTAGTTTTAGAAGAAGGTAAACAAGCAGGGTTAAGTCGGCAAGAACTTTTGCTAGACTTGGCACAGATACCGGGTGTATACGTTCCCCAGTTTTACGATATGGCTGCGGATGGTTCTGTACATCCCAACCGCCCAGATGTACCCAAACGGATTTTGCGACGAGTTGCTACGCCAATCCCTGCTTATTCAATTGGGTTGGTTCCTTACGTTGAAACAGTCCATGACCGCTTGACGATTGAAATTCGACGTGGTTGTACTCGTGGTTGTCGCTTCTGTCAACCAGGAATGCTCACCCGTCCAGCACGGGATGTGGAACCAGAAAAGGTGGTGGCAGCAATTGAGAAGGGAATGCGGGAAACTGGGTATAATGAGTTTTCTTTGCTCTCTTTGAGTTGTTCTGATTATTTGTCCCTCCCAGCAGTGGGCATGGAAATCAAAAATCGCCTCAAAAATGATAATATTTCTCTTTCTTTACCCAGCCAGAGGGTAGACAGATTTGATGAAAATATCGCTAATATCCTGGGTGGAATGCGACAAAGTGGTCTAACCTTTGCCCCAGAGGCTGGTACGCAAAGAATGCGAGATATTATCAACAAAGGTTTGACGAATGAAGAGTTATTACGAGGTGTAAAAACAGCTTGGGAAAAAGGCTGGGATAAAATTAAGTTATATTTCATGATCGGTTTACCTGGGGAGACCGATGCAGATGTATTGGGTATTGCGGAGACAGTCAGTTGGTTACAACGGGAATGTCGAGCCAAAGGTAGAAAACCACTGGCGTTCAATTTAACAATTTCTAACTTTACACCCAAGCCCCATACGCCATTTCAGTGGCACTCAGTTGCTACTGCTGAGTTTGAACGTAAGCAAAAATTGCTGCAACAAGAATTCCGCCGCATGAAAGGCGTGAAGGTAAACTTTACAGATGTGCGGCTGTCGGCAATGGAAGACTTTATCGGTAGAGGCGATCGCTCTCTTGGTAAAGTTTTACGTCGAGCCTGGGAATTAGGTGCAGGTATGGATTCCTGGTACGACAGCATCGAGCGTGCATATAATGCTTGGGGAGTTGCGATCGCTGAAGCTGGTCTCAGTTGGAAATACCGCCAAGTTGAGAATGGCGAGTGGAATGTCATGGAGATGGGGGGATTCGGAGATGGGGTGAAATCTTTCTCCCCATCTCCCCACCACCCCACCGCTCCATCACAGAAACCCCACCACCCTATCACAGAAGCCTCCCTCGACAAACCCCTACCTTGGGATCACATAGATACGGGTATCGACAAAAAGTGGCTACAAGAAGACTTAAAACGTGCCTTAGAAGCTGTGATCGTTCCTGATTGCTCTTTTGATGGTTGTTCTCACTGTGGTGTCTGCGGCCCAGACTTTGGTCATAACATTGTCATTCCCCCACTACCAATTCCAGAATTTGCGGGACAGTTTGTACCTAATACTACAAGAGTTCAAAGACTACGGGTATGGTTTGGTAAACAGGGCGATATGGCTCTTGTTAGCCACCTCGATATCATGCGCTTGTTTGATCGAGCCATGCGGCGAGCCGGATTGCCAATTGCCTTTACTGGTGGGTATCATCCATCACCACGGATTTCTGTGGCTTCAGCTTTGCCTTTGGGAGCTACCAGTAGTGGTGAAATTGCGGATTTTGAGTTAACCCAGCGACTGGATGTGGCTACTTTTCGCCAGAGATTGGTAGAGGTACTACCCAGTGACATACCTATATATGATGTGGTGGAGTTGGATTTAAAAGCTCCTGCTGCTACCCAAGGGCTAGAAACTGCGGAGTATGTACTTACAATCGCTGTCCCAGAATCATCAACAGCAACACAATGGCAAGATTGGCTGGATACAATTAAACACAAAAGCGAGCTTTGGTACGAGCAAACAACCAAGTCAGGCAAAACTCAGTTAGTAAATCTGCGCGATCGCTTATTTGAGATGGAATTGGTGGAAACTACTGATGTTGTTACACAATCAGCATTGAGTTTGCGTTATCTGGGTAGTTGTTGTCCAGATGGCACGCTGTTGCGTCCTGAACAAGTTCTGTTTATGCTGGAACAAGTATCAGGTCAAGAATTACAACTACTGCAAATCCATCGCCAGCGTTTGCTTTTGCGCGACTAATTAACACTTTAAGGGGTAACTTGCTACTTAGTTGCCCCTCAATTTTGGATATAGGGAATTGATTTTTAACAAGGTTGCGTTAGAATGATATGAAGAGAATTTTCTGGCGCTGCATTGAGTTATTTGGTTCACAATCCTGGTACTCAGGGTTTGAAAGCAAAGATTTAGAGAGCAACATCTAGGATTTTATCCCAGACCACCACCAGGCAGATTCAAGAACACTCTCTCTTGATGGCTACCTTGTGAATCAGTGACTACATAAAAGGCTTCGTCGGCTTCTCTCAACTTTATGATTTTTAACACACATGCTGAATGCCTAATTCTTAGAGAATGAGTGCATTGCATTAAAAATTAACCACGGACGGGTGATTAAATTGCTTAAATAATATGCAGCCGTTCTGGAAGAACCGGGCGTGTAAACGCATTTTCCCAGTCGATAGCTCTTTAAGTGTGGGCTTTAGTTCGCAGTTTTTACAACAGCAGCGCCTGTTTGGGCTTGTAGGGGCAACAGGGACAACATACCCCCAAGTCTATTTTTGCTGCCAATTTTTGAGGAAATTGAATGCCAAAACAAATTATTATCGCGGAGCAGCATCAAATAGCTGCCGTATTTTCTGAAGATCAAATACAAGAATTAGTTGTTGCTACAGGTCATCACCAGATTGGTGATATCTACTTAGGAGTAGTGGAAAATGTATTACCTGGGATAGATGCCGCTTTCGTAAACATCGGCGACCCAGAACGCAACGGGTTTATTCACGTTACAGACTTAGGCCCATTACGGCTGAAGCGTACAGCAGCAGCCATCACGGAATTACTAGCACCACAACAAAAAGTATTGGTGCAAGTAATGAAGGAACCAACAGGAACAAAGGGGCCAAGGCTTACAGGTAACATTACCTTACCCGGACGTTACGTCGTACTCATGCCCTACGGACGGGGTGTAAATTTATCCCGCCGAATCAAAAATGAAAATGAGCGTAACCGCTTACGGGCATTAGCAATTTTAATTAAACCTGCGGGGATGGGTTTGTTGGTTCGCACCGAAGCAGAAGGCAAACCAGAAGAAGCAATCATTGAGGATTTAGAAAACCTACAAAAACAATGGGAAGCTATTCAGCAAGAAGCAGTTTCTACCCGCGCCCCTGCACTGCTCAACCGGGATGATGACTTTATCCAGCGTGTATTGCGAGATATGTACGGTGCGGATGTCAACCGCATAGTCGTAGACTCCAGTACTGGCTTAAAACGGGTGAAGCAGTATTTGCAAAACTGGAGTGGTGGACAAGTACCACAAGGATTGTTAATCGACCACCACCGCGATCGCACAGCAATTTTAGAATACTTCCGGATCAACGCAGCGATCAAAGAAGCCCTGAAACCCAGAGTAGACCTGCCTTCTGGTGGCTACATTATCATCCAGCCCACCGAAGCATTAACAGTGATCGATGTCAACTCTGGTTCATTTACGCGATCGGCAACAGCTAGGGAAACAGTGTTGTGGACAAACTGCGAAGCTGCTACAGAAATAGCCCGCCAGCTACGTTTACGGAATATTGCTGGTGTGATCGTCGTTGATTTCATTGATATGGAAACACGACGTGACCAACAGCACGTCCTGGAACACTTTAACAAAGCCCTGAAAGCAGACAAAGCCCGTCCTCAGATTGCTCAATTAACGGAACTTGGTCTAGTAGAACTCACCCGCAAACGTCAAGGTCAAAACATTTACGAATTGTTTAGCGAACCTTGTCAAACCTGTGGTGGTTTAGGGCATATTGTGCATTTACCCGGAGAAACAGAAACCCGTTCCATCGCATCACCATCTGAATTACCAGAACGCTTTGTATCTTTGCCTCAAAGAGAACCCCGTTTACCATCTCCTCGCTTGAGTGAACCACGAGAAATTTACGAAGGATTCGGGGAAGCATACGAACACGATAGCGATTTAGGTGGATTGAATCTTAGCAACCATCCCAGCTATCAAGAAATTAGTGATAGCAAAAGGCGTCGTCGTCGTCGCATTGGTCTAAATGGTGGCAACGGTAAAGAAGAACCACGCATCAATGGCAACCCGTTATCACTGGTAAATGAGCCAGATATGGACATTGATGCAGACAGAGACTTAGTAGAGACTTCTGATTTACCAATACCTAATATTAATAAATCAGGTTGGGTGGAAAGAGGAGAACGAGCTAAAGTCTCAAGACCAGAGATAGTCAAACCAGTGGTAGAACCACCGGAGATTGTCACCGTGGAAATGACACCACCGGAACAAGATGTGTATGCTTTGATGGGAGTTTCACCATTAGTGAAGTTGAACCGGGAAGTGAGAAATCCCAAGTCTGTGATTATTAACGTCACTCTGCCTGGTCAAGCTGCTACTATGCCCCCAGAAACAACCCCGGAAGTAATTGCTCAAACGGCAACTAGTACCATAGAGGCTCCGGTACAAACAGAATCATCACCACCAGTAACGACAGAGACACCTGACTTGCCTATGATGGCAGATGAAACAGAAGCTACTACCAGTACTGCTATCCGTCGTCGTCGCCGTCGTTCTTCTGCTTTGGAGACAGATTCATCAACAGGGCAAAGCTAAAGCTAAAAGTTCAAAACCTTAAATATGGCCAAGCTCAAGCCAGATAAAGCTTCTGTTGATTCGCCAACACTTCAAAAGCAAGCAAGTTGGCTAGAATTCTCCGCGTTTTCAGACATCTGTGGGCCAGTTGCAGGTGTGGATGAAGTAGGGCGGGGCTGTTTGTTTGGGCCTGTGGTCGCAGCAGCAGTGATATTACCAAATGATGCTTTGTCTGCACTGATGGCAGCAAAAATCAAGGATAGTAAAAAGCTGTCTAGCTCTCGCAGAAGTCAGCTAGCTCAGCATATCCGGTCGGTTGCTATTGACTATAAAATAGGCTTTGCTTCAGTTGTTGAAATTGACCAAATAAATATTTTGCAGGCTACACTTTTAGCGATGAAGCGAGCAGTGCTGAAGCTAAAGGTGCAGCCTACACTCTGCTTGATTGATGGTAAGCAATCAATTAACGATTTGCCACTCCTGCAACAAACGATTGTCAAGGGAGACGAGCGATCGCTGGCTATTGCTGCTGCTAGTATTATTGCTAAGGTGTGGCGAGACGAGTTAATCGTGCGGCTTGCCTCTAAATATCCCATGTATGACTTAGAGCAAAATAAGGGTTATGGAAGTCCAAAGCATTTACTAGCACTGCAAGAACATGGGCCTTCACCTTTACACCGCAAGTCTTTTCGTCCTTGCCGAATTTAATGGACAAGGGAGAGGGAAAAAGACGTGGTGACACGGAGACAAGGAAGCAATTTCTCCTCCGTGTCTTCCTTGTCTTCCTTCCTCCTACCAGTCTCGACGATGATTACTCAAGATTAAAAATCGGTAACTCTGGAGTTTGATCATCGCTAATCAGCTTTCCTTCTTGGGTTTGTAGCATTACCCAGCGACGATAATCAGCTATTAATTGATGTAATAGTCTTTGCTTAATCGTTAAAAGTACACTTTTCAATAAACCGTTGCCAGTGGTTTCTAAAATTGGCTTAGGAGTATAGGAAAACGGTGGTGGTAACTCTACCTCGACTTCTAAATCCGCTCTGCCTCGTAAATGAGTGCCAGTGCTGAATTGATATGGTGATAAATGCCCTTTCAAACTTAGATTGAAGCGCTGGTTAATATACTCAATACCAAGGATTTCACAACCTTGCGATCGCAAATGAATTTTACCATTAGATTCTGCCCAAACTTTCATGTCTACGGTGGGCTGAATACTGAGTGACATAAAAGCAAGGGGACGCATTTTTAAACGAAATATATCATCAGCTAACGGCTGAATTCGATTGGTGTCTACTAATGCATAGACCAGACGTTGAGGCTGACGCAAGTAGTGCTGAATGGGAATGGGCTGTTGTGGAACAGCAATTTCTACCGACTGGGAAGCGGTAAATTTGGTAGACATGCGTTCATGAAAATAATTGTTTTATAATTCTATTATTTTTTAATTCTTGGAGTTTTTGATAAAAAATCAGGGCGAGCAGACTAAATTTTTTTTCATCTGTATTGACTGAAGAGTTATATACTATAAATTATAAATCACACCTAATATGAACTGAAGAAGCAATATAAGTTTTTTGGTAATTTTCCAGAATTTGATTTGCTTAACAAGCACAATACAATACTATTCACGCAGATAGATTATCAGTGCAGATTATCAGTGTGATCTGTGTTTATCTTTGTACCCTGCCAAAAGCCCTTCGGGTAGTTCCCTCCGGCTACTCTACCTTGAAGTCGATCTGCGGACGTCTACAATTATAAATTTATATTTTAATTACTTTGTTATTCTATTTGCTGCTAAGTGATTATATGTTATAAAGTGTATTCTATCAAGTATTAGGTGTAATTTTTACCATTCAAGTTTTTATTCTCAACAGAAATTGAAAAAGTATCTACCAAATCTGAAGTGCAGACTTCATGCAGAGTAACTTTAGCAGTTTGGATTTGGGATAGAAGTCTTTATTCCCTAACTAACTTTCTCTAGTATCCCTACCTTCTTCGACTCTAAAAAGACTTACATTTTAAACAAAACCTCATGACTTTATCGATCGCACATTTAGGTCCCCCTGGCACTTACGCAGAGCAAGCAGCACTTTTGTATGTCAATTGGTTAAGTAAAAATCAAGGACTGAAGGCTATCTTATGTCCTTATCCTAGCATTGCCCAAACGCTGCGAGCTGTTGCCCAATCTCAGGTACACCAGGCTGTCGTACCTGTAGAAAATTCGATTGAAGGTAGTGTGACTATGACTATGGACACCCTATGGCAACTGGACAATTTACAAATTCAGTTGGCTTTGGTGATACCAATTATTCATACCTTAATTTCCTGCGCTCATGGCCTAGAGAGCATCAAAACAGTTTATTCTCACCCGCAAGCTTTAGCACAATGCCAAAAATGGTTGGAGGAATTTCTTCCAAGTGTACAGATAATTCCTGCTAATTCTACAACCGAAGCATTGCAAACACTCCAGCAAGATTTGACAGCAGCGGCTATCTCCTCTGAGCGAGCAGCACAACTTTACAATTTACCCGTACTAGTCAATGGCATCAATGATTACCCAGAAAACTGTACTCGCTTTTGGGTAGTAAGTCAGGCTGATATGCCTAATAGCTATCAAAAATCTTCTCTCAAGATTAGCCACACTTCCCTAGCTTTTAGCGTTGGTGCTAATGTACCGGGAGCCTTAGTGAAGCCACTACAAGTATTTGCCGAATTAGGTATTAACCTGAGTCGAATTGAGTCTCGTCCGACAAAGCGATCGCTAGGCGAATACTTATTTTTTATCGACGCAGAAGCAGACACATCTCAACTACAAATGCAATCTGCCTTACAAGAATTAACTCAATACACAGAAATACTAAAAATTTTTGGCAGTTATGGTGTTTTGCCTATGGGTTAGTTGTTTGTTGTTGGTTGTTTGTTGATTGGATGTTCCAAACAACAACCAACAATCAACTACCAACTTTTACAACTTCTGATTAAAAGTGTCTTTGAGAACAGTACGAGCTGCTAAGTGATTACGAGTAGAAGTCAAAATTTCTGTTTCCCGTTCTAAACGAGCAACAGTGTCTTGCATTTCTAGTAACGCTTGCTGTTCTAAAGGTACACCCAAGAGATTACTTGCTACCCAGTAAGATAATTCTAAAGGTAAATCAGGTAAATCTTCTGGTAGTTCGATCTGTTGTTCAGTTAACTTGGCTGACAGACGTACAACATCTCGTAATAACTGACTCAGTTCGTTAGCCAAAGGACGCAAATCTTTTGTAGGTGGGTGATCTTCAATCCATTCCACTAAACCTACGGGGTAAGGCTTTTCGCGCACATACTCTAAAACGCGAAACCTTTGTTGTCCCAAAGTGATCATTTTCATTCGGTCATCTTGTAGTCGCTGAAAATGAATAATTTCAGCACAACAACCGACATTTGCGATCATGCCTTTAACCGGATCGACCATTAGTACACCAAACCTGCGATCGCTTTCCAGAATTGTGTTCATCATAATTCTGTAGCGAAATTCAAAGATGTGCAGGGGCAACTGCTTTGTGGGAAACAAAACTACTTCTGACAAAGGGAACAGAGGTAGCTCACGAACGGCAATTTTAGAAGAGGATGTCATTTTTACCTTGTTACGACTTTGGTATAAGTTTTATCTGATGATTCTCTTTAAAATATTCTTTTATTTTTTGCTTTTGCCGTACTATGTCTACATTCTATCATCTGTTTCCCGGCTAATAAAAAGCCCTGAAGATATATCTTTCAGGGCAAGGTAAATATTCACACATTTATTTGTTCATTGTTGCTTGTTGGTTGTTGTTTGGATGAAAACAATAGACTTCTTGCAAAAATAAAAATCACCCCTCCTCAACCTTCCCCGATGGGGAGCGAGTAAGATTTCCCCGTTTCGGGGGGATTAAGGGGGTTAATTCGATTTGGGACATCCAACCAACAAACAACTATCAACTACCAACCAATTTAGAGTTTTACTTCAATATCCACACCTGAAGGCAAATCCAGTTTCATCAAAGCATCAATAGTTTTAGAAGAAGGCTGATAAATATCAATAATGCGGCGATGGGTGCGGGTTTCAAAGTGTTCTCGTGAATCTTTATCCACGTGTGGCGATCGCAGCACACAGTAGATCCGGCGTTTTGTGGGTAAGGGAATAGGTCCTATCGCTGTGGCATTGGTACGGTTTGCAGTATCTACTATCTTCTCGCAAGATGTGTCTAGTAAGCGACGGTCAAATGCCTGTAAGCGAATTCTAATCTTTTGCTGCTGCAAAGTAGCCATTTTCGGTTGTCCTGGTTCTGTTCTAGAGATTTTAGATTTTGCGAAAAGTTTGAGCTAGGGCTTCCGGCGTTCGCGCAGCGTCGCGGAGAGAACTTCAAAGCTTTTCAATACAGATTTTGGATTGAATCTAAAATCCAAAATCCAAAATTTTATTGGGGGAATATAAAGGAGCAGAGAGGTATTATACCAGCTCTGCTCCTTGTTTAATCAAGATCAACAGATGCTATTTGATAATCTTGGAAACGACGCCAGCACCGATGGTACGACCACCTTCACGGATAGCGAAGCGCATTCCTTGTTCGATAGCGATCGGGCTGATCAGTTCCACTGTCATCTTGATCCGGTCTCCGGGCATCACCATTTCTGCGGCACTGCCATCATCAGAGGTAAAGGTCTTGATAGTACCAGTTACGTCGGTTGTCCGTACATAGAACTGGGGACGATAACCTGCAAAGAAAGGAGTTTTACGACCACCTTCTTTCTCAGTCAGAACGTATACTTCTCCTTCAAATTCAGTATGAGGAGTGATAGAACCAGGCTTAGCGATTACCATGCCCCGTTCAATATCGGTTTTTTGGATACCGCGCAACAGTATACCAGCGTTATCTCCAGCTATACCTTCTTCGAGACTCTTCTTGAACATCTCGATACCAGTAACGGTGGTGGCACGAGTTGGTTTAATACCAACCAACTCCACGTTGTCGCCGATTTTGACTTTACCCCGTTCAATACGTCCGGTGGCTACTGTACCACGACCTGTAATTGAGAATACGTCTTCTACAGCCATCAAAAAGGGCTTATCAACATCACGCTCTGGTGTGGGGATGTAAGAATCTACAGCATCCATCAGTTCGTAGATTTTATCTACCCACTTGTTTTCACCCCGTTGTGTTTTCGGGTTAGCTGTCATTTGTTCCAGAGCTTGTAGACCAGAACCTTTGATCACAGGGATGTCATCACCAGGAAAATCGTAGCTGGAAAGTAGTTCACGAACTTCCAACTCTACCAGTTCCAACAATTCTTCGTCATCCACCATGTCTTCTTTGTTTAAGAAGACAACTAGGTTGGGTACACCCACCTGGCGTGCTAGTAGAATGTGTTCACGGGTTTGGGGCATTGGGCCATCTGCTGCGGAAACCACCAGGATTGCACCATCCATCTGCGCCGCACCAGTGATCATATTCTTCACATAGTCAGCATGTCCGGGACAGTCCACGTGAGCATAGTGACGATTGTCGGTTTCATACTCAACGTGAGCGGTATTAATAGTAATACCCCGCGCTTTTTCTTCGGGTGCGTTATCGATTTGGTCGTAACCTTTACCGGTAGCCTTACCGATCGCAGCCAAAGTCATAGTGATAGCTGCTGTTAATGTGGTTTTACCGTGGTCAACGTGGCCAATAGTGCCGATATTAACGTGGGGTTTAGTCCTTTCAAACTTTGCGCGTGCCATGAATGCTCGTTTCCTTTTTTAATTAAGCGTTCCCTTTGCTTTTAGCTATGATTGCCTCAGCCACGTTGCGAGGCACTTCATCGTAGTGGCTAAATTCCATCGAGAATATGCCTCGACCTTGGGTCTTCGACCGGATGTCAGTGGCGTACCCAAACATTTCTGCCAATGGGACTTTAGCAGTCACTTTGGCAATACCTTGCTCGGAACCCATCCCCTCAATCTGCCCGCGACGGGAATTGAGGTCGCCCATCACATCCCCAAGGAAGTTTTCGGGAACTTCAACCTCAACTTTCATCATAGGCTCTAAAAGGACGGGTGAAGCTTTCATTGCAGCTTCTCTCATTGCCATTGAGCCAGCGATTTTGAAGGCCATTTCCGAGGAGTCCACTTCATGGTAAGACCCATCAACCAGGGTTGCTTTGACGTCAATGAGCGGATATCCAGCTAGAATACCCGATTCACAGGTTTCTTTCATACCTGCTTCTACTGGCGAGATGTACTCTTTTGGTACAGCACCACCAACAATTTTGGAGACGAATTCAAAGCCGCTTCCTGGTTCTCCTGGCTCTAGGTCAATTACTACATGACCATACTGACCTTTACCACCGCTTTGGCGGATAAATTTACCTTCTACTCTGCTGACTGGCTTGCGAATAGTTTCGCGGTAAGCTACTTGTGGTGCACCAACATTCGCTTCTACCTTGAATTCCCGCAACATCCGGTCTACCAGAATTTCTAGGTGCAACTCTCCCATTCCAGCAATCACGGTTTGGTTGGTTTCCGGATCAACGTTCACACGGAAGGTCGGATCTTCTTCGGAGAGAGATTGTAGAGCTTTGGACAACTTGTCCATGTCGTTTTTGGTTTTGGGTTCAACCGCTACCGAGATTACAGGCTCTGGAATGAACAGAGATTCCAAAATTACTGGCGAATTCTCATCAGTGAGGGTGTCACCTGTTAAAGTCTCTTTCAAACCTAGTGCGGCTCCCAAATCACCTGCTCTAAGTTCATCTACGTCAATCCGCTCATCTGCCTTTAAGACCACCAAACGAGAAATCCTTTCTTTCTTGTTCTTGGTGGCGTTCAGGACGTAGCTACCCTTTTTCAAAACGCCAGAATAAACTCGAACGAAAGTCAGACGACCGTAAGGGTCAGCCATAATCTTGAAGGCAAGTGCTGCCAAGGGTTCATTGTCGTCAGCATGACGTTCCACTGTTTCGCCATTGGGCAGTGTACCTTGAATTGCAGGTACGTCAGGGGGGGCAGGCAGGTAATCTACTACTGCATCCAATAGTAACTGTACACCTTTGTTTTTGAAGGCAGAACCACAAAGCATGGGCACAATCGTACCAGCAATGGTGCCTTTACGCAGAGCAGTACGGATTTCTTCCTCTGTGAGTTCCTCACCTTCAAAGTACTTGGTCATCAAGTCGTCATCGGTTTCAGCTACCGCTTCAATTAATTTGGTACGGTACTCTTCAACCAGTTCCTGCATGTCTGCGGGAACATCCTCTTCCTTGATGTCTGTTCCTTGGTCGTTGGTGTAGATATACGCCCGCATCTTCACTAGATCAACCAGACCCAGGAAATCACTTTCGCTACCAATAGGCAGTTGAATAGGAATAGCATTAGCCCGCAAGCGATCGCGCACTTGTTCGTAAACTTTGTAGAAGTTCGCGCCCGTGCGATCCATCTTGTTAACAAAGACAATACGCGGAACCTTGTAGCGATCCGCTTGCCGCCATACTGTTTCTGTTTGCGGCTGCACACCACCTACAGAACATAAAACTGTGATTACACCATCCAAAACCCGCATGGAACGTTCTACTTCAATTGTGAAGTCTACGTGTCCTGGAGTGTCGATAATGTTTATTTGATGATCTCTCCAACTGGTGCTAATGGCAGCAGCTGTAATAGTAATTCCCCGCTCTCGCTCCTGATCCATCCAGTCAGTGACAGCGGTTCCCTCATGGACTTCACCTATTTTATGAATTATGCCAGAGTAAAATAAAATTCTCTCTGTTGTTGTTGTCTTGCCCGCATCTATATGCGCCGCAATACCGATATTGCGTACTTTTTCTAGCGGGTTCGTACGTGCCACAGCTGCCTCCTATACTTTTCGCCTCATGATATCTTGTATATTACACTTTGTTAAGATTCTATCTTTTCGGTAAACCGTCTTTTTCTTTTAGTAAATACCACGATATACTTTTGTTTCTGTAGAAACGCGCAAGCGGCGCGTTCCTACATTTAGTAGCGATAGTGTGCAAAGGCTTTATTTGCTTCTGCCATCCGATGAGTTTCTTCACGCTTACGAATTGAACTACCAGTTTCGTTGGCAGCATCCATCAATTCTTGAGCGAGTCTGCCAGCCATTGTCCGACCAGGTCTAGATCTAGAAAACTGTACTAGCCAACGCAATGCCAAACTTGTGCCGCGTTCTGCGCGTACTTCCATTGGAACTTGATAGGTCGCACCGCCTACTCGTCGAGCTTTTACTTCTACCAAGGGCGTTGCATTCCGCACTGCTCTTTCAAATGTTTCCAACGGATCGCTTCCGGTTCTTTCCTCGATATTTTTCATCGCATCATAAACAATCCGCGCGGCCAGTGATTTTTTGCCGCTACGCATTACACGACGGATCATCATGCTTACTAAGCGACTGTTATAAACAGAGTCAGGTGGAACTGGGCGCTTTTGAGTAACACCACGACGAGACATAATTCAACCTTAAATTTCTGGATTTAGCTACTAGATGATTTATTTATAGGCAGTTTTTCATTACTAAAATAGCAATGACCCTGAACCTATATAACTTGCTGCCCTCAACTAGACATACAAGGCGACAACAATTATATACCTTAATAGCTAATTTAATAGCTAATGAAAACCTATTTAAAATGCTGTGTCGCTAATAGCATTCTAAAAAATTCCTACACTCAGAGCCAATAGGATGTAGGAGGCATTACAAATGTAACTTGATTTTTTTGACTCTCACATTTGATTCATAGATGCTAGTTGCTTGATTTAAACCGCCTGTGAGTTATTACCTTCATTCAGGTCTTACGTTCTGATTTACATAGCCTTAATCCCTCAGGATACTTTGGGACTGCAACTAGCTACGATGAAATTGATTCTCGTGTATTTGCACCGAACCAATTTAAATTTTATCACTGACTTTACTTGGAACAATTAGCTAGCAAACGCGATTAATCGAGTAGAAACGCGATTAATCGCGCCTTCTCTATTGTTTTGGACGTTTGGTTCCATACTTGGAACGACCTTGTTTGCGGTCTTTGACTCCGGCTGTATCTAAAGTGCCACGAATAATGTGGTATCTCACGCCTGGTAAGTCCTTAACCCGACCGCCACGAATCATCACAACAGAGTGTTCTTGCAAGTTATGACCAATTCCTGGAATGTAGGCTGTGACTTCAAATCCAGATGTCAGTCTTACCCTTGCGACTTTACGCAGAGCCGAGTTCGGTTTTTTCGGTGTGGTCGTGTATACCCTGGTACAAACGCCCCGACGTTGTGGGCATTGTTTCAGAGCTGGGGACTTGGTTTTCTGACGCGCTTTTTCGCGTTCGTTACGTATTAGCTGCTGTATTGTGGGCATGAGTTACAGCGCGTGAAGCTGCTTATAGTTTAACTTTTGACAACAAACCCTGATTATACCTTTTTTAGGTATGAAGAGTCAATAGAAATTTGTTAATTGTTGTTTGTTGTTTGGAATAACCATCAACTACCAACTACCAACAATTAACCAATAGCAAATGAATTACCACAGCCACAACTAGCAATTGCTTGAGGATTATAAAAGCGAAAAGCACCACCCATGAGATCTTCAGAATAATCGATGGTTAAACCATCAACGTAGTTAAGGCTTTCAGCATCTATGACTACTGGAATGCCCTCACATTCAAAGGTGCGATCGCCTGATGAAGCAATTTCATCAAAACACATCTCATAATACCGACCAGAACAACCACCGAGTTTAACTGCCAACCGAAACAATAAATTTGATTGCTGCTTAGATTTTAATCTTTTAATTTCACTTGCGGCTGCTGGACTCAGATAAATCATAGTATTGGTCTGGGAATTAAAAGCTTGATCTTAAAAATATTACATGTATTTAGTGAATGGTTGGTGGTTGGTGGTTGGTGGTTGTTTACTACTCCTCACACTTGTCATATTCTCTGCACCTCCCCACTGCCCCACCTCATTTGTGAGTAAATGAATCTAGTACATGAATGTTGTGGCTTTAATCTCCAGTACGAGCATAATCGTCTTGAAAACGGATAATATCATCTTCGCCTAAGTATTCTCCGTTTTGTACTTCAATTAAAACCAAAGGAATTACACCAGGATTCTCCAAACGATGGGCTGTACATTGGGGTACATACGTAGACTGATTATTGCCCAACAACACTTCTTGATCACCACAAACTACCTTCGCTGTACCAGAAACAACTATCCAGTGTTCGCTGCGGTGATGGTGCATTTGTAGACTTAGCCGATGTCCAGGTTTGACTTCGATACGCTTAATTTTATAACCACGCCCTTCTTCCAAAACTGTAAAAGAACCCCAAGGGCGCAGTTCTGTTGCTGCAACACCCCTAGTAATAGCTGAAGGCAAAGGCAGCGCATTAGTTTGTGTTGTTTCTTGGTATTGAGCCATAGTTACCTCGTTTGGAGACATAACAAAACCGTTATTACTCTTAACCATTGATGTAAAAATATGGCGCTATGTTGCAACCGTATAAATCAGCAATCTAGCCCACACCTGCCAAACATAGCAAAATCACTGTCTAGGGTGTAATCAATGACTGCGATCACTAACGTATCTATATCAAGTCTTCATCAAATAAGGAGGCAACTTTTGGTTAGCTTTAAATTAAGGGAACGGAGATAGAGGATCAACGACAAGGGGGACGACTTGGAGGACGAACCAAACAAGGGAGACAAACCAGACAAGGGAGACACTTTTATTTATCTCCCTGTTTGTTTGAATCTTCCCCGTCTCATCTTTTGTTTTGTCTTGGGATTGCTGACCATTTGCGATCGCTTTTGCATGAAAAGATTGGTATCAAAAGAAAACTGGTGGGAATACTTCTGATGTAAGGAAATGAAATATATGAAAATATGCTGATTAGTATCAGCGTTCAGTATGAGACTGAACGCTGACTAATTAGAGTTTGTTATTGGTTATCGTAAGGAAATTATATGTGAGCGAGATTCTAAATTTTTAGTGGCAGTCAAAACTTCTTGTCTAGCCCATTGATCGGCAAGCAAAATGTCGTCTAAAGTGGGATTTGGACGGTTGTTGGATGAGAAGCGATCGCACACCGATTCGATGCACCGGGCAATATCTAAATAACTAATTTTTTCTGACAAAAATAATGCTACGGCTTGTTCATTTGCCGCATTCAAAACAGCAGGCATAGAACCACCAGCTTTACCAGCAGCATAAGCCAACTGCATACAAGGATACTTCTGGTGGTCTGGTTCCCGGAAGGTCAAATTGCCAGCTTTGACCAAATTTAATCTTTCCCAGTCGGTGTAAATGCGTTCCGGCCAAGATAAAGCATAGAGCAAAGGTAAACGCATATCAGGCCAGCCGAGTTGAGCTAACACCGAAGTATCTTGAAGTTCTATTAAAGAGTGAATAATACTTTGGGGATGGATGACAATCTCAATATCCTCATAATCCAAGCCAAACAAAAAATGAGCTTCAATTACTTCCAATCCCTTATTCATCAAAGTGGCTGAGTCTACAGTAATTTTCCGCCCCATTGACCAATTGGGATGTTTCAGGGCATCAGCAACAGTCACTTCTGCTAATTTTTCTGTAGGCCAATCGCGGAAAGCGCCACCGGAAGCTGTGAGTATAATCTTTCGCAAGCCGCCTTGTGGTACACCTTGTAAACACTGAAATATCGCCGAATGTTCAGAATCTGCTGGTAATAATTTTATACCATGTTTCTCAATCAGAGGCAGAACAACAGGACCGCCAGCAATGAGAGTTTCTTTGTTAGCTAAGGCGATATCCTTACCAGCTTCAATGGCGGCAATAGTGGGTAATAATCCTGCACAGCCAACAATACCTGTGACAACAGTTTGGGCATCACCGTAACGAGCAACTTCCACAATTCCCGCATCACCAGCCATGAGAATTGGTTGGGGATCAAGATCTGCGATTGCTTCCTTGAGTGCTGGTAATTTTTCCTCTGCACAAATCGCTGCTATACTCGGTCGAAACTGCCGAATTTGGGCAGCTAACAATTCCACATTATTCCCAGCCGCTAAGCCAACAATCCGAAACTTATCGGGGTTATTAGCGACAATATCTAAGGTTTGAGTACCAATAGAGCCAGTAGAACCAACAAGAGTTATTGCTTTCACAATTATTTAGGGATCGACAGACAACTCAATCTTAAATTGCTTGGGACTCTCAGATAAAGGATGAAGGGTGAAGGATGAAGGATGAAGAAATATTTACTTGATTTTTGAGACTACATATCTCACTTAACTCATAAATGAAACTTATGGCTCAAAAGGAATTAGCTATCAGTAAATATTTATTGAAAAATGATTTTCTATTTCCCATTACAATCTGGCTAACCAGCAGGCTGGTGATTTGGAGTGCCATGTTATTGCTTGCTCCTCTTTTAGATGCACCGCCGGGAGGAAAAGACGCAATTTTTGGCTGGGGGGTTTTTGATGCTTGGGATAGTGTTCATTACCGTAACATCGCTATCTTAGGGTATGAATACCTCAATGATGGTAAGGGACACAATGTAGCCTTTTTCCCCTTATTTCCTCTAATTGTGCGGGGAATGATGAATTTTGGCTTGCCATTTGAAATCGCAGGGGTAATAGTAAACAATGCTGCTTTTTTAGCCACACTTTACTGTGTGTACTTTTGGATCAAAAAATTTCACAATCACCAGGAAGCAAGATGGGCAACAGCTGTACTGGCATGGTGTCCGCTATCAATGTTTACAGCAGTAATTTATACTGAAGGACTGTATTTATTTTTGAGTACGGCTGCTTTACAGGCTTTTGATCAACAGCAATACACTTGGACTGCCATTTGTGGGGCAATGGCAACAGCGACACGTCCCACAGGATTAGCATTGCTCCCAGCTTTTTTAATTGCTGCTTGGCAACAAAAGCGATTGCCTATTGCTTATCTTGCTGGTTTAGCTACTTCTGGTGGCATACTACTATTCAGCCTGTATTGTCACATCCAGTTTGGTGATCCTCTGGCATTTATTCATGCCCAAAAAGGCTGGCGTTCAACTGTGGGATTTGATTGGCAAGGTTGGTGGAAAATGCTGATGCAAATTACAGTAGGTACAGCTAATTGGAAATATGGCTGGATTAAATATCCCCTGCATCCGCTATTATTTGCTGCGATCATTATTGTTGGTTTTTTGATTTGGCGCGATCGCCAACGCTTGGGTGCGGCGAATGCAGATTACGGATTTGCAGTTTTATTTTTACTTTTATGGATACTAGCAGGCGACCCTCTGCTGAACACTATTTCGGTTTTAGGTAGTGCTTACTTGTTATGGCATTTCCGCACAAAATTGACCCCAATCACGGTAATCTACGGTTTTTGTGGTTTGGGATTAATTTTTGCCTCTGGTGGTACTTGGTCACTTAGTCGCATTGCTTACGGCATTGTGTCATTCAGTATCGCCCTTGGTGTGTTATTGTCTCGCTATCCTCGTTACGGATACTTAACCTTATGCTTCTTCACAATTTTACTCGCCAGCTTCTCTGTGCGGTTTGCCCAGGAACTTTGGGTAGGGTGATGGGGAGGTATAAGGAGTATGAGGAGTAGAGGAGTATGAGGAGTGTGAGGAGTATGAGGAGTATGAGTAATATGTAGACGCGCTTTGCGCGGCTTCCCGTAGGGTGGAGTATGAGGAGTGTGAGGAGTAAATAACTAAACACTAACCACTAATGTAGAGACGCGAGGAATATCTCGTTTCTACCCACTAACCACTAACAACCAACAATCAACAAACAACCATCAACAACTAACCAATAACCAGTGAAAACATTACCTTTTCGGCTTGGCACTGTTGGTTGCATGACTTTCGCGAGTGCCTTAATGTTATTTGGGTGTAGCAGTTTACGACATATACTGTTTCACTCAGCCGCCTGGGATTTGGGAATTTTTGATCAAGCCGTCTACTTGATTAGCCAAGGAAAGCCCCCTATTTCCTCGTTTTTGGGGTTTCACATTCTTGGGGATCATGCCGCTATAATTTTCTATCCATTAGCTTTACTTTACAAAATCTATCCTACTGTTTACTGGTTGTTGCTTGTGCAGGCAATCGCCTTAGCATCAGGTGCGCTGTTTACCAATTTGATCGCGCGTCAAGCTGGACTCACAACGGACCAAGCAACAGCGATCGCAGTAGTCTATCTGTTATATCCATTGGTATTTAACGTTAATCTGTATGACTTTCACCCAGAAGTCATAGCCTTACCTGCACTCTTAGGAGCAATTTTAGCTGCTCGTTTGGGAAAATTTGGCTGGTTTTGTTTCAGTATCTTCTTGGTGTTGGGATGTAAAGCAGTATTGTCTCTCACAGTTGCAGCCATGGGAGTCTGGCTACTGCTATTTGAAAAAAGGCGGTTTTGTGGTGCGATCGCCTTACTCAGTGGTATCGTTTGGTTTGCGATCACAACCAAAGCAATCATTCCTTTTTTCGGTGGGGAAGCAGCTTCAGTCACTCGCCACATTTCACGCTATAGCTACCTGGGGAATTCCTTTGGTGAAGTAGTCCAGAATCTGCTGTTCAATCCAAGCTTAGCCCTGGGAAAAATTTTCTCCCTTGATACTCTAGAATATTTAGCTTTACTGTTTGCACCAGTGATTTGGGGAATTGCACCTCGACATCTGCTACCCTTGATTGGTGCGATTCCCACACTAATGTTGAATATTCTCGCTGATGCTAGTCAACAAAGAAACTTGGTGCATCAGTATTCTCTTCCAATCTTACCTTTTTTGTTAGTGGTCGTCATCCAAACCCTAGCTGCTGGGCAAGGATGGATACAAAAACCAAGAAAAATTATCCTCTGGTCTTTAGTAGCTTTTTTTGCTTTAGGAAAATACGGTTATTTCTGGACAATTTATCTGGATTCGTTGGATACTTGGCAAGCGACACGGCAAGCGATCGCCCAAGTTCAAACTCAAGCAGGTGTTTATACTACTGCCGAAATCGCCTCTCATTTAACCCATCGCCCACTGATCGAGTTTACAGATGCAAATTCGCCACCAGCAGATCTGACAAAATTTGAATATATACTCTTAAATGCGCGTCATCCTGGTTGGCTGAGTAATCGCGGTTTTGCGATCAATTTGGTCAATCAACTCAAAAATACTAAACAGTTTCAACTCAGCTATCAGCAAGATGAAGTTTATTTATTTGTGAAAAACTCTTCTGTTAGAGATAAAACGAGTTAATTGAAACTTAAATGTCTTTAATTCTGTCTTTTCTCCAGAAAATTGTAAAATAATTAGGTTAAGAAAATATTAACAATCTTTTTTTACTGTTTACAAGGAGTGAAAAAACAACTTTTTCAGCTTGGCATCATAGGTTGGATGACTGTCATCAGTGCCCTATTGTTATTTGCGTGCAGCAGTATCAGGCATACACTGTATCAGTCAGGAGTTCTGGATCTGGGAATTTACGATCAGGTTGTTTACTTAATCAGCCAAGGACAGCCGCCTATCTCGTCTTTTTTGGGCTTTCATCACATGGGGAACCATGCAGCTTGGGCAGTCTATCCATTGGCTTTATTGTATAAAATTTATCCCAGTGCCTACTGGTTATTAGCTGTACAAGCTGTTTCTTTGGCTTTGGGTGCTGTACCAACTTATTATCTTGCCCTACAAGCAGGACTGAAGCAAAGCCAAGCAGTGGCAATGGCAGCAGTTTATCTGCTGTATCCATTGATTTTTAATGTCAATCTCTTTGAATTTCATCCAGAAGTAATGGCAATTCCTGTATTTCTAGGGGTTGTTTTGGCAGCACGGTTAGGTAAGATAGGGTGGTTTTGCCTTGGCACTATTTTTATTTTAGGTTGTAAAGCCGTGTTATCGCTGACGGTAACAGCAATGGGTTTTTGGTTGCTGGTATTTGAACGACGGCGTTTTTACGGTACATTCGCCCTGATTGCTGGTATCAGTTGGTTTTTAATTGCTAGCCAAGTGATCATTCCCTTTTTTAGTAATAGTGAGGTAGCAGCAGTTTCACGTTACAGCTATTTAGGCGATTCTGTGATCGCAATTGCTAGCAATCTTCTGCTGAAGCCAAATATTGTTTTAGAGAGGGTATTTTCATTCAAGACGCTGGAATATTTAGCATTATTAGTTGCACCCTTAATTTGGGGACTTACACCTCAACATTTAACTCCTTTGGTAAGTGCAATTCCAGCATTAGTTTTGAATATTCTTTCCGACAAGCCAGCCCAACGTGACTTAATTCATCAATATTCTTTACCTATACTGCCTTTCTTAATAGTAGCTGTCATTGCCAGTCTTGCTGCTGATAAAGGATGGCTACGTACCAGAAGGGCAATAATTTTGTGGGCATTATTGGCTTTTATGGTGTTAGGAAAATATGGCTATTTTTGGTCACGATATCTCAGAACAGTTGATAATTGGCAAGCAACAACCGAAGCGATCGCTCAAGTGCAGACAAAAGGTGCTGTTTTAACTACCCACAGCATCGCCCCGCATCTAAGCCACCGTCCGATGATTCAATTTGTGGATGATATTAGTGGCCCGCCCGTAAGCTTCACTCCATTTGATTATATATTGCTAAACGTGCGTCACCCAGATGGTACTCGTAACCCAGAGTTTGCTGCCAACTTAGTCAATCAACTGAAAAATCATCAATTATTTCAACTAGTTTACCAACGCGACGACGTTTATTTATTTGTGAAACGGTCTCAATAAAAATTAGTTATAAATTGATAGTAACGACTAAACTTATATAGGCAGAACTACTTCATTTTTGACTAATAACCAAAGTCCAATATTTGTGAATTAAAATAATTTTTAGTCGTCTTTAGAAGACTTGAACTCTAAGCCAATAATTAAAAGCATTGGCAGATTTTAATAACTAAAATATTTATCAATAACTCGACCATAGTAACTATCTCAAACCTACAATTGGCAAGAGTATGCCCAAATTAAAGAATATTTTATTGCAGCTATCTCTAATATTACTTTTTATGAGTTTGGTTATTGCCATTAGATTTAAGCCTATGACACAAACTTTTCAATTTGATTATGATGAAGGCTTTAATTTAATGAAAGCCGTCCTTTACTCAAAAGGTTTTTCTCTGTATAGCCAAATTTGGAATGATCAACCACCTCTCTTTACATTGATTTTATCAAAATGGCTAAATTTATTTGGTCATTCTATCTTTGCTACCCGCTTACTCACGCTTTTATTTTCAGCAATATTAATTTGGTGTTTTTATCAAATAGTCTTTTTTGAATTAGGACATTTCGCAGCTATAGTAGCAACATTTTTTTTATTTACCTCTTGGTTATATATTCGTCTAAGTATTTCTGTCATGATTGGCATTCCATCATTGGCTTTGGCAATGCTATCTATTTATTTTTTATACAGATATCAACAAAAATATAATAAATTTTATTTAATTTTATCTGGTGGATGCTTGGCATTATCTTTACAAACAAAATTATTTACTATATTTTTAATTCCTTTAATATTGTTGCAGATATTAGCTTTTTTTAGCCAAAGCAAGGAAATTAAAACCAATCGATTATTTCTATTACAATCTATATCTTTATGGTTAATTTCTTTAGTGTTTGTTTATAGCCTGGTTGGAATCTTATATCAGCAATTCTGGAATCAAGAACAATTACTTCTTACCCATCTCAAACAACCCCCAGATTCCAGAGTAGAAAATTTTAATAATCTGCAATATCTCAATTACATGATCCATCAAGATTATGATTATATATTTCTCGCCGGTATCGGTATCTGGGCAATTATTTCTCAAAAACAGAAGAAAGGATTATTACCGTTGACTTGGCTAATTACTGCCACATTAATTTTACTGAAACATCAACCGCTTTGGTATCACTATTATCCCTTACTTGCTATTCCTATATGTTGGCTTGCTGCTTACGGAGCGTGCTTATTGTATAATTTATTTTCTCAAAACATACAGAAAAATTTTCAGATAATCAATATAAAGAAATTAATTTTACCTGCGTCTTTAGTTGTAATACTCATTAGCTTAATAATTATTACTCCCCCAAATCCTCGTGGGAGTGTACCCAAAAATTTAGAGTTAATGCAAATGATTCTAAAATACAAAAGTTTGACAAATTGGGTATTTACAGATAATCCTATGTACGCTTTTTACAATGATTTAATTGTGCCGCCTGAAATTGCTGTGATGTCTTATAAAAGAATCAACTCTGGAGATTTTACGTTTACAAAAATGCTTGCCATATTAAACAAATATCACCCAGAACAAATTATATTTACCAGATGGACTACTCAGATTAAAAGTGATAAAAATCTGATAAATTACATCAATAATAATTACTCACTGACTTACACAAATGCAACAAAAACCGAAGAACATTATGTTTTTAAATAAATTACAGCAATACTACATAATAATCTAAAATAATTTGCTTACTCTTCTGTATCATTTGCCCCTCCGTGGTTTTTCCTTAAACTTCATTTTCACCAATTTGGATATAAATGCAATAGGAATCACACATTTATTTTTAGCTGTTTAATATCAATATTGAATATTATAATAGCAAAGTACTATGAAATTTATATTCTTAATTTTTTTAATATCAATACCATGAATTTCGACATAAATTACTAGAATATTATCAATATTATTTCAGCATTACCTAATGAATATAACCTTCAAAAATATTAGTTAATTTAATTGTTTTTCAGTAGATAATTGAATGTGGTGGAGGAGTGAAATGTACAAAATCTTGCCAAGAGACATTTCGTTTACAGCCATAAGCAAAAACATTTTCCAAGGAGTTTAAAAATAAATGCTTATGGCTCAAATTCAGATATTTATCAAAAAAAGTATATGGGAAAGTGATTTCCTTTTTCCAGGAGCAATTTGGTTAGTCAGCCGATTATTTATTTGGATTGCCATGTTGCTCATTGCACCAAATCTACCCAAACCTGTGGAGGGAGTATTACCCAATTTTGATTTGGGAGTATTTGATGCTTGGGATAGCGTACATTATCGTAGCATTGCTACTTCTGGATATGAATTTGTTGATGACGGGCGTCAACATAACATTGCTTTTTTCCCATTGTTTCCCCTCATGGTTCGTGGTGTCATGAATCTAGGGCTGTCATTTGAAGTGGCAGGGTTACTAGTAAATAACATTACCTTTTTAGCAGCCCTTTACTGTGTATACTTTTGGGTTGCAGAACATCATGGAACAAAAGGGGCTAGATGGACAGCTACTGTATTAGCTTGGTGTCCTCTCTCGTTATTTGGCACAGTAATTTATACCGAAGGCTTATATCTGTTTTTAAGCGCAGCTGCTTTGCGTGCCTTTGATCGTCAGCAATATCGCTGGACAGCCTTTTGGGGTGCAATGGCGACAGCAACACGCCCTACAGGTATGGCATTAATTCCAGCCCTTTTAATTGCAGCTTGGAAAGAACGTCGTCCAAGGGTCGCCTACCTAGCTGCTGCTGCTACAGCTACAGGTCTGCTTCTGTTCAGTCTATATTGTGCAATTGATTTTGGTAATGCGATCGCTTTTATCAATGCCCAAAAAGGATGGCGTCCTTCTTTGGGATTTGATGGGCAAGGTTGGTGGAATATGCTGTTAGAGATCGCACTAGGTAAATCAGACAGACAGCACAGCTGGATTCAAAGACTATTACATCCACTATTTTTTAGCACTATAGTTAGCAGTGTTTATCTGCTGTGGCGCGAACAACAAAAGTTAAGTTCTGTCATCAAGATTTACGGCTTTTATGCTGTGGTCACAATTTCTCTCATACTGGCTAGCGATCGATATATTAATAACCTACTCAACGCAGTCATGGTTCTGGGAGGCGCTTACCTTTTATGGCGCTTACGTAAAGAATTGACCTCGGTTACTGTTCTTTACGGTTTTTGCGGTATTGCTTTGTTACTGGCATCTGGCGGTACGATATCCCTGAGCCGTCTCGCCTACGGTATTGTACCCTTGAGTATAGCTCTGGGTGTTTTTTTGGAGCGCTATCCTCGTCAAGGATACCTGATTATAGGCTGGTTTTCTGTTTTGCTGGCCAGGATTGCGATTGGCTTTGCTCAAAACCGTTGGGTAGGTTAAAGAAAATACATGGTCAGAGACGGTTATCAGGCATAATGCTTTACACCCTACTCTGACTAGTTTCAAAATCAATTATTATTAAAATTTATTAATGAAGTATTTACATACCCAGAAAGGGCATTAATCATCGGTAATTAGAGGTCTTTAGTATTTATACTGTTAAGTATGTGTTTAATTGTAATCTTGATGATGTAAAAAATATAGTTTACCTTAGATTAGTAGATATAAAATTAAATTGTTACTCATCTCTAGAGCAGGAATTAGTATCCTAACCTGAGAGCAAAAAGCTGAGTTTGTGTACTACATCTAACAAAGCTTAACTTTGTTGAGTCTAATCCAAGTAACCAAGTTTTTGAGATCAACAAATTATTATTTTAGTGACTAGATTACTAAAGTATTAGCATCGAAATAGTACTTGGATTAACTGTCCACAAATTCAGGTATAGCTAAAATAGCACTTGTTGACTTACTTAAAATTAGCTGTACACATATTTAAGGCTATAACTAAAATTATAGAGTTATAGAAAATTCATCTCTAGATGAATAAAGCTGTTCTCTCTATTAAAGCGCAGTGAAAATACTAGTCAAGAAATTAGTTGGATCTATAGAATCTGTGCAATATTATGATGGTACAGATTAAATTTTAAAGATCTTAAACAGACAAGAAACTATTTTAATTAGTACACGTCTAGCTGCTTTATGTAAATTTAATTGCAAATCTAGACCAGAAATTTAACATTTTTTTTCAAGGTTAAAATATAATCTAGCAGTAGAATATACTTTGATAGAGCATGAAATCTATACTTTAAAATATTCAAAATAACGAAATATTAATAAACATAGTAAATTACAAGCATTGGCCTTCCAAAGCTAAACCATATAGGATTCAGTTAGATTTCTATAATTTCTCTGACCGACATCTAATTTTCTGCTAATCTGTGTGAATTTTTGAGGATTACCAGAAAACAGCAGGCTATTTAAAAATTATCTGAAAAACTGTGTTATAAATTACCGTCAGAAAGGTAACTGATGGTTAATTCTGTGAAGGAGCTATGAAGTGGAAAACAATAAGTCTGTTGTCTGGCCGCAAGGAATACTAATTTCGCTGATTGCACTGTGCGGCAGCTTGAGTATTGGTTTGATTATGCCTATTAATCAGAGTACCTCTGAAGTTAATACTAAACATAATATAGAAAATACAGATGACACAGAAGTCAAAACAGGGACTCAAAAACGCCTCAAACAGTTCAAAGTTGCAATGCTAGCAAGTTGGCAACAACAGGCAAAATTAAAGGGGATTTCTTATATCATACCACCGCGTTTTCAAGGGGCAATAATTAATCAGGCAAAACTTCCTCCTAAAGATAAAGTCATAGCTCTTACCTTTGATGATGGCCCTTGGCCTGGCTACACTGCACAAGTCCTAAATATATTAAGAGAAAATAATATTAAAGCTACATTCTTTGTTGTGGGACAAAATCTTAAGAATTATCCCAATTTGGGCAAACAAATTGTGACGGAAGGTCATGTCATTGGTAACCACACTTGGCATCATTGGTATCACTTTTTTAATCCACAAGCAGCAGCTTTTGAAATTGACAATACATCAGAATTAATATCTCAAATTACAGGTGCAAAAACAACTTTATTTCGCCCTCCTGGAGGGATACTGCATAATGGTTTAGCTAGCTATGCCAAAAGCAAGAAATATACAGTAGTAATGTGGTCGGCTGATTCTTTAGATTATAATCGCCCGACAGCCTCTATATTAACCAGTCGAGTTTTAAAACAATCAAAACCAGGCGGTATTGTGTTGATGCATGATGGTGGTGGTAATCGTTCTCAGACTGTAGCAGCTTTACCGCAAATGATTAGTAAATTAAGGCAACAAGGCTATCGTTTTGTCACGATCCCAGAATTATTAGAATTACAAGATAAGAATTATAAGTTGATTGCAAATACGAAGAAATAGTTTGCTTGATCTTGTAGTTAGTTATTGTTAATTGATAGGCTGGTCTGGTTTTACGCTTGGGCAATTATCTTTTTTAAGTCGAACACAGATGCACACAGATAAACACCGATAAATGAAGATAGATTTTGCGTTAGTGGTTATTATTTATTAACAATAATTGCTGTAGCAGTCCTAAATCAGTTGTCAAATTCTCTTCTATCTCTTTCTCTGCGTCTTCTACGTCTGGTGTGGTTAGTTCCTTAACTAAAAATAGAAAAGGCGCAAAAATCTGCGCCTTTTTTCTATCAATCTGAAAAAATCAAGGCAAAATGATAACGATAAGTGCCTTCTGCCTTTTGAATTAAACTGGACTCAACTGCTTTTCTTGTTGAGGATTAGCTTCTGGTCCATCGGCTTCAGAAGGTGGAACTAACTGCCAGAATTTAGGCAAGAATTCTTGCCAATTTTCTAGGATCATCTTAGCCTTTGGTGATTCGGTGCGATGCAGATGAGCTGTAATCAATTCTTTGAGTTGCTTTTCACCAGCTGCTGTCATGACTCGCTGAATTGTCACAATTTCCCGGTTGACTAATTCTGGGAAGTTACCATCTTCATCCAAAAAGTAAGCCAGACCGCCAGTCATACCAGCGCCTACGTTACGTCCGACTTTGCCAAGGACAACAATTACCCCACCAGTCATATACTCGCAGCAGTGATCACCTGCTCCCTCAATCACGGCTGTACCTTTGGAGTTGCGCACAGCAAAGCGTTCTCCAGCTAAACCGTTGGCAAATAACATCCCACCAGTAGCACCGTAGAGACAGGTATTGCCAATAATTACGTTTTGTGATGAGTCGTAGTTGGCGATCGCAGGTGGTTTAATAATAATTTCACCGCCATTCATCCCCTTGCCTACGTAGTCGTTGGCTTCGCCTTCCAAGGTAAGAATCATTCCGGGTAGGTTAAAAGCACCAAAGCTTTGTCCCACACTACCTTGGAAGTTGAGGTGAATCTGTCCACCAAAGCCATCGTCGCCGTATTGAGAAGCGATCGCTCCTGCTAGGCGGGCGCCGACGGTTCTATCAGTGTTTACAACAGGTACTGTTTTTGTGACAACAGTATGATTACTAATCGCTGCTTGGATCTCAGGATCGGCAAGTAATTGATCATCTAAAACCACACCATTGCTGTGGACTTCTTCATGCACCAACCAGCTACGGTCTGTTTTAGTATCTGGTAGCTGTAATAAGCAGTCGAGGTTCAATGCTTGGGTTTTGGTCAGATGCACATCTCGCCGTGCTTTCAATAGATCAGCACGTCCAACTATATCTAAGAGTGAACGATAACCAAGCCTTGCCAGCAAGCTCCGTACTTCTTCAGCAATAAAGTAGAAGAAGTTGACTACGTGTTCTGGCATACCCGTAAATCGCTTGCGTAGTTCTTCTCTCTGGGAGGCGACACCCACAGGGCAATTATTGGTATGACAAATACGAGCCATAATACAGCCTTCGGCAATCATGGCGATGGAACCGAAGCCAAATTCTTCTGCTCCCATCAACGCAGCCATGATGATATCCCAGCCACTCTTGATCCCACCGTCTACACGCAGAATCACGCGATCGCGCAAGCTATTTTCCATCAGCACACGATGCACTTCTGTTAAACCGAGTTCCCACGGAGAACCCGCGTGTTTAATAGAACTCAGTGGTGATGCCCCTGTACCACCATCGTGACCGGAAACCTGAATAATATCAGCGTTGGCTTTCGCTACACCAGCTGCGATCGTGCCGATACCGATTTCTGCAACTAGTTTCACTGAAACTTGGGCTTTGGGGTTGATTTGGTGCAAATCAAAAATTAGCTGCGCTAGGTCTTCAATCGAATAAATATCATGGTGTGGTGGTGGTGAAATCAGGGTGACACCAGGCTTCGAGCGCCGCAGCATAGCAATGTAGGGGCTGACTTTTTTCCCTGGTAGTTGTCCGCCTTCCCCTGGTTTTGCGCCTTGGGCGATTTTGATTTCAATTTGTTTAGCGCTCATCAGGTACTCTGGTGTGACACCAAAGCGTCCTGATGCTACTTGCTTGATGGCGCTGGAGGCGGTATCACCGTTGCGTAATCCTTTGAGGTGAGCGAGGGTGGGCGAATGACCAGAAGCGTCTACATCATCCAAGACTGTGAACCGGACTGGATCTTCACCGCCTTCTCCAGAATTAGATTTACCACCGATCCGATTCATGGCGATCGCTAAAGTTTCGTGGGCTTCCCGTGATAATGCTCCTAAGGACATACCACCAGTACAAAAGCGCTTGACAATTTCGCTGACTGGCTCTACTTCTTCTATGGGAATGGGAGGGCGATCGCTTTGGAAATCTAGCAAGTCTCGTAGTGCAGTTAACGGTCTTTGTTGCAGATACTTCTTATAAACTTCGTAGTGGTCGTAGTTTTTGCCATCAACAGCTTTGTGCAGTGCTTTCGCTAGTTCTGGGCTGTTCATGTGGTATTCGCCACCAGGACGATAATTAACAAAACCAAGGTTTTCTAGCTTCTTGGTCGTCAGTTCCGGGAAAGCTTTGCTGTGGAAAGACAACACCTCTTGGGCTAGGTCGCTGATACTCAAACCACCGATGCGGGAAGTTGTACCCTTGAAACCCAGTTGCAGTAGGTCGCCACCAATACCAATCGCTTCAAAGATTTGGGCTGCTTGGTAGCTGGAGAGTAAGGAAATTCCCATCTTCGAGAGAATTTTCAGCAAACCACCTTCTACAGCTTGGCGATAGTTACCGATCGCTTGGTCTAGGGTGAGGGTAGCAATTTTACCCCGCTCCATAAATTGCTGTGTTTTGGGATCTGCCCACCAATCACGCACTGTTTCTAAGGCCATGTACGGGCAAACCGCACCAGCACCGTAGCCAATTAAACAAGCGAAATGATGAGTACTCCAGCATTGCGCTGTATCAACCACCAGGGATGCTTTCATCCGCAGCCCCTCTTCTATCAGGTGATGGTGTACTGCACCTACTGCCAACAAGGGAGGAATATAAGAGTATTCTGAACTGATGCCTTTGCCAGCGCGATCGCTGAGGACTAAAATCTTGGCACCAGCACGCACCGCCTCTGTTGCTTTGATTTGCAAAGACTTGACTGCGGCTTTTAACTCTTCTGGTCCTTTGGCGATCATAAATAGTGTGGATAACTCAGCTGTCCTAAACTCAGAATTTTTAATAGCTGCCAATTCCGCTTCTGTCAATACTGGTGACTCTAGTTTCAACCGTCGGGCATATTCGGGTTTAGGGTCTAACAAATTACCCCGTTCCCCCAGTTCCACTTTTAACGACATCACCAATTTTTCCCGCAATGGGTCAATGGCGGGATTTGTCACCTGGGCAAAACGTTGCTTGAAGTAGTCGTACAGCAGGTGGGGTTTTTCTGAGAGGACTGCTAAAGGAATATCATCGCCCATGCAGAAAGTTGGTTCTTTGCCATCTATTGCCATTGGCTGAATTACCATTTCCACATCCTCTGTGGTGTAGCCAAAGGCAATTTGATGCCGCAGCAGGGTTTGTCTGTCTACATTGGGTGTTGGTTGTTGATTGGTAGTTGTTCGATGTCCGTTGGCGTGGATTCCGTTACCATTAACTGATGACCAATGACCATTGACCAAAGTTTTAAGTTCTTGCCGATGTTGCCGCAACCATTCTCCATAGGGTTGTTTTTTCGCGATGCGCTGCTTGATGTCCCAGTTTTTCAGGACTTCATTGCTTTCTAAATCTACAGCAATCATTTGTCCTGGTCCGAGTCTGCCTTTTTCGATGATGTTGGCTTCATCTAATGACACAACTCCAGCTTCAGAAGCAACGATGATGTAGTCATCCTTGGTGATGCAATAACGCGCAGGTCTTAAACCATTCCGATCCAGGGTTGCGCCTACTTTGCGACCATCGCTAAATACTAAAAGTGCTGGCCCGTCCCATGCTTCCTGTAGACCACTATAGTATTCATAGAAATCGACAATCTCCGGGTAATCACGCAGAGATGGTTGATTTTGATAGGCTTCTGGAACCATGATCATTAGAGCTTCCAGGGGACTACGACCGGAACGAACCAGTAACTCAAACACATTATCTAAGGTAGCCGAGTCACTGTTGTTGATATTGACAAAGGGCTTGAGTTCCTCAATGCGATCGCCCCACACTGGATGCTCTAAACTTGCTTGTCTAGCTGTCATCCAGTTGATATTACCCAATAAGGTGTTGATTTCGCCGTTATGACCCAAAAGCCGCATCGGTTGTGCCAATGGCCACTTAGGCATGGTGTTGGTGCTAAAGCGACGGTGATATACAGCAAAAGCACTTTGATAAGCTGAGTTTTTTAAATCGAGATAAAAATCTCCCAAAACAGCTGAACGCACCATACCTTTGTAGACGATTGTGCGAGTAGACAGGGAGCAAATATAAAATTCTTCTGACCAGTTGTGATTGTGATTGCGGATAGCTTTAGCGATCAGGCGACGGGTAATATACAATTGCCGTTCGAGTTCGTCGCCACTTTTCTCAGCAGAGACTAAAAAAACTTGTTCGATTTGGGGTTGATTTTCTTTTGCTTGTATACCCAATAACTCTGGTTGTACTGGTACTACTCTCCAACCCAGTACAGTCAATTTTTCTTCTGCTGCTACTTGCTCAACTACCGCTTTAGCCTTTTGTGCGGCTTGGGGATTTTGTGGTAAAAATATCATCCCCACAGCAACATTATTATTACTAGGAAATTCTATTCCCCGTGTGGCAAAATCTTGTTGGAACAACTCCCAGGGAATAGCGGTCAAAATTCCTGCACCGTCACCAGAGTCTTGATCAGCACTGCAACCACCTCGGTGTTCCAGACAAGTCAAAGCTGCTAAAGCTTTTGAGACAATTTCGTGACTAGCATGATTTAAACGATGGGCAATAAAACCCACACCACAAGCATCTCTTTCTTCAACTAGCCACCTTTGTCCTTGGTAGGTATACTGCTGTGAGTTGTCCACAAATCTCATGTCCTGGTCTTGATTCACCGATTTTTTATTCATAGATTATCCCTGTCATCCTCATGCCGATATGAATTAACAATTGGGTCTTTGCTAGTGAGAAAAATTATCTAAATGGACAGATGAAGAAATTCACAAAAACCGAAATTTAAGGAAAAAAAATTTTAACTTCGGGCTGATATTTGCTAGACCCGTGTTAAAATCTATGCGTCGTTTCTTATGGGTTTTTGCTGAGTCAAGCAAAGGAAGTTTGCTTACCCAGTATTATATTTATTTCGTGAAGCTACGCACTCCTCAATGCCCTTTATTTTCCAATAAAATTCACTACTTTTGTGTAGCCTTTTTCGGCTTAACTGAAAAAATCAAATTCTTGAGTTGTCTATATTTTGAGACACAAATGATCCTGATTCAGCAACAAAATCAGCGTATTACACTATATACCCATTTGGCAATTCCTAAATATTTCTGGAGTAACTCTCTAGATTTTTACTGACCACCCTTTGTCACCTGTATTGCTGCTAGCTAAACCTCACTTAAGTAGCAAGTAATTTAGTGAGGATGGTCCACTTAGAGCGAGCTCAAAAGCTTTTGACTGCTGTCATATACTTATTTAGCGCTAGTTGTGATTTAGCGCACTTAGAATCGCAGTCTTCATAGTGGCAGAGTTGCTTGTTGCTTTAACAAGAGACAAAAAGCCCATATATACATTATCACGTTCGTGTTCCAAACTCACGTCATGATTTTTTGATAATTGCAAAAGTTTGTTTAGTTTGTGTGTGAGTTGATTGTTTTCAAAAATACCTAATCATATATGGTAAAAACATCGAATTTTAGGCAACGCGACCGCAGTTATGTTGTAATTGGTAACATCAGCCAGCTTGTCAAGTTTTTAGCATCACCAATGGTTTTATCTGTACTGTACTTAACAGCACTTGGCGATAGTGCGATCGCCTATAGTAGTGTTCCTCAGAAGTTAATCACTTCCGAAAAACAAACCAAGACAAAAATTACCCAATCGCCAAATGTAACTCAACCCAAACCGACATTTACCCCAAAACCACCTGTACCTCCTTTGCGAGGGGTAATATACTATGGTAATCAAATTTCTCTCAATGGTCGAATCTTGACAGGGGCGTGGTTACAAAGACGTCTGAAAGCTGGTCAATTGACAACTCACATCAGCGATGCAGCAATTAGGCAATTTATCGGCGTAGATTTATTAAACAGTAACATTGCTACTAAACAACCAATCCAGTGGTATTCATCTGCGACTAAACCACCGATTTTAGTTAGCACATTGGCAGGAGGATATCGCTACTTGGATATGACCAATTTTGCCAAAACATCTGGATGGCAAATGCAAGTGCAGGGTAACACCTTAGTCATATCCACACCCAACACCAAAATCACGGATATTACTCAAAGCAAAGAATCTTCAATAGAACGCATTACCGTCAATTTAGATCGTCCTACTCCTTGGCAAGTTAACCAAGAACCACCAGTCAAACAAAATCAACCTTTAAGCGACGATCCAAATAACCCAGTTCCCAAACCAGCTGCTCCCACCACAAGAGATTGGACAATAACCTTAAATGGCATTGCCGATCCAGTTTTAATCCAACGTTACACCCCTCCACCACCCCCTCCGGTAGAAAAAATTCCCACTCCTGCGCCATTTCCAGAAAATCTACTAAAACAATTATTGCCACCAAATGAGAATCAACAAAACACTCCTCTACCTCCCCCGCCATTAATCAAGCAAGTACAGGTAGTTAATAACCAAACAATTATTCGTCTAGAAGTTCCCATTGGGTTAGCTCCCTTAGTTAGCACTGTACCCAATCCTAACCGCCTGCTCATCGATATTCGCCCTGATCCATTACTACCACGAGCAATTACTTGGGCTCCGGGATTAAACTGGCGTCAGCAGTATATCAATCTAGGTCAAGAACGCTTTCCAGTCGTGTGGTTAGAAATCAATCCGCGTACCGTCGGCTTAAAAATCAAACCAATTTTAACCAACTCCAATACTCTGGAGGGAACTGCTCCCCTCTTGCAGACAGCACAACAACAATTGGCAGTCGCAGCCATTAACGGTGGTTATTTTAACCGCAATAATCGCTTACCTTTGGGGGCAATTCGTCGGGATGGTCAATGGTTGTCAAGTCCAATTTTGAACCGAGGTGCGATCGCTTGGAATGATTCTGGACAATTTTACATGGATCGTCTGGCTCTGTTAGAAAATTTAATCACTCCTAACAACCAAAAATTGCCGATCTTAACCCTCAATAGTGGTTATGTTCAAAGTGGCATAGCTCGTTATACTCCTGCATGGGGAGCGAACTATTCTCCCTTGAC
Organism: Fischerella major NIES-592; assembly: GCF_001904645.1. Taxonomy (NCBI): domain Bacteria; kingdom Bacillati; phylum Cyanobacteriota; class Cyanophyceae; order Nostocales; family Hapalosiphonaceae; genus Fischerella; species Fischerella major. The sequence goes on along the minus strand of NZ_MRCA01000002.1, from coordinate 205,780 downwards.
TGACAACGAAATTATCCTAACCGTGCAGAAAAATCAGATAATCAATCAGTTACCAGCAGGTAAGGTTGGTCAAAGTACCTTTCCAATTCCTGGGGATGGATATTTGCTCACCTTACGCGGCAGTGGTACAAATATTGCTTCAATGTTACCTGTTGGTTCTTCAGTTCGCATCGAAAGTTCCACCAATCCTGCTCAATTTAGCAATTACCCCCATATTTTAGGAGCAGGCCCCCTGCTAGTACAAAATCGTCAAATTGTCCTTGATGCCAAAGGCGAACAATTCAGTAATGCCTTTATTGTCCAAAAAGCAGTCCGTAGTGCTATTTGTAAAACTACAACAGGCAACCTCATGTTCGCTGCTGTTCACAGTCGTGTTGGTGGTGCTGGTCCTACCTTAGCAGAACACGCGCAACTAATGCAGCAAATGGGATGCGTAGATGCGTTGAATCTCGACGGTGGTAGTTCTACCAGTCTTTACTTAGGAGGGCAACTTCTAGATCGTTTCCCCAATACCGCAGCTCGTGTTCATAATGGCATAGGAATTTTCTTGCAACCACGCTGAAGAAGATGGGGAGGTGGGGAGTCTAACAGGTGTAGGTACTTTACCACAGTGGCGAGGCTTGAGAGGCTTCGAGGTCATCAGTGAGAATCAACCAATTTTTAAAATAAAATCGCCTTTTCTAACATCATCTCATTAATAGTAAAGGCGACATTTTAGGATTTCTGATTATGCTTATAGCTGTAATTGTCGCTTGGTTAATATTTACAATCCTAGTTAAAGTAGTCAAAACAACCGTGAAAACAGCTTTCTTAATTGCTGCAATCATTGTTTTACTACAGGTTGGTTATGGTATTGGACCTCAACAAATGTGGAATTATATAGTGCAACTACCCCAGAAGTTACCACAGTTGGGTAGGTAGTGGGGAGGTGGCAGGCTAGGGGTCCCCACTTTGTGGGGTTAGGGGGAGATAGGGAACTCACCGGCCCCCACTCCCCCAAGGGAGTGGGGATTAGGGGCAGTAGGGAGTGTGAGAAGTAAACCACTAACCAATGTAGAGACGTGCCATGGCAGGTCTGGTACAACAACCAACAATCAACAATCAACAACCAACCACTATTTATTTAGTGAAGCTGAGATTTTCGCCAACATATCTTGAACATTTTCAGGTAGTTGACGCATGACCTTACCTCTTTCTCGGTCAACAGCTACTAATGTAACTTTGCCTGTAACGTACAATTCTTGCCTATCTGGCGATTCAATTACATAATCCCAATTTATGCGGACGCTTGTGACCTCAGTCATGCGTGTTTTTACCACTGCTACCATACCCAATTGAATCGAACGGTGGTAACGTAGCGAAAGTTCTACTACCGGTAAGTCGCAACCTAAAGCAACTAAATCCGCATATTCTACTCCTATGGAACGCAGGCATTCTACCCGCGCTTCTTCCATCCACGCAACATAAGTTCCATGCCAAACCACGCCTAAATAATCGGTGTGATGAGGTTGTACTCTGACTGGGTACTCAAACCAATACTCCAGTGTCTGACTCGTGGGACTGTCTATAGCAGTTGTAGGTAGTTCGGATAAGTTTGTTTTTTCTTCAGACATCTTAAATTTTCTTAGGAATTCTCAGAGATTTTCCAAATTTTGAAATAGCATAAACAATAGTTGTTTCATACAACTATTTTCCTTGAGTAAACAGCAAAACAAAATAGGTAGGGTTTTTGTATGCACCCTCCGCAACTATATTCAAAAATTGTTACTGCCACAGTGGTATTTACTCTGGGATCAGGGATGGTCTTTTCTCAAACTACTCTGGTAACAGCAAATACAATTATACAAAATAGATATACTGAAATAACCCAAAATCTTATCAAAAACACTAGTCGTTCTGAGCAGATTAAGCAACTTAATCAAGAGGCAATGCGACTATCGAGACAAAATCGTTTTCAAGATGCATCGCAAAAATTAGAAACAGCTTTAGCTATCAGCAGAGATATTCAAGAACGTCCACTAGAAGCAGCAACTTTTAATAATATTGGCAGAGTTTACCAACAACAAGGTAAATTTCGCCAAGCATTTAATTCTTATCTACAAGCTTTAGCCATCAATAAAGAGCTTAGTATCAATGAAAAGACGCCTGGGGAGGCTCACATTGCCTTAGGAAAAACTTATAGTAATTTAGGATACTTATCAAAGCTTCAGAATCAACCAGAACTGGCTATTTTCTTTTATAAGCATTGTGTCAATAATCGCGAAAAAGTCCGTCTTAATCCAGCAGGTTTTACTGGTGAACAACTAGACGCTTATAATCTCACTGTGACTCAAACATACTACGCTTTGGGTGAAGAGTTACTAAAAAGCGATCGCACCACAGAAGGACAGCGGATTCTGGATTTAATCAAAGTCGAAGAACTAGAAGAATATCTCCAAAACGTCCAAGGTAATCAACTCACCGCCAAGGGTATTGAGATCACACCCCCAGAAAAACCAATTAAACAAAAATTAGACCAAAGCTTAGATAGTGCAGTTGTACTGGGCAAAGAACTGACGAAATTACGACAGATTCCTCCGGAAAAGCGATCGCTACAGCAAAAACAACGCATCCAACAAATCGCAGAAAATCAGCAGAAAATTCTGGATGAATTCAATAATTTTATCAATCGTCCAGATGTCAAAGCACAATTAGAACAAATTAGCCGCACAGCTAGGCGGCAAAATTTAGATTTGGAAAGTCTTAATGCAATTCGTGATAACTTAGCCCGACTACCTGAAAAATCTGTAATTTTATATCCTTTGGTTTTAGAAAATAGTTTGGAATTGGTATTAGTAACTCCTGATTCTCCACCAATTCATCATACAGTCGCCGTTAAAAAAGAAAACCTCCACCAAACAATTCTGAATTTTCGTAAAGCCTTAGAAAACCCTAGTTTAGATGTAAAAAAACCTGCACGCCAGTTGTATGACTGGCTGATCAAACCAATAGAAAAAGACCTTACCCAAGCAGCTACCCAAACTATAGTTTATGCACCAGATGGGCAATTACGTTACATTCCTTTAGCCGCTTTATTTGATGGCAAACAATGGTTAGTGCAGCGCTACAGTATCAACCATATCACCGCAGCAAGTTTGACAAACTTTAACACTCCACCTTCATCAGACTTACGCATTTTGGCAGCAGCCTTTACTAAAGGCAGTTATACAGTAGAAGTGGCTAATCGGAAAGAAATTTTTTCTGGATTACCTTTTGCAGCCAAAGAAGTGGAAGATTTAGCCACCATCGTTCCAGGCACAAAGAAAATCTTAGATAATGCCTTTAACCCAGAAATGACTGTGCCACAAATGGATGATTTTACAATTGTCCATATGGCAACCCATGCAGCATTTGTTGTCGGCAAACCAGAAGATTCTTTTATTTTATTTGGCAACGGTGAGCGAGTTACCCTCAAAGATATTGCCACTTGGTCACTGCCTCGAGTAGATTTAGTAGTGCTGAGTGCTTGCGAGACAGGATTAGGAGGCAAACTAGGTAACGGTGAAGAAATTTTAGGTTTTGGCTATCAGATGCAAAAAACTGGTGCGAGATCAGCCATTGCTTCGCTGTGGGCTGTGGATGATGGCGGTACGCAGGCGTTGATGAGTGCTTTTTATGCCCTACTGCCTTCAAGAAAATTAACAAAAGCTGAAGTCTTACGACAAGCACAAATAGCTTTAATTACTGGGAGTTCGCCTCAGTTGGATCAGCAGCAAGGCCGGATTGACAGTATACCAAAATCAACTGTGGTCAGTCTTAGCCATCCCTACTATTGGGCGCCTTTCATTTTAATTGGGAACGGATTGTAATAGTTGGGATTAGGTCGATAGCCAATCGTCAATAGTTTGTAGACTGTTGACTTGGGCTATAGACTTTAAACTAACTCCCACTTCCCCATGTGTCATCTTTGTTGGTCGCACCTTTGTCCGTACTACCTGAGCAGTTACAGTCTGAAATTAGTAACGTTTAGCCAGGGTTTTAGTTGTTACAGAAGGTTGGATAGGAAGTTTGATGATGTTGGCAAGTTCCTGTAGCTGGTTGACTGCTTCAGCACCTTCTAACTTCATCAATTCGCGATCATCTCGCATTTCTGTCCAAGTAATTCCGTAATCAGATACCAAGAACCGAATGAGGTGATTTTCTCCTAAGCTAACCATAAATGAAGCACTATTCATCTGGTCGCCGCATGTGTAACAAGACGCCGGGTATCCACGTCGCTCTAGAACAATCGCCAAAGCTTGTAGATTCATTACTAGGTCTTGAACAAATTGCCGATGTTGTTGCGCTAGTCTTAGAAACACTAATTTCCTCCTAACACCACAGTTATGTGATCCCTTTTATATTTTCTTTAGATTTTCCCATCCACTGGTATTGTAAACTATTCATTACAATTCCCAGACAAAGAACTTTTAAGTCGTTACATACCTACCTAGCTTAAGGTAGTTCATTGCGGCTGGTACTGCCGTATCAAAATATTCAATTTGCAAACATCGAATATCGGACAGAACTGTCAAATTAAATATTATCTTTATACATTTCTGTCAGGGTAGATGGCCGGTTAAAACGATCCGCTATAAGATTAACCCATATTTAGCACAAGTCAACCACAGAAAAACAACAAATCTCTCCTAAATTTGCGATTTGTTGTTAAATATTCAATTGATCAATGGCAGTGACGCCATTTAGCTTTGATTTTTGTCGATTTGTGTATGCAATGAGCTTGTGTGCTATCCAACAGCGTCAGTTGGTATCATCCAACTATTGATTTATTTATTACTTTCTCCTGTATACATAGAATTTAGTAGATGACCTTGGTGATTTGAGATTTGTGATATACCAGTAATATTTTTTACTGAATATTACTTGTACTATTACTTTACTTATCCACAATCCCAAATAAAACTCAATTCGTTCGACTTACTTCCTGACAATAACTAAAGGTTATCAGGTGATGTTGCCATTTCGGCAGTATTTAAGATTAAACCATTATTAAAATGTGATAAATAATACTTTTCTAGGATTGGGATCGGGGAGCGGGAATTGGGAATAATATTCTTCTTTAACCTTCATCCTTCATCCTTCACCCTTCATCCTTCCCCTCTAGTACTTCCTTTCCTGTGGTTGAAACATTGTTATTGTCACTGGACGGTACTGAATATCAATTCCTGCTGCTGAGTAATAAGCCATTGTATGTTTGAGGAATTTCTCGTCATCTCGCTGAGTATAATCCTCACGAAAATGAGCGCCACGGCTTTCTCGGCGATTTAAGGCAGAAGCCAGAATCATTTGTCCGACAACCATCAAGCTTCGTAGTTCTAAAGCTTCAACAATTTCTGTATTCCAACATTTTCCTTTATCATCTAAGTATATCTGCGAATATTGTTGTTGCAGATGTTGTAATTTTTGCAGTCCTTCACTCATTAAATCTGCGGTGCGGAAAACACCGCAAAACTCAGTCATAGTGTCCTGAAATGCTTGACGGATTTGGTTAATCCGATACTGTCCTGGCTGATCTAACAAAGCCTGAATTTGTTGTTTAGCTTCGCTGAGGTAGCGTTGCTCGTTGATCTCTGGTAACTTACGATTTTGTACGTATTCTGCGATCGCCGCCCCAGTTCTGCGTCCATAGACTACGCATTCTAGTAAAGAATTGCTACCAAGGCGGTTAGCACCATGCACAGAAACACAAGCAGTCTCACCAGCAGCAAAGAAACCTTCGACAAGATGATCCCCGCTACTACGGACTCGACCATCAGTGTTAACAGGGATACCACCCATACAATAGTGAATAGTAGGACGGACGGGCATCGGTTGAGTTACCGCATCCACACCCACTAGGCGATGGGCTTCTTCCCAACAGAAGGGAATGCGGCTCATAATTTTTTCCCTACCCATATGGCGCAAGTCAAGATAAACAAACGGACCACCAGCACTCCCATCAGGATGAATACCACGACCAGCACGAATTTCGTAAGCGATCGCCCGTGAGGTAATATCACGGGGAGCAAGTTCCATGCGACTGGGAGCATATCTAGCCATAAACCGTTCTCCCTCGCTGTTGATCAAATACGCCCCCTCACCACGCACCGCCTCCGAAATTAACACCCCGACTGGATACAACCCCGTAGGATGAAACTGCACAAATTCCATATCTTCTAAAGGCAAACCAGCCAGTGCTGTCATAGCTAAACCATCACCCGTAGAAGCATAATCGTTAGAAGTAGTGTTATATACTCGTCCATAACCACCAGTAGCAAACATGACAGCCTTAGCCCGGATTACCTCCACATGCCCATCTAAGATGTGATACATCACCACACCCTTTGCCTGATTTTCTTCCAAAATCAAGCGCATCACATACCATTCTTGATAAACTTGCACACCGTAGCGCCGCAAATTATTTACCAATTCGTGCAAAATAGCATGACCAGTTTTATCAGCAGCGTAACAAGTACGATTGTGGGAATGTCCACCAAAAGCGCGTTGGGCAATTCGTCCATCACTCAACCGCGAAAACAACACACCCATGTGTTCTAAATCAATCACCACATCCGGCGCTTCCCGAGTCAGAATTTCGACTGCATCTTGATCTGCTAGGTAGTCAGAACCCTTGACTGTATCAAAGGCGTGTGCTTCCCAAGTATCAGCTGAGTCAACATTTTTGAGCGTCGCTGCAATTCCACCTTGAGCAGCAACAGAGTGAGAACGTATGGGGTGAGTTTTCGCAACCACAGCTATATTTAAACTGGGATTTTTCCTAGTTATTTCCACTGCGGCGCGACATCCTGCTAAGCCACCGCCAATAATAATCACATCATGTTCCAGCATAATCAGCCCCCAACTGTAAAAAAAGCTGCTGTTCCATTGTAAGAACGCGATTAATTGCCATGTGCAAAAAATTCCCTGCCAACAGACAGGGAATTTGTGTGTAATATCCAGTCTTCAATCTAAATCTAAAATCTAAAATTTATTAGCTGGTTGCTTCTACAGGTTTTTGCTGAGAAGCATTACCAGGTATTGGTTCCATTTTTGTTCCTGGTTCCATAGGAGCCAATTCTATATGATTTAACAAAGTGGTTACAAAAGCAAAAAGTAAGAAAGGTAGAGATAACAAAACAACCAGTCCAACCGCAGCTAAGGCATAAACTGGACGTCTTGCACCCATTAGGGCTAGGGCTGATGCCAAACTAACGGTAATCGTAATCAACCAAACAATAATTTGACCGTAAATATCACCAAAGGTAAGAGTGCAGACAAATCTATACTTTTGAATGTTATTTATCATTTTATTTGCCTCTAGTATCTCCTTAGGTTCTACGTTAGAACCAGGTTTGAATTTTCGACAATTTCTAAATATTTTTGAAACAATTGTAATATGACTTAACAATTGATACTGTCTTCAGATAGAGTAATTCTCAAACTAAATCACTCTTTGGATATGTATCTTTGCTCAGACCAAAAACTATGTGTAAAGTATCAATGAGGTTGCTTTCAACTTGTGTGAAATTCATATAGTAATCCTAAATAATTTGTGAAATTATCTGCTTCCCTTTCTCTGTGTTCTCTGTGTTTTTGCCGTTTTTACTGACAATTCATTTTCACCAATCAAATAGAACATCTTCTGCTCCAACAACCATTGCTATATCTGGTCTAAGTCTACTATTTTGAGTACTTTCCTCACTAAAAACAGGTATAGTTAATATTTGTTGAATAGTTCTAAATTCTGTAACAACACCTATGACAACACCATCCTACATTTTTCTAGCTGGAGCCAGTCGAGGCGTAGGACGAGAAATAGCCCAATGCTTGACCTCGCAACAATTTAAGATAAAAGCACTTTTGAGAACTGATGCAACTCGCCATGAATTAGAAACAATGGGAATTGCAGTGGTTCTGGGAGATGCGATGAATGTTGAGGATGTCGAACGTGCAATGTTGGGAGATGAACCTATTGATGCTGTGATCACAACAATTGGTGGTTTAGCTAAAGATAGCAGCAGAGCAGATTATATAGGTAATAAAAATCTCATTGATGTGGCGGTGAAAGCAAGAGTCAAAAAGTTTATTTTGGTAACTTCTATTGGTAGTGGCAATAGTGTTGTCGCTTTATCTCCGCAAATATTAGAAGCATTACAGCCGGTTTTAATTGATAAGGAAAAAGCCGAACAACATTTAATTGCCAGTGGACTGAATTATACTATTATTCGCCCTGGTGGATTACAGTCTGAATCGGCAACTGGGAATGGAGTTTTAACCGAAGATCCACGTATTGCTGGTATGATTAATCGCGCCGATGTGGCACAGTTAGTTTGCCGTTGTTTAAATTCTGATGCTGCCAATAATAAAGTTTTGTCAGCAATAGATGCAAACATGCTGTTTGGACAACCACAGTTTGAAAAATTTAACGTGGATTGATTTGAGAAAATTTTGCTTGGCAGTTAAGATTTGATATGAGTAACGTAAGATACCCTTTGACATGACTGTTCGTGCTTTTTTTCAAGCAGCAAAAGTCGAGAGTGCTGAGTCTCCTTACGATACGATTTATCTCAAAATCTTGTATCCAGCACAAATGTCAGGCAGCCATACAGAAAAGAATATGGGAATTGTGCCTGCCGATCGCCAAAAAGCCCCCTTTCCAGTAGTGATTTTTTTTAACGGGTTTAACTGTGAAGCCCATGTCTACCAATGGCTAGCTGTTAAACTGGTTGAACGTGGACTGGTGGTGGTTACATTTAACTGGGTTGCCGAAAATCTTCCCGGAGTAGTAAGCCTGACTCCAGGAGTGGATATCACCACATGGAAGCCTGAAATTTATGGTACTGTTCCCACTGCTTCTGCTTTACCTACATTGCTTGCAAAAATAGAACAGTTGCAAGGAGAGGGTATCTTAACTGGAATGCTGGACTTAGAAAGGGTTATTTTAGGTGGACACTCCGCAGGCGGGAGAGTAGCCATAGAAAACGCCAACCCCAGTTTTTTCCCACAGGTAGCAGCATCTTTTGCTTATGCTGCGCATTCTATGGGAGGAACAATAATGGGATACGAACCTGGTACGATTTTGCCTTTACCGGATTCTCTACCGATGTTATTGATCGGGGGAACTTGTGATGGAGTGATTACTAACAGTAGCGATCGCTATGGGATCACTTCAGGCGATCCAACTACTGCTGTGATGCGTACATTCCAAGAAGCAATTGCTGGTGGAAGAAATGATAGCTATTTGGTGTTTCTAGAGGGAGCAAATCATTTTACAATTGCTAATCCTTTCGATTTTACCACAGGTAGAGCATTTCTAGATTTTCCAACTACCCAAAGTCCAGAAGCATTACAGTTATTAATAGCAGATATAATTGGTTTATTTATTGATGCCCATGTTTGCCATCAAGCGAAAGCATTTAATGAATTGAATCGATTATTGAATAATTCCAATACTTTGATTCAATCATGGCAAAGTAAGTAATTAAATCCAATATCAATGTTTATCTGTGTTAATCGGTGTTAATCGGTGTTCGTCATTTCTTGATTTTTGGTTGTGGTTGCAAGTTGTTTCGATAGTCCGATGATTTTTGGGAAGGCGAACACAGATGCACACAGATACACACTGATGTTTTATCGGTGTTCGTCATTTCTTGATTTTTGGTTGTGGTTGCAAGTTGTTTCGATAGTCCGATGATTTTTGGGAAGGCGAACACAGATGCACACAGATACACACTGATGAGATTTATTCTCCGGAGATTTGACAAAATACAGTTCTTTTGCGTGGCCCATCCAATTCAAAAAATAAGACAGATTGATAAGTTCCCAAAGCTAATTTGCCATTAACAATAGGAATTATTTCACTGTTATTCAGTATCATTGCCGTGAGATGAGAATGGGCATTCATTGGTTCATCTAGTGGAATATTTTTTCTTAGATGCAAGTCGTTATGTAAGTAGTGGTCTGATTCTGGTGCTATTTTTTCTAAAAAAACTTTGATATCTGTTAATAATCTTTCTTCATATTCATTAATAGCCAAGGCAGTTGTTGTATGTCTAGAAAAAACTAAGACTTGACCATTTTGAATTGGTGTTGAAGAAATCATCGCATCAATTTGAGGAGTGATATTATGAATATTAATTCCTTGATTAGTTTCTAATTCAATGAATTTGTTGATAATGGGCATTTTTGTAAATTTTAAATTTCAAAATATTACCAAGATTCATAATAACATTAGAATAACTAACCACTAAGGCTCTAAGGCTCCAAGAAATTAATTAATTCTTTGTTTATTAGTGTTTTTGTGTTTAAGCACTCAAATTTTAACTATTAACAATCTTTTTCAAACCTCTAACTAGTCTTTCTATCCCCTCTTTTGCTGTCTGTTTTTGCAATGCACCATAGGCAACACGCAGATAACATCCCTGATGCATACCAAAGGTAGTTCCGGGAATAACTGCAACTTGATGTTGTTGAATTAATCTTTTGACTAATTCAAAGGCTTCTATTTCGGTGTTAACTTTGAGAAAGAAATAGAAGGCACCATCAGCAGCAGCAATTTTACACAATCCTTCTAAAGACTGGAGAGAATCTATTACCAATTCTCGCACTTGAGCGATCGCTGCAATATTATTTCGCAAATATTCTGGTTTTGCCTGCAAGGCACCCAAGGCTGCATACTGGGAAACTACAGGCGGACAAATTAGATTTGTATCCTGGACTTTTTTAACGGCGACAAGCAGGTGTTTGGGGATCACCATATAACCGATGCGCCAGCTAGCAAAACCGTAGGCTTTGGAAAGGCTATACAGAGAAATAGTGTACTCACTACTATTAGGAAATGCACCAGGGGAAGTGTGTTTGACTCCGTTATAGGTGAAGTATTCATAGGCTTCATCGCTAATGTGGTAGATACCGCGATCGCGACAAATTTGATTGACTGCTTGTAAGGCTGCTTGGCTATATACAACCCCAGTGGGATTGTTAGGAGAAATTGTCACTATAGCTTTTGTTTTTGGAGTGATAGCCTGGGCGATCGCATCGGGACGTAGTTGATAATTTTCATCGGTTTCTACTAAGACTGGATGACACCCCACCATAGTAATTGCCATTTCATGGTTGAAATAGTAGGGTGTATTCAGAATAATTTCATCCCCGATATTAGTAATAGCAAGAATGGCATTGAGAAAGCCCATGTTGCTACCAGCAGTCACAACAATACTATTGTTTGTATTGATTTCAATATTGTTAAAAGTTTGTAATTTTTCTGTAATTGCTGTTAGTAATGGTGGTATTCCTTCTACAGCTTTGTAGAGATGATTTGTTGGTTCAGCTAAAAATTTTGGTAAATATTCAATGGCTTCTGGTGGTGGCGCGTAAGCAACAACACCTTGCCCTAAAGAAATTGTTCCGGGATTGTTTTTAATCAATTCGCCGACTACAGGTATAATCGGCGACTGCACCGCCTCCATCCGAGAGGTAATGTTTTGCTTGATAATAGCTTGATTCATCGAATGCGATCGCTACATAGTAAATATTTGATAACTGCAATCAAAATAGTTTAATTGATCCTCATCATATGTCATTATTAGTAGATTCATAGTTCTGTTGGTTTTAGTGCATGAAAGGTGGCTGCGGAAGTCAAACTTTAAGCAAGTGCCTTTCTGCCGTATCTAATGGGGAAAATTTTAGGCTGGCAATTTGCTTAACTAAAGAAATTTAAGTGAAATACAAACTAGGCAGTCGATTGCAAATGAACCTAATGCTTGGCGCTGGGACTTTAATCTGAAGTCCGAAATTTGGAGCGATCGCAAGCGCCATGATCAGCTTTTTAACTGCCATTTTAATTGAAGTTTTCTGCGGTCAAGGATTTCTCCACTAAGGGTGGACTTGGTGGTTTAAAAATCAGCTTGCTTAACCACCAAGATCCTAATACATCAAGGATTTCATCCTAGTAAAGCCGTAACTATATCTGTTTCTTCCCACGGCACGGTTCCGAGATCTGTCCTACCCACATGACCGTAGACGGCTAGTTTGCGGTAATATCCTCCTTTGGAGATTGCAGGCAATAACCGCAAGTTAAATTTCTTAATAATTCCCGCTAGCCGAAAATCAACATTCTTTTCCAAAAGCATCGTAATTTCTTCATCAGAAATTTTGCCTGTACCAAAGGTCTCTACCTGGATGCTGACAGGTCTAGCCAGTCCCATTGAGTAAGTCAGTTGCACTTCACATTCTTCTGCCAAACCTGCTGCAACAACATTTTTCGCCGCATAACGCGCAGCATAAGCACCAACTCTATCAATCCGGGTGGGATCTTTACCACTTAAAGCAGCACCACTGTGGCGAGAATATTCTCCGTAAGTATCGATCGCATTCTTTCTCCCAGTTAACCCCGAATGTACAGATGGGCCACCAATAGCAAAATGTTGGTTAAAGTCAATAAAGATTCTCGTCTTTGCATCAGGCTGAATTTTTTCTTCTGCAAAGACATGATCAATAATCATCTCTTTAACTTCTTGCTGGAGTGTCTTATCATCATTCTTGTCTGATGTAAAATTAGACTTTTTACTTGCCAAAATCGAGATACTATGGATTCTATGGGGTTTGCGATCGCGATATTCAATCCCGACTTGAGTTTTACCATCCGGTGCAATGTAAGGCAGTATTTTCTCGTGTCGTACAGTAGTTAGTCGCCTAGCTAATTGGTGCGCCAACCAGATCGGAAGTGGCATTAAAGCAGGAGTTTGATTGCAGGCAAAACCAAATACTGTTACCTGATCCGTAGCTGGAATTAACTCTATTTCATCATCCGCTAATTTCCTTGCATCCCAATAACGATAGCTACTGGACTGTAACTCCTGAACACTAGTGATAATACTGCAAGTTTTAGCATTAAAGTCAGGTTCATCATAGCCAACCTGCTCAATTACCTTTCTAGCTATTTTCGTAAAATCTACAACTGCATCCGATTCAAATCTCGCAGCAATGAATACCAGCGCCGTTGCTACAGCACATTCTGCAATTACATGAGAATAAGGATCTTTTTGCAGGAACTTATCAACAATTGCATCACTAATTTGATCACAAAGTTTATCCGGGTGTCCCTCCGTGACAGATTCAGAACTAAACATAAAATCTTTTTTCATATCTTTAATTTTTTCTCAATTCATAACCAAAACTTTGCGTTCCTTTGCGCTTCCCTTTGCGATCCTTTGCGTTTCAAAAATTATTTAACCACAGAGGCACAGAGAACATAGAGATAAGAGCTTTTTGATCCACCTTGAAAGGGTTAGGAATGAATCTTAAAACGTAAAGGTACGGCATTACCGTACCTCTACTAAATTATTTGTCGATTATTCACGAAGAGACAACAACAGCAGTAGTTTCTAATTCTACCTCCTGTTGTTGGGCTGCTTCCAATACAGGGCTAGTGGCAGAGTCATCTTGACTACCAGCAAGCAGACGTGGGAAGTTGTGATTTCCTCGCAAATATCTAGTTGCTATTTCCTTTCTACCCTCGTTGAACAGGAATGGTAATACCGCACTACTACCAATCACCGCAGTATCAACAAAATTGATCGGCGAGATTTGCAACAGACCTTTGAGTCCAGGTACGATCGCAGCTAGAATCTGGAGAACAAAAGAGCCACCTATAGCCATATTTAAGTATTTATTCGGCGGCAGTTTTTGCTTGCTGAAGATTGTGTGAGTCTGGGAACGACAGGTGAAGGTATGCAACAGCTGGGCCATTGTCAAACTCATGAACCCGATGGTGCTGGCTTGCGGGCCAAAACCATAACGGCTGATGCCATACCAGTAGGCTGCTAATGCACTGGCAGACAATGCTGCTGATTCCACCAGGATTCTACCAAAGTCTGCATTTCTAATGATTGGTTCTTTGGGATCACGGGGTGGTGTGAGCAACACATCCGGTTCTGGTGCTTCCATCGCCAAGGCTAAAGCTGGGAAGATGTCTGAGACTAAGTTCACCCACAATAGTTGTATGGCTGTCAGGGGATGACCGATACCAGCTGTTGTAGCCGCTAACATCACCATGATTTCGCTGGCGTTGGTAGATAGCAGGTAGTGGACGGATTTGCGGATGTTGTTATAGATTGTCCGTCCGTGGCTGACGGCAATAATCATGGTTTCCAAATTGTCGTCTTCTAGGATGACGTCTGCAACTTCCCGGGCGACATCTGTACCTGTGTGTCCCATTGCGATCCCGACGTCTGCAGCTTTCAACGCTGGGGCGTCATTGATGCCATCGCCTGTCATCGCCACGACTTTGCCGCTACTCTGCAATGCTTGCACAACTTGCAATTTGTTCGCAGGACTGATTCTGGCAAAAACGTGAACGCGATCGCATAATCCTTTCATTACCTCTGGTTCGAGGTTATTCAGGTGGGTAGAGTCGAGAATTTGCAGCTGTTCGCCTTTGCTGAGATTCAGTTCTTTACCAATCGCGTAGGCGGTTGGGCTTTGGTCGCCTGTAATCATGACTGTATCGATTCCCGCTTGATGGAAATCTTCCATCAATCCTTGCACACCATTTCTAATGGGATCGATCATGCCGACTAATCCCAGCCAGATCAAGTCGCGAGTATGGATAGTTTCGGAGTCATCAAGTTGGTAAGCAGCCCCTAATACGCGCAGCGCTTTACCAGCCATATCATCGTTGTCGTTTTCAATGGCTTGTCTGTCTGCTTCAGTAAGGGGAACTTTTTCGCCGTTCTGAATTTGCCAACTACATAGACTGAGAACTTCTGACGGACTACCTTTAACTGCGATCAGCTTTTGCTGTTCGTCTGGGGTGGCGTGCAGTGTCACCATGTAATTGCGTTCTTGGGAACGGTGATTGATCTTCAGTCGCGGATAATTTGCTCGCAGACTGGCGACATTTACTCCTGCTTTGATCGCAACATCAATCAGGGCATTTTCAGTGGCGGAACCTCTGATGGTGTACTCATCACCTTCTTTTTCAACTTCGCTTTCGTTACATAGCGTTAAGACGTGAATCAGCTTTAACAGCTGTTCGTTTTCATAGGGATTAACCGTTTCGTTACCCAAGAGTAATTGGTCAGCAGATGCTTGGATACATTTGTTATCCGTACACAGTTCTACGACTGTCATCCGGTTGGCGGTGATCGTTCCGGTTTTATCCATGCAGATTGTCTGCACGGAACCCAGGGTTTCGACTGCATCCAAACGTCGAATCAGGACGTTGTGCTTTCTCATGTTAGCGATCCCCAGGGCCAGAGTTGTAGTCGCTACTGTGGGTAGACCTTCGGGAACTGCTGCTACTGCCAAGGAGATGGATGACTTGAGCATTTGTAGCAGGGTGTTACCACGCCACAATCCGATACCAAAGAACAAAACACAAACTGCGCCTGATACCATGACTAGCTGGCTACCGGCTTGGTCTAGCTGTTTCTCCATCGGGGTTTCAGGCAAGGTGGCTTCAGTGACCATCATCTGAATCTTGCCCATTTCCGTGTATTTACCAGTGGCAACTACTACCGCCGTTCCTTGCCCTCCAGTAACTAGTGTCCCCATGTAAACCATGTTGGTGCGATCGCCTAAGGGAATATTGTCACCAACTAGAGTCTGAGCAGATTTGCTCACGGGCATACTCTCGCCAGTTAGTGCCGACTCATCTATGCTGAGGCGACGGGCTTCTAAGAGTCTGGCATCTGCTGGCACGTAACTACCGGGTTTGAGAATCAGGATATCCCCGATGACGATTTCCTGAGCACTGATTTCTACAATTTTGCCATCACGAAGTACAAACGCTGTGGGATTAACTAGATTCTTCAGGGAGCGAATCACCTTTTCGGAGTTGCTTTCTGTGGCGTAACCGATCGCAGCATTAATAACCACAACCCCTATGATCACTAAAGCATCTACTAAGCCACCGGTAGCAACGGAAACACCAGCTGCAACCGCTAAAAGTCCTACGGGTAAAGATTTAAACTGGTCAACGAACATACTTAACCCGGAGCGGGGGTCTGCTTCTGGTAAAGCATTAGGCCCGTATTTTTTTAGCTTTTCTTGTGCTTTTTTGGTGGTTAATCCTGATACTTGAGAAGTTTTTAACTCGGTAATAACTGCATCAGTTTCTTTTAAATGCCAAGTAGCAATTTCTTGTTCCTGAGTACTGGCTGTCAGCTGATGAGATTTTTTGTTGCTTGCGGGTAAATTTTTCGGCTTTTTCTGAAATCGATTGATTTTTTTTGCTGCCTCGGCTATTGAGCTATGACTTTGTTTGACATACTCTATAACCAGACGTTCAATCTGTGCAGCCAGCGCTAAAACACTATGTCCTGGTCGGTAGAATACCAAAACATTACCCGTGGAGGTATTGGCACTCACTTGTGTAATGCCTTGCGCCTCTGACAACTTCAACTCTAGGTATTTCTTGAGAGCTTCTGAGCCTTGCAACCCATTGATTTTATACCTAGCCCTCCCTTCAACAGCAGTATGCAATGCACGAACAAGAGCATCCCGACTGCGACGGGAGACGTTGCAGTGATTGTTCATTTTTTCATTCGGTTGTGAGAAAAACTACTTCACTTAGAATTTCTAATTGTAATCTTTATTCTAGTCTTAACCTAGTTTTAATGCAAAAAAATTAACTAACTTTATTGATTTTGGAACTTAAGTAAGCTGAAAAGTGCTATTTTCCAACATTTATTTTGTAAACAAAAATTAATCTCAGCTATTGCTTTGTGTCTAGTTGGAAATGTGAAGCAATTATAGTCTTTAATTTTTGTGTTTTGGTACACAGTTTGCCGGAAATAATTGTTTTTTAAACGCAAAGGCACACGGAGGAGGCGCAGAGGGACGCAGAGTGAGTTAATTTGTTGTTTTTGGTTGTTGAAATTTGTAGATGTCTTTGATGGTTTGTACCCAACCATCGGCTAATGATTCCCAGATGCGATCGCCTTTTTCTTTTGTGGCTGTTGTTGGATCTCCGATGACACCACTTTGGGATAGGTCTTTAGTTGCCCAAGCAAAGGGTAGCTTACCTTCCATACTCAGAACGCTATCTTTAGGTAGATTTTGCGGATATTCGGTAACTGCGTCCGTCATTTTGACTTGTTCAGGCAAAATTGCCAGCATCAAAGAAGTTTCTGCATCTCCGGCGTGAATACCTAATTCTAGTTCTTGGGGTGTGAGCAATTCTTTGGCTATGTTTGATACTCGCCAAGTAAATAAAGGAAAGATACAAAAGTCATTATATTTAATATGCAAATCTCTGGCGACTAGTTCGAGAATTTGCGGTTGTCCACCATGAGAATTCATAAATACTAATTTGCGAAAACCTGCACGATAAATGCTTTCTGCAACTTCCATTAATAAAGAAATTAATGTTTGGGAAGTGAGGGTAATAGTACCGGGAAAATGCCAATGTTCGTTAGATTTACCGTAATAAATATTAGGTAAGGCATAAGCTGGAATATCCACATCTAATTTAGATAAAGCTTTGCCTAAAACAGCTACACTAATTGCAGAATCGACAATGATTGGTAAATGTAAACCGTGTTGTTCAATTGCACCAATGGGTTGAATGATGACGACGTTTTGTTTGTTTGGCATTTTTGCAATATCTTGCCAAGTAAGATAGGGAAAAAATCTTGCTGGAGGAATGAAAGAGTGTAGCATAAGTATATGATCATTTGTTATTGGTCATTTGTGTTTCAAATTCTTCCAAGGCTTGAAGATTTCCTACTCGCCAGGCTCGTTCTACTAAAGCAGGAATAATTTGCGTTAATTGAATATTTTCAAAAAGAGGACTAGTCTCAGATTTGAGATAAATTCCTTGACTCAGCAAATAGATAGTAAATTTACCGCTATCATAAACCCAGACTTCTGGGACACCAATTGCTTGATAAGCTTCAAGAGTAGTTTTAGAAGTTACATCTGTTTCTATTGCTAAATCTGGTGGTGGATCGTCTGGTTGGAGGCGGCGACGACCTATCATACGTTGATAATTTTTAATGTAAAAGCAAGCATCAGGTTCTACTCCTGCGGTTCCTTCTTTTTTAAAAGTGGTAGAACCAAAAGGTTGAAATTTAATGCCCTTAGCTTTCAGTAATGTTTTAACAATATCAGAAAGAAGGTCTCTGGGGATTTCATGTTCGGGTAAAGGAACCATCATTTCTAAAGTATTTTTGCTATAGGCTATTCTCGCACTTCGTTTTTCTCCTAATTCCTGCAAAATCGATTCAAATTCTTGCCAACTCACATTTGGAATGGTGATGGCGCTACCGGGAGCAAGTTGCATTTGGCTGACAGGTTTGACAACGGGAGTGACAGCAGTCATAAAGCTGAGGTTTGAGAGAGTCTTCTAACTAATGTAATTCACTCTGCAATACGCTGTAATTGGTGGCAAAAATCCAATTTTGATTCAGGTGCGATCGCATCTGATGTATTTGAAGTTGCAAAATAGTTTTAATGATCAGCGATCGCCCTTGTCTAAGCGCAGGGTATAGTAGGTTTATTTCTGTCTTGAGATACTCATCTTTCAGGGGCAAAAATTAGTTAAATCGAAGATCTAATGGGGAAGAAGCTTTTCACGATAGAAAGCATAGTGATTTAATTACTGCTATGCCGAGTGTTTACCACCAAGCACCTTGGATTGAAGTAGAAGCGAAACACAAAGAAGAAGCGATAGCTGATTTGCGTTCTTGGTGGCTGTTAGAGAATAATTTTTAGTAAAAGTTGAAGTAGCTGTTTGCGTCTTGGCAACAAAAACGCAAAATTAGTAGATATGGCGATCGCAATCGATTTTGGTACAAGTAACACAGTTATTGCTCGTTGGAATCCTGTCACCCAAGAGTCAGAAACTCTGAATTTACCTGGTTTATCAGTTCAACAAAGTCTGAATCCGCCACTTATTCCCAGTTTGCTTTATGTAGAAGATGCTACAAAAGCACAAGTTTTGGTGGGGCAACAAGTGCGCGATCGCGGTTTAGACTTGAAAAATGATCCCCGCTTTTTCCGTACTTTCAAACGCGGTATCGGTACGGATATCCAAGGTTTTCTACCGGAATTAGATGGGCAAATAGTTACTTTTGAACAAGTTGGACAATGGTTCCTCAACCAAGTGATTACACAACTAGCACCGATGCAGGGGGGGTTGGAATCACTGGTATTAACTGTACCTGTAGATAGTTTTGAAGTTTATCGTTACTGGTTGGGTAAGGTTTGTCAAGCACTACCAGTCGAACAGGTGCGGATACTCGATGAACCGACAGCCGCTGCTTTAGGTTATGGTATGGCAGACCAAGAAGTAATCTTGGTGATTGATTTTGGTGGTGGGACGCTAGATTTATCTTTGGTACAGTTGGATAAAAGCGTCAAAACAGCTAGTAAACCCGTAGGATTTTTACTGAAGTTTGGTAATAAATCTTTAGCTGAAACTTCCAAACAAAAGGTGAAAACTGCCCGTGTTTTGGCGAAAGCAGGACAAAATTTAGGTGGTTCTGATTTAGACAATTGGATAGTTGATTATTTTGCCAAAACTCAAGGTTTAACAGTCAGTCCTTTGACAACGCGACTGGCGGAAAAAGTAAAAATTCAGCTATCAACTCAAACCCAAGCGAGTGAAGTTTATTTCAATGATGAAACTTTTGAAAGTTATGAATTGGAATTAGATCGAGAGACATTGGAAGGTATTCTCACAGAACACTCATTTTTTGAACGGCTGGATGAGTCGATGACTCAACTATTACAACAAGCCCGACGTCAAGGTGTAGAAGTCGGGGATATTAATGCTGTGCTGTTAGTTGGTGGCACAGTACAAATACCAGCAGTGCAAACCTGGGTAAAGCAATATTTTACATCAGAAAAAATTCGTTGCGATCACCCGTTTGAAGCTATTGCCCAAGGTGCTTTGCAAGTAACTCAAGGCATAGAAATCAAGGATTTTCTCTACCATAGCTACGGTATCCGCTACTGGGATAGACGTAATAATCGGCACAATTGGCATCCAATTATTAGAGAGGGACAACCTTATCCCATGACTCAGCCTGTACAGTTAGTTTTGGGTGCTTCTGTAGAGAATCAGCCCAGTATTGAGTTAATTATGGGTGAATTGGGGTCAGATACAGGTGGTACAGAAGTTTATTTTGATGGCGATCGCATGATTACCCGTCGTCTTGATAACGGTGTCACAACTGTCAAACCCCTTAATGATAGAGATGGGGCGAGGACAATTGCTAACCTTACACCACCAGGTTTTCCCGGAAGCGATCGTATTAAAATCCTGTTTTTAGTTGATGAACAGCGCTTTTTGCGAATCACCGTTGAGGATTTACTCACAAATGAAACTCTATTGGAAAATCAACTTGTAGCACAATTGAGTTAGGAATTTTCAATATCACATTCCTAAGTCATTGAATTGATTAGAGGCAAAATCCCCGACTTCTCTGATAAGTTGGGGATTTGCACTTTGCTATTCTTACAAATTATATTAGGAATACTATATATTTTTCTCCTGCAATTAACAGCCTTTTGCATCTAGATAGAGTATACCCCTCCCTAACCCTCCCTGTTTGTGGGGAGGGTGCGCGTAGCAAGGATGGGGTTCTTTTGTACCTCACTCAAATCAAATCTGCTGTAATACCGATTTGAAAAAAGAATGCGACAAATAGATATTGTAGAGACGCGCTGTTTGAAGCGTCTCTACATCAGGGTCTATTGCAAACATTTATTGAATCGGTATAATCTTCTCAATCTCATTTTTTTAGCTTAAAAATACTGACCAACATAATAAATCCCGGAGCCGCAAGCCATAACCAAAATCCAAGCAGCAATTCATGTAATGCTAATTTTTGAAATGGAGTACTACCAGCAGGTAATCTGAACCAAAAAGCTGATATTGTTCCCAAAAAACCTACGATAATTGATATTAATGCAGTTAAAATTGACCAATTATATTGTTGTCGAAAAAAGAAAACACACGATGTCCAGTAAGCTGGATTAGCCAACCACCCAATACTAGGTGGAATCACAAGCAGTAATAATCCAAAAAATCCTACTAAAGTTAACTCAGCTCCTGTCATTGTAGTAATTTTATCTGTCAGTGTAGCGATTTCAACTTTATTGTTTTGCCGCCCAAAGGTAATTTCAACTATTTTGAAGGCAAGAGCTGGTAAGCTAAGCGCTATTCCGTATAAAAACAGTGATAATCCAATGAAAATTACTCGATTTGTCATTTTGTATTTCTAGAAGAGGTGCGTGATTTAATCTCAAAATTTTAGAACCAAACAACTACGTTAAAACTACAAGCTCATTGACGCCTTCTCCGAAAAGTTTAGTGTGCCTGTACAAATCTTACTTAACAGTCGCCCACAACTTAAAATACTAACCATCGCTTGCCAAGCATCAGATTTTGTATATCTTACTTTTCTAGAGCGATCGCTTCTGGTTTATCTATGGCACTTCTATATCATTTGTGAGAATCGCAAAGCTCATCTCCCCGAATTTTTGGAAAAGTCGGTGAGCTTGTCTCTTACGGATGATTTGGGAATCCTATATCTCAAACATTATTGCAATTAAGTTTCAATCCCTAATAGGGATTTATTTAAGTTGCAACATTTAAAATCAGGTAAAAAAGTCAAAGTACTACGATCGCCATAACACTAGGACTTCAAAATCGATTTTTCTTTGTGTCTTTGTGGCTTTGTGGTTCAAAAAAGATGCTCAATCAATTGTGTGCGTAAGACTTATGACGTAGTTCGATCCTTTGTGGCTTTGTGGTTCAAAAAAATTGCTCAACCACACACCCCAAATAAAATCACAACATCATCTATACATCCCACCCTACTATATTTTAAGTAGAGTTTTTCACAGGAGACACTTATGTTTGGACTGGGATGGACAGAAGTAGGGGTAATCACGATCGTCGCCTTGTTAATTTTTGGACCGAAAAAAATCCCCGAACTCGGAAGCGCACTAGGCAAAACCTTGCGGGGTTTTAAAGAAGAAATGAATAAAACCACAACTGATGAGGATAGCAACCCCGAAGAAGAAGAAAAATAAAAATAGTCATTTGTTCTTGGTCATTAGTCCTTTGTGTTTACAAATGACCAATGACAAATGACCATTGACTAAATAATCGAATTGACAATTAACCAAGTACGTATCTGGGTATCAAATAATATATGACAAATGACCATTGACTAAATAATCGAATTGACAACAGATGAAGTCACACCCATTTGAGAATCTACAGCTGCGGGGGTGGTATTTTGTTGCGGAACTTCTTCTTTCACAACACCACGACCCTTAATCAACTTAATGGCACGATTGACGCTTTCTGGTAAAATCACCACCAAACTGTTCTCAGGGGCAATATCCAAGGCTTTGTTAATGGCTTGGGTTTCATCCAGAATCGCTTCATATTCGTAATTGGGGTTGACTTGCTTAATACCTTGAATAATTAATTCCGCAGCCGAACCCCGCGCCCTACCTCTGGTGTCATCATCTTCTTTGACAATTACGTAGTCAAAAATTTCGGCTGACAACTTACCCAAAGCTACAAAGTCTTGATCACGTCGATCGCCAGGTCCACCGATAACGCCAATGCGATCGCCATTTGTCCAGTTGCGGACAAAGGAACCTAAAGCTTCGTAACTATGGGGGTTGTGGGCATAATCTACCAAAGCGTGGAAGTTACCCAAGTTAAACAAGTTCATCCGTCCTGGTGTTTGACTTACCGAAGCCCGGAATGTATTTAAGCCAGCCCGAATTTGCTCAATTGACACATTTTGCACAAACGCCGCTAAGGAAGCTGCCAAAGCGTTGGCAATCATAAATGGGGCCCGTCCACCCATTGTCAAGGGAATATTTTCTGCCCGTTCGATCCTGTGTGTCCAATCACCTTTTAATATTGACAAAAAGCCATTTTCGTACACTGCTGCAACTCCACCCTTTTGGATGTGGTTTCGCACCAATTCCGATTCTGGGTTCATAGTGAAGTAGGCAATATTGGCTTTTGTTCGTTCTGCGATCGCAGCCACGCGGGGATCATCGGCGTTAAGAACAGCGTAGCCATCAGGATAAACGGCTTCGGCAACCACACTCTTGAGATGTGCCAACTGGTCGATTGTGTCAATGTCACCAATACCCAAGTGATCAGCAGCAACATTTAACACTACACCGACATTGGCGGCTTCAAAGGCCAAGCCAGAGCGGAGAATCCCGCCCCTAGCGGTTTCCAAAACTGCTACTTCAACTGTCGGGTCTTGCAAAATTAACTGAGCGCTTTGTGGGCCTGTGTTGTCCCCGACTTCTACTAAATAATCTCCGATATAAGTTCCATCTGTGGTCGTATAACCTACTACCTTACCGGTCTGTTTGTAGATGTGAGCCAGGAGGCGGGTAGTGGTCGTCTTGCCGTTTGTACCTGTGACACTCAAAATCGGAATCCGACTAGCTTGTTCGTTGGGGAACAGCATATCAATCACTGCCCCTGCAACGTTACGGGGGGTGCCTTGACTAGGGGCAACATGCATCCGGAAGCCGGGAGCAGCATTGACTTCCACAATTACACCATCAACCTCTCGTAAGGGGCGGCTAATATCCGATGTGACGATATCAATGCCGGCGATATCTAAACCGATAATCTTGACGATACGCTGGGCTAACCAAACATTTTCTGGGTGAATTTCATCTGTTCTATCTACAGCAATACCACCCGTACTTAAGTTTGCCGTTGCCCGTAAATAGCAAATTTCGTCTTTCGCTAATACACTGTCGAGGGTGTAACCTTGCCTTTCCAGTAACTGATAACTGGTACGATCTAGTTCAATTTTGGTGAGAACTTTATCATGTCCCTCACCACGATTTGGGTCTTTATTGGTTTCCTCTATCAATTCCGCAATGGTAGATCTGCCATCACCAACCACATGAGCAGGTACACGTTCCGCAACTGCCACTACTTTGCCGTCTACAACCAAGACTCGATGGTCACGTCCCTTGTAATACCGCTCTACAATAATTGAGCGAGAAATTTGTCTGGCGGCGTCGTAGGCTACCTCTGCTTCTTCCCAATTTTGGATGTCGATGGTGATGCCACGTCCGTGATTTCCGTCTAAGGGTTTAATAACAATGGGATAGCCACCAACATATTCAATTGCTTCTGGCAAATCGTCCAAAAAGTTAATTACCGTACCTTTGGGAACTGGTACTCCTGCATTTGCGAGTATGCGTTTGGTGGCTTCTTTGTCGCAAGCTAGTTCTACTCCCAAGATACCGGTGTTATCGGTCATGGTTGCTTGCATCCGCTTTTGGTTGACACCATAACCCAGTTGAATTAAGAAGCGTGCCCCTAGTTGCATCCAGGGAATACCTCTTTTTTCAGCTTCTTTGACGATTGACTCTGTGGAAGGCCCCAAGGCTACATCACGCCATAAGTCTTTCAGATCTTGTAAATCTTGTTCTAGCTCCGCCTTTGGATAACGACCTCGGTCAACAATACTTTGGCACAGCCGGACTGCGGCTCTACCTGCATAGCGTCCGGCTTCCTCATTTAGATACTCAAAGACGACTTGGTAAACACCCGATGTAGACGTTTCCCGAGTACGACCGAAACCGACGTGCATACCGGCTAATTCTTGCAGTTCTAAGGCTACATGTTCCACAATGTGACCCATCATGGTGCCTTCGCGTACTCGCATCAAAAAACCACCACGACAGCCAGGCGAGCAGTAGTGACCTTCCAGACTAGGCAGAGCCTCAACTAGTCCTTCATAAAAGCCAGGGATTTCATTCGAGGGCGTCTCGGCAAGATTTTCTAGATCCAGGCGCATGACGATCAGCTTGTGGCGTCGAATGCTCCAGTAGTTGGGGCCGCGTAAGGTCTGGATTTTGAGGATTCTCATGGGAATAGGTAGATGGAGATTCGGAACCAAAATTCTAGTTTCTTACTGAAATCGACCGCCAAACTGTTCATGGTAAACAGTTTTTTATTCTTACATCGTATTACTCTCATTTTTCTGCTGCAACGTAGAATTGCGCGATCAACTCAGTGTAACTCCAGATACTGAAGTCCGTCAGCTGGAGATGCGGTAGACAGCAGGTAAAACAGTGCGTTGGTAAAGGTGGAAGCGATCGCCATGACTGAGAATGTGCAGGCGCAAATTGTGAAGATTCAAAGGTTCAGTTGCTCCCACATGGGGTTCGTTTGTGTGAGTCACTTCGGTCGGATCTATTATTGTAACCGAACCCTTGCCCAAAACTTGTAACCAACCATCACGTTCAAACAGCGCACAAGTATCTTCATCAATGCCAATCCCCAGACGATCTGGGTGAGAAGCGATCGCACTCATCAAACGTCCCATACGATTACGATTGTTAAAATGTTGGTCTACAATCACCTCAGGGATAAATCCCAAACCAGTAGCCATATCCACCAGGGAACGATTGGGTGACTCACCACTACCACCGCCTGCTATCATGTGATGTCCCATGACAGCCGCGCCGGCGCTAGTACCTGCGAGAGTTAGTTCTCCAGATCTAACTCGCTGCCGGATAATATCCATTGCTGGTGTGTCTGATAAGACGCCACACAATCGCAATTGATCACCTCCTGTTAAAAAAACCCCGGTACAAGCTTCCAGGGACTGTTGGTAATCACGGTATTCACACTGCTCTCTTTCCCGTATGTCCAGAAGCTCAACCTTTTTAGCACCCATATCCTCAAAAATACGGATATAGCGACCACCGATGATAGAGGGTTCACGAGAAGCAGAGGGAATAATTGCTATGTGGGCGTCATTAGCACCAGCACGAGCAAAAAAAGTCCGCAAAATCTCGCGGCCATGGACTTTGTCTTCTGCGCCTCCGATCACCAGAACGGCAGTTTTTGTTGCTTGGGGTGTCCTCATTTCCAGCAATTTAGCTTGTAATTCCGGCATTGTGTTTCTCCTGTCAACAACTTCAGGTGAAAATTACAAGGTCAGCAGCCCAATTATTTTTGCGCCTAAATTGGTAATTGGTAATGGGTAATTGGTAATTGGAATATTGATGTTTTTCTATACCCGATCCCCGATCCCCAATTCCTGTTGCCCCTAATCCCATCCAGGAGCCCCAAGTTCCCCAATCCCCCATATTCCTTGCCGTCACGGTGGCAACAGATTTGCAGTTATAGTTAATAGCATCTTGTTGTAGTGACTGCGATCGCAATACCATGAGCTTGTAGACGCTTTGTCGCGTGTCCCTCGGGTGGTTGTCCATTTGAGTGTCTCCTCGAATTTTGGGAAACACAAACAGATATTGACGCACTTTCTTTTTGAGGCTGGTTCGATGCATCCTGGAAGTTGTTAACCTAGTCATAATAGTGAAGTACCTACCACTAAACGCTTCGCGTTATAGGGGAGGTTTCGCGTCTCATTTGCTGATGCTCTGTTGGGGACATGATTTTAAAGATGTTTGTCTGTGAAGACAATCAGAGCCTTCCTCAGCATCTCTGGCTTTTGTGCCTTTATCTCCTCAAAGGAGAACCCGCGCAGCCACCCTGCTTCCCAAGGCAGTTATTAAGTTAATTTTTCATCTTCCGGCTGATATCCCACTGCTAACTTTGGGTATAGCCCAGGACTTAAGCCGAATTAGTTAAATTTAGATGTGACAATATTTAAACATAAATTAAGTAATTAGAAAAACTTTTATTGACTCATAGAATGCCACTATTTCTAGCACTTATAGATACGACCAACCAAGTTCATATGTGTTACATACAACATCGGCTAGTTTGAAGCCAACGCCAAAAAGCAGCTATGCTGCTATGCTGTAGACGCTCGTTCAGACTATGTATCTGGTGGGTAGGCAAAAAGGAAACACCAAAAGTTTTTGCCTTTGGCAACAATTTTTGGTAATCCTGGCAGAAAGAATTAATCACCATAACATCTACCCATTTTGTGACTTGTTTATTAACTTTCTAATGATTTCTGCCGTACTGTGCTGGACATTCCAAATTTAAGATTAGTGTTCTCCAATACGAAATACTGTGCGCTTTGATATAGTTACGCTATTTCCTGATAGTTTTACCTCTATTTTGAGTTCCGGGCTGATTGGTAAAGCCTTGGCCAAACAGATTGCTCAGGTCAATTTAATAAATCCCCGCGACTTTACTACCGATAAGCATCGTAAAGTCGATGATGAACCCTACGGCGGCGGTGTCGGAATGCTCATGAAACCAGAACCAATTTTTGCCGCCGTTGAATCCCTACCTGTTTTATCCAGAAGAGAGGTGATTCTGATGAGTCCCCAAGGACAAACAATAAATCAACCTCTGTTACGAGAATTAGCAACCAATTATGACCAATTGGTGGTCATTTGTGGTCACTATGAAGGTGTAGATGAGCGAGTACTGCATTTAGTTACCCGTGAAATATCTTTGGGTGATTTTATTCTGACCGGTGGAGAAATTCCAGCAATGGCTTTGATTAATGGTGTAATGCGCCTATTACCAGGAACTGTTGGTAAGGTCGAGTCCCTCAAATCAGAAAGTTTTGAAGAAGGATTATTAGATTATCCCCAATACACCCGTCCAGCAAATTTCCGTGGCTGGAAAGTACCAGATGTACTACTGTCTGGCAATCATACTGAAATTGCTAAGTGGCGATTAGAACAACAAATCAAAAGAACAGGCGATCGCCGTCCTGATTTGCTCAAGGCTTGGCTAAAGGAGAAGGAAGGGAAAGATGGGAAACTCGGTACCTCTGGAGGGGATTAGGGGAGATGGGGAGGTGGGGAGTGTGAGGGGTGTGGGGAGTGTGAGGGGTGTGGGGAGTGTGAGGGGTGTGGGGAGTGTGGGGAGTGTGGGGAGTGGAGGAATAACTACTAACCACTAACTACTAACGACTAAGAATTGACATTTGACACTGGACTAAAAATGAACATTCGGATTGGCAACGGTTATGATATTCATCGACTAGTGAGCGATCGCCCTCTGATTCTTGGCGGTATAAATATTCCTCACTCTCTGGGTTTGCTAGGCCATAGTGATGCTGATGTCCTTACTCACGCGATTATGGATGCTATGCTAGGAGCTTTATCGCTAGGCGATATCGGACATTATTTTCCCCCTAGCGATCCGCAATGGGCAGGTGCTGATAGTTTGGTGTTATTGAGTAAAGTTCACCAACTTATTCGCTCTCAAGGCTGGCAAATAGGCAATATAGACTCGGTGGTAGTAGCAGAACACCCAAAATTAAAACCTCATATTCAAAAGATGAAGGAAAAAATTGCAGGAGTTTTACAATTACAACCAAATCAAGTCGGAATTAAAGCTACTACCAATGAAAAACTAGGTCCTGTTGGTGAAGAACAAGGTATTTGCGCTTATGCAGTGGTTTTACTTTTACAAGGGTAATTTATTCAGTTAAACCCACTCAACCAGGTGAAATAGTTCATAATTATAGTCAGCTTTTAGCTGACTTGAGCTATTAGCGTCAACTTTAGTTGAGAGCAAATAAAAATATTTTGATATTAATAAATGATGAGTTTTGCTAGTATCTTTCCCTCTATTAAGCGTTTTCGCTTATTAATAATTCTGGCTTTAATCACCGCACTGGTAACTGTTGCTTGCAACCCGTCTAATTATCAAACAAAAGCTGCTCAAGTGCCGCAAATGATTGTGGCTGTTTTGGGTGAGCCTTCCACTTTTAACCCAGCCCTAAATGAGTCAGCATACAGTGTCTTTGGACCCCTTTATGACTCATTAATTAACGAAAACCCTCTTACTAATGAGTTAGAACCTGGTTTGGCTGAGTCTTGGCAAGTTCTTGACAATGGACAGCGAGTAGTCATCACTCTCAAAAAAGGACTCAAGTGGTCAGATGGTAAACCAATGACTGCTGATGATATTGTATTTAGCTACAATGACATTTACCTAAACCCCAAAATACCCACGCCGACGAAAGATTCTTTAAGAATTAATGAACGTGGTGATACTCCTAAGGTACGCAAAATAGATGAGCTGAAAGTAGAATTCACTGTACCGGAACCTTTTGCTCCTTTTTTGAGATGGGTAGGTGGTATTACAATTTTGCCTGCTCATGCTCTCAAGGAATCTGTTAATACAACTGATTCTAGTGGTAATCCCAAATTTCTAACAATGTGGACAACAGGCACTGATCCCAAAGAAATTATTGGTAATGGGCCTTATGTTATGGAAACTTATATCCCCAGTCAGCGAGTCATATTCCGACGCAATCCATACTATTGGCGCAAAGATGCTCAAGGCAATCCTCAACCTTACATAGAAAGGTTGATTTTCCAGATAATTGAATCGACTGATAACCAGTTAATCAGTTTCCGCTCCGGACAGTTGGATAATCTCGAAGTTCCTCCAGAAGGTTTTAGTTTATTGAAGCGGGAAGAAAAACGAGCAAAGTTTAAAATTTATAATGGTGGACCAGATACTGGCACTACATTTATTTCTTTTAATCTCAATCAAGCTAAAAATTCTAAGGGTCAGCCTTTTGTAGATCCAATTAAATCTCGTTGGTTTAATAAGAAGGAATTTAGACAAGCAGTAGCCTATGCCATTGACCGCGAAACAATGAAAACAAATGCATTTCGTGGCTTAGGTGAGTTGCAAAATTCCTTTGTTTATGTCAAAAGTCCCTACTTTCTCCCTCCAGAAAAAGGCTTAAAAGTTTACAATTATGATCCAGAAAAAGCCAAGAAATTACTTTTGCAAGCAGGGTTCAAATACAATGGCCAAAATCAGCTAGTAGATGAAGATGGCAATCGAGTGAGATTCACCCTACTGACGAACGCTGAAAGGAAAGTTAGGGGGGATATGGCTGCACAAATTAGGCAGGATTTAGCGAAGATTGGCATTCAAGTTGATTTGCAAATTCTCAGTTTCAACGCTTATCTGGAAAAACTGAAAGTCACTCAAGATTGGGATTGTTATCTTGGTGGTTTTGCTGGTGGTGGTGTTGAACCTCACAGTGCTAGTAATATCTGGAGAATTAACGGTGCGTCCCATGCGTTTAATCTTGGTCCTCAGCCAGGGGATCCACCTATGACTGGTTGGGTAGTTTCTGATTGGGAAAAGGAAATTGACCGTCTTTATATTAAGGGCGCTCAAGAAATAGATGAAAACAAACGCAAGGAAATTTATTACGAGTATCAGCGCATAGCCTCAGAACAATTACCATTTATTCACTTGGTAGAAAGATTAGATTTGCAGGCCGTACGCGATCGCTTCCAAGGTATCAAGTATACTGCTCTTGGTGGCCCGTTCTGGAATCTTTATGAGTTAAAAATTGCTGAAGATAATTAGAATTAAGGTGGGGAGGTGGGGTGATGGGGGGAGTGTGTAGACGAGGCAGTGCGGTGGACGGGTTTCCCGGCATAAAGCACCTGCCGTGCGCTTTGCGCGGCTTCCCGTAGGGTGGAGTGTGGGGAGTGGAAAATAACTACTAACCACTAACCACTAACCACTAACTACTAACCACTAACCACTAACCAACAACCAATGACAAATGAGGAAAATTTGCGATCGCTCCTTGAAGCTGTTGCCAATGGTAATGTTTCCCTGGATGTCGCCCTGGATGAACTCAAATATTTAGCTTATGAACCTGTGGGTGAATTTGCCAAAATTGACAATCATCGCACCATCAGAACTGGTTTTCCGGAGGTGATTTGGGGCCCTGGTAAAACCCCCTGTCAAATTGCTCAAATTATGGAGACAATGCGTCTACGTAATCCTGTAGTTATGGCAACTCGCATTGTACCGGAGATTTATGCAGCACTGCAACCCAAGGTGAGGGATTTACGATACTACGAATCAGCAAGAATTTGTGCGATCGCTCCTCCCAATCTTCAACCACGTTATCCTGGTACAATTGGCATTATTTCTGCTGGTACAGCCGATTTACCTGTAGCTGAAGAAGCCGCTGTCACCGCAGAACTTTCTGGCTTTCGTATCCAGCGCCTCTGGGATGTGGGAGTCGCCGGCATTCACCGCTTGCTGAGTAACCGCCACGTGATTGCAAATGCCTCTGTGTTGATTGTCGTTGCAGGTATGGAGGGTGCTTTACCCAGTGTAGTAGCAGGTTTAGCAGACTGTCCGGTGATTGCTGTTCCTACTAGCATTGGTTACGGTGCAAGTTTCGGAGGTTTAGCACCTCTATTGACAATGCTCAACTCTTGTGCATCTGGAGTTGGTGTAGTCAATATTGATAATGGCTTTGGCGCAGCAGTGTTAGCAGGAAAAATTTTGCGAACAGCCGAGAAATTGCGGATGGCATCATCTGATTCTTGAGTTATTACGGTGATGTTACTTTTACATTAGTGAAAAACATCACTCAGAAATGAAACTTTGGATTGCGTTGGCTGCCTTTGCTTTAAGCTTTTGGCTAATGATCAGTATCTCGATGTAATTAGAGGGAAAGGGCAAAGATGTAATACCATTTTTGATTTTGGATTGGAAAGTGGAGAACTCGGATCCCTAAAAAGGATTAGGAGAAACGGTGATCAGGGATTGGTGAAAAGTTCTTCCTTGTCCCCCTTTAACCCTTATTCAAGAATAAATTTGAACAAATTCAATTACTTAGTAATTCGATGTCTCAGTTAATTTGGCATTTACCGGAAAGTTTGAATATCCTAGCTCAAAACATCACTGATCCAAATCTTATTGGTCAGATGCAAAAAGCCTTTACGCATTTTGTTCAATCAGGCCAAGCCTGGGCGCTCTTGATTGGATTGGCAATTGGTTATATGATTCGGAATCTGACAAGTTTTGGTTAGTGGTTGTTTGTTGTTTGTTGGTTGTTGGTTGTTAGTGGTTAGTGGATAGTGGTTAGTGGTTATTTGTTATTCCTCTACTCCTCACACTCCCCACACTCCCCACACTCCCCACCTCCCTTGTCCCCCTTCCAATCCCCAGTCCCCGATCCCCAGCCTCTGAACATGACTCAACAGCAAACTTGGAGCCAGCGATTTGAATCAGCCTTGCATCCTGCGATCGCTCGTTTTAATGCAAGTATTAGTTTTGACATTGAGTTAATAGAATATGATTTGACTGGCTCTGTTGCTCATGCTCAGATGCTAACTAAATGTGGGATCATTTCTCCTGAAGAAGGAGAACAATTAGTTGCTGGTTTAGAACAAATCCGGCAAGAATATCGCCAAGGCAAGTTTAACCCCGGTATAGAAGCAGAAGACGTACACTTTGCTGTTGAGCATCGCCTTGTGGAAATTATTGGGAATGTGGGTAAAAAATTACACACAGGGCGTTCCCGCAACGACCAAGTAGGAACAGATACGAGATTGTATCTACGTGATCAGATCCAACAAATTCGTCAGCAACTGCGAGAATTCCAAAGTGTCCTGTTAGATATTGCTGATAATCACGTTGAAACTTTAATACCTGGTTACACCCACTTGCAACGCGCCCAACCCTTGAGTTTAGCTCACCACTTGTTGGCATACTTTCAAATGGCACAACGAGACTGGGAACGCTTGGGAGATGTTTGGAAGCGAGTGAATATTTCACCTTTGGGCTGTGGTGCTTTGGCTGGAACAACTTTCCCAATTGACCGCCATTACACAGCCCAACTATTGCATTTTGATAGTGTTTATGCTAACAGTCTGGATGGGGTGAGCGATCGCGATTTTGTGATCGAATTTTTGTGTGCTGTCAGCTTAATTATGGTTCATTTGAGCCGACTTTCAGAAGAAATCATTCTTTGGGCGTCTGAAGAATTTGGTTTTGTCACCCTGAAAGATAGCTGTGCAACTGGTTCCAGCATCATGCCTCAAAAGAAAAACCCTGATGTCCCAGAATTAGTGCGGGGAAAAACTGGGCGTGTCTTCGGTCATCTCCAAGCTTTGTTAGTAATTATGAAGGGACTGCCCTTGGCATATAACAAAGATCTACAAGAAGACAAAGAAGCTTTATTTGATAGTGTTAAAACCGTCAAAGCATGTCTAGAAGCAATGACAATTTTGCTACGGGAGGGTCTGGAATTTCGTACCCAGCGCCTAGCACAAGCAGTATGTGAAGACTTTTCCAATGCTACCGATGTAGCCGATTATCTAGCAGCACGAGGTGTACCATTTCGAGAAGCATACAACCTTGTGGGTAAAGTAGTAAAAACTAGCATTGCTGCTGGCAAACTCCTGAAAGATTTAACCTTGGAAGAGTGGAAACAACTTCATCCAGCATTTGCAGCCGACATTTACGAAGCAATATCTCCTCAGCAAGTAGTTGCTGCTCGTAATAGCTACGGTGGTACAGGTTTTGAGCAAGTGAAAATAGCATTATTGAATGCCCGTACTCAAATTGAGATTAATTCACCAACAGAATAAACCGAGTTTTTGTGGTAACAAAAACCCGGTTTATAACTTCAAGCTGTAATACTAAATTAGTGTTTTGGATTTTTTGGTGACGTGCTTGTAAGCTCCATTAACCTCTATTTTTGAAAGATTCCAACCATTGTTGGACTTGTTCTCTGGCGATATCGCGAGATCCTAAACCAAAAGCAAGAGCGATCGCCACTGCGATCGCACCCAATAGCAAGCCAAAGGCAAGATTGACAATATCGGGTGCAACACCGATTTGTTGTAACGCCATGGCGGCGACTAGGGTAATGATTGCTATCCGTGTCACCTGACCTAAAATTCTAGCTTGGGGATTACCAGAACTAGTAATAATGTTGAAAGCTAGATTGGCTAGATATAAACCGATCGCAAATATAATCACTCCAGCCAAGATGCGTCCGAGTACGACAACAACACCAGTTACTAGCATTGTTAGGGCAGGGATATTAAGGATATTGACTGCTGCCACAGTCGCAAACAACATAATCCCAACTAATACAATAATGCCCGCAATTTCCGAGGGGGTGCGGCTGGGGGGGGTGGGTACTGTTGGTTCTTCTGCGGGAATCACAATCCGTCTTGGGGGTGGTGATATACCCAACACGGACAAAATATTGTTAAAACCTATACTGGTCAAAATGTTAGTGACTAAATCTGCCACAAACCGCCCCAAGAAATAGGCAAGAATTAAAATGGCGATCGCTGTGAAGATGGCGGGAAGCACATTGAGAACTTGTTGCAACATCGCGATTGCCGGCACTGAAATCGCTGCTATTTGTAGAGTATTCAAAGCTGCGATCGCTACAGGAATCAAAATTAGAACATAAACAATTGTGCCAATGATTCTGGAAAGAGGTTGAGTTCCCTCAGTGCGTGATAATCCTAATCGAGTTCCCAAATTGTCAATTCCTGTTGCTGCTAGTAAATTAGTGACAATCCGTTGAACAATAGTTGCTATGAACCAACCGACAACACCAATAATGATTGCTCCAAGGACGTTCGGTAGAATTGCCAAAATCTCTGTTACCAGTGTTTCTACTGGTTGTAGTGCCCGTTGTAACCCCAGAGTATCTAGTATTGGTATCAAAAATAGTAAAAAGATGAACCAATACAGAGCATTACCAATGGTATTACTCAGAGGCAATTGATTTTGAGTAGTACCGCCATCTTCTGGTGGACTTAAACGTTCGTCTATTCTTAACGCCTGCAATCCTCTGATTGTGATTAGCTTGACAACAGTGGCTACTAACCAAGCAACTCCTGCAAAAATCAGCGCACCCACCAATCTAGGTAAAAAGTCGCCAATTTGATTGAGAAAAGTATTCAGTGGTTGTGAAGCAACCCTTAATTCCAGTGTGTCTAGAACGGCAACTAAGGTCAGTAGTAGAATGCCCCAAAACACCAAATTGGAAATCAATGTTTCGACTTTGGGAAGTTGGTTGTCTTCACGTCCAACTACACCTGCGGCGATGCGGTTATCTATTTGGGTGCGATTGAGAATTCCTCGTGTGACAGCAGCAACACTAGCAGCAATCAACCAGCCAGCTAACAAAATTAATACTGCTCCCAGCAATCGAGGCAGAAATGCACCTATCTGTTGGAAAGAGTTTTGCACATAGGTGTTGAATCCAGTCTCTTGCGGTGGTAATGTGGGCGATTGTGCTAAAAATTTTTCTACCCTAATCCACAAATCGACTGCCATTACTTGGGTTATATTTTGCCAAGTTGTATTCATGGTTTTTCGGTATTTAAATTGAAGTTAAATCGCAGAAAACACTCTAGATGCTTTTGATGTAGATTGCCCTGGACAATTCCACATGCCAATAACTTTATAGTGTTTTACGTTTGAATTTAAATTTTAATTTTACAGGCAATTGATCTCAAACATTCTTTGTGAGAATTTTTTAATTTTTTATTGAAAAAGCAAACTATAACATCTATCTATTAGTAGTTGACTAGTATTGACAAATACAATTATTTTTTATTAGACCATCATGTAATTAATCATTAGTCAAAAATTAATAGTTAATTGTTAGCGATTAATAGTTATATAGTTAGTAATTTATTTATTATTGACTCCCGATTGACCCTAATCCTTATTCTTGCAGCCGTGGGGATTAGGGACAGTGTAAGGCGTGAGCATTGTGCATGGTTAACAACAATAAACAACCACTAACCACTAACAGTAAATAACCAAAACCTATGTCAATACAGGTGCTTTCCACCAATTGTAATACTGTACCAGTGTATGAACTTGCCAATTAGGATCTGATTGGGGATAATCTAGGCGATAGTGTCCCCCCCTGCTTTCTTTTCTAAAAGCAGCACTGGTGAGGATTAAATAAGCTACATCCAATAAATTGTGAGTTTCTGCCCACAGTCTCAATTGTCGTTCTGCATCTGGCAATTTGAAACTAACGCTTTGTTTGGGGGGTAAACAAAGCAAAAATTGGCTTAGTTGCAAATCAGCAAAATCTTGCTGCCAAGATTTGACGGTGGCGATCGCGATTTCTAAGCCTGACTGTTCTCGACAGATACCAGCATATTGCCACACTAAACGGGGAATTTTTTGGCGCAAATCTTCTAAATATGCTCGTTGTTTGTGCCAATTATCTAAATCTGTAACAAATTCCCACACTGTTGGAAGCGGTTCTTCACTTACTGATTCACTCTTTAGCTCCAGATGGGCCATCTGCGCGCCAAAAACAATACATTCTAATAAAGAATTACTAGCAAGGCGATTAGCACCATGTACTCCAGTACTTGCAGTTTCTCCGACAGCGTATAAACCGGGAATGTTGGTGCGATTCATCATATCTGTGAGAATACCACCCATCCAGTAATGAGCAGCAGGAGCGACGGGAATTGGTTCGGAAAAAACATCGATACCCCAGCGTTGACAAACATGAATGATGTTAGGGAAGCGGTGACGAATTTTGTCAGCAGGAATAGGGCGCATATCTAACCACACGTGGGCGGTGGCGGGGTCAGCAGTGGTTTTTTGTAAGTGACTAAAAATTGCCCGACTCACGATATCTCTGGGGGCGAGTTCACCAGCCGGATGATAATCAAAAGCAAAACGCCGCCCTTGATCATCTATTAGATGCGCTCCCTCACCACGTACAGCTTCACTAATTAAAAAGCGTTCCGCCCCTGGTTTTGTCAAAGCAGTAGGGTGGAATTGTACAAATTCTAAATCTCTGAGAATTGCTCCAGCACGAGCTGCGATCGCTACTCCATCTCCGGTACTCACAGCTGGGTTAGTGGTTTGAGCAAATACCTGACCACCACCACCTGTTGCTAGCACCACTGCACCAGCTTTTACCCATATAATTTCACCTTGATAAAACAAGCTAATCCCCTGACAGGTTTGGGTTTGAGGATCTATCCACAAACTCAATGCCAAAGCTTGCTGAATGACTTGAATATTTTTCCGTTGCAGTACCTGTGCAGTCAGAGTGGTGATTACTTCTCTACCTGTAGTATCAGCAGCGTGAAGAACCCGGTGTTTAGAGTGGGCGGCTTCTAAAGTTAAAGCTAAATGATTGTCGTGACGATCAAAAGCAACCCCAAGCTCTACCAGAGATTTAATGCAGTCTGGGGCATGTTCGGCAAGGAATTCGACTGCGGGGCGATCGCACAAACCTGCACCTGCTTTGATTGTATCCTCAATGTGCAACCGTGGTGAATCATCAGGAGCGATCGCAGCAGCAATACCACCCTGCGCCCAATCACTAGCAGACAAGGTTAAAGTTTCTTTGGTAATCAGACCAACTCGTAAGGACTGTGGTAAACAAAGCGCCGTATACAGTCCAGCAGCACCAGCGCCGACTACTAAAACATCAAATTGGTTAAAAATGTCTATCTGCAACAAGGTAGGGGGAGTGGGGGAGTGCGGGGAGTGTGGGGAGTGTGGGGAGTGTGGGGAGTGTGGGGAGTGGGGGAGAGATATTTATCCGTGTCTCCCTTGTCTCCCTTGTTCTCCGTGTGTCTTCTATTTACCTATGAGCTTAACCAGCCCAATTCCGCTAAAATACAGCCCTAGTACGGCTCCCGCTAGGAGAGTTTGGGTAAGGGGGTCTGTAGAAGGCGTTATGACGGCTCCTAGAACTACTGCACCTAAAATTACATAACGCCAGCCAGACAGCATTTGTTTTGACGAGACAATTCCCAAACTACCGAGTAAAAGTTGGATAATCGGTACTTGGAATGCTAACCCCGTACTGAATAATAACAACAGGACAAATTCAAAATATTTGTCAATTGACCATAGTTGTTCTACGACATCTGCACCGTAGCTAATAAAGAATTTTAAAGCAGCTGGAATCAGTAGGGAATAAGCAAATACTAAACCTACTGCAAACAGCACTGTTGATCCTAGAACTATAGGAGCTAATAAGCGGCGTTCACGGCGAGTTAAGCCTGGCAGTACAAACTGGACGATTTGGTACAGTATGAAGGGACTAGCGAGGAGCAAACCACTATAGCCTGCGACTTTCAGAGATACAAAAAAGTATTCTCCGGGTGCAAGCTGGAGAAATTTGACTCCTTTGGCTGGCACTTCCAACAACTGAACTATAGGCTTGACAGCAAAAAAACAGCCAACCACACTTACTGCTACTGCAATCAGCGCATAAAAAATCCGCAGTCGCAACTCCTCTAGATGCTCAAAAAGGGTCATTTCGACCTCTCCTGGCAATTCATCCAAAGGATCGGTTTCTTTTTGCTCATCGGTTTCAAAGTCAACACTGGGAGTAGTGTGAGCAGTTACAGTGTTTGCGTCTTGTAAAGGCGTCATGGGTCAGCTAGCGAGCATCATTTGTTAACTATTTTATCTGGGGTCGCCGCTACCCGGATCTCGGACTTCTCGTAGAAGTTGAGAATTTATATATCATGCTCACTCATATACTTATGCTGTCGCGTAGGCTGGTAATTGGTAATGGGAAAATCTCCTCCCCAATGACCGATGCCCAATACCCAATAACGAAGCTTTACATCTAGCTATAAATTTACACCTAATAGATATTCCAATTCTTTCTTTAACGCTTTAATATCTGCAATTCTTGCTACTAGTAAGTTATCCCTGCCAGCATCTATTAAACGTGCTTTCCAATAACGAATACTATCGGAATTCTGCATCCAAAAATTAATCACTGTACCTACAACTTCATCTTTGTCCCAATTCCATTTTTGCGGTACTGGCTCCACGGATTCTAGCAGCGCGTCTAATGTACATGTGTGTGTTGCGATATATTCCACACCTTGGTGTTGTGGTTTGTGCAAATTTTGTTGTTGGTGATTAAAAAATTGTAAAACTTGAGATACTCCAACAATATCAAAAGTATATTTCATTGCTGTTACCCCAATATCAATCTTTTTAAACTAAATATATCTGCAACTGGATTGAAAATGCATCTGAAAAAAGTGTTATCACACCTTATGTCATAGGTAGTAAAACACTCAATGAGTTAGCACTTTTATATCTTGAGTGCTAAATTTGAACCAGCAAAAAATTAGCAGTAACGTGCATTGAGTGCTAAAGTTTATAAGAGTATTTTTCTTAAAATATGAAAAATCTTGAGTGTTTGCAAAGGGGTAAATATTATTTTTAATATTTTTTTAAATTTGTCATTAACTGGCTTCGGTGGAAGGCAGATATTAAAAAATTTCACAGCGATGAATGAAAAACCTCACCCCTTCCCCTTTGGTGAATCCGTGGAGAGGGGTGTCCTCTGTTGACAGGGTGAGGTTACTTTCAAGTCAGAAGATTTTAGAAAAACTTCTGCGCACTACTGTTAGATACAAGCCGCTAAATTTATGATACCTTTGGTCAATTCCTATAGAGTTTAGACCCTCGATGTAAAACCTTTGGCTTTGCGGTATTATCCCGCCCTACAATAAATTGCGGGTAACAGCTCAAGTACTTTGAAACGCACTCTCGTCAAGACCGATGATAAAGCTCGGGGTGAAATTTTCAAGTCAGCATTATCTAATTTATGGGATTTCCTTATCACTTGTGCCTTTTGCCTTTTGCCTTCTTCATGAGTTTTCAAGGTGAAATAGCAGCTTTGTCTGCTGCTTGTTTGTGGGCGATCGCATCTGTGGTGTATGGTCGTTTGGGTGAACGTATCCCGCCTCTGCAACTCAACTTAATGAAAGGCATAGTTGCGATCGCTCTGCTTTTACTCACCATCGTACTGAGTAGCGAATTATTTCCTAGTATCGCCCCGATTCCCCTTTCTCTAATTCTCCTCAGTGGTGTAGTGGGTATTGGTTTTGGTGATACAGTCTTCTTTGCTTCAATCAATAGTTTAGGAGCGCGACGCGCTTTACTGATGGGAACCTTAGCCCCACCCATGACAGCTATTGGTGCAATGATTTTTCTCCAAGAACAGCTAAATCTAAGTGCTTGGTGTGGGATTTTACTGACGATTTTAGGAGTTGCTTGGGTAGTGACAGAACGAACTCCTGAAGGTAGGGGGACGCGGGGAGAGGGGAGACAGGGAGGACAGGGGGGACTGTCTTCTCGTGCTACAACAAATTTATGGCGGGGAATAGGGTTTGGAGTATTGGCAGCAATTGCTAATGCTGTGGGGGCTTTGTTTTCGCGTGCAGCATTTGCACAATCTGTTATGAATCCTTTGTGGGCAGCTTTGTTGCGATTGAGTGCTGGTGTGCTGATTTTGCTAATTTTTACCTTTTCCAAATCTATATTAAAATCACTGCTATACAGGCAAAGCCTACGGAGGCAAGTTTTAGAGTCTCCATCAGAAAACTTATTTAGTATAGCCGAGGCTAGGCAATCACGAGTCTTAGCAGCAATTATTTTTGCAGCTTTTTGCGGAACTTACTTAGGAATTTGGTTACAGCAGATAGCTTTAAAATTTACTGTTGCGGGAGTTGCTTCTACCTTGCTGCAAACTAGTCCGGTGTTTATTATTCCTATTGGAATGTGGCTAGGTGAGAAAGTTACTTGGAGAGCGATCGCAGGTGTGATCATAGCGATCGCGGGAGTTGGATTATTGTTTTATCTGAAGTAGGCGTCAAAAATCTTTGTGTCTTGGAGTCTTAGTGGTTAAAATGTTTACCACCAAGGCACTAAGACACCAAGTATTTTCAACTCAGCTATTTATGAGAAAATTTTACAACTTCCCCTTTTCTCCAGAGGGAACCCTACTTTACCTGATCTCTGTTCCCTTTCATTCAAATACTACTGTGCGGTTGCCGTAGACCAACACACGATTTTGTAAATGCGATCGCACTGCTCTTGCTAGGACAATTCTTTCTAAATCCTTGCCTTTTCTAATCAAATCTTCGACTTCATCGCGGTGACTAACCCGCACGACATCTTGTTCAATAATTGGTCCTGCATCTAAATCAGAAGTCACATAATGAGCTGTCGCACCAATAATTTTTACACCTCGTTCAAAAGCTTTTTGGTAAGGATTTGCACCTACAAAAGCTGGTAAAAAAGAGTGGTGAATATTAATAATTTGTGGAAATTTAGCAATAAAATCAGCGCTGAGAATTTGCATATATTTTGCCAATACAACTAAATCAATTTTGTACTGACGCAGTAATTCTAGTTGTTTAACTTCTTGTTCTAATTTATTATCTTTATTTACAGGAATATGATGATAGTCAATACAAAATTGCTCCGCGACTTCCTGAAGTTGAAGATGATTGCTAATAATCAAGGGAATTTCCGCAGTAAATTCTTTCGCACGATGTCGCCAAATTAAGTCAAACAGACAATGGTCTTGCTTACTAACCCAAATAGCAATGCGGGGAACAGTATCAGAAAAGTGCAGTTCCCATTTAGCATTCAATGGTTGAGCGATCGCATTAAATGCTGGTGCAATAAACTCCCGCGGTAAGTTAAATCCTGCTAATTGCCACTCTAGGCGTGTAAGAAATAACCCGGCTGCAAAGTCTGTATGTTGATCTGCATGGATAATATTACCACCATTAGCGTAGATAAAATTGGCGAATTTAGCTACAAGCCCCTGTTGATCGGGACAGGAAATTAATAACGTTGCTGTCGGACTTGACATAGTAATTTTAACTACGGCGAAAATAAAGTTTTGAAAAATCGAACACCGATGAACACAGATGTAGACGCGTAGCGGCTTCCGTAAGGTACACGGATAAATTATCGGTGTGTATCGGTGTGTATCTGTGTTCGTTTACCTCAAAATACGGGGTTTAGGTAAAATATCTCTCAAATTGTTATTCCTCGGTTGACTCTAGTTTTGAAAAATCGAACACCGATGAACACAGATGTAGACGCGTAGCGGCTTCCGTAAGGCACACGGATAAATTATCGGTGTGTATCGGTGTGTATCTGTGTTCGTTTACCTCAAAATACGGGGTTTAGGTAAAATATCTCTCAAATTTTAAATTTTTTTTTCTTTGACGGAGTGGGTAAATTCAAACTTGGCAACAGTGTACTTTCACTCTTATTTGGAATTTCTTTCCATTCTGATAATTCTCGATTCACTGCATTTCCAAAATCTGTAGATACTAGTAGCACGTCTACATTACCATTTGATTGAGAATTTGGATCGGCTTGAGCATATAAAAAACGACGATTAAAATCAGATTTACCCAAAACCAACTGGTGGTTTTGTTGATTTTTGAGTTTAATATCGA
The DNA here is from genome assembly GCF_001904645.1 of Fischerella major NIES-592. Taxonomy (NCBI): domain Bacteria; kingdom Bacillati; phylum Cyanobacteriota; class Cyanophyceae; order Nostocales; family Hapalosiphonaceae; genus Fischerella; species Fischerella major. The sequence continues at coordinate 163,762 of NZ_MRCA01000002.1, read as the reverse complement.
TAGTTGCTTGAGGTGCAGTTAAGCCAAATTCTCGTAATTGATTAACAGATGTTGATATAGTGCGATCGCTTTCACCTTTAACCAATAAATCCATTAAATAAGAAACTATAGCGTCATTTGCTGGCACTTGTTGGGGAGATGTCATCCGCCACTTTGGGCGTTCAGAATTATTGTTGCGTTCTAAAATAATAGTGGCATTTTTAGTCTTTACTGCTAAAGACTGTACATCCTCCTCCTCAAAAGAGAAAATTTGCTGCTTTTTGTTTTTGACTTCCTCTTGCTGAGTTTTCCAATAAAATTCATGAAAGTAAACAAAACCACCTAAACCCAGCATTAGCAGTATCAAAATTAAAGTTGTTCGCTGTAATTTCATTTTTTAGTCATTTGTCATTTGTTATTTGTCATTGGTAGTTGTACAGACGTGCCATAGCACGTCTCTACATTGGTTAATAACCACTAACTACTAACCACTAACCACTAACTATTTATTTATCTACGTAACCACCACAAAATCACTGCGACTGCAAATCCAATTAGGGGTAAAACTAACAGAGAAGATAAAGCCAAAATGCCGGCTTGTGAGGCTGTGAGGTTGATGCGGCGATTTTTTGGTTCTTTGGGGCGAATGGAAAGGGGTTGGCTGTCCTGCTGGCTACTCCAGTTGACGGAGTTGAGAAATACGTCTCCATTTAACTGTTGTGTAAATGAACCATCTGTGGCAAAGTCTGAATCCCCTAGCACTACCATGCGTGATTCGTTAGCGGTTGGGTTGCTAGGAGTGGGGGAGGGAGTAGGTGATGTTGTTGGTGTCGGACTAGGGGTAGCTTGAGTTGCAGCTGGTAGTTTGCGTTTTAAGGCCACACCCAGGGTTAGAGGCCCTTTGAGGTCTTTTCCTTCGTTAAATTCCAAGTTTTCGCTGTTGAGGTCGCTTTCTGCCCAGGTGTTGGGATAGGGTTTGGTGAGTAATAATTTTGTGGATTCAATACCAGGGACTGGAGTAGTATCAACTGGTCGTGCTAAACGATAAAATGAAATGCCGTTAGCGAAGTCTTTAGTAATCGGATGTTCACCGTAATTAGTGACAATGGGAACAGCAGGTCCAAGGGCGACGTTACCAGAGACATCAACTGCTAAACGATTATCTAGCTTGACGCCCCATTCTTTCAGCAAATTATCAAGTTTTGGGTCTGTACCTTGATCGATCATCAGTACTAAATTGCCACCTTGATTCAGATAGTTTTGCAAGGCTTTGACTTCTGTTGCAAATAGTTCTCGCTTTGGTCCGGCTACCACCACGACGTTAGCATCGCTAGGAACAGTTGATTTCTCCACTAGATTGAGTGGTGCAGTAGTGTAGCTTTTGTTACCTAAAGCTTGGACAGCTTGGGATATCGCACCTTCACCAGCTGAAAGCGATCGCTCACCATGACCTTGGAGAAAGTAAACTTTAGCTGTGCTAGTACTAGTAATTTGTTGCAGGCTATTAGTTAGTCTAATTTCTGAAAGGCGATCATTCACGTTGACGACTTGCACTAATTGTCGTTTCTTTCCAGATTCGAGATATACTTCTCCGTAATCTTTAACGCCAAATTTTTCTGTCAATCCTGGTCTAGCTTGCGGGTCAACGTACTCAAATTTAAAATTGGAATTTTGCTTTTGATAATTTTCCAGCAATTCTCGATCTTGGGAATTTTGAGCTACATCAAATACCCAAACTTTAACTGGCTGTTTTAAATTTTGTACCAGTTGTTTAGATTCGGGAGCAAGGGTAAATAACTGAGTTTCTGTTAAGTCTACTCGCACTTCGTAGCGATTAGCTAAGAAATTAATTAACCCCAAAATTACTAATACTGCTAAAGTTGCAGCTAGGGCATTAGTACTAGCTTGAGTCGAACGACGTCCCCACCATTTACTCTCTTGGCTTTGCCAGATTAACCATACGCCAATAACTATTGCTCCAACAATAATAAATGCTAAGGGTACTGTTCCCCAAGAATCTGAAACTAGACCAATTGTTAAGCCAGCCGCAACCAGGAATAAACCTGGCCAAATCAAATATTTCCAAAGTTTTTTTCTCGGGATACTTTTCATGATTAGTTAATTGTTAGTTGTTAGTTGTTAGTTGTTAGTTGTTAGTTGTCACTACTAACCACTAACTACTAACCAATAACTAAAATAATTACTGTCGTTGAAAGCGGAGTGCATCAATAGATTGTGCAGTCAGAAAGATACCTAATAGAATGTAACTGCCAAACAAGATAATGCTACTAGTATCAAAAATCCCTTGAATGAGATTGTTGTAATGTTTTAGCAGTGACAAATAACCCAAAGCTTGCCCGATGGGGCCGCTGATATTTTTAGCAATTAAATCTACAAATAGCAGTAATAAAATGACAGCAAAAGTGAGGACAGCAGCTAGAATAGTGCTGTCTGTCAAGGAAGAAATAAACATTCCTAAAGATAAAATTGCTGCTGCCAATAAGATTAATGCCAAATGTCCCAGCAGCGGAATTGCGGGAGACATGGGTGGAGTTGACGCACTCAACGCGATCGCTTCCAATGCCAGCATTGGCAGTACCATTGTGATAAAAAATGTCAGCACGCCTAATAATTTACCAACAGCTACAGCCCAGTTAGTAACTGGCGATGTTGCTAAGAGTTCTAAAGTACCACGTTTGCGTTCCTCCGCATAAAGTCCCATCGAAAGTATCGGCAGTACAAACAATAACAGCCATCCCATCCGGTCTAAAAATGCCCGCACAAATTCATAAGGTACATCTATCGGTGGTACTGGCACGCCAAATTGTTGTCCTTGTAAATCTAATGCCGTGACTGCTGCCAGAATGCCATCTGGGCCCATCAAAATCAAGATAAAAAATAACCCAGCTAAAAACCAAAAAACGCCAGCGATCGCATAAGCTAAAGGCGAAACAAAATAACTCTGTAATTCTCGGCGATAAATGGCAATAATATTACTCAGTACTACACCCATCTAGGCCGCTTCCTCCTCATTGACTGCTGAGTCTGCCTCAGTTTGCATGTTCTTTTCTTCTGTGGTCAGTTGCAAGAATACATCTTCCAGGGTGGCGCTGACACGGCGCATTTCATACAAATCAAATCCTGTATGCAATAAGGCTGCGGCAATATCTTTGCCTGGTTCTACACCTGGTTGGGATATCACTCGCAGGTAAGCACGATTGTCTTTAGGGGAGTAACCATGCATCGCTGCTAAAGGAATTGATTCTACCTGACTCACACCCGGCAAATTGAGCAATACTTGTTTAGCTAAATTTGCTTCGCCCCCTATTTCTAATTCATAGCCAGAACCACCTGTCAACTGGGTTAGCAATTGTTCTGGTGTGTTAGTTGCTACAATTTTCCCGCGATTGATGATGGCAACGCGGCTACAGGTCATACTCACTTCCGGCAAAATGTGGGTAGAAAGAATAATAGTATGAGTGCCAGCCAAACTTTTAATTAAATTTCGCACCTCAATAATTTGTCGAGGGTCGAGTCCGACGGTAGGTTCATCCAAAATAATAGCTGGTGGATCGTGAACAATTGCTTGGGCAATGCCAACACGCTGTCTATATCCTTTAGAAAGTTTGCGAATAATGACGTGACGTTTGTCTTGCAAGTTGCAGCGTTCAATTGCGGCTTTCACTTTGGTAGTGCGATCGCCTGCTGGTACTCCCTTAATCCGCGCCACAAAATACAAAAATCCTTCCACCGTCATTTCTGGATATAACGGCGGTGTCTCTGGTAAATAACCAATCTTTTGCCGTACCTGCAAAGACTGTTCATGAACATCAAAGCCAGCAATTCTCGCCGTACCACTCGTTGCGGGTAAATAACCGGCTAAAATCCGCATCGTCGTAGTTTTGCCAGCACCATTTGGCCCCAAAAAGCCGAGAATTTCTCCTGCTTCGACGCTAAAAGTCACATCAGTAATTGCTTGGGTTGAACCGTATATTTTACTTAAATGATCGACTTCAATCATTGGTTTAGGTTAATCAATGTATGAATAAACCCGGTTTTTTAGAAGTTAGAAACTGGGCCTTTACATTTTACAGAATATGCAAAATATGACAGAAAATGTGTTGTTTTACGAACACCGATAAACACAGATGCACACAGATAATTCATCGGTGTGTATCTGTGTTAGTCTATGTTTTCTTTTTTGGCGATCGCACGTAGGGCTTGAGTATAGCCTTCTAGTCTTTGTGCGGATCGGGGACGGTGTAGAACCCAGCAACAGCGTTAGAAAATTGATTACCACTTAACCAGAATTTTTCGGTATCAACTAAAATAACCCGATGTCCGGCGGCGTGATAAGTTTATGTCTGATCTTCCTACACCCCTACACCTTTACACCCCCACACCCATTTTCCAGACAATGAGCACTGTTACTTTCTCAGAAAATAGGGGAACTATATATCTATGGTCTGATGCTTATTTGCTAATTAAGTAGTAATGTTAGTCTTCTCTCGTCAAACTATAGGTGCATTTTTGACAGCTTGTCTGTGTATTTTTGGTGTTAGTTTGTTGCAATTTCCACATATGCAGCAACTAATTTCAAATCATAAAACCACTCCATTAGAAACTTTAGAAAGACAAGTAAAAAAAGAAAAATTTCGACTGAATTTGCTCAAACAAATGCCAAGTTTTGGCTACACTAACTTAGTAGCTAACTGGGTATATCTAGATTTTTTACAATACTTTGGTGATGATGAAGTTCGCGCGAAAACAGGTTACGGTCTTAGCCCAGAATATTTTGAAGTAATCTTGCGACGAGATCCACGATTTTTAGAAGCTTACTTGAGTCTTTCTACCAGCACTTCTATGTATGCTGCTATGCCAGAGCGTTCTATAGCATTAATGAAAAATGGCTTAAAATCTATTTCCCCTTGGGTTCCCTATAAATCTTACTATGTGTGGCGTTATAAGGGCATTGATGAATTATTATTTTTGGGAGATTCTCATAATGCTAAACAATCTTTTCAAGAAGCCGCAAACTGGGCTAATAAACATACAGATGAAGAAAGTAAACAGGTAGCGGAAATTTCCCAAAAAACAGCTGAATTTTTAAGACGTAATCCTGATAGTAAATATGCTCAAATTGCGACTTGGATGATGGTATTAAATAATCAGGTTGACGAAAAAACTCGCCAAAGAGCAATTAATGCCATAAAAGCTTTAGGAGGAAAAGTCATTAAAAATCCTGACGGTTCTACTAGGATTAAATTACCTCAGCAAGATTGAGTCAATTGTCATTTGTCATTTGTTGGTAGTTACTAGTTAGTAGTTAGTGGTTAGTGATTGGTTATTTCCAATGCCCATTCCTCATACTCCTCATACTCCTCATACTCCTCATACTCCTCATACTCCTGATACTCCCCACCTCCCCCATGTCCTTCTACTGGTACGACGGCCAATTAATTCATTCCCAAACTATAGAGTTACCGATTGATGATCCAGGCTTGATTTATGGAGCGACGGTTTTTACAACTTTGCGCATCTATGATCACTCGTTAGATCAGAAATTAACCAACTGGCAAGCTCACTGCGATCGCTTGAAATTTAGCTTGCAGGTTTTTGATTGGTGCACACCACATTTTGGACAATTACGTCAAGGCGCAGAATTAATGATGGCCCATTTCCCCGTCCTGAGAATATCTGTATTTCCTGATGGGCGGGAATGGATTACTGGTAGGGAATTACCAAAAGATTTAGCAGAAAAACAAAATCATGGCATTTCAGCTGTCTTAGCCCCACTGAAATACAATCGCAGTTTACCCAATCATAAAACTGGAAATTATCTCAGTGCTTGGTTAGCCAGAAATGATGCCCAGAAATTAAATGCTGAAGAAGCGATATTAGTTGATACTCTGGGCAATTGGCTTGAAACGACTACAGGTAATCTTTTCGGGTGGTGGGATGGTTGCTGGTGGACACCTCCCCTATTGGTAGGAATTTTACCGGGAATAATGCGATCGCAACTGATCAACTGGTTGCAACAACAGCAGCAGATAGTGCGTGAGGAACCCTGGACACCAGAACTAGTTAAAAAATTGGAAGCGATCGCCTATTGCAACAGTGTGGTTGAAATTGTTCCGGTCCACACCGTCATTCAGCCTTCAGGATCGCTACAATATAATCCCTACCATCCTTGTTTTCAACAAATACGGAAATTCTTCAAGATACACAATGGCTGAGAGAAACAGATTAAACTTTCTATCTCCCGACTTGAAAGTAACCTCACCCCAGCTACGCCACCCCTCTCCTTACTAAGGAGAGGGGTTGGGGGTGAGGTTTTTTATACTTGGTGGTGAAATCATCGGGACTGCCCCTGACCTCTGCCTCAATGTACTAGCATTGTAGGTGTAGAATTTGGTATACCTTAAGATAAGTTAACATAATTCTTAGAAATGCCCTCGCACGAAAAATTTAGGAGGATTGACCTCAGTGAATAATAAACGGTGGAGAAATGCGGGGCTGTACGCACTGCTTTTTATTGTTGTCATTGCTCTTGGGACAGCATTTTTTGACAAGCAACCCCAAAGCAGAGAGACATGGCGATACAGTCAATTTATTCAAGAAGTCCGAGCTGGCAAGGTAGAAAAAGTCAGTATTAGTGCGGATCGGTCTACAGCTGTAGTCACTCCCAAATTCGATTCCAAGAAGAAATTGGTGACTTTGGTTAATGACCCTAACCTCATTAACGAACTTAACGAACAAAACGTTGATATTATTGTTTTACCTCAAACCGACGAAGGATTCTGGTTTAAGGCTCTCAGCAGTTTATTCTTCCCTGTATTACTTCTGGTTGGCTTGTTCTTCTTGTTGCGCCGTGCCCAAAATGGCCCTGGTAGCCAAGCTATGAACTTTGGTAAATCCAAAGCCAGAGTGCAAATGGAGCCACAAACCCAAGTTACCTTTGGGGATGTTGCTGGTATTGACCAAGCCAAGCTGGAATTAAACGAAGTCGTAGACTTTTTGAAAAACGCTGATCGCTTTACTGCTGTTGGAGCCAAAATTCCTAAAGGTGTGTTGCTAGTAGGCCCTCCAGGAACTGGTAAAACCTTGTTGGCTCGTGCTGTTGCAGGTGAAGCAGGTGTCCCTTTCTTCTCCATCTCTGGTTCTGAGTTTGTAGAAATGTTTGTGGGTGTGGGTGCGTCCCGCGTCCGTGACTTATTCGAGCAAGCTAAAGCCAATGCACCTTGCATTGTCTTCATCGATGAAATTGATGCTGTTGGTCGTCAGCGTGGTGCCGGTTTAGGCGGCGGTAATGATGAACGGGAACAAACCCTCAACCAGTTACTTACAGAAATGGATGGTTTTGAAGGTAACACCGGCATCATTATTATTGCTGCTACTAACCGTCCCGACGTTTTGGATGCAGCCTTATTGCGTCCTGGTCGCTTCGACCGTCAAGTAGTTGTAGACCGCCCAGACTACTCTGGACGTGTGGAAATTCTCAAAGTTCACGCCCGTGGCAAGACTCTAGCAAAAGATGTGGACTTAGATAAAATCGCCCGTCGGACTCCTGGGTTTACAGGTGCGGATCTATCTAACCTGCTTAACGAAGCCGCGATTCTAGCAGCACGTCGCAACCTGACCGAAATTTCGATGGATGAAATTAACGATGCGATCGATCGCGTTTTGGCAGGACCAGAAAAGAAAGACCGGGTAATGAGCGAAAAGCGCAAAGAATTGGTAGCATACCACGAAGCTGGTCACGCTTTAGTTGGGGCGCTGATGCCAGACTATGACCCTGTGCAAAAAATTAGCATCATTCCCCGTGGTCGTGCAGGCGGTTTAACTTGGTTTACTCCCAGCGAAGACCGTATGGATAGCGGTTTGTATAGCCGTTCCTATCTAGAAAATCAGATGGCAGTAGCATTAGGTGGTCGTATCGCTGAAGAATTAATTTTTGGTGAAGAAGAAGTTACAACTGGTGCTTCTAACGACCTGCAACAAGTAGCACGCGTTGCTCGCCAAATGGTAACTCGCTTCGGTATGAGCGATAAACTTGGCCCAGTTGCTCTTGGTCGCCAGCAAGGCAATATGTTCCTCGGTCGCGATATCATGTCAGAACGTGATTTCTCTGAAGAAACTGCTGCTGCTATTGATGAAGAAGTTCGTCAATTAGTGGATGCAGCTTATGCGCGTGCGAAAAAAGTTTTGACAGATAACCGCCACGTTCTCGATCAACTTGCACAAATGTTAGTTGAGAAGGAAACTGTAGATGCCGAAGAGTTACAAGAACTTTTGGCAAACAACGATGTGAAAACAGCAGCTTTTGCGTAATTTTTGGGGAGTCAAGAGAAAAATAATTAACTCTTAATTGTTAACCCATAACTCTTATATATCAGGGCAATTCTTGGATTTCCTAAGATTGCCCTGATTTTTTAAGTTAGGTGGTAATTGAGGAAAATCCTATCTGATGTGTGAGAATCCCAAAGCCTAGATCCCCCAAAACGCGATCACGAATTCGAGGCTTAAGTCAATTTTTAACTGAACCGTATTGTACTATCAGCCAATAGTTAATTCAGGGAGTGCGATCGCTTAGACTTATTGAAGCACCTGCTAGCTTGTGTTACCTAATTGATGCGATCGCCCAATCCAGAAATATCAAATTTTTGTTTAATAATTCACTTCAACATTGCTTCGCCCCGACGATAAATCTCACGTGCATAATCAGTCCAAGTCCCTTGTCCCCAGTAACGGAAACAACTGGTTTGCAACAACAAATTATATAATAAAGCTTCTTGATAATCTGGACGCTGTGTTACTAAAGGATCTTGCTGCACCAACGAGTCATATTTTTCATGAAACATGACACTGAGTTTTTTCATCGGGTCTAAGACATTCTCATAGCCTTCCACCCAACTTAAATTATTAGTCCAAGATGCACCATCCATGTGAAATTGATGGTCAGTTGCTTTTAATTCTGCTATTACCTTTTCTACGGCTTCCGGTGTTGCATTGTCTGGATCGACTCGTTGCCAAATTTTATGCTGATGGACGGCTTGACAAGTTGGATAATCTCCACAATTAACACCTGCTGCTGCAATTAGTTCCAGATATTCTGTACCATTGAGAGCAACCACACCTGCATAATTATTGCCTGCATCGCGGATTTCATGATAAACCCTAAAAAAATCGCGGGGATATTCATTCATCATGACACCGCCATTTTCTCCATCGGCAATTTGGGTAACTAAAGAGGGGACTGTCACATTGCCAATTTGCTGCTTATTCTTACCTTTGGCTTCAAAATAAGGTTGCATTTGGGCAACTAATTTCGTATCCGAACCTTGTGTTTTAATTAACGCTGTAATACTAATAGTTTCGCCATGAGAATTACGGGCAAGCAAACGATTGGGAATATATTTATCCTCGTGCTTTAACCCAGAACCATCAAGACGTTCTAGAGAATGTTCTTGCACCATTAACCAGCGATACCCGCATTCTTTTAAAGCTTTGATGTATTCAAACAGAGTATCTGGATGATTGGGCAAATGCATTTCTGGAGCAGAGAAACCTTTGACTCGCTTGAGGGCATCGTAACCGAAAATAGCTGCAAATTGATGTTGCCAAGCTTGGATGTGCAGTTTGATATCGGGAATAGGTGTGGAAGGAACTACAGCATGACTCCACATCGTTCCCAACCATTCTACATAAGGCTGATATTGGGGGTCAGAGGTGATACGCTTGAGATTATTAAAGATATCGTCGCGTCCCATTTGCCGCAAACCCCACAGTAAGTTGCCTGAATAATCAAGCATGATACGAGGGTTGCAGCCTTGGGAAATTAGCTGCGGGATAAATTCGCCCATACGGCTGTAACACCAAGCAAAAGCCCCAGCATTATGGTTATCTCCATCATAAGGATGTTCAAACATATACTGGATATTACTGATGATTTCGCCGTTAATACCTGCGGGTATGCTTGGCTGATGCATGTGTAGAGCGCAGGCAAACCCAGCCGTGATATTTTCCAACTTGAGATTAGTAGTATTTAAATATACTGGTTCTTCTTGTTTAACTATTGACTGAATTGCCGCTTCCCAACCGCAGATATTGGGCAACCCTGATCTTAATTCTGTCAGTGCGGGTAGATTGAAGGATTGTGCTGTAGCAGTCATAATATATTCGTGTTGAGTCTCTGATCATTGTTGCTTAATCAACAATCTTCGAGATAAATGAAGTAACAATTTATAGTTAAACGTCTTAGTTTGAGACAATAAAATTTAGGTATTGTCATCACATTCCAGTGTCTTGTAAAAAAGAACACAAACAAACACACATAATTTATCGGTGTTCATCTGTGTGCATCTGTGTTCGATGATTAAATCAGGTTTATTGTGAGATAAAACCAGCTACCAAAAGGTTACCCTATTGTCAACATAGATCTAAAGACGATCCATTGGCGGTGTATTCGTTTCATCTAAAGGTAAATTACCTTCAGTTTGAATATCTAATTCTTCACGACGAATTGTTTCTTGGGCTTCAACAACATCTTTGTCTATGATTTTCTTAACCCGGACTTCCTCGCGTACAAAAGCTTCTTTACGAATTTCGGGTGTTTCTTCGTAGATTTCAATGCGTGCTACTTCACCTGATTGAAATTGTACTTCGTCGGGGCTAACTGCAACACCTTCTGTGGTAGATGGAACTCGCTCAATTACAACTCTTTCTTTCTCGATTGGTACTGAAACTGTTGCGGTTTCTGTTTCAATATGCTTACCAACAGTTACTTCCCCGGTTTTGATGCGATTTTTGTTAGCAATTAACCGTTCCTCATACAATTTGAAGTTTTGATGGTTCTGCTCATTCAAATTATATAAAGGTGCATCATTTTCGTAGGTGTAGCTATTGCGATCGTAACTTAGATTTTGTTGGGGGCGATAATTCCTGCGTACCTGTTCTTCATAATCATAATCAACAGTCATGTCATCTTTGTAAACAGGTAAATTTTGTACTTGTTCTCTGCTTAACCCATCAACATATACACGCTGTTGATTATAATCTATGCGAGAAAGACCTATGGGGAGCAAGATTCTTTTATTATCAAAATCTGACTCAGTTTCTATAACTAAATAGCGAAAATGCCCTTCTGGGTCTACTAGTGCATCTGCAACTGTACCGATTTTATTTCCTCCTTGAGTATAGAGAGGCAAACCTTTAATATCATCACCACCGAATGTATCTCGGTAAGTGGGATCAAAATCTTCAAGCTTGTAAAGAGGCATAATAAAATTACCTATGAAAGCATCTATACTCTTAACATAAGAAGAAAGTTATTTTTTTTCCTCTTGCTTGCGACTGAATTCTTTTAATTATTAATTTTTCAAAAAGAGTTAGTTAAGAGCCAAAGAATAATCATGGTTGAGTTTTAGCTGGTTTATTATTAATAATCATATCTATCTTTGGTTAGATTGAAGAAAAGTCCAAAGTCAGTGTTACTCCTACTTATCTTAGACAATATTATTTTTAAGCTAATTGTTAATTTACTGCTCCCATGTCTGATCACCCTTGGTTAACACTGGTAAAAAAACACAGAGCGATCGCAGTTATTCGCGCTTCTCAATTAGAACTTGGACGCCAGATGGCTTTGGCTATGGCATCTGGAGGTATAGAATTAATTGAAATTACCTGGAATAGCGCTAACGCTTCAGAATTAATTAATAAACTCCGCTCAGAATTACCCGAGTGTACCATTGGCACAGGCACTTTGTTAAATTTAGAACAACTTGACAACGCAATTTCCGCAGGAGCACAATTTCTATTTACACCCCATGTTGACCCAACCATGATCCAAGCAGCAGTAGCTGAAAATATACCTATTATTCCTGGTGCGCTTTCTCCCACAGAAATTGTTATGGCTTGGAATTACGGTGCTACTTGTGTGAAAGTATTTCCTGTGCAGGCGGTAGGTGGAGCAAGCTATATCAAAAGTTTACAAGGTCCACTCGGTCACATTCCTTTGATTCCTACAGGCGGAGTTACTTTAAAAAATGCCCAAGAATTTTTGCAAGCAGGAGCGATCGCAGTAGGTTTAAGTAGCGAGTTGTTTCCGAAACAGTTTGTAGAAAATGGAAATTGGCAAGCAATATCTCAACAAGCAAAAACCTTAGTCAATAGTTGTTTAGTCAAGGAACCGTTCAGTGAATAACTTCTGGTGAAATTTGATGAAGTGTAAAGACGTGCCATGGCGCGTCTCGATATTGCTTAAGGTTTACTTTAGTCCATACTTGTTGAATTAAGGATTTATTAATAACAATTAAGATGACTGCATGAGCCAATAATGTTAATTATTGGCGGATTTTCTCCTGTGAATAAAGTTACATAAATTAGATTTTTTAACAATTCCTCATCTGTTTGTCCTTTGATAGTTACGAATGAGGACATTTGCTATAGGATGAAATCAGGAAAACCTAAGCCTGTTGCAGCAAAAAGCTAAAAGTCATCAGAGAAAAAGAAAATTTCCCTTAAATAATGGCATTATGGTGTAATAATCATGGAAAAGCCATCTTCTTCGAGTTGGGTGCGTTCTCTAAAGGTACTCTTTGTTGGTGCAGCATTCGCTTTGAGCGTTTTTAGTACCCCTTCACAAGGAGTTTTAAAACACCCAAAAAGAAATACAATCAGGCAAGCAGTCAGTAACCTCAAACAATCTCAACGACGCTGGATACAAATTGATCTTTCCGAACAACGATTGATTGCTTGGGAAGGTAGAAAACCTGTGTACAAAGTGGTTGTCTCTACAGGAAAAAAATCTACTCCCACTCGTACTGGTGTTTTTCAGATTCAAACCAAGCTGAGAAAAACTCGGATGCGTGGTAGAGGCTACAACGTTCCTAATGTCCCATATACGATGTATTACAAAGGAGGCTATGCTATTCATGGAGCCTACTGGCATCGAAGATTTGGGACACCAGTTAGCCACGGTTGCGTGAATTTACCACCTAAACATGCCAGATGGCTATACAGATGGGCGTCGATAGGTACGCCGGTAGTTGTTCAAAGATAGTTTCATAATATGTTGGGTTGCATACTTATACTATCGCGTAGGCTGGTAATGGGTAATTAGGTATAAAGATACTGATGATTTTCCCATGCCCAATGCCAAACAACGAAGCATAATATCGTCAGTAATTAGCCGAACTTGGTATCACTAGTCAGTTGTTAGTTGTTAATAGTTGCTAGTTTTGCCAAACAACCATCAACAAACACATTTTGGGTATTCTCTGCGAATTAACAAGTTAAGATAATGGGAAACTGGATTGGCAGTAGTTGGATCGCTTGGTTAACTACTTTCTTAGCATCTGTGGGAATTTTGGTGGGGGCTGCTTTTAGTTCTTCCAATTCAAAGACACCTCTTTCACATTTTTCTTATCATATATTTGATCGCAACTCTATCAACGAAGCTGATATCTGGAAAGAATTACGCCCTCCTCGCAAAATCGAAATTGATTTGTCACAACAACTTCTATACGCTTGGGAAGGTAGCCAACTTGTGTATTCGATACGAGTTTCCACAGGAAAGCCTTCGACGCCTACAAAAAAGGGTAAGTTTTTGATTGGCTCTAAGCTTCGCTCTACTAGAATGCGAGGACCTGGTTATGATATTTCTGGTGTCCCATATACTATGTATTTTTACGAGGGATATGCAATTCATGGCGCTTTTTGGCACGATAGATTTGGTACACCCGTCAGTCATGGTTGCGTAAATCTACCAGTGAAAGAAGCTCGTAAACTTTTTAATTGGGCTGAAGTAGGGACGTTGGTAGTGGTGCGTCAGTAAGTAGTTGAGGAAGGGAGTAGGGAACAGTCAGCTAATTAAACCATTGGAATTTTCTCTAACAAACCCCTATTAGGTATTTAAAAAACACAAAAAAGAGGAAGAGATTGGCAAAATTACACATTCAGCAATTGCGCGTGAGATCGTTTCACTATAAGTCTGATACATCTGACGGTATGGCAAGGCAAGGGGGACAAGGAGGATAAGGGAGAATATTTTTGATAAGTTCTGCGCTTCATCGTGTCTTTTCCCAATCCCTTATCCCTATTCCCGGTTCCCTTTTCAAAACACGAATTCCCGACTTGTTAACAAATCAGGGATCTAGAAAATTTGGGGAGTTCTAATTTCTCAGTGCTTTGATGAACCTCTGCAAACCCCTAAATACACTTGGCTTTTTCCCTGGTACTGCTGCGGTAGTTTCTCCTTCTGCTATTGCAGTTGCAGCTTGTCCCTTAGCAAGAATTATGTCTAAGTCGTCACCGGAGGGTTTTTGTGGTAATTCAGCGATTTTTTGATACTCTCCGTTATTTTCTACCAAAATTTCCCATAATCCGGGATAACAACGAAATAAGGCTACATCTGGGTATACAGAACGCAAGTAGTAACAAGATTCTATCGTGCTGAGAAAACGGATGCGGGTTTGCCTAGCAGCGTAACCGATACCTATTTTGCCAGCATCTTCCAGGAAAGGATTTAGCATTACTAAGGGGCGATCGCCTATTACCGCACAAATTTTTTCTAATTGCGGGACTTCTGGTGAACCGGGGGCGATAAACAAGAAAATTTCATCTTCTGGTTGAACTTTGGACTCAATAGAGGCAGCTCTACCAGTACCGATATCGGTGATTTTAAATCGTACATCTGTCCAGTCGCGGCGGGCAAGACCAGCACCACCCGCATCTGCAAAGAAAACTTTGAGTTTGTCGTTGTATTGTTCAAACATGGGCAGAAATTGCTGGGCTACTTCCATCAATTTCAATTCTGGAAACAACAACTCAACCTGTAACCGAGTATAGCCATCTGCGATCGCGGCTTGGGTAGCTGTACGTGCTTGGGCGATCGCATCTTCTAAAGAGTTTGGTAGTTCAGCCATATTAAAAGATTTTGGAATGAAATTGTTAGTAGTTAGTAGATAGTGGTTAGTAGTTTATCTAACCACCAACCACCAACCACTAACTAATCACAACCAATTCTACAGGTGATAGTCGCTGCAAAACCTGCTTGAACACCATCGCCACCCAATCTACATCTTCTACAGTAGTATCTCGCCCTAGTGTCATCCGCACACTGGCGAAAGCTGCTTTTTCTGAATAACCCATTGCTAATAAAATCGGGCTGGGGCTGAGTTTACCACTATTACAAGCAGCCCCAGCACTAACTGCAATCCCAGCACGGTTTAATTCTCGCACTAAAGTTCTGCCACTGACTTTTTCACCATCGGCGTGTTCTAAACAAAAGCTGACATGGTGAGGTAAACGATGAACTAAATCACCTGTAGGAATTAACCCGGGGATATCTATTAACTGCGAAAACAGGCGATCGCGCAACTGCATTAACCTGGGTGTTTTGATCGGCATTTCTTGAGCTGCTAATTCGGCGGCGACACCAAACCCGGCGATCACGGGTACTGCTTGTGTTCCGGAGCGTAATCGCTTTTCCTGTCCACCACCACCCAGCAAGGGAACCAATTCTAAGCCTGGACGCACATACAGCGCCCCTGCACCTTGGGGACCGTAAATTTTGTGACTAGAAATACTCAGTAAGTCCACAGATAAACTTCCCACATCAATAGGTAAGCGTCCTGCAACTTGGACTGCATCTGTATGAAACAACACACCAGCACTGTGGGCGATATTTCCCAATTCGGCAATTGGCTGGACTGTACCTACTTCACTTTGCCCGTAAATTACTGACACTAATATAGTGTTGTCTTGCAATGCTGCTTTTAAATCTAAGGGGTTAACTCTACCTTGGCTATCAACAGGGAGGCGAGTCACTTCCCAACCCCACTGTTCTAATAACCGCGCAGGTTCAGAAATCGCAGAATGTTCAACACTAGAAATAATCAGATGTTGGGGTTTGCTATACAAACGGGCAACACCCATAATTGCTAAATTATCTGCTTCTGTACCACCAGAAGTAAAAATAATTGATTCCGCAGGTGCATTGATGAGTCCGGCTACCTGCATTCTAGCTTGTTCTAATACAGTTGCTGCCCGTTGTCCCCACTCATGCAAGCTAGAGGGATTACCCCACTGTTGAGTTAGGACTGTTTGCATTGCTGCGATCGCTTCTGGGCGAGTAGGAGTAGTAGCACTGTAATCTAAATAAATTTGCATAGATTCTCTAGTCAATACACTAGGCAACGGGCTGTTTCTATTTTCAGCTAATACAGTAAATTTTTCTATTTTTGACAGTCAGGGGAATTATATTTGCTGTCCTGTACGTTTGATAACCTCACACCATGGGAATGATAAATGTGTCCAATAAAGTAACTTTTATCAAACACCTGTGTCTTTTTTCTCTACCCAACGGCGTTTTTATTCTATATTTTTAGTAATACTAACTTTAAGCGCTTGTCAACGAGCCAAGTATGACAATAAGCGTTTAGAACCACTGCCGCAAGATCCATTTGTAGAAGTTTACTTCAACCATTCTCAGTCTTCTGAATACGTAGAACCATATCGTCACCAAGCTCATCAGGGAGATGATTTAGAAAAATTAATTGTTGAGACAATTTTGCAAGCAAAATCAACAATTGATGTGGCAGTGCAAGAATTACGTTTACCTAAGATAGCACAGGCACTTGCATACAAGCAAAAAGCAGGCATAAAAGTCAGAGTAATTTTAGAAAATAACTATAGTCGTCCTTGGAGTAGTTTTACGGCTAATGAGGTCAAGAAATTAAATAAAAGAGAACAAGAACATTATCAAGAATATAGTTTATTTGCAGATAGTAATAAAGATGGAAAGCTAACTCAAGAAGAAATTATTCAGACAGATGCTTTAGTTATTTTAAAGCAAGCCAAAATACCTTTAATTGATGACACTAGCGATGGTTCTCAGGGTAGTAGTTTGATGCATCATAAATTTGTAATTGTAGACAATCGTTTTGTGATCATCACCTCCGCCAACTTTACCATGAGTGACATCCACGGAGATTTTACTAATACTGACAGCTTGGGTAACGCGAATAATTTGTTAAAAATCGACAGTCCCGAAATCGCAGATTTATTTACCAAAGAATTTAACCTGATGTGGGGTGACGGAGTAGGGGGTAAATTCGACAGTAAATTTGGTTTGCAAAAACCTTTACAAAAATCTCACCAATTTGTATTAGGCGATAATCAAATCACAGTTAAATTTTCACCTAACTCTCCTACACAACCTTGGAGTAATAGCAGTAATGGTTTAATAGGTAACACCTTAAATTCAGCCAATAAATCTATAGATATAGCTTTATTTGTATTTTCCGATCAGCGTTTAGCAAACATACTCGAAATGCGCCACAAAAACAACGTGAAAATCCGCGCCTTAATCGAGGCAAGTTTTGCCTATCGTCCCTACAGTGAAGCATTAGATATGATGGGGGTAACTCTCAATACAAAATGTAAAAATCAAGCCGATAATCGTCCTTGGAAAAACCCTATTACTACCGTAGGCGTACCGATTTTAGCCAAAGGTGACTTATTGCATCACAAATTTGCCGTTATAGATCATAAAACAGTAATTGCTGGTTCCCACAACTGGACAAAAGCAGGCAATAACAGCAATGATGAGACACTTTTAGTAATAGAAAATCCCATAATTGCCGCTCATTACCTGCGAGAATTCGATAGACTTTACGCCAATTCCAGATTAGGTATTCCACAAAAAATTCAGCAAAAAATCAAAGCACAAACCAAAGACTGTCAGAAATAACTCATAATTAATAATTCCTAACTACTATTAATAACCATGACTTTCAATCACACCATCTCATGACATAAATACAAACGAAAAATCATCAGTGTCCATCGGTGTGCATCGCCTTGCACGGTGTACCCTACGGGAAGCCCTTCGGGTAGTTCCCTCCGGGACGCTACGCGAACGCAGTCGCTCATGGGGGAAACCCCCAAGACCGCGCTGTCTCACCGCTTGCGCGTCTACGATGCATCAAAAATATCGCGGTTTGTGAGCAAATTTAGTGGAGAAAAAACGAACACAGATAAACACAAATGAACACCGATAAATACCATACCACTAGAACGCCAACGTCCAATCCATCTGTGTGCATCGGTGTTCATCGGTGTTCGCTTTTTCAAACATAATCTTGGTCACAGCTTTAATTGCCATTAAACGTATAAAAATACTTTAGCTTCTACCAAAAGTATGATATATCTAAATATTTTTGAAAAGTTATCTTTATAAATAAACCCTTCTTCAGAAAGAAGAAAAACACTCATTTACATTCATAGCATCAGAATATTGTAAATTTTCGCTCCTCAAAATTTATAAACACCTTGGAGATAAAACGTTATGAAACTCAACTTAACACTATTTTGGATAACATTGGCATTTGTAATTGTAGGAGCGATCGCATTAGTTCTCCAACCTCATATCGATTGACATTTCAATACGGACAACTTAATGCCATTATCCCAACAATATTTTGGCTAATGGGTGTCTGGCCGATGATTTACGGCTGTTTAATGTTTGCTGATGGCAGAATGCAAAACTTGCGTGCTTGGCCCTATTTTATTCATCAGAGAAGAATCGCCAGAATCAATCAAAAATAACAATGCTGGGGTTTTAAGAAATCAAAGGAGAATTGCCTCAAGAAGCTCAACAAATTTTCGCTGCTGCTTTCAAAGCTGCCCAAAGTGATGGTATGAGTGAAGAAGGCGCTCGTCAAATTGCTTGGAACAGCGTGAAAAATCAATATGAGGAAGGTTCTGACAGAAAATGGCACGCTAAAGGCGAAGTTACTGCCCAACATCATAAAGCCGTCACCTCCGGCGGTAATTAACTGCCATAACGCACCCTAAAAATTAGACTTAGTGTCTTAGTGCCTTGGTGGTTTAATAAAATTTATTCTTCACCACCAAAACACGAAGAAATAGAAGGCGGTTTGTGACTCCCACAAACCGCCTATCGAATTTCATACTCTTTGTTAAGAAAAATCCTGAAATAAATTATTAAACTGATAGAAGTTGCCCTACTGGGATACACAGCCCATTAGACACATGAGCGAACATAAAACAAGAATCTGTATACTGGGTGGAGGCTTTGGTGGCCTCTACACAGCTTTGAGGCTGAGTCAGTTACCTTGGGAGTCTTTACCCAAGCCGGAAATAGTTTTGGTAGATCAAAGCGATCGCTTTGTTTTCTCTCCCCTGCTTTACGAGTTGCTAACTGGTGAGCTACAAACCTGGGAAATTGCCCCTCCTTTTGAAGAACTATTAACAGACACGGGGGTACGTTTTTATCAAGCTGCTGTGTCGGGAATTGATACACAACAGCGACGAGTATATTTACAAGATGGACCTGAAATTGGCTATGATCACCTAGTTTTGGCGCTGGGTGGCGAAACGCCTTTGGATATAGTGCCTGGTGCTACTTGCTATGCTTATCCTTTCCGTACAGTTACTGACGTCTACCGCTTGGAAGAGCGCTTGCGAGTTTTGGAAGAGTCTGATACTGATAAAATTCGCGTGGCAATTGTTGGTGGTGGTTACAGTGGTGTAGAGTTAGCGTGTAAACTAGCAGACAGACTGGGGTCAAGAGGACGCTTTCGGTTAATAGAACTTACTGATCAAATTTTGCGAACTTCGCCAGAATTTAATCGAGAAGCAGCCAGAAAAGCTTTAGAAGAACGGGGTATATTTATTGACCTAGAAACTAGGGTAGAAGCGATCGCTCAAGATACGATTTCCTTGGAATATAAGGGTCAGGTAGATAATATTCCTGTGGATTTAGTAATTTGGACAGTGGGAATACGAGTCTCGCCTGTAGTCCGCAATCTTCCTCTCAAGCAAAATCAACGCGGTCAAATTACGACTACACCAACTCTCCAAGTCCTAGATCATCCAGAAATTTTTGCATTGGGAGATTTAGCGGAATGTCGTGATGCGGAAGGACAACTAGTCCCCGCTACAGCTCAAGCAGCTTTTCAACAAGCCGATTACGCAGCTTGGAATATTTGGGCAAATCTGACTCATCGTCCTCAAATTCCATTCCGCTACCAATATTTAGGTGAAATGATGGCATTAGGGACAGACAACGCGACTCTGACTGGTTTAGGTATCAAATTAGAGGGTTCTTTGGCTTATGTAGCTCGTCGTTTAGCTTACCTGTATCGAATGCCAACTTTAGATCATAAACTCAAAGTTGGTTTTAACTGGCTAGCTCGTCCTATTATAGAGACATTATCACAATAGTAGATGGTGTATTGAGCGTCTATTTTCAAACAGCCTAACACCCTTTATGCCAATTTTTGATTTTGGATTTTGGATTGAAAGTCTTTGCTAAAAGACTATTCCAGCAATCTTAAATAATAATACTTACCTCTGTTTGGTATTAAAGGTAAACAGTAGTCATGACAACGGGTAAAATTCCCAAAAGCGTGCTACTTCGGCTAGACAAACTAAAAATCATGATTTGGGCTTTGCATGTGTAACTCAGGTTTGGATCTGTGAGATGATTAGCTTGAAAACACGCTTATCGTCATGTCTAACGACAAGACGCTTTACACCGAATATATTATTTCTTCAAATCTAAACTCCAAAAAAGTCATAGGTTGATGGAACGACCGAAAGTTATTTTTTTAGATGCAGTTGGCACTCTCTTCGGCGTCAAAGGTAGTGTGGGCGAGGTTTATAGTCAAATCGCACAGGAGTTTGGTGTCGAGGTTTCTGCCGAAACTTTGAATAAAACATTCATCCAAAGCTTTAAAGCTGCACCACCACCTGTGTTTGCAAATGCCCAAGAACAAGATATCCCTCAGTGGGAGTTCGAGTGGTGGCTTCGCATTGCCTCCGATACTTTTCAAAAAGCAGGTGTTCTGGAGAAATTTTCTGATTTTTCGGCTTTTTTTAGCGAAGTTTACATCCATTTTGGCACAGCCGAGCCTTGGTTTGTCTATAGTGATGTTTTACCATCTTTGACAAACTGGCAAAAAATGGGGATTGAACTGGGGATAATATCAAACTTTGATTCCCGCATCTATTCTGTACTACAGGCTTTGGAATTAAGAGATTTTTTTAATTCCATTACCATTTCTACTCAAGCAGGCGCAGCCAAACCCGATCCCAAAATTTTTACTATTGCTTTAGAAAAGCATAACTGTCCACCAACAGCCGCATGGCATATTGGGGACAGTATTGCAGAAGATTATCAAGCGGCAAAAGCAGCCGGATTAAGAGGTATTTGGATAAATCGTGAAAAGTAGAGGTGCACCTCTACTTTTGTTGGTTAGTGGTTAATGGTTAGTGGTTAAATATTTATCATTCACTACTAACTACCAACTACCAACTACTATCTACTAACTACCAACTATTATTTGCCTTGCCTCATCTTCTAATAAACGAATGAGATTTTGATCTCCTTTTTCTCTCGCCACTTGCAGGCGATGTTCTAAATTACGGCGGATATGATCAAGGTGAGTATTTGTTAACTCTTGGCCAGTTTTTTGTCCTGTTTTTTCAGTAGCGATCGCTTCAGGCTGTTTGCGTAGCTTCATTGCTTCTACGTCTAGGGAATCGCCAACGCAATAAGGTACTCCACGATACTTCAACTCTGCTACTGGTTGAGGTACAGGGATGTGTCTGGGATAATGACGTCTCCATTGCTGACCACGATACTTACCACCCATTTCCCCTGGAGTCATTTCTACAGCCAGAGGATTTGATTCATAATCTACACCGCGATAGGTTAGTTTCATTTGCTTCGCCTCGCTTTTAATTTTTTTTGTAGGTTGGAATTAAATAGAGGCGCGTTCCTTCGGGATTTTTCCCTACTTCCGTCTCTTAAGCTGATTTCCTTCCTCGCTGTCATCAAAAGCGTTATTTTGTCATTGGTTTGTAGTAGTGCTTAGGTGCTACTACAAATCCAATGTGGTCTCACAGTCTTTAAGAGATGAACGATTTTATTTCTGTATTTATTGTAACATTTTTGAGCCAAAGTCAAGAAATTTGCATAATAATTTAATTATTTAAATCTTGCCTTGAAATAAATTTGGGGTTAATAGCCGATAACGAGGAATGAAAAATCGACCACCGATGCACACTGATGCACACGGATGGATCATGGGTTTGCTGTGAAGTTGATCCCCATTACCTTTTGACTGGCATCCAATTAAATTTGTAACAACTTAATTTTTATCTATATGCTGGGTATTCTGACTTTATGAGCATTTAGCAATCAGTACAGGTCTGCCGATCATGTCTCAAAAATATCAACTTCGCCTGTGGTTTATCGGACTATCTTCTGCTTTTTTGGTGTTAGTAGCACCAACAATGACTGAGTTATCAGGAAGCAAGCTGCTAGCACAGAATGTTGTTTCTCAGAATTTGGAAGCAGCTAGTTATTTTCAGCAGGGGGTGATGCGCTATCATCATCAAGATTTGTCTGGTGCAGAATCTGCGTTTCGTCAAGCTTTGCAGATAGACTCTAATATTGCTGCTGCACATAATTACTTAGGTAACATTATGTTACAGCAAAGTCGTTTCGATGCAGCCGTACAAGAATATGCAGAGGCGATTAAACTAAATCCCAACTTGGGCGAAGCCTATTATAATTTGGGCTTGGCATTGCATAAACGAGGACAAGCTGACGCTGCTATTACTGCTTACCGTCAAGCTTTAATTATTAATCCGACGATGGCAAATGCTCAGTATAATTTGGGCTTAGCTCTGTATGAAAAAGGACAGGCGAATGAAGCGATCGCAGCCTACCAACAAGCAATTAATTTAAATAGTAACAATGCTAATGCTTACTTTAACTTAGCGATCGCACTGCAAGAACAAGGAAAATTAGAAGAAGCGATCGCAGCTTATCGCCAAACCCTCAAGCTCAATCCTGATAATGCTGTCGCTTACAATAATATGGGTAGTCTTTTGACTATCCAAGGTCAAACATCTGAAGCTGTTGCTACTTATCAAACAGCTATTAAACGCATTCCTAATAATGCTGAGGCTTACTACAACTTGGGAGTAGCTTTATATAATCAAGGTGAGTTTAAAAAAGCCAGCAGCGCTTTTAAGCGTGCGCGTAACCAATACCGGAAACAGGGTAATATAGAGCAAGCTAACAAGGTTGAACAATTAATGCAGCAAGTTGCACAGATGCAAGAACCAAAGCAACCGCAAGTTAGTCAAGCTTGGACTGATGACTTACCAAATTTAGACACTTCTGTGGATACAGAAGCTAACCCAAGTGAAACTCCCACTCCAGGGGAAATTAACCCCGAAGAAGTACCTTTTTCCTTAAAACCATCACCCGCCTTTAAGCAGTAATTTTGTTGTTAGTTGATAGTTGTTTGTTGGTTGGTAATTTCTAACAACAACTAACTACCAACCACCAACAAACACCTATATCGGTAAACGATCAATATCTTTGTTGCAACCAATAACTACTATTGCTGAACCACGTTCCAGACGCTGGTTTGGATAAGGATTAATTTGAAATTTGCCATCATGACTTACCGCTAACAAATTCAGTCCATAACGGTTACGCAACTGTAATTCAGAGATAGTTTTGCCATGAAATTCATCAGGAACAATTAACTCTACAATACTGTGATCTGGGTCGAGGTCAAATCGTTCTAATATCGATGGTTTAGTCAGCGATCGCGCCAGTGAACATCCGGCTTCGTACTCAGGAAATACCACATGATCAGCCCCCACTCGTAAAAGTAGTTTCCTGTGAACTTCACTAGAAGCTTTTGCTACTACATGAGGTACACCCCCTTCTTTCATATTGAGGGTAGTGATGATACTTTCTTGAATGTAATTTCCAATTGCGACGATCACCGTATCAAATTCAAAAACGCCTGCTTCTTTTAAAGCGGCTGGTTCTGTTGAATCTAGCTGTAAAGCATGACCTACTATTTGGTCAGTTAAAGCATCAAATACTCGCTTTTCATCAATATCTGTTCCTAACACTTGATATCCTAATTTATGCAGAGTTGAACAGACAGCACGTCCGAATCTACCTAAACCAATTACAGCAAATTGATGATTATCTTTACGCAGACTACGAAAAAAACCTAATGATGACAGATTCACAGTTGTTTCCTTTATAAATGGTAATTGGTAATTGGTAATTGGCTTCTAAACAACAAACAACAACCAACTATCAACCTACAAGTAAACTCTCTTCTGGATAGTGAACTCTACTAGGACGCGGATCTCCTAGTATCGCTGACATTAGTAGTAAAACACCGACTCTACCCACATACATTGTGGCAATTAGTATCAGCTTAGCTGCTGTGGAAACAGTACCTGTAATCCCAGTCGAGAGTCCCACAGTGGCGAAGGCAGATACTACTTCAAATAAGATTTGAATAAAATCAAGCTTTGGATCTGTTAGGCTTATTAAGATTGTTGAGATAATAACTGTACCAACAGAACCAATTAACACGCCAACAGCTTTTAAAACTAAAGATAATACTATCTTTCTTTCATAGAGTATAACTTCTTCTTTGCCTTGTAGAATTGCTTGTGTGCAACTAGTGAGAACTCTTAAAGTAGTGGTTTTAATCCCGCCTCCTGTGCCTCCTGGACTTGCACCAATAAACATGAATGCAATTGTAATAAATAAACCTGCTGTTGTCATTTTGCTTATGTCAATTGTATTGAATCCAGCAGTTCTTGGAGTAACAGATTGAAACCAAGCGACTAAAAGTTTGTCAAAAAAATTGAGATTTGCAAATGTTTGTGGATTTCTCAACTCCACAAATAAAAAAGCAATTGTTCCCATGATTAAAAGCACAATTGTTGTACTAACTGCAACTTTGAAATCCAGGGAAAATACTAGTTTTACTTGTTGATTGCGGATGCGATCGCGTATCCACAGGTAAGTCTCTAAAATGACTTGATAACCAATACCACCAAAGATAATTAAGCCTGTAACTGTCAACACAAGTAAAACAGAAGATTGATAACCAATCAAGTTATCTTTAAACAAGCTAAAACCCGCATTATTCCAAGAATTAACACTATGAAAAATTGCTAACCACAGTCCTTGTTGCCATCCATAATCAGGCACAAAAGCTGGCAAGAGTAAAAATATCCCCGTGATTTCAAAAATCAATGTCATAGCAATAATTGAGCGAATAATTTGGGTGCTACCGCTCATTCCGGGACGATCTAAAGCTTGTTGAATGGCAATTTTTTGGCGGAGGTCAAATTTACGTCCAATCAGCAGAATCAGAAAGGTGGTAGTTGTCATGTAACCCAACCCACCAATCTGAACCAATAGTACGATAAATAGCTGACCCCAAAAGGAAAAATAAGTACCAGTATCAACTACTCCTAATCCAGTGACACAAACTGCCGAAGTTGAGGTAAATAGAGCTACTACCGGGTCATTCCATTCACCACTACTGGTAGAAAAAGGCATCATTAGCAGGATAGTTCCTACTGCGATTACTGCCAGAAATCCCAAACAAATTGTCCGAGAAACAGTCATATTTAGGTAAAAAACAAACAAGAATAGGGTTGCTTGCAGGATGATAACTGCCTAAAAACAAGAACACCCTTATTTAATTAAAAACACACATGGTAGCCTACGAGTATGTGTATTTAAATTCGGTGACCAGTGATCAGGGACGTGGTGGAGGTCAGAATCTGCGCTACCAAGGTATTTTAGTCTAATTACTGGGGAACTTATACCCAGTAATAAAACTGATCACTGATAACTGATCACTGTTAAACTCTGCTTTATCCATGAGCGCAACTCTTTACAAACAAATTCAGGAATTTTACGATGCTTCTTCCGGTTTATGGGAAGAAATCTGGGGCGAACATATGCACCACGGTTACTATGGTGCAGATGGTACAGAGAAAAAAAACCGTCGCCAGGCACAAATTGATTTAATTGAAGAGATCCTCAATTGGGCAGATGTCCAGGAAACTGAGAACATTTTGGATGTGGGTTGTGGAATTGGTGGTAGTTCCCTATATTTAGCAGCAAAGTTCCATGCTAAGGCAACTGGGATTACTTTGAGTCCTGTGCAAGCTGCTAGAGCCAAGGAAAGGGCTAGTGAGTTTAATTTGAGTACCCAAACTAATTTTCTAGTGGCCAACGCTCTAGAAATGCCCTTTGCTGACAATTCTTTTGACTTGGTATGGTCGCTAGAAAGTGGCGAACACATGCCTGATAAAACCAAGTTTATGCAAGAGTGCTATCGGGTGTTGAAACCAGGTGGAAAGTTGATTATCGTGACTTGGTGTCATCGACCAACAGATGAGTCACCACTGACAACAGATGAACAGCAGCATTTAGCAAAAATTTATCAGGTATATTGCTTGCCCTATGTGATTTCTTTACCAGAGTATGAAGCGATCGCTTCACACTTAGGTTTACAAAATATCCGCACTGCTGATTGGTCAGAAGCGGTAGCACCTTTTTGGAATGTGGTGATTGATTCGGCATTTACTCCTAGAGCGATCTTTGGCTTACTGCGATCAGGTTGGAGTACCATTGTTGGCGCTTTATCTTTGGGTTTAATGCAGCGCGGTTATGATCGCGGGTTAATTCGATTTGGGTTGTTGTGTGGGGAAAAGGGAGGTGGGGTGATGGGGCAATGGGGTGATGGGGAGTAATGTAGAGACGCGATTCATCGCGTCTGGGAGTGTGAGGAGTGACCAATGACCAATGACCAATGACCACTAACAACCAACAACCAACCATCAACCACTAACAAATCTTATGAATCAAGTTTCACAATCGAATTCTCCGAGTAATTGGCTTTATGCTTTTTGGAAATTCTCTCGCCCACACACAATTATTGGCACAAGTTTAAGTGTTTTGGGGTTATATTTAATTGCTTTTGCTATTAGTAATGGTAGTTTTTCGCTATCGCCAATTTTATTAGCGTGGCTTGCTTGTTTATGCGGCAATGTTTACATTGTGGGATTGAATCAACTAGAAGATGTGGCAATTGATAAAATCAATAAACCACATTTACCCATTGCTTCGGGAGAGTTTTCTCGACAAACAGGCAAAGTAATTGTGGCAATTACTGGTGTTTTGGCGCTGTTAATTGCTTGGTTAGGTGGGCCATTTTTATTGGGGATGGTAGCAATCAGTTTAGCAATTGGTACAGCTTATTCCTTGCCACCAATTCGTTTAAAAAGATTTCCTTTTTGGGCGGCATTGTGCATTTTTTCTGTGCGGGGAGCGATTGTTAATTTAGGTTTGTTTTTACATTTTAGTTGGGTGTTGAGACAAAATAATTTGATTCCAGTTATTCCGGCAGTAGTGTGGGTATTAACAATTTTTATTTTGGTATTTACCTTTGCGATCGCTATTTTTAAAGATATCCCAGATATGGAAGGCGACCTACAGTACAATATTACTACTTTGACAATTCAACTTGGTAAGCAAGCAGTATTTAATCTTGCTCTTTGGGTATTGAGTATATGTTATATGGGCATGATTTTAGTTGCCTTACTACGCTTGGCTGAAGTTAATTCTCCGTTTTTGGTAATTACTCATTTAGTAGCGCTAGGTGTAATGTGGTGGCGTAGCCGGGGAGTAGATTTGCAGGAAAAAAGTGCTATTACCCGTTTCTACCAATTTATTTGGAAGCTATTTTTTATTGAGTATCTAATTTTCCCTCTTGCTTGTGTTTTGGCTTAGGTTAGTTTTGTTTGATCGCAGAAAATATATGATCCTTTTCTAGGCAACCTCATACAAAGAAAGAATGCGATCGCGTTCCCTATTTGATGATCTGGAAAGACTAGGGTTGTAGGCATGTTTTTGAAATCCAGCAACCTTTAATATTATGTTGAAATTTTTCGATCATCCTTTCCAATCTAATGGTTTTATCCCTCATGGACATTGCTATCTCTGGAAAACTGGACTAGTTTGGCTGCACATTATTTCTGATGGAACCATCGCCCTCGCCTATTATTCTATTCCCTTTTTACTTATCTACTTTATTCACAAGCGCAAAGACGTTCCTTTCCACGGAGTTTTTTTCCTATTTGGTGCTTTTATTATTGCTTGTGGTACTGGACATTTAATGGATATCTGGACGCTTTGGCATCCTAATTACTGGATTGCAGGTGTTCTGAAAGCTGTAACTGCCATTATTTCCATATATACGGCATTTGCATTAGTTTATCTTATGCCTCAAGCCCTGACATTACCTAGCCCCGCCCAGTTAGAAGCCATTAACCGAGTACTCAGCAGTGAAATTGTGCAGCGTAAGCGGATTGAGCAAGAACTACGCCAAGCAGAAGAAGCTGCGAAAAATTCCAGCCAAGCCAAGAGCGAATTTCTTGCCAATATGAGTCATGAGTTACGTACACCCCTAAATGGTATTCTGGGCTATGCGCAAATCCTCCAACGCACGGAACCATTAACCGAGAAAGGACGCAAAGGAGTAGAGATAATCTACCAATGTGGTTCTCATTTGTTAACCCTCATTAATGATGTTCTGGATCTCTCCAAAATAGAAGCCCGCAAATTAGAATTGAATCCTATTGATTTTTACTTTCCTGCGTTTCTAGAAAGTGTGGTTGAAATTTGCCGGATTCGTTCAGAACAAAAAGTCATTGGGTTTGATGTTCAACTTGATCCTAATTTGCCTACAGGAATTCGTGCTGACGAAAAACGCTTACGTCAGGTATTGCTCAATTTGCTTGGTAATGCGATTAAATTTACTGAGCAAGGTAGTGTCACTTTTACAGTACAGGTGATAGAAAAAGTAGAAAAATCAAAGGAATTACCAATTACCAATTACAAAATTCGCTTTCAAGTCACAGACACCGGTGTGGGTATCGCCTCTGAGCAAACCGAGAAAATTTTTCTACCCTTTGAACAAGTAGGAAATCAGAAACGGCAAACTGAAGGTACTGGCTTGGGATTAGCAATCAGCCAAAAAATTGTCAGTTTGATGGGCAGTCAAATTCAGGTAAAAAGTGAATTTGGCAAAGGTAGCACTTTTTGGTTTGAGGTGGAATTGCCAGAAGTCCAAGACTGGGCAAAGGTTTCTCGACTGCTAGAACAGGGAACAATTGTTGGTTATGAAGGGCAAAGGCGTACGATTTTAATTGTGGATGACAAACGGGAAAACCGATCAGTAATTGTAAATTTACTAGAACCAGTTGGGTTTACTGTTGTAGAAGCTAGTGACGGAAAAGAAGGATGGGAAAAAGTAATTACTCACAAACCAGACTTAATCATCACTGATTTAATTATGCCAGTGATGGATGGATTTGAATTGATCAAACGTTTGCGTCAGTCTTCCTCCTACAAAGAGATTGCTGTGATTGCTTCTTCCGCCAGTGTGTTTGCTACTGATCAGTATAAAAGTATCGAAGCAGGTGCAGATGCCTTTCTACCAAAGCCTGTAGAAGTTGGAGTATTGTTGGAACTGCTGCGACAATTTTTACATTTGGAATGGATTTATGACAACAAGATAGACAAAATAAAAAAAAACAATGCTGCTAGTCTGGATGATCCAGCTGAGATGATTCTTCCTGGGAAAGATGTTTTACAACAGTTACTGGAATTATCACAAGACGGCGATATTCAAAGAATTTTAGAGATAGCTCAGCAACTTTGTGCATCTGATGAGAAATTGACAAGTTTTGCTCAGCAACTTATGCAACTGGCTAGCAATTTCCAACTCAAACGTTTAGAAACTTTTATTAAACAATATATTAATTAATTCGAGGTACATTTCACTTTTAAATCCATCATGACAAACACCTCAAATACCGGATTTATTTTAATTGTGGATGATAATCCGACTAATTTATCTGTTTTATGCGAAGCCCTCAATAGTGAGGGGTTTCGTTTTCGTGTTGCCGTTGATGGAGAAAGTGCGATCGCTCAAGTTGAACGAAATCAACCAGAGCTAATTTTACTAGATGTACAAATGCCGGGAATTGACGGATTTGAAACCTGTCGTCGCCTCAAAGCCAATCCTGTTAGCCAAGACATTCCCATTATTTTCACCACTGCCTTAAATGATATCGAAAGCAAAACTAAGGGATTTGCCCTTGGGGCGGTAGACTACATCCCTAAACCCTTTGCTCAAGAAGAAGTGATTGCTAGGGTACGTGTGCATTTGCGATTAAAACAACTAACTGAATCTTTAGAACAACAAGTCAGCGATCGCACTGCTACCTTAAAAAAAGCTCAAGTACAATTGGTACAACAAGAAAAACTATCAACTTTGGGAGAGTTAATTGCTGGTGTTGCCCACGAAATCAATAATCCCATCAGTTTTATCGCTAACAATCTCCCGCCTTTAGAAGAATACATCGCCGGAGTTAGCGAAATTCTCCAACTATATCAACAAGAATATCCAAACCCGACAAGCAGAATCACCACTGCTATTGAAAAATTGGATTTGGATTTTGTTCTCGAAGATATGTTCAAAATCTTAGAATCACTCAAGATAGGATCTGAACGCATTGAGAAAATTTCTACATCACTACGCAATTTCAGCCGTTCGGATTCTGATCTCAAAATGCCTGCGGATTTACACGAAGGACTTGATAGTACGTTGATGATTTTGCAACACCGCCTCAAGGGTAATAGCGATCGCCCGTCCATTGAAGTTATCAGAAATTATGGCGAATTGCCAGAGATAAACTGCTATATCGGGCAGATGAATCAAGTATTTATGAACATTTTGGCAAACGCAATTGACGCCCTTGATGAAGCGATCGCCCAAGAAAAAATTAGCGATTCTATTCCTCAGATTCAAATTACAACAGAGGTAGATACTGAGCAATGGGTTGTCATTAGCATTGCTGACAATGGCATGGGTATTCCCGAATCTATCCAACAAAGGCTATTTGAACCTTTGTTTACCACAAAACCTGTTGGCAAAGGCACAGGACTTGGCTTATCGATTGCTCATCAAATAGTTGTAGAAAAACACAATGGTGAATTGTTAGTTAATTCTCAACTAGGTAAAGGAACAGAGTTTATCATCAAAATTCCAATCATGAACGCCACAGGATAAACTAGTTTGCGAGGAATATATACCCAAACTAGGATTGGTGGAGCAATCAAAATGGAATTATCTCAAACCAGTAACTTCATAGCTGCATTTATAGTGTTAATTAGTTTATCGATTCTGATTTATTTGGCTAGAAGAACTATCATCACCGACAAATATTTCCAAACAGGAATTAACCTCTACCAACAAAAAGATTTTCCGGGAGCAGAAGCAGCTTTCCGTCAGGTAATCGCGATTAACTCCACAAATGATGTTGTGCATTTACTGTTAGGTGATGCCCTTATCCAACAAGGTAAAGTTGATGCAGCAATTGTTGAATTTCAAGATGTAATTAAGCGCGCGCCCAAAAAAGTTGATGCCTATTTACGCCTAGCTCAAGCTTTGATGCAACAACAAAAATCACAAGAAGCAGTTACGGTTTTGCAAAAAGCCCAAGATTTATTACAAAAGCAGCGTCGAGTTGATCAAGCTGAAAAAATTCAGCAGTTACTACAACAGATTTCTTCAGCGTCACGTGATGCTTGACTCTTGAAATCAAAACTAATTGGAAGCAATTTAATAACTTTTATAAAGTTGGCAAAATTCTCTGCTTTTATCGGTGTGTATCGGTGTGTATCTGTGTTCGATTTTTTTAACATTGTCGCAAAGTCGCAGAGAACAATAATTAAGAACACCAACTTTATATTCTTAAGTGCGATACTCCGAAGAAGCTTTCTTTGGCTATCGCAATTATTTAGGTAATACGCCAATTACTAATACTAGCAGAAAATGCAAAAAGAAGTCTCGGTTTTGAAGACCAAAACTTCTAAATTTCCCTGAAATTTGACACATTATTTCATTTACATGATGTGATTGAAGTAGATCGCCCAAAGACTACCGGTAAATCCGATCGCAATCAACAAGTTAGTGAAAAATCTACCTAGTTCAATTTCTTGACCTAAAAGTTTATCCTCTTGACCTGCGGTGAAAAATAATGACCAAGCTTGATTGAGATTTACTTTCTCAAAGTTGTTGAAATCCGGTCTAAATACAACAGGGCCAAGTAAGTCTTTGTTGGGGTAGTTAAAGTCAGTTTTCATAGTTCCTCCAATTATATTTGCGAATTCCAAAAAATGATTACAGGTTTGTCAACCATCCAATAATTCCGTGTCCTGTGAAAACCTCTAGGGCGATCAATGAGACGAAACCAATCATTGCTAACCGCCCATTCAGCTTTTCGGCGTATTCGGTAAAACCTGTGCGGGGAGTTTCCTCAACATATACCTTTGGTTCAAGGGCGTAGTTGTTGAGTTGACCGCGTTCGTTGATTGTAAAGCCTTTCACCATGATGTTTCCCTCTCGATTACTTTGCTGTAAACAAGTATAACTTAATGTAAATATTTTTTGCAACATCTTGACATGAAAATAAAAGTATCATAAACCGTACACAGCAGGTTGGGAATGCCGTATAACAATGACAAATCAAAAGGGTAAAGTTTACCTGGTAGGTGCAGGATTGGGAAATGTGGCATACCTAACGCTAAAGGCTTACAACCTGTTAGCGATCGCTCAAGTTTTAATTTACGATGCCCTTGTTGATGGGGAGTTATTGCAGTTAGTACCAGCCGATTGCTTAAAGCTAGATGTAGGTAAGCGCGGCGGCAAACCCAGCACACCGCAAGCAGAAATTAATCATTTACTAGTCAAATACTGTCAGCAGGGTAAACAAGTTGTCCGACTCAAAAGCGGTGATCCGTTTATTTTTGGTCGCTGTAATTCGGAAATGGCAGCTTTGACAGCGAATGGTTGTGAATTTGAAGTCGTACCGGGAATATCTTCTGCTTTAGCAGCACCTCTGTTGGCAGGTATTCCCCTAACAGATCCGGTTTTGAGCCGTTGCTTTGCTGTGTTTACTGCCCATGATCCCGATGCTTTAGATTGGGAGGCGCTGTCTCGGTTAGAGACATTGGTAATTTTGATGGGGGGACAGAACTTGGGTGAGGTTATTAAGCGGTTGCAACAACAGGGGCGATCGCCATCGACGCCGATTGCTATTATTCTCTGGGCAGGAACTAAAGAACAACAAATTTGGACAGGAACACTTGAAACCATTGTGGAGCAAACATCGGGAGTTTTACTCTCGCCAGTGGTAATTGTAATTGGGGAAGTAGTGGGGTTACGCAGAAACTAACAACCTGAGAATATAGTTTTAGACGATTCCCAAAAGCTATGGCAAGCAACCTCTCCTCCTCTCACTCTATTGCTGTTCCTACCGCTTCCCACTTACCCCTCAACGGTAAAACTATTCTGGTGACACGTTCGGTTGGACAGTCGAGTCAATTTGCTGAACTCTTAGTAGCAGCAGGCGCCCATGTTGTGGAAATGCCTGCCTTAGAAATTGGCCCGCCTTCTAGTTGGGAAGCTTTGGATGGTGCGATCGCGCTATTATCTGAGTTTGACTGGTTAATTCTGACCTCAACCAACGGTGTAAGCTACTTCTGTGAACGACTGATGGCACAGGGTAAAGACATTCGCGCCTTGGCGCAAGTCAAAATTGCCGCAGTCGGTGAAAAAACTGCCCAAACCCTCAGACACCATTGTTTACAACCAGATTTCATTCCCCCAGACTTTGTTGCTGACTCCCTAGTCGAACACTTTCCTGAGGAACTCACAGGTAAGAAGATTTTATTTCCCAGAGTCGAAAGCGGCGGACGGGAAATTTTGGTGAGGGAACTAACCGCCAAAGGTGCAGAAGTTATAGAAGTACCAGCATATCAATCTTGCTGTCCGGATAGTGTTCCTCCTTCAGCAGCACTCGCTTTACAGAGTGGAACAGTTGATGTGATCACCTTTGCCAGTTCCAAAACAGTCCAATTTTTCTGTCAACTGGCAGAAAAAATCTTCTCTGGTAACTCATCAGAAAATCAATTATCCGTAGTGGCAAATTCTTTAGAAGGAGTTTGTATTGCTTCTATTGGCCCACAAACTTCTCACACTTGTCGTTCTCTGTTAGGACGCGTAGATGTGGAAGCCCAAGAATACACGTTGGAGGGTTTAACCGCAGCACTAATAAAATGGGCGACAGATTCGTAGTCAATTGTTCAGAGTCAATTGTCCATTGTCCATTGACCAATGACCAAAAAAATCATCGGCTTAACAGGTGGTATCGCCACAGGCAAGACAACTGTTGCCAATTACTTGGCAGATGCTTATAACTTGCCAATTTTGGACGCAGATATCTATGCCCGAGAAGCAGTTTGTGTCGGTTCACCTATTCTTGACGCGATCGCTACTCGTTACGGTAAACAAATTTTACTACCAAATGGGAACCTCGATCGCCAAAAATTAGGCGAAATCATCTTTAAAAATCCCCAAGACCGTACTTGGATAGAGAATTTGATTCATCCTTACGTACGCGATCGCTTTCAGGCTGAAATTAAAGCATCTACCGTAGAAACACTAGTATTAGTTGTACCTTTATTATTTGAAGCAGGAATGACTGATTTAGTCACAGAAATTTGGGTAGTGTGGTGTTCACAGCGGCAGCAATTAGCAAGATTAATGCAGCGAAATCATCTCACTTTCGAGCAAGCACAAGCTAGGATTCACAGCCAAATGCCCATAGCAGACAAAGCAGCCCGTGCTGATGTAGTCTTAGATAATTCCTCCACCTTAGAAGCACTCTTAAAACAAGTTGATGCAGCCTTAACCAAACTCTAATTCCTCCCAGTCCCCCCACCTCCCCCCAATGGAACTGCGACACCTACGATACTTCGTGACATTAGCTGAGGAATTACATTTCGGACGGGCGGCGGAACGCTTACACATTGCCCAACCTCCTCTGAGTCAACAAATTCGTCAACTAGAAGTAGAGTTGGGCTTTCAATTGTTTCACCGCACGAAAAGGAATGTGGAGTTAACAGCAGCTGGTCAAGTATTTTTAGGTGAAGTTCAAAAAATTCTGAAGCACCTAGAACAAGCAGTGCAACTAGGAAGACAAACTAGTCGCGGTTTAGGAGGACAGGTTGTAGTAGGCTTTGTTAGTTCTGCGGCGTATAATATATTGCCAACAATCCTGCGGAGATTTCGTAATTGCATACCAGACGTAAATTTGGAATTACACGAACTAACTACAGACCAGCAATTACAATGGTTACGGGATAACCGAATTGATGTTGGATTTCTGCGTCCACCAGTGGAAGACGACACATTTTGCTGGGAGATCATTTTTTATGAATCATTAGTGGTGGCGTTACCTGAAACCCATGCATTGGCTCATCAATCCAGTGTATCGTTGTTTTCACTCCAAGCAGAACCCTTCATTTTGTTTCCTCGTCCTTTAGCCCCTGGAGTATACGACTCGATCATCAGTTTCTGTCAGCAAGCCAACTTTAGTCCTACCGTTGCCCAAGAAGCAATTCAGATGCAAACTATTGTGAGTTTAGTCGCAGCAGAAATGGGTGTGGCGATCGTACCGGAGTCTCTACAAAATTTACAGAGAACAGGGGTAGTTTATAAACCTATGCAGGAACCGACGCCTAAGGTGGCGCTAGCGATGATTTGGCGACGTGACAATACATCCGCAACTGTGCAAAGGTTTTTAGAGGTAGTGAGGCAAGTTGCTATTACCTGGGAAAAAGCTGCGCTACCATAATGCAGTTGTCTACTCACACACATCTTGCGAATAATCAATGAATAATCTCCACAACTATAATCCTAGCGGCATAGGACAAATTAATGGCAATCTCTTCGGTTTGCCCTTTGATTATGAGTCTGCAAATTTAATTGTCTTTGGTGTACCGTGGGAAGTAACTGTTTCCTATGGTGCGGGTACTGCCAATGGCCCACAAAGAATTTTGGATGCTTCACCGCAATTAGATTTATTCGATTTTGATCATCCCGATGGATGGAAACAGGGAATTTTTATGGTAGAAATTCCCCAGGATATTTTAGATAAAAACAAATATTATCGTGCTTTAGCTGCACAAATTATTGAACGCTTAGAGCAAGGTCAACAGTTAACAGACACACCAGATTTAACTCCTGTTTTGGCAGAAATTAATCAGGCTTGTCAACAAGTCAATCAATGGTTATTTGAAAACTGCCAGCAAGCAATTAATCATGGGAAAAAAGTTGCTGTGATTGGTGGAGATCACAGTTCACCTTTAGGTTATCTGCAAGCATTAGCAACTAAATATTCTGAGTTTGGTATCTTGCATCTTGATGCACACGCAGATTTACGGGATGCCTATGAAGGATTTAAATTTTCTCACGCTTCCATCATGTTTAATGCTATGAAACTACCGCAAATTTCCAAGTTAGTGCAGGTAGGTTTGCGTGATATTTGTCATGATGAAGTAGAAATAATTAACCAATCCAATGGTCGAATTATTGCTTATTACGACCCAGTAATGAAACAAATGCTTTACTCTGGCAAGACTTGGATTGAGTTATGCCGACAAATTATCAATCATTTACCGAAATACGTTTATATTAGCTTTGATGTCGATGGTCTTGATCCAAAACTTTGTCCAAGTACAGGTACTCCTGTTCCTGGTGGAATGGAATTAGAAGAAACTTTTTGTTTGTTCCGTGAATTAGTAAAAAGTGGTAGAAAAATAATTGGTTTTGATGTGTGCGAAGTTGGTGATGCTGAATGGGATGGTAACGTTGGGGCGCGAATTGTTTATAAGTTGGCAAATTTGATGGATTTATCTCAGCAAAAGTAGAAGCATAAGAGCAAATGTCTACCTACGATGAAATCTATAAAATTGTCTGTCAAATACCCCAAGGTCGGGTAGCTACTTATGGTCAAGTTGCTGATTTGGCTCAGTTGTATGGTAAAGCACGTTTAGCAGGATATGCACTTTACCGTGTAGATACCGTCTCATCTAATATTCCTTGGCATCGAGTAGTGAATGCTAAGAAACTGTTTGTAAAGGATAGTTAAGCATTTTCAAGGTTCCAAGTTCGTCTGTTGTGGGTGAGTCTTCGCAGCATTAATCGAATCATCACCACATAAATCATGCCTTCGTAATTTTCTGGTAATCGTTCATAGTCATCGGTTAAGTCGCTGTCATAGAGCGGTTCAGTCATGGTCAGAGCTTCACAATTAGGGATTCCTTTTGGATATCATTCCTCGTTGTCTCACAGTATTCTTGCTTCATGCTTATTTACAAGCAGTTTCTAACTAAGGGGAAAGAGAGAATAGATCCCAAGCAACTCAACCAACAGGAAAAAAAGAAACTGCGTAATTGGATAAATTTGATGACTATATCCAATACCTTAGCTGTGGTTGGTGCGCTATTGGCAGCATTGTCTTTCTTAATTCTCGGTGGCGAGTTGCTGCGTCCGCGGGGACTTGTACCACAAGAAAATCAGGTAGCAGAAACTCTAGGAACCTTGCTGGGCGACCTTTGGGGACCGTTTGGCTTTTGGTTTATGGTGGCGATAGTTTTTATTACCTTTTGTAGTACCGTACTGTCAGTCGAAGATGGTTTTGGACGGATGTTTGCTGATGGTACGCAGATTATTGTGCAAGGCTTTGGTGTGCGAGGACGCTGGACGAACGAGAAGTTCTTGCAGAGTGTTTATATTGTTGTGCTACTGGCAATTTTACCAATCGCCGTTTATCTGTTCTTCGGTCAACCTGTCGGCTTGCTGCAAACTGCAGGTGCAATTGAAGCTGCCCATATTCCCATTGTCACTGGGCTTACCCTCTTCCTCAGCCACCGGATGTTGCCAAAAGAACTACGACCATCAAAGACAATTTTTGCTGGTACTGCGATCGCAGGAATATTTTTCGCAGTATTTGCAGTGATCTATCTTTTACAACTTATTGGAGTCATAGGTTCAGGTGCAGGTTCAAATTAAAAATCAAACAACAGCAAAATTCTCTACTTTCTCTTTCTCTGCGTCCTCTGTGTCTCTGTGGTTGCAATTCTATTGAGGATTAGACAGCGCGATTGTTTCCCGTGTGCCGTTATTTCTAATTTTTTCCTACCATTTATACACTGCTAAAACTAACTACAGGTGGAGTGAAATATCAGAACCTTTCACTAATATCAGCAATATTGATAATTTAATCAGTATCATGAATGCAGACATATCCGCAGTTTGGGACAAAATCCAGGCAATGATCAACGGATTCATTGTCCTACTGCCCAATATCGTACTGGCATTGATTGTCTTTGCCATCTTTTTCTTCGTTGCCAGGGGAATTAAGCGACTAGTCAAGCGCTTAACTCGTAACCGCCGTCAAGCTCGAAATCTTGGACTGGTACTGGGACGCTTGGCACAGGGCACAACACTCCTGGTAGGTCTATTTGTTGCTCTGTCGATTGTGATTCCGACATTTCGAGCAGGTGATTTAGTGCAGTTACTAGGAATTAGTGGTGTGGCTATCGGCTTTGCCTTTCGCGATATCCTACAAAATTTCTTAGCTGGCATCCTCATCCTATTGACAGAACCATTTCAAATCGATGACCAAATTGTCTTTAAAAACTTTGAAGGAACGGTAGAAAATATTGAGACACGGGCAACTACAATCAGAACTTACGATGGTCGCCGGATTGTAATTCCCAACTCCGAGTTATTTACAAATTCGGTAACAGTGAACACTGCCTTTGAAAATCGTCGATTGGAATATGATGTTGGTATTGGCTACGGTGACGACATTGACCAAGCAAAGCAGCTGATGCTCGAAGCAATGTATAGTGTGCCAGAAGTACTCAAAGATCCTGCACCCGATGTACTAGTGATGGAACTTGCCGAAAGTACCGTTAATATTCGGGCTAGGTGGTGGATTAAACCGCCACGACGTGCAGATGATCTCACCTCACGGGATCAGGTGCTGTCTGCAATTAAGAAAAAGCTGGTCGAAAACGGCATAGATTTACCCTTTCCAACACAGCAAATTTTGTTCCATGACCAAACAGAGGAAACAGATGGCGATCGCTCACATCAGCGTGAAGGTTGGCCAGCAGGAAATGGTAAACTACCAAAACCTCGCCGCATCAGTGATTCACTCCGACTACTTGCCCAAATGCAAACCGCAGACGCTCACAACGGTAAGGCAGATTTTCCAACAGCTAACGACGAAAAGTAAACTACTTGCCAATACGCACCTATTGCATCCAAAAGTTAAAGATGAATAATGTCAAATTAGGTAAGCTTTGGGACACACTCCATTCTAGCTATTGGTTTTTGCCAACAATCATGGTAATTGCTGCAGTTGCTTTGGCCTTCGCGATGCTAGCACTTGACCGGGCAAGTATGTTAGCAATTGAGAAATTGTGGTGGATCTACACTGGTGGTCCTGATGGCGCGCGATCGCTGCTAGAAGCTGTTGCAGGCTCGATGGTTAGCGTTACCGCTACAGCCTTTTCAATTACAATCGTGGCGCTTCAGCTGGCTGCTTCTAACTTCGGACCTCGAATCCTGCGTAATTTTATGCAGGATTCAGGTAATCAATTTGTGCTTGGTACATTTATTGGTACGTTCATCTACTGCTTGCTCGTACTTCGGACAGTTCATGGAGAAGCAGATGAATACGAGCAATTTGTGCCGCAACTCTCTGTTACTGTTGGTATCCTGCTAGCAATTTTTAGCGTTGGTGTATTGATTTATTTTATACATCATGCCTCAACAATCATTCAAGCATCGCAGGTCATCCAGAACGTCACTGAAGACTTAGACAAAGCCATTGAACTGCTGTTTCCAGAAAAAATTGGACATAGTGAACCAGAACAGGAGCGGCGAGTTACTGAAATTCCCATTTCTTTTGAGGAGGAAGCTTACCCGATTCGAGCTAATGCTACAGGTTATTTGCAAGCAATTGATAATGAAGAATTAATGAAGATTGCCCGTAAGCACAATCTACTGTTGCGTGTCAAGTTTCGGCCAGGAAAGTTTGTGATTAAGGGCAGTGATTTGGTTATGGTTTTTCCTGGAGAACGGGTAAATCAAAAACTTAGCAAACAAATCAACGATGCCTTTATTCTGGGTAAAGAACGTACTGAACAACAGGATGTGGAATTTCCGATCAATCAGTTGGTAGAAATTGCTCTACGCGCCATCTCTCCTGCTGTGAACGATCCATTTACCGCGATTCGATGTATTGACCGACTGAGTGCGGGACTTTCGGGTTTGGTGCAAAGGGATTTTCCCTCAGCTTACCGCTATGATGATAACCATAAACTACGTGTAATTGCGGAGCAATTTACGTTTGAACAATTGGTTGACGGGGCTTTTAACCAGATTCGGCAGTATGCACAGTCTGATGCAGCAGTGACTATTCGGTTATTGGAAGCGATCACCACAATTGCAACTTACACCACTAATCCAAAGCATAAGACAGTTCTGAGGCGTCATGCTGAGATGATTTTGCGGGGTAGCCAAGAGGGGTTATCAGAAGAACTAG
The DNA here is from genome assembly GCF_001904645.1 of Fischerella major NIES-592. Lineage (NCBI taxonomy): Bacteria > Bacillati > Cyanobacteriota > Cyanophyceae > Nostocales > Hapalosiphonaceae > Fischerella > Fischerella major. Next base: position 123,364 of record NZ_MRCA01000002.1, on the reverse strand, counting down.
ACCGTAAGGATGTACAGGAACGGTATTACAGGGTGATTAAAGCTTTAGAGCATTATACCAATTTTGGATTTTAGATTTTGGATTTTGGATTGAAAGTCTTGATTGCAAAGCTGTTTTTGTAATTTCAAACAATACTAACTATCCCAATTTGGTATGATATCAAAATTAAAATTCTCCAATCCAAATAATTATCGGTTTGGAGAAATAATGGTACGGTGTTAAGGAGTAATATTCTGTGGAGTCTAACAATTGGTTGTGGAAATAAGGGGCAAATATCGGCGAAAAATCGGATAGCTTCCTAAAACTGCTTGAGGCGATAGATTGTCCACAATAGACATGCGATCGCACCAAATATCAGCAGGATAATTTATTTGGAATGCGATCGCCTAATGATACTAGAGGGGTTGATCATTGCGCTTATCAACAACTTCCACTACCCCCTGGTCAGTAGTAGTTGTAGTCGTTCCCTGATACCTCTGTGTAGTCCGATCAACATCACTCATATTAGCAGAAGCCATAGTACCAGATACATCATATATTGCCCAATTATGAATATCCAGATCCCTCAAAATTGAGCCAGCAATGCATTTGACAAGCCTGGAAAACTCATAAAATCTCAATCAACTAAAAGAGGCGCATTTTTTTACTTTGAGAAAGCCGAATCAAGGGAAGCAGAGTTTTTTATGATTAATATTTTAAATTTTTGAAATTTTAAGTCAGTATTTGCAGGATACCAAGATATTCTGGTTTCACAAGCACTTTCTTACGGCTATGAAACAGGATAAATATCTTGGTATATTTTTTGCACTGGGGGTATTGCTAGGTGGTTTATCCTTCACCTTTCTAGCACAAGTTAGGCATTTACCCGTGATTGCCCAAACAAATAATACTCCTTCCCGAACTAAAACAGCGATCGCGCGGTTCTGGCACGGTAGAACGCTGACTTCTAAGGCAGATGATTACTATGCTTATCTTCTGGAAGCTGGTATCAAAAAAATTGAGTCGATTCCTGGGAATTTAGGAGCGCAAGTTTTTCGCCGTACTCATGGCAATATTACGGAGTTTACTGTGATATCTTATTGGGAGTCGCTAGACGCTATTCGGAAGTTTGCAGGTAATGATATTGAAAAGACTAGGCATCTTCCCAGAGATAAAGAGTATCTTCTGGAACTAGAGCCTAATGTCAAACACTTTCAGGTTTTGCTTGATGATCGCAAATAATTAATTAAATTTGATTGATAATCATTATGACCCAAGAGTCAGAAAATACTTTAACAGTTGGTCGTGAAGCATTTGCATACTTTCAATATGGTTTAGAAACTGGTGATTGGAAACAGTTTTTGGATATGCTCACAGAAGACTTTACTTTTTGGTTTCCGATGGGGAAATTCCACGGATTGAATGTGGGTAAACAACGAGCCCAAGAGTTTTTTCAATACGTTACACAGGCTTTTAGTCCTGGACTAAAACTGAATTCACTAGACCATGTTACCAGCAATGAAACAACGGTTGTGTTTGAATTCCGAGATGAAGGAATGTTATTTGGAGAACCATATAAAAATCGGGTAGCGGTTTCCTTTGATGTGCGTGGTAACAAAATTTGCAGCTACCGGGAGTATTTTGGCAGTGATGGCAAGTCGAATTGACCAGAAGGCAGTCCCAATCAAAAAATTCACCGTCATGAATGAAAATATACTAGTTTCCAAGATAAGGCTGATACAAACTCGGCACTGATTGAAGAAATGATAGATAAGGAGTATCTGCAAATTTGTCAAGTTATATGCATCAAAACCTACAGTTTTGTATTTATTATAACAAGATAAATTTATACTAACCTATTAATATACTGATCTTTAGATAGATAAAAGGGTTTCGTAATCAAGTTAATATTTTTCCTGGAAGAAGAGAAACATTTAAGTCATACCTCACTTTACCCCTTGAGGGAAAAATCGCTCCTCTAGGGGTATTTTTATCAGTTATCAGTAAAGAATGCCTCAAATTTAACAAAATCAGGTTGTGTCTTTTGTTGGTAGTGTAGGTATCATTTTAGACTTATATCAAGTAAAGCTCTGGAAGAGGTAGAAATTAAAATGTTATTTTCAACTCTTTTAGAGCTGCTTTTGCCAAAATTCTATGAGCAACAGTGGTTGGATGAATGCCATCCCAGAATAAAAACTTGTCTGGATTATCACAGCTAGCAAGATTATTTAGACAAGCTGTATTTACATCTGTAAAGCCAAACTTAGTTGGGTTAGTGATCGCTTCCTTATATAGTGAATGAACATCAAACATAATCATCTGGGTATCATGTCCTAACTTCTGTTTGAGAAGATCAAGGGAGTTAGCTAAGCCCAAATTATGCGCGATTGTTGCAGAACTAAGAATACCAGAATAAGGGCTATTGCGTGTGGCTGGAATATTCCCTAAATCTGGTAAATTAGCAACCAAGATTTTTTTTGCTCCAGCTTTTGCAAGAGATTGGATTGCCTGGGATATATTATTGATTGATAGTGAAGGATTGCTCATGCCGTGAAGATAATCATTAGCACCAGCCCATAGAATATAGAGTGCATTTTTATCAACCTGCTGATAAACTTTGATAAAGCTATCAACTTGTGTCAATAAATCTGGAATTCCATTCAGATTGCCACTGCCTGTAGTTGCACCGCCATAGGCAAAGTTAGTATTTTGTTTGGGGGTTAATGCTAGCCCAGAAGCAAGATATTCCACCCAAACTAAACCATTAGAAAAACGCCCTTGAAAGTAGGGAGGACTAGAAGGATGGAATCCTTCAGTCGCATTAAATGCATTACCAATATCGGAAAGACTGTCACCAAAGACATAAAGTTCATTGATGCTAGTATGGGAATTTGTGATTGAAGTTTTCAGTGCAACCATAATGAAGGATAAGAAAGCAAGCACTACTAAAATCTGTTTTTTCACGCTTCTATTCGCTTTAAATGAGAACCAGACCGCTTTTTAAGCAAAAATCCTCTTCTGTTTTGATCAAGAAGGCTAATACTGGTTCATAAAAGTTAGAAATTATGAATCATTGCTTGACAAGGATTTGATACTTGTTTAGGCTTTCAAGCTATTTGATTGTCAGGTTCTAAGGATTAAAGTTTTTCTAGTGAATGCTTTTCTAATGTAACAATATATTTCTGGTAGGGAAGCAGGGTTATCCGTACTTTGAATGGCGATCGCACCACTTTATTTTCAGAATCTAAATACACTTTTTCAAAAATTCTGCCAAAAGATAGAAGCAATAAATTTATATAGATGAATTGGTAATTGGTAATTGGTAATTACTGATTTTCCCCATTACCCATTACCAGTAATCGTTAAAAATTAAGGCGTTGCTGAATTAAAAGACGTAGCATTGCTACATCTCTACAAAATGTAGACAAACACAATTCATGACCAAATTCAGCAACGCCAAAATTAAATATCATTTCCTGGATGCTATCCACCTAGAAACGCTACCACACCTAAGACAGCCAATGCTACTGCTCCCCACTTCAGTGGTGGATTCATATCAAACCAATCTAGGAAAGAGGGTATTGCTAGTTTATTAAAATCTCCCTCCACGCGATCGTAGCCTGCAACTGGTACAAAAATATTGTTTGGCGCATCCTCTGACTTGGGTTCATTCGTACCCTGTGCAAACCCTATCAGCAGCAGTAGCGAATCTACTAAGGAAGGCGAGTTTTTTGTAATAAATCTAACACTACCATGCTTGGCAGCACAGTAGGGGAACAGGTTGAACCTTGTAACAAGCGTTTGGAGGCTGAGCCTCCTGGCTATTGCAGGTGGTAAAATGTAAATTAATCAGAAACTAGTTTGCCATCACCTTTTTCTGGAATCACCGCATAAGCATCAATTTCAAACAACATACCGTCAAGTGCAAGTCTAGGAACAGGAATGAGGGTGTTTGCTGGTGGTTTATCCCCCCACAAATTGCTAATTTCCCGTCCTAACGGGATCAATTTATCTTGGTTGTAATCCACAATAAGAATAGTAGTTTTTGCTACATCTTTTGGTTTCGCACCAACCGCTTCTAAGGCAAAGCGGAGATTCTCGAAAGCCTTCACTAACTGTTGTTCAAAGTCATTGGAGACAAGATTACCTTGTAAATCTGAACCAAATTGACCAGAAATATAAACGGTTTTTGTCCTTGGTGGTGTAACAGCTATATGACTATAGCCATTTCGGGTTGCATCATATAAAGTTGGTGGGTTCACCAATGTTACATCTTTGTTCTGTTTAGCGCTGACTTGCTTTTGTGTTCCCACCACAAAGGCAGTACCTAGCCCGCTACCCCCAAGCCACAAAAGTGCATTTCGTCGCGAGAATTTTGTCACCAGTGAATTTACAGCATTGGTAATACGTCGAGTCATTCAAGCTCCTTATATATATATGAGTTCTTCATTTTTGCTCATATCTGGTTCTATTATGTGTGCAATTTGAGTAAAAAAGCACTAGCAAAGAGGACTGCTTGAGTACACTCACGTAATTTCAACTAACTCAAATTGCGGGGTAGTTCACCACTTCACCACCACCCACTGGGTCACAGGTGCCATCGGCTTCCATCCCAAAAAACTACCAATGGGAGCAACCCTCTGTACAGCAACACGCATCAATTCTCCACCTACTTGATTGTGCCATTGCAGTAATTTTTGTTCACTTTCAATAGTCACAGCATTAGCAACCAAACGCCCACCCGGACGCAAAGCTTGCCAACATACTTCAAACAAACCTGCTGCTGTCGCACCACCACCGATAAAAATAGCATCGGGTTGGGGTAAATCTTTCAGTGCAATCGGCGCTTTGCCATGAATGATTTGTAAATGAGGCGTACCGAGGGCATTAGCATTGTCAGCGATGTATTGTAGTCGAGTAGGGTTTTGTTCAATGGCGATCGCTCGACATCGAGAATGACTCCGCATCCATTCAATACCAATCGAACCACAGCCTGCACCGACATCCCACAATAATTGTCCTGGTATAGGAGCCAAAGCAGCAAGGGTAATCGCCCGTACTTCGCGCTTAGTGAGTTGTCCGTCATGATGATAGGCGTCGTCTGGTAATCCTGCTAAACGAGATAACCCCACCACTCCAGGATCAGCAATACACTCTACAGCCACAGTATTTAAATCAGCTACTTCTGTAGTTGTCCAGGAGGCGGCTATACCATCAATCATCCGTTCTTGAGAACCACCCATGCGTTCTAGGACAGTAATTCTGCTACCACTAAATCCCCGTTTTGTCAAGAGATCAGCTACAATCGCCGGGGTTTCCTTCCCTTCGCTCAAAATCAACAATCGCGCCCCAGGATAAATAACAGTATGGAGCAAAGCCAGGGGACGAGCATTGAGGCTTAACGTCTCCACTTCCGTCAGCGACCATCCCAGTCTGGCACAGGCGAGACTAAAAGACGAAGGCGCAGGAATAATAGTCATCTCCGCAATCGGTATGCTGCGTCTGAGAGTAACACCGATACCAAAGCACATGGGATCACCACTCGCCAAAACACACACAGGCTGACCCCGACGGCGGAGAATTTCCTCTACAGATGCGTTGATCGGTGAAGACCAAGTGATTTTTTCGCGCTGATCATCAGGTGATAACATGGCGAGGTGGCGGCTTCCCCCAACTATCACTTGTGCATGTTGCAGTATAGAACGAGCGATCGCACTCAGTCCTGATAGCCCATCCTCACCAATACCGATCACAGATAACCATTTTTGCATCGTAGTCAAGAGTTAGCAGGAGCCAGCTTATGATTTTAACTGAAAAAGACTAGAAGCATAGCAAAATACTCTGCAAACCTCCGCACCTTCCTCAGCGTCCCTTTGCGTTTCAAACATTAAATGACTCAATGTGACAAAGCAATGAGTTTTTTGGACAAAGATTAATCCAAGCTTTGATTTTATCTTTTGAGACACAAACTCATGCTAAACTACTCAAACCTAGAGTTGGGAAAGTCCGGTGAGATCCCGGTACTGTGCCGCAGCTGTAATCCGATAAAAAATTGGTTAGTAGTTAGTGGTTAGTAGTTGGTGGAAAAATCAACAACCAACAACCAACAACCAACAACTAACCAATTCGGTGAGTCAGAATGCCAACTTCTAGGGGTGTTGCCAAGACACATAGTTTCTCTGCTCCCTGCGCTGCACAGGGAAGGAGCTTTAGAGGTGTATTTGTCGTCAAGTTCTGTCCCTTGTCCTGGTCTTTTTTACAGTACGTCCGCGCGAGACGGAACACTATTTCGTATCCGGATTCCTGGAGGAATCGTCACTACTGGGCAGTTTCGGATTGTAGCTGATTTAGCTGAGAAATTCGGTGCAGGCTACGTTAACATTACTAATCGTGCCAATTTACAAATTCGTGAAGTTCATACACAAATAACTTCTGAAGTTCTGCGCCTACTCCAAGACATTGGTTTAGCCTCACCAAATCCGGGTGTTGATCATCTGCGTAACATCATGGGTAGTCCGACAGCAGGTATTGATTCCGAAGAATTGATTGATACGCGATCGCTCATTCGCAAACTGGATAACTATATCAGCAGCCATGTTGAACTTACGCCCCTGTCACCTAAATTCAGCATTGCAGTTGATGGTGGAGGCGCGCTAAAGGTGTGCGATCGCCCTAACGATATCATTTTGACTGCTGTGGAACTCAGTACACAGATATACTTTCACCTCAAGCTGAATTTAGGTGAATCATCTACAAATACAGGCATATTATTGCAACCCCAAGAATGTGTAGACGTAGTGAGTGCGATCGCCAAAGTTTATTTGCAGTATTCTGCACTCGAGAAAGAGAATTTCACGCCTTATCGCAAATCACCCAAAGTTCGTTTATTTGAAGTTCTGCATAACTTGAGTATAGAAAGATTTCTCCAAGAAGTAGAAAATCACCTTTCTTACCCTTTGCGGCGACTTTCCCATCTCCCCACCATCTTACCTCCTCATCCACGCCTAACTCGCTATCTCCACCTTGGTGTCCACCCCCAAAGACAACAAGAACTTTCCTACATTGGTGTTGTGCTACCACTAGGTAAATTGGAAACATGGCAAATACAAGGATTAGCGGATATTGCCCAGGGTTATGGTAGTGGTACACTCAGGCTCACACCCTGGCAGAATCTACTGTTGACAGATATTCCCAAACAGTATATTCACGAAGTTCAAAGTAAAATTGAGAACTTGAATTTGCATTGGTCTGCAACCAATCTATATAGCGCCTTAATTGCTTGTGCTGGTAGTACAGGATGTGCATCCTCAGCTACGGATACAAAAAATCACGCCCTCATGTTAGCTGAGTATCTGGATCAACGCGTTACTCTCAATCAACCTGTGAATATTCACTTTACAGGGTGTCCAAAATCCTGCGCCCAACACAACAATAGTGATATTACTCTCTTGGGCGTCAGTGAAGACAAGTATCAGATCTACGTTGGAGACAGTGATGATGAAAGCAAATTTGGGCGAGTACTTTACCAGGCTGTACCTTTTGCAGAATTGCCTCCATTGATAGAAAAAATTCTCCAACTTTATATTGCAAAACGCCGAACTCGCCACGAATCACTAGGAGAATTTGCCAACCGACATGGTATTGCACAGTTGCAACAGATCGTTGAGAGAGGTGGGGAGGTGTGAGGGGTGTGAGGAGTGTGTAGACGCGTAGCGGCTTCCCGTAAGGGTGGGGTGTGAGGGGTGTGAGGGGTAGTAAACAATTAACCACTAACCACTATTGTACAGACGCGAGGAACATCGCGTCTCTACCCACTAACCACTAACCAACAACCAACAACCAACTCTTAGATAATGACCATTGACTACATTCGAGATGGAAATGAAATATATCGTCAATCCTTTGCCATGATTCGGGCTGAGGCAAATTTATCTGTCCTTGCTCCGGATGTGGCGAAAGTGGCAGTGCGTTTGATTCATGCCTGTGGTATGACTGATATTGTTGATGATTTAGTCGCCTCACCTACTGCTGTCGTATCTGGACGTGCTGCGATCGCAGTAGGCGCACCAATTTTGTGTGATTGTCGCATGGTGGCAGAAGGAATTACCCGTAAGCGCCTACCAGCAGACAATGCGGTGATTTGTACTCTCAATCACCCTGAAGTGCCGGAACTCGCTCAAAAACTGCAAAATACTCGTTCGGCTGCGGCTTTAGAATTGTGGAGATCCCACCTAAAAGGATCTGTCGTAGCCATTGGTAACGCACCTACTGCTCTATTTCGACTCTTGGAAATGCTGGATGAAGGCGCACCTAAACCTGCATTGATTCTTGGTTTTCCGGTTGGGTTTGTAGGAGCCGCAGAGTCAAAAGCAGCACTAGCAGCAGATAGTCGTGGTGTGCCATTTATGACATTAAAGGGACGGCGAGGAGGAAGTGCGATCGCAGCTGCCGCAGTTAACGCCCTAGCAACGGAGAAGGAAGAATGAAAGGTCGTCTTTATGGTGTTGGTGTTGGGCCTGGAGACCCAGAACTATTGACTCTCAAGGCATTACGCTTGTTAAGGACTTGTCCGGTAGTTGCCTATCAATCAGCAGAAGACAAAGAAAGTGTCGCCAGGGGTATCGTAGCTGAATATCTCCCTGGCAACCAAATCGAAGTTAAGTATCATCTCCCCCGTGCCCTCGATCCTTACGCAGCACAACCAATTTACGACCAAGTTGTTACACCTATTGCTGAACATCTCGCAGCCGGACGGGACGTAGTAGTCTTGTGTGAAGGCGATCCGTTATTTTACGGTTCCTTTATGTATGTGTTTACACGATTATCCGACCAGTTTGAAACAGAAGTTGTACCAGGAGTTTCCTCACCGATGGGCTGTGCTTCTGCATTGTCAGTTCCCCTGAGTTATCGTGACGATGTTTTTAGCGTTTTACCAGCCACCCTACCAGCCGAAACTCTGAAAGCACAATTGTTAAACGCTGATGCAGCAGCAATTATTAAACTGCGGCGACATTTTGCGAAAGTCCGGGATGTGTTGCATCACTTAGGATTAGCATCAAGGGCACGTTACATTGAACGAGGAACGATGGTCAATCAAAAGATAATTTCTTTGGATGAAGTATATCCTGATCAAGTACCTTATTTTTCAATGATTTTGGTTCCCAGTCAAAGTCGGTTATGATACAGCATGCTTCTCGCAACAAATCTTGTGTTACACTCTCAACAATGTCTGTATAGCATGACTAAATCATTAGTGAGAGACAAGCTCCCCGACTTCTCAGCAAAAGTCGGGGAGCAGGGCTTTGCGATTCTGACCAATCATAATAGGCTTGCTATAGTATTTCTGGGCTTCTGAATCAGAATTCAACCAATATAAATGTTTTGGTCTTCGTGTCTTTGTGTCTTGGTGGTTCAAGATTTTTTAACCCACCAAAACACAAAGACACCAATTTCTTTCAATTTCAGCTAATTCATATGACTAAAATTGCACCTGCCATTATTGTGCTGGGTAACAAAAGCATCCCCGTCGCCCGTAAAATCATCAGTATCTTACCAGAAGCACAGTTATATGGACTAGCCGGACGCACTTCCGAGGTAGATGTGAGTTTTAGAGAGTTTGGAGTCACACTGCGGGAGTTGTTTGCAAACGGTATACCCATTATTGGCTTTTGTGCTACAGGTATTTTGATCAGAACCTTAGCACCACTGCTTGCCAACAAGCGACAGGAACCTCCAGTTTTAGCAGTTGCAGAGGATGGTAGTGCAGTAGTACCCCTCTTGGGAGGACTCAATGGTGTTAATAATTTGGCGCGACAAATCGCCAGTGTATTAGGTGTTAAACCTGCCATCACAACGACTGGTGATATTCGCTTTGGCGTCACATTGGAAGACCCGCCAGTAGGTTATCGTTTGTCTAACCCAGAATATGCGAAGGTCTTTATGTCTGACCTCTTGGCAGGACATGCGGTGCAGTTAAAAGGTAAAGCAGCTTGGCTGAGGAACAGTTCTTTACCTATTGCTCAGAATGCAGAAAGAATTATAGAAGTTACTGAAAAGGCAGGATTTTCCACAGCAACCCACCTGGTCTATCATCCTGCAACGGTGGCAATTGGAATTACTCCCCTCAATCCCCCGTTACAAAGAGGGGAAGGTTCAGAGTTAGTCGCCTTAGTACAGCAAATGCTAGCAGATGCAGAGTTAGCTCCAGCCTCTGTTGCGGGAGTTTTTGCCAGTATCTCAGATGCTGCTGAACCTGGTTTGCAAGCGATCGCTAATTCTCTTAATGTGCCAATTCGTTTTTTTACTGCCGATGCGATCGCTCAAGTTATGTCTCAAAATACTACCGCAGATGTAGCTGTAGCAGCGGCTTTAGCAGCTTCTGGTGGTGAATTGATTGGACAGCAGCAAACAGCAAATTTTTCCTGTGCCATTGCGATCGCACCTTTACCCATCGACATCAACACCACAGGTACACCACGGGGACGGCTGGTAATTGTTGGTACAGGTCCAGGCAGAAGTGATTGGATGTCACCAGAAGTCAAAGAAATTTTACGTAATGCCACTGATTTTGTTGGTTATTCTACTTACCTGGATTTAGTTAGTGCCTTCACCAAAGGCAAACGCCTGCATGAATCAGACAATCGGGAAGAAATTGCCCGGGCAAAGGCAGCCCTGGATTTAGCAGCAGAGGGACGGTTTGTCGCAGTGGTATCCTCTGGAGATCCTGGAATCTATGCAATGGCAGCAGCAGTATTTGAAGTACTAGATAAACAAGCAAAGCCAGAATGGCAAGGTATCCAAATTCAAGTAGCACCAGGTATTTCCGCCATGCAGGCAGCTGCAGCGAAGATAGGTGCGCCTCTTGGTCATGATTTCTGTGCAATTTCCCTCTCAGATATTTTAAAGCCTTGGTCAATTATCGAACAACGCATTACTGCTGCCGCCCAAGCAGATTTTGTCATTGCTTTTTATAACCCAGTGTCCAAGCAACGCACCTGGCAATTAGCAGAGGCACAAAAGATACTGCGGCGTCACCGTTCCCCGGAAACCCCAGTTGTACTAGCACGCAACCTCGGTAGAGAGGCTGAATCTGTTGTGGTGTGTACTCTGGAAAATTTAGTACCAGAACATGCTGATATGCGGACAGTTATTCTTGTTGGTTCGAGCAAAACCCGGATGATCCAAAAGCGAGATGGTGATATTTGGGTTTATACTCCCCGTCGCTATGATGATTAACGGAAGTTCGCAATCAGTAATCACCGTGCAATGGGAAAAACCAATTACCTGCTATCTACAGTTTTAAGCAAATGATTGATTTGTTGCAGTGCTACTTCTATTTTCTGTTCCGCAACAGGTGATAGAGTTTCGCCCAATTCAAAGTTTACTCCTGGCACTGTTACCCACCATGCTTGCGGTGAGCGACCATAAAGAGCTTGTGTAAGTGCAAGTAGATAACAAGGGTTACTGCTGTGTCCCATCGTTACACTGGTATCGACAAGTTCTATAGGAGATACTTGCACATCCTGTTCCACTGTGGCAGGATACGCATCCACAAAGATAGCAACATCAAAATTGACCAGAATTTCAGCCAGTTCCGGAGTGAGTTGATGAACACACAATGTATACAAATTCGCAAGTTTCCAACTTGCTATCAAATTACTTACCCGTTGTCCTATACCATCATCACTACGCAGTTCGTTGCCGTAGCCAATCAATAGGATGGCTGGGTAAGTGTTAATGATAACATTGTCCATCGTTTTTGATGAAAATCCAAAGGCTGGTAGCACAACTCCTCTAAAGATAACTCAATCAAGACTTACGCAAGATGTGACCGAAAATCTTGTTCTTGCGTAGTGTAATTCATGAATTACCGCTACGCATTGTTAAGTTTTGCGTAATTCCTATCAACCAAAGAATAGACTTGTTGCAAAAGTCCAATTAATCCCCCCTCTGCGAAACCGCCGAGAGCCTGCCGTAGACGGGGGGTGAGGTGAATATCTAAAATAAATTACACCTTACTTTAATCCCCAATCCTTAGTTGTCGGAATGGCTTAGAGAGTGCCATAAAGAATAAGGGTTTAACTCTGGCATATCTCCTGCGCATGTTTTCAAGTTGGTGGTCTACAATTACTGGGGATCTGAATCCATTTGTAATTGGTTCCTTCTGCCAAACGGGCAAATGTTCGCCGGAACTTGCATGGCGACCGCTTTCGGGAACCTCCAAGGGCGCAGTGGCTCCTCTGTCTGCCTTTCTTCTTCAATCACAACTATGACTGAACTCAAACTGCGTTTACAACAGGGAAATACAGAAAGAACAGTAACAGTCAATCAAGATGTGTTCACCATTGGGCGATTACCGGAGTGTGATTTGTACTTGCCCTTTGGGGGGGTTTCCCGTTGGCACGCTCGTTTGCTCAAAACAGCTGCTGGCGTGTGGACAATTGAGGACATGGGCAGCAAAAATGGCACACAATTGAACGATCGCCTTGTCAGTTCTCCCCAACAGGTGCGTCATGGTGACATTATTTGGCTAGGAGATGTGAGTATGTTGGTACTGTTGACGCCACCTGTGGAAACAGTTATACCTAAGCAGGTTGACACAGCCGAACACAGAACTATTTTTCACAACGTTAAACAATTACAAGAGCAATGGATACAAGCTGATAGTGACAATGGTGATATCAGTAATAAAGATAAAAGTATTGCTCGCCTGAAAGATTTAGTTGATATAGCCAAAAATCTCTCGGCTGCGGCTTCTATAGAAGAAATTTTCTCTCAAGTTCAAGAAGTTGTTTTTCGTTACTTAGGTAGTATTGATCGTTTGGCATTATTAATTGATGTCAGTGGTGGTGGCAAATTAGAAATATTAAGTTCTGCGACTAGAAGCACCTGTCAACACGAACATCTACCTAACGATGGCAGTTGGATTAGTCGTAGTATCTGTCAAAAAGTCTTTGAACAAAAAGTTGCGATTCAAACTGCTGATGCTCAACTTGACGAACGTTTTGCAGGCGAACACAGTATTTTGGTTAAAGACATTCGCAGCGCTATGGCTGTGCCTTTGTGGGATGAAAATAAGGTGGTGGGTGTGCTTTATGCCGATGCTCATCTTTCTTCCTACCATTGGGCAAAAGAAGGTGAAGAAGAACTCAGCTTTTTTTCCGCTTTGGCGAACCTTGTTGCTTCCAGTGTCCAGCGTTGGTTATTAGCAGATAAACTCAAAAGTGAAGAAGTCATTCGTCATAGACTTGAACGCTATCACTCCCCGGCAGTTGTACAGCAGTTGATCGCAGTGGGAGCATTACCAGATGGACGCTTAGCCCCCCGAGAAAGTGAAATTAGTATTTTGTTTGCGGACATTGTAGGTTTTACTGCCATCTCCGAACGGTTCACTGCTAGAGAAATTGCAGAATTGCTCAATAAATTATTTGAGGAGATGTTAAAAGAAGTCTTTGCCTACGGCGGCACTTTAGATAAATATATTGGCGATTGCATCATGGCATTTTTTGGCGCTCCTGAACCACAATCAGATCACGCCGATCGCGCTGTGTCCGCAGCCTTGAAAATGCTCACGCGTCTGGAACATCTCAACACTAGTAACTTTTGGCAAGAACCACTGCAATTACGCATTGCCATTAACAGTGGTAAGGCTGTGGTTGGCGATGTCGGCAGTTCTCAAAGAGTAGATTACACTGCTCTGGGTGCGACGATAAATTTAGCGGCGCGTATGGAGGCAATTTGTCCCCCTAGTGAGTGTGTCGTCAGTGAAGCCACTTACAAAATGCTTTCCCAACCTGCATACTTCCATGAAATGGGAGATTATCGGTTTAAAGGCATTAATCGCTTAGTTAAGGTGTATCAGACGAAATTGCATTAATAGTTAATAGTTAGTGGTTAGTAGTTAGTGGTTAGTGGTTAATAACTTACGTTTAATCTGAATGAAGTTTGAAAATCCTTGTAATTTCGTCGGTAATCCTAAAACAATGATTTTGGGCGAATTTAAAAATCCTTATGGGATAAGAGGCGTTTCTAATTCACATCAGGCGTAAGTAACTACTAACCACTAACCAATCACCAATACATATAATTACTTAAGTACTTGTATTTTTTTATGCATTTAGATTGCGAAAGATTAACATTTGCCAACCAAGTCTTGCCGAAAAGTCTAAAATCTTTATGGAAGCTAACAGTATGAACACGGGTAAGCATTTAGAATAGACCCTTTGCAAAAGTGACTTTTGCACTTTCTTAAATTATTTTTTACGGGAGGTTGGCTATGCCTATCGCCACCATTAACCCTGCCACAGGGGAATTACTCAAAAACTTTGAACCCCATAGTGATGCTGAAATCGCCGCCAAACTGGATTTGGCTCAACAAGCTTTTGAGCATTACCGTCAGACAAGCTTCTCGGAAAGATCGCGTTGGCTTGACAAAGCTGCTGACATCCTTGAGCAAAAAAAAGCAGACTTGGCAAAGTTGATGACCCTAGAAATGGGCAAAACCTACAAAAGTGCGATCGCTGAAGTCGAAAAATGTGCTTGGGTTTGTCGCTACTACGCCGAACACGCCGCCCAATTTCTCGCTGATACCTACGTGGAAACCGATGCTACGAAAAGTTTTGTCAAATACCAGCCATTAGGTATTATCCTGGCAGTCATGCCGTGGAATTTTCCCTTTTGGCAAGTATTCCGGTTTGCAGCACCTGCACTGATGGCAGGAAATGTTGGCTTACTCAAACATGCTTCCAATGTGCCGCAATGTGCTTTAGCAATTGAGGAAATTATTCAGAAAGCTGGCTTTCCCACAGGTGTATTTCAAACTTTGTTAATCCCTGGTGCAAAAGTAGGCGATTTAATGAGTGATGACCGCATCAAAGCTGCTACCTTAACAGGCAGTGAACCAGCTGGCATATCACTTGCTGTTGCATCTGCTAAACAAATTAAAAAAACAGTTCTAGAATTGGGTGGCAGCGATCCATTTATTGTGTTAGAAAGTGCTGATTTGCAAGCAGCAGTTGCAGTTGCGACTACAGCGAGAATGCTCAATAACGGGCAATCTTGTATTGCTGCAAAACGTTTTATTCTCCAAGAAGCGATCGCAGATCAATTTGAAAAGCTACTGCTAGAAAAATACCAAGCGCTGAAAGTAGGCGATCCTATGCAACCAGACACCGATATCGGGCCACTAGCCACACCTGATATTCTCCAAGACCTGGAGCTACAAGTGCAAACTTGTGTCAAAGCAGGGGCAAAAGTTCTGATTGGGGGACAGCCTTTGGCTGATCGTCCTGGTAACTTCTTTCCACCAACGATGATCACCGATCTTTCACCGGATAGTGCGATCGCCAAAGAAGAATTTTTTGGGCCAGTAGCTTTATTGTTCCGCGTACCCGATATTGATGAAGCAATTAAACTAGCAAACGCTACACCCTTTGGATTGGGTGCAAGTGCTTGGACAACCAACTCCCAAGAACAACAGCGTTTTATTGATGAAATCGAAGCAGGCGCAGTATTTATCAATGGCATGGTGAAATCTGATCCCCGTATACCATTTGGCGGTATTAAACGTTCTGGGTATGGTAGGGAATTAGGTATCCAAGGTATACATGAGTTCGTCAACATTAAAACTGTGTGGGTTAAATAATTGGGAATTGTTAGTGGTTAGTAGTTAGTAGTTAGTAGTTTTTTCTTTACTAACTATCCACTAACCACTAACCACTATCTACTCCTAAATCTTTTCGCTAGTGAGGAAGTTCAATGAATACAGCAGAGTTATTAGTAAGGTGCTTAGAAAATGAAGGGGTGCAATATGTTTTCGGACTCCCTGGCGAAGAAAACCTGCACGTTTTGGAAGCGATCAAACACTCCTCCATTCAATTTATTACCACTCGTCATGAACAAGGTGCAGCATTCATGGCGGATGTCTACGGACGTCTGACAGGAAAAGCAGGAGTGTGTCTTTCAACTTTAGGACCAGGGGCAACAAACTTAATGACAGGGGTTGCAGATGCCAACCTCGATGGTGCGCCACTAGTGGCAATTACCGGACAAGTCGGAACAGATAGAATGCACATCGAATCCCATCAATATTTAGATTTGGTGGCGATGTTTGCTCCAGTAACAAAATGGAATAAACAGATTGTGCGACCTAGTATTACACCAGAAGTAGTGCGCAAAGCATTCAAACTAGCGCAAAGTGAAAAACCAGGTGCAGTTCATATTGATCTACCAGAAAATATTGCTGCTATGCCAGTAGAAGGCAAACCCTTACATAAGGATAATATTGAAAAAACTTTTGCTTCTTTTGCTAGTATTCGGTCAGCCGCAGCCATAATTTCTCAGGCAGTTAATCCCATCATCTTAGTTGGAAACGGTGCAATTCGGGACCAAGCCAGTGACGCTGTTACTCAATTTGCCACCCAATTAAATATCCCTGTTGCCAACACATTTATGGGTAAAGGAGTAATTCCCTACACCCATCCTTTGGCTTTGTGGGCTGTAGGATTGCAACAACGAGATTTTATTACCTGTGGCTTTGATAATACAGATTTGGTCATAGCAATTGGCTATGATTTAATCGAATTTTCCCCGAAAAAATGGAATCCCGATGGTCAAATTCCCATAGTTCATATTGCAGCAACTCCAGCAGAAATAGATAGTAGTTATATTCCCAGCGTGGAAGTTGTTGGTGATATTTCCGATTCTCTCTATGAAATTTTAAAAGTAGCAGACCGCCAGGGTAAACCCAATCCTTACGCCATCAGTTTACGATCCAACATTCGTGCTGATTATGAACTATATGCCAAGGATGACGGGTTTCCAATTAAGCCCCAAAAAATCATTTATGACTTGCGTCAGGTTATGGGGCCAGAAGATATTGTCATTTCTGATGTCGGCGCACATAAAATGTGGATTGCTCGTCATTACCATTGTTATAGTCCCAATACTTGCATTATTTCTAATGGATTTGCAGCAATGGGGATTGCCATCCCCGGTGCAGTTGCAGCTAAACTTGTTCATCCTAATCGTAAAGTTGTGGCTGCAACAGGCGATGGTGGTTTTATGATGAATTGCCAAGAATTAGAAACTGCTTTGCGTGTTGGTACAGCATTTGTCACCTTAATTTTTAATGATGGTGGCTACGGCTTAATTGAGTGGAAACAAGAAAATCAATTTGGTAAAGGTAGGTCATCCTTTGTGCATTTTGGCAACCCCGATTTTGTCAAATTAGCAGAAAGTATGGGATTAAAAGGTTATCGCGTAGAAGACGCTACCGAATTAGTTCCCATTCTTAAAGAAGCCCTTGCTCAAGATGTCCCAGCAGTGATAGATTGCCCTGTAGACTATCGGGAAAACATTCGCTTTACTCAAAAAGCCGGCGAATTAAATTGTGTGCTGTAAATCACAATACGGTTCAGTTCAGGATTTTTAGTACAAAAATTAACCTGTAGAGACGCTTCAAACAGCGCTTCTCTACAAGGGATTATGGTCTTATATGAACCGTATTGGGGTAAATACAATTGCGATCGCCAATTTCCTCCCCAACATAAATACCTAATGCACGCGCTGTTTGTACTAAGTAATGATTGGGAGCTACACATAAAGGACTTTGAGCAACAACTACTTCCAACGCTACTGCTTCGACTTGTCCGTTTCGCCATGTAACCATCTTTGCTGTTTCTCCGGCTGCTAGCAAATCTACTGCTGCTTTACCGAATGCAGTTGCGACCAATCGGTCTAATGCTGTAGGAATTCCACCGCGTTGGATGTGTCCCAACACAGAAACTCGAATATCAAGTTGATCGTGGCTGCAACTGCGAATTTCATTGGCTATGTATTGTCCCATTCCCCATGAGGGTGTTGGAGATGATGTGTCGCAGCAAGAATCGTTGGCGACTTGTGCGCCTTCAGCAACCACGACAATAGCAAACTGACGTCCCCACACATCTCGTAATTCTTTCAGGTGCGAGCAAATACCTTGTATTGAATAGGGAATTTCCGGAATTAAAATCACATCCGCTCCCCCTGCAATTCCCGCTTGCAATGCCAAATGTCCGGCTGTGCGTCCCATCACCTCCACAATCATCACGCGATCGTGACTAGCTGCTGTGAAAGTTAGCCGATTCAAGGCATCCACAATTGTATTCACAGCAGTATCAAATCCAACAACACGTTCTGTTTGCGCGACATCATTATCAATTGTCTTAGGAATACCGATAAATTGCCAGTTGCCTCTTGCTTGCAATTGATTGAGAATTGAGAGACTGCCATCTCCACCAATACCAATGAGAGCGTCTAACTCCAACGCATGATAGCTTGCCACAATTTCATCAATATGGGCTAAAGTATCCCCTTTGTTAATACTGCCAAGAATCGTTCCACCCATATTCAGTAATGGATCAATACCGCGCAAGTCTAAACTATGCAACGATAGAGGAACCGTTTTTCTCTCTAGTAGTCCCTTCGTTGCATAGGGAATGCCTAATACTTGCCAGTTGTAAGTAAGTCTTGCGTGACTAACAACTGCTCGAATGACAGCGTTCAATCCGGGACAGTCGCCACCACTGGTAAGAATGCCAAGTCTTTTTTGCGTTTTCATTGTGACTTAACCCCAAGCAATCTCCTGCAACCAGTCAGTTTAAGTGACAATGTTGAGGAAATTGTGAGGTAACTCCAACAGCTTCGCCACTCTCCGTTTCATCGAAGCACAATCATTCCTTCTCAATCATTCTAGTTTGATGTGACCGATGGCTAACAAAAATATGAATGAGAGCGATCGCTATGAAACATCTAAGATGTGTAATTAATAATTTTGTCTAACGCACTTTGTACAAATCGAATAGTTCTCCGGATTGCCGTGCAATCACTTTACCACCAGCAGCTTTGATAATTTTTTCCCACTCTGCTATCGGCTCTAAAAACACCTCAGCACCCAAATAAGTTTCCATAACTGCCCAATCTACAGCTAACGGTTTTTCTGGATTGAGAATGTCAAAGACGAATTGTCCACCTGGTTTCAACACCCGTTTGACTTCCACTAACACAGCATTCCAATACTCAAGTGGAAAATAGCAACTAAATCCTGTGGCTATTACCAAGTCAAACTGATTACTAGAGTAGTTTAACTGATGAGCGCCACCTAACTCGACACCTTTGAACAGCTTCGAGTTCAACTGCGAACCACGGGAATTGAGAGTATTTCGTGCTACAGTACTGATTTCTTGGCCGTAAAAATACGCTTGCCAATCTCGCCAAGGATAAATCAAAAAGCTGACACCGCAGCCTATATCCAAACAGTGCTGGTTCTTTTGTGGTTGGGCTATTTCCCAAAAACTAGAAACTATTTTTGCTGACAATATCCCACTCATCCACTCCCGATATATTGGCATTGCCTGTACTTCTGCTGGTACTTCAAAGGATTGATTTTCATATTGTCGGTTAAAGCGATATGCTACTTGTGCAACCCTCATCTGCCATTTATCTGAGTGATGTATATTGCTTGTATTAGGCTTTTGAGACGATTTGTTAGACATAATATGGCACTTAGGGATATCTAAAAAATAAAATATCGGTTCCCGATCAAAAATATTTTGGCTGAACCCAACAACTGATACTAACTCCCTTTAATGTCAAACATATTTGTGTTGTACCAGAAGTGCCATGGCATGTCTGGTACAAGATTTAAATGTATCGTGATTAACGTGAAATAGTACAAGTCAAGCGTAAAAACCTATGACTTCACAAAAGTCCACTCTAAAGTTGACATCGAAAAATTGGATTTTTATCAATCAGCAACTGACACCTTACCTATTCTTGCTACCTGCTTTAGTAATTCTGATACTCACCGTCTTTTGGCCCGCACTACAAGCGTTTTACCTCAGCTTTACCCGTTACGAATACGATTTAACCCAAACACCCACATGGATTGGTTTTGCTAATTTCCGTCGCCTATGGGTTGATCCTGTTTTTTGGCAAACCCTAGTCAACACTATGCTGTATCTAGTAGTTGTTGTACCGATTTTAGTAATCGCCCCCTTAGCACTGGCAATTTTAGTCAATCAAAAACTGCAAGGAATGCATTGGTTTCGAGCTGCTTACTATACCCCCGTGGTAATTTCGATGGTAGTGGCAGGAATTGCTTGGCGATGGTTGTATGCGGAAAACGGCTTACTCAACCAATTACTCAAAGGCATTTTCCCAGAGGGAATTCCTTGGCTAACCAGTCCCCGCTTTGCCCTTTTGAGTGTTATGGCTGTGACTGTCTGGAAAGGATTAGGCTACTACATGGTGATTTATCTAGCTGGGTTACAATCGATACCGAATGATGTATACGAAGCAGCAGCAATTGATGGCTCTGATGGCATCTACAAACACTGGGATATTACTTTACCCTTGATGAAACCTTACCTAGCTTTAGTCGGCGTAATTTCAGCAATATCCGCTACCAAAGTATTTGAAGAAGTATACATTATGACTCAAGGCGGGCCACGTAATAGCTCCAAAACAATAGTCTATTACCTCTATGAACAAGCATTTAATAATTTAGAAATTAGCTATGCCTGTACAATCGGGCTGGTACTGTTTTTGATCATTCTAGGATTGTCAATTTTGCGACTATCAATTAGCGGTACTAGTGCTTGAACCTCGTCAAAAGAATTCGGTCTCACCCCATGCATAAATGTATACGCTACCCCTGTTAAAGTATTAGTCTTAAAATGAATTTTTCTTGGTGTCTTGGTGTCTTAGTGGTTCAAAGATTATCTTTTTCACCACTAAGACACTAAGACACAAAGAATTTCATAGTGTTTTGTGTGCTATTGTGGGATTCCTACTCATCGATTCTGACGGCGAAATTCAGCAGGTGTGAAACGCATGGGTTTTTCTGGGTTCCAAATGCCCAGTCCCATGATTCTCGCCCACTGTTGGGCGCGTTCTAAACGTTGATCATATTTGTGGTTAGGCGATCGCCCCACAAACAAAGCCTGACCTTCTTTTACCAATTGTTCATTCAACAAAACTTTATCTTTCCACACATAAGCCAAAGTCCGTCCAAATTTATCTTGTCTTTCCACATCAAACTCCAGTGTCACGGAATCTCCTTGAATTAGTGCTTGCAAGTGTTCTTTTGCTGCATTTCCCCAAGGACGTTGTTGCAAATCCGGTGCGTCAATACCCAGCAGACGCACTTGGGAAATTAAGTTAGGTTGATCGCCCATCCCAAACACTTCTATGGTTTGCCCACTAACAACCTGTGCAACCTTGACCTGTACCTGTGCATTTTCGGAAGATTTGCTTCGGGGTTGACAAGCAGCTACTAAGAGTAATATGCAAAATAAAATTACAATTTTTTTCATTTGTTTGATTTAGTGGTTGGTGGGTAGAGATACGATGTTCTTCGTTTCTGTACATTAGTAGTTAGTGGTAATTCCTCTACCCCTCACACTCCCTATTACCCCTAATTCCCTAATCCCCACCAGGCAACCCCAATCCCTACTCCTCATCTAACGGCAAACCTGCCTGTACCCTCCCCTTACCAAAATAGCGCCCGAATTGGAGTTCATAGACTTCATCTTCGTCTTGTGTCTCTACTTCCAAGTCGGAACGGGCATAACTGACGCACAATAGTGCATAGCCTTGCTGACGTAATTCTAGAGATAGCCCTACTGCTTCCGGTTGGTAAATTTCTCCTTTGAGTACTCGTACAGCACAGGTGGTACAAGCTCCATTGCGACAAGAAAAGGGCAGTTCTTTCCCTTGTTTTTCACAACTGTGCAGGATGTAGCGGTCATCAGGTACTTCTAAAGTGTGTTTTATGCCTTTGGCGCGATCATGAACTGTGATTGTATATGTCTGGGACATGTTGATTTTTGATTTAAGATTTTTTGAGTAATTTAATTGCAGTTTATAGAAGTATATTGTATAATTGTAGATCGTGATGCCTGGAGAGATGGCCGAGTGGTTGAAGGCGCAGCACTGGAAATGCTGTTTGGGGGCAACTTCAACGAGGGTTCGAATCCCTCTCTCTCCGTTAAATTAAGCACTTCGGCAATCAGTAGTTTCTAAGCTGGTTAAATTGGGTGAATGGCTTGAAGTGATCGAAAACAACAGTGTCGTGCTGTCACTTTCAAGATTGTCGCACACCCGTTAGGATGAGGGCGATCGCTTGTTAGTTTTGCCATCCCAACGCCTATTTTGCTTCAGGTTTAAGTGTTGCAGGGAAGGCATTAATCGGCGCCGATAAGTTGCGATCGCCTTGTTGTACTAGCTTTTTTGTTCCATGTAACTCAATAACCAATTAGCTGCTGTTGCTCTGCGAGTTTGTCGAGGGCCAAATTCCCCAATTTTATAACCTTTAAAACCCAGCTTTTCTTTAAGTATTTGTTTGTATTCTGTTGCTATAGAACGAGTCAATTTGACTGTTGCGGGACGACTCTCTATAAAATCGGGCGGTTGTGGATATTCATCTCGCCACTCGGCAGATACTTCCTGATTATCCCACTTTGCTGTTACTGGATCATAGCGATAACCCAAGCAATGCCATACCAATTGATTAACTGTAGCGTCATCAATTTCTTCATTGAGAATTGCCCAAATGGTATCTGTGTTCAGTGGTGGCAAATTAGACATAAGCAATTCAAAATTCAAGCAAAATAAAAGGATTTGGACTTTTACAAGCAGTCCACTGTCTAGGTTAGTTAGATCAATACCCAGAGATAGGGATGATTTTATCTCTATTTATCCCTACCGGAAGATTTATCTAACAAAACCATTTTTGAAACTCAGTCTCAACTAAGTTTAAGCTAGGAGAACGATTATGGCACTCGGTGATTTGTTCGGTAATATAATGGGCGGCAAGCAAAGACGTCGTGATGATGAGCGAGAATACCGCGATCGCGACGACGATGACGATGACGATCGCGATTAAATCTGTGAGCAGTTATCAATAAAGATAAACTGATAACTGCTCATAGATAACTGATAATTGTTAAAAGCTGCATTGTTTATCCACAAAGCATGTAGACTGGAAATCGTAAAGAATTATGCCGGTCAATGCAGAATCCTACACAGATGTCGCAGTCAATCCGTGCCCATTTATTTATTTCTGGCAGAGTTCAAGGCGTAGGTTATCGTTTTGCCACCGTCGATACAGCTAGTCAGCTTGGATTAAGTGGTTGGGTGCGAAATCTCCCCGATGGTCGCGTGGAAGCTGTTTTTGAAGGTGTGCAGGAAGTTGTAGAAGAAATGATTCGCTGGTGTCATCAAGGACCACCAGCAGCGACGGTAAAAGATGTTGTAGTGGAATATGAAAAACCGGAGGGATTGAACAGGTTTGAAGTTAGGCGTTTTGAGTAACTGTTGTCTTTAATGTCGGCATTAACAATACTGGCTAAACCAAAGTTAAGTCCTCTCAATAGCTGCAAATTAATAAATGGCTGTCTACGAGTTAATTCAATCCAGAAAATTTGTTTAGCCACAGTAGTACTCCGATGAGAAAATTGTAGGAGTGAGAAAATATTAAATAATCGAATGAAGATAGAGTAGAAAAATATTAAGTTATCTCTTGAATAGAGATTTAACTTGAATTAGGTTATTTCAGTATCTACAAAAACTGTCTCAAAAAATTATTACATTCCAAAATTTTAATGTACCTTACTAGATATAATTCCTCTTTCTACATAAATTGGACGTATCAATTGCCTTAAACCAGGCAATTTTTTCATAAAATATATAGAACCTAAAATACAAACTACTCCATCAATAATTAACGTATTGGTCGCACCAATAAGACCAGCTAAGGCTCCTCCTAATAAATTACCAAGAGGGATAGTTCCCAAAAACGACATTGTCAATAAACTCATTACTCGTCCACGCTTTTCATCTTCAACAATTGTTTGTAAAACTGTATTGCCAGCAGCAACTTGGAAAATTGTTCCCAAGCCAACAAATAACATTGTGAATAAAGAAAGTGGTAAATAACGCGACAAGGAGAAAGCTATTAACCCAATTCCTAAAATTGCCGGTCCTACAACAATTAATCTCCCAAGCCCTAAGATACTTTTACGTGATGCCAAATAAATTCCACCTGCTAAGGCTCCAACACCAGAAGCTGCCATTAAAAATCCCAATGTTTCTGCACTTCCTTGTAATATCTTTTCAGCAAAAACTGGAACAAGAACAGTATATTGCAATCCAAAAAAGCTAACTAAAGCTGATAGTAACAAGAGCGCCCGAATGGGAGCAAAGCCAAAAGCGTATAAAAATCCCTCTTTAATTTGTTGTAAGGGATTACTCATGCTTGCTATAGTTTTTTGAGGCTTAATTCTCATTGCTAATAAAGCAATGATGACGGCAATATAACTAAGACCATCAATTAAAAAACAATAAGCAGCACCAACACCAGCCACTAACAAACCACCGATCGCAGGTCCTACTAACCGCGCTCCATTAAACATTGTAGAGTTAATGGCGATCGCATTGGCTAAGTCTTCTTGACGTTCTACCAAATCCACCACAAACGCCTGTCGTGCGGGTGCATCAAAAGCACTAATAATTCCTTGGAACAAACTCAAAACAATGATGTGCCAAATATGAATTACACCAGTGAGCGCCAAGATCGCTAACGCCAATGACTGGATTATTGACAATATTTGGGTGCCAATTAAGGTACGATGACGGGAAAAACGATCCACAAATACGCCACCAAAAGGAGCAAGAATGAAGCTAGGAATTTGACTGCTAAATCCTACAAGCCCTAGCATTAGAGGCGATTGGGTTAAGCTATAAACTAACCAAATTGTGGCAGTTTGTGTCATCCATGTTCCAATCAAAGAGATACCTTGTCCAGCAAAAAACAGACGGTAATTTCTTGACCTTAATGCTGGTAATAGCACCTGTTTTTGGGCTTGTGTTTTCATGCAATTTAATCAATAGTTGTACCTAATTGACGATAATGAAAAGATTTCATCCTCACCCCTCTCCATTGATGGAGACAACAGGATTCTTCAGGAAGAAGTTATTGTTTGTTTGCTGAATTGATTAGGTGCTAAATAGTTCGTACTCGTAATTTTTTGAAAAAAACTAATGTCACTACACCTAATCGGGTGATATATGTCTACTCATAAAGAAAGATTAAGGTTAGTAGGGGCGAAGCATTTGTACGAAGATATTTCATCTTAGACAAGGATATCCATACAAATGCTTCGCCCGTACAGTAGTTAGTGGTTAGTGATTGTGGAGACGTGCCATGGCATGTCTATACATTGGTTAGTGGTTGGTGGTTATTTCCCCATCACCCTTGTCCCTGATTCCCGACTCATGACAAATTGGCGATCGCCTGATTAATAATGCGGGCAAACTGTTCGCGTTCAGCGTGGGAAATACCTTGCATAGCTTGTTCACGCACTTCCACAGCCAGATCGGGCAGAATCGTTTCTAGTTCTTTACCAGCATCAGTCAACCAAATCCGCCAGATGCGGCGATCGCGAGAATCTCGTTCTCGACGAACTAAACCCCGTTCTTCCATCCGATCCAGTACCCCTGTCAACGTACCTCCGACTTGTTTGAGCCTTTCCCCAATAGTGGAAGTAGGTAAACCGTCTTCCTCCCATAAACAACATAAAATTACCCAGTGAAAGGGAGTCAAACCGTAGGGTTCCAGACGTTCTGTAAACTTGCGGTAGAGGAGTTGAGATAGCAATTTAATCCGATAGCCAAGATTGTATGGCGCTCTAGTTTGCTGCCATGACTCCAAAGCCACAGAATTTTTAGATGTAGGAACCATTAGAACAAATACTTAGCGTGCGTACTATTATCATAGCACTTATTTTTGTGAACTTGTCATTGTTCAATTGTTAATAGTTAGTACAGCAATCCTATCTGATTTGTAAAAATTGCAAAGCCCAGACCCCAACTTTTCTAAAAAGTCGGGGATCTTGTCTCTCAGGAATTATTTAGGAATGCTATAAAACCTTTAACTATGATGGATTGTGTTGACATTTAATTGAAGTGCGATCGCATCCCAACTTTGTCATTTAAATCCCCTGGTTAAAGAGAGATGTAAAAATTGAGGTTTCAGATAATTCTTTGCTGAAGGTGACAAAATAGGGACAGTACCCTAACCCACATTACCACTCAGCCATTCTAATATTCGATTCCATGCCCACCAAGGATCAGGGTCTTGTGCTTGGCGTTGACACCCTTTGCTGCTGATGTAACCCACATGACCACCAAAACGAGTAAGTAACAAATCTATCATTGGATTAGCCGCACAAGCCAATTGTAAATCTGGTATGATCGCCGGATCAAAAAGAGGATCATCTTCGGCATAAATAATCAAAGTCGGTTTTTGCAGATTTGGTAATAGCTGCAAAGCGCTGCTGGCATCGTAATAAGCTTCTACAGAAGAAAAACCCAAGCGTTTAATGACTAATTCTTCATCAAAGCTCCAGATACTATTTACTCGTGCGATCGCTTCTGGGTCCATACTGTGAGGATGAGCTGCATAAATTCGCCACGCCAGTTTTTTGAGATTACGTGTGATCGCCTTTTCCATATAGCGACCAAAGGGTTGCTTAACTAAATAGCTAAGCGATCGCTTAGAATCCAGACTTGGACAAATTACCGCCGCACCACCAATATCTTCCTCCTCTAAACCCAGAACCTCTAATGACGGAATGATAGTGTCTTCCCATCTCCCCACCTCCCAATCTCCCGACCTTAAACTCACCGCCCACAACGCCAACTGTCCCCCTAAAGAATATCCCGTAAACCAAAATTTTCCTGGACATCCCATAGCCTTAGCCGCCGCTGCGATACGAATAAAATCTTCACCTTCGTACAAGCCATCGCTGGTCAATGTCCGCGATAATTGGGCTGTCCTACCATGACCACGCCAATCAAATAATACGACTGCAAACCCTTGGGCGTAGGCTTTACGTCCTAGCAGTTTGAGAAACCATTGATTATCCAACTCACCTGTAATACCATAGGTTCCTACAATCGTACCGCAAGCGTTTTCAGGA
This sequence comes from Fischerella major NIES-592, assembly GCF_001904645.1. Lineage (NCBI taxonomy): Bacteria > Bacillati > Cyanobacteriota > Cyanophyceae > Nostocales > Hapalosiphonaceae > Fischerella > Fischerella major. The sequence continues at coordinate 96,365 of NZ_MRCA01000002.1, read as the reverse complement.
ATAGCTACCCAACCAAAAATCGGTACACTTTGCCCACCGATAAAAATATGTTCTTGATAGGGAGGTTCTGGGCATTTCGTTGTTCGTTCCCAATTGCGACTGGCCCAAATTGCGGTGTAGAGGGTCATTGCTACACCGTTTCGCAAAAAATGTGGCGGATTGTATGACCAGTAACACATTAGATATAGGATTTAGTATACCTTGAACTTATTTTTTCAATCTTTGAATTTTAATCTTTATGTTAGATTTAAAATATTTTTTATAATCTAATGAAGCAATCTTTGTATTTCCCAAAGGTTCTTATTTATCCTTAATAAGTAGTAATAATTTTTTAATAATGCCGAGGATTCTAGTCATAGACGATGACCCAGCAATTTCAGAGTTAGTTGCCGTCAACTTAGAGATGGCTGGCTACGACGTCAGCCAAGCAGAAGATGGGATCAAGGGACAAGCCCTGGCTCTACAGCTTCAGCCAGACTTAATTATGCTCGATCTGATGTTGCCCAGGGTAGACGGGTTCACTGTTTGTCAGCGCTTGCGCCGAGATGAACGTACAGCTGAAATTCCCGTATTGATGTTAACAGCGCTCTCGCAAACTCAAGATAAAGTAGAAGGCTTTAATGCAGGTGCAGACGACTACCTAACTAAACCATTTGAAGTTGAAGAAATGCTGGCGCGGGTGCGTGCTTTATTGCGGCGTACCGATCGTATTCCCCAAGCCGCTAAACACAGTGAAATTCTCAACTATGGGCCTTTGACTTTGGTTCCTGAACGGTTTGAGGCAATATGGTTCAATCAAACAGTCAAACTGACTCATCTTGAGTTTGAGTTACTTCACTGCTTACTGCAGCGACACGGTCAGACCGTTTCCCCTAGTGAAATTCTCCGGGAAGTGTGGGGGTACGATCCAGATGATGATATTGAAACCATTCGAGTCCACATTCGTCACCTACGAACCAAGCTAGAACCAGACCCTCGTCACCCCCGTTATATCAAAACAGTATATGGTGCTGGATACTGTCTAGAGTTGCCCAGTGTTCCCCAATCAAGCGAAGGTATCCCTACATCAAAAGTTGATTGATTTTATTTGGACTGTTGCATAAATGTTGTTAAATTAGTTTTTAAATTGGCACTCGTTATGTTGTCATCAATTCAAGAGTGCCAATAAAGTTTTGTATTTATGATTGCGTACACAAAGCGATCGCTTTTCTTAGTGCGCCATAACTCGATTTCTATGATATTAAGCTTGGGCATCGGGCATAGCAAAACCATTAGTATCTTAATTACCCATTACCGACCCAACCTATAATATAAGTGTTCAAGCGAACATGATATTAGTTCACGAGGCTAGAAAAAACTAATTTCGAGTGATGCAGAGATTGCCAAAAGTCAAGAATCTGTTCTGCTACCAAATTCGGGTAGAAGAAGTGAAAAAAGTGCCGTCCTTTTTGACATTCCCAATAGCGATCCCCCTCCATCAAAAAAGGTCGCCATCCTTGCAAAGACTCAGGTTCTACAATCATGTCATCGGTACTACCACAAACCATAAAGGGTACAGGAACCGGAGCAGGAGGTACACTTAGTCGTTTCATTAAGGAGTGAGGTGAAAGCGAACAATTTTTATCTTGCTCCAAAATCCTCTCTAGACGCTTGACAGTTTTTTCATTCTGATAGCCAAATAGATTGTATACCATAGCATTGAGAATCTTTTGCCTACTCAAGTAAGGCAGATGAGCATAATAATGAGCTTGCCAGTCAAGCGCAGCATCAGCACCCACAGCTAGTAGAGTCAAAGATTTAACTTTTTCTGGATATCGACGCGTATATAGTAACCCTAGTAAGCCTCCTGTGCTGTGACCAATCAGATGTACAGGTTGATTAATGGATTGGAGATAATTATCTAGCAGCAGTATCGCAACATCTAAGGAACTTGCTTCATCCTGAGTTTGGCTATATTCCCACCGAGCAATAGTTACATCACGTGACAGTTCACGCAAAAGTGGTTGAGCAAAACATAACAAACTAGGGCTTGTATTCAACCAAATAGCATCTGGCTCAGGAGACATAAATTTATCCTACTATGAATTAAAATTTTAAAATTCTAGTTAAAACTGTTAATAGCTAACAGCAATCAAGGCAATTAGCTATTAACTATTAGCGATGATTTAAGCTACACACCAAACTCTTTTTTAAGTTGAGCTACCCAGGCTTTAATACGCTCGTCAGTTAAGTCAGATTGGTTATCATCATCAAGAGCCAAACCGACAAATTTCCCATTTTTCACAGCTTTAGATTCATTAAAATCATAGCCATCCGTGGGCCAGTAACCCACTGTAGTACCGCCGAGTTCGGTAATTTTCTCTTCTAAAATGCCCATTGCATCTTGAAAGTTATCGGCATAACCAATCTGGTCTCCAGTACCAAAATAGGCGACCTTTTTTCCCTTGAAATCAATATTATCTAACTGTGGGAAAAAACCCTCCCAGTCACTTTGTAGCTCACCAATATTCCAGGTAGGACAGCCAATAATCAGATATTGATAATCTGCGAAATCATCCTCGTCCGCATCCATGATGTTGTGCAATGTCACTACATCGTCACCACCAAATTCTTTCTGAATTATCTCTGTTACCAACTCAGTTTTACCTGTTGTAGAACCGAAAAATAGACCTATTTTTGACATATTTTGCGCTCTTTTTCACTTCATGCTTATTTGTCTCAGAGGTTTGTAGCCAATGACCGCTGGCGGCTACGAACTTTCACAATTCAGCCTTCCTAAAAGGAAGGCTGGGACGTAAAACACGCTATACAAACGCAGCAAACACAGTAGCACTACTCAAAAGTAGATAGGCGAAGATTGCTCCACCAATTCCACCGATCAGAAAGCCCTCAGTAAATTGGCTCCATCCTTCGGTAGTATTGACAGTCTGTGGCACACTGGGAACTGTTGCAACCATTGCTGGTGGTACGGTTTCTAGTTGTCTTTCAAAGTTGGTAGTGCCGTAAATCGAAAAACCAATCGTCAAGATGACAATCAAACTACCTGTGGCTATTAAACCAACCAAGTTTCCCAGATTAGAATTACCCAATGAACCGAATGAAGCTAAGGTGACAAACGGGCCGACTAACCAGTAACCATGAGCCATACCAATTTCCAACCCCCGCCCCAGAGGAGATACGCCAGGGCGGTAAATTGGCAGATATTTCAGAAACTTCAGTGTCATATCGGAAGAGGCGATCGCAGTGGCTTGATTAGCTGTTTGGGGGTTTATCTGGGGCGGTTGAACCATGTCACCATTTTTAAAATCAAATCCAGCTGCAATGGCACGGGCGCGCAGTGCGTGCCAAATGTGACCTAAAAGGAATATGACTGCCAAGACAAAATGGAAAGTGACCAACCAACCACGGGCAGAAACTATACCAGCAGAAGTTTCTATAGCTTTCACCGGGCCATAGAAAACTTCCGGATAGACAGTGTTATTGACTGATGCAAAGTATGCCGCCAAAAAGCCCATGTATGCGACACCACCAATGCTGTAAGCAAGATATGCTTCTCCTGAGTAAATCAAAACTCGGCGCGCCCAGGCAAATGGTTTAGTCAAAATGTGGAAAATACCACCACCAATTAACATCAATCCAACCCAGATGTGACCGCCAACAACATCTTCCAAGTTATCAACAGCTGCCATTCCTTCTGGGCCCCAAACTCCAAACAGATAGCCAAAAATCCGAAGTGGATTGAGTGTTGGATGATTGATTACCCTGACGTTTCCACCGCCAGCTACCCAAGGATCAAACAGTCCACCCCAAAACATTGCCTTCGCAACCAAAAGCCAAGCACCCACGCCTAAAATCACTAGGTGAATGCCCAAGATTGTGGTCATCTTATCTTTGTCTTTCCAGTCATAACCAAAAAAGCCAGCTAATGTAGGATTGTCTTCTAACACCTCTGGCCCTAGTAGGGAATGGTAAATACCACCGGCTGCTAAAATCACTGAAGGTATCAGATGCAAGACACTGATGACGAAGTAGGGATAGGTGCTAATAACTTGCCCACCAGCACCAACACCAAAACCCAGAGTTGCTAGATGAGGCAGCAAGATTAACCCTTGCTCATACATTGGCACATTCGGATTGAAGCGCGACAACTCAAACAGCGTCATCCCGCCAGCCCATAACAAAATCAATGCAGCGTGAGCAATATGAGCGCCCAATAATTTACCTGATAGATTGGTAAGACGAAAGTTACCAGCCCACCAGCCGACTTCAGGTATTTGTTGCTTGTATGGGCTATCTGCAATTACTGCTGTCATTTCTGATCATCCTTGAGAATTTTTTGCAATTTTTTGGAAGCAGTCGTGGAAAATTTTTGCAAATATTTTGCACTAAATTGCTTCAGCTAATTGGTTGTGCAATCACTGCCTCTTGACTCACCCTACCTTTACGAAAATCGAATCCACGTGCCCGTAAGGCGTGCCAGATATGGCCTTGGAGAAAGAAGAAAGCTAACCAAAAGTGAGCATTGGCTAACCAGGTTCGGGAGCTAACAACGTCAGGATCAACTGATGAAAAGTACGGCACGACATTCTGTTTCACGACGAGCGCCGGGCCGTAAAAAACTTCAGGATAAACAGTCGTGTTCACTGATACGAAGAGAGTGGCAATAAAGCCCATCAGTGCCAAAGCACCCAGACTGTAACAGAGGTAAGCTTCTCCAGACCAAACAAATAATGGATGCGTCCAACTAAAGGGTTTAGTCACAATGTGGAAAATTCCACCGAAAAGTAACATTCCACCAACCCAAATGTGACCACCAACTACGTCTTCTAGATTGTCAACGCCAGCGATCCAGAATTTAGCGATCGCACCAAATAGATAGCCAAAGATAGCACCTGGATTCAGTGTCGGATTTGTAATTACCCTGACATTCTCAATGTTTGGATCGTACAAACCACCAAAGTACATTGCTTTAGCAACTAACAAAAATGCACCACAACCGAGTAACACCAAGTGAATACCAAGGATTGTGGTCATTTTGTCGCTATCCTTCCAGTCGTAGCCAAACGAAGGAAACCTACCTTCCAGGATTTCTGGACCACGCAGGGAGTGAAAGATTCCTCCAAAACCCAGAAAGGCTGAGGAAATTAAATGCAAAGCACCAATGACGAAATAGGGATAAGTATCCACAACTGCACCTTCTGCACCCACACCCCAACCAAGAGCAGCTAGGTGAGGTAGCAAAATCAAGCCTTGCTCGTACATTGGTTGTGCCGAATTGAAATGGGCTAGCTCAAATAAAGTCATCACTCCTGCCCAAAAAACTATCAAACCAGCATGAGCAACGTGAGCGCCTAATAATTTCCCTGATAAGTTCGTGAGCCTTGCGTTTCCAGCCCACCAAGGCGAGTCGGTGAGGTCTTGCTCCACCAACAGCGGACTTGTAGAAGTTGCCATGTTTCACCTACAGAGTTTGTTGAGAATCTTATTCAACAATTTTAAATTGAGCTTACACTAAAATTAAAATTAATGCAATTTTCTCTCATTTATTATAAATAAAAGAGGAGAATATTACGTTTTGTAAAATTATTTGATTATTAGAATATTTTCTCAATAAACTGGACATGTTTTTACAAACTATCAAATTCAAGTGATTCGGGGTGCAACTTTATTCACGAACAAAGTTATGGGTGGCAAAGGTTAGCCGTAGGCTGATTTTCCTCTGACAGTGTGCAAGCAATGTCCAAACAACAAACTTGCTTGTAAATGAGATTACAAGCAAGTATTTTTTATAGTTGTTAAATATTTATAGGAATAACGAACACAGATGCACACAGATGAATACAGATAGTCTATGAAGTTATCAGTTATTGCTCGCTGTGGGTTGATAACTGTTCATTGATTTTAGTTTGGTGGCGGGGGAGTGTTGAATTTTATTTTGCATGTTCTTCAATGCCTGATTTGCTGCTTCTAAATCGTAAGGAAATGGTCGTCCACGAGTCACATAATCGCGCTCTTGCATTGGTCGATGACGCAATACAGCATTGACGACAACACAGGTTTCGGAACTCAAATTTATCGCTCCGTGCATGACTCCTGGTGGGATTGTCAATACTACGGGGTAATTTTCACTTAAAGGAATGTATTGATATTGTTTATCAATTAAAGTTACAATGACGAACTCGCCCTTGACTACCAGTAGTTGGTCGGTTTGTGATTTGTGAACAAATAAATCATCGATTGTATGAGGTGGAATCTGCACGAGCATTGTTTCGTGACTAGCTTGGGGGGTGAAAAACTCAGCCATTCCCCCTTTGATTGATTGCAACTGCCGAATTTTGATTCCTCTGGCACTCATAAAAATATCCTAAAAAAGCATCCTAAAAATTGAAGTAATAAGCTTCAATTTAAGATGCTTGATTATGAAATATTGTTACAATTGAACAATATTACACAAATTATGATATGGAAATTACTAAATCTATCCGCCGATAGAAAACTTTAAACTGCTGGGTTGACCAAGATTACCTTGCAATGTTACACCGCGTCCATTGGCATGAAGATGCCGCAGAATTAGATAAATTGACTCGATTTTGTCTGTAGCACCTATTTTTTGAGCAACTTCCTCTAAAGTGAGCGGTGTTTTTTCTTGTTGCAAAACTTCTACTACTTGTTTTTGCAATTCCAGAATTTCAGCAGCAGCTTTTTTACCAGCTTCTACCCCTGGTTGATGGTAGGCGTTGATGTTGATTAAGCTAGCATATAAACCAACAGCGCGATCGTATAAGGCAATTAATGCTCCGACAGTCCGGGAATTAACTTGGGGGATGGTAACTGTCACTGAATCGCGGTGATTTTCGTACAGTGCTTGTCTGGTTCCTTGCAGAAAACCGGAAAGATAATCGCCTGATGTGATTCCTGGTTCTATTTCTGGAGATGGGCTGTGACGATCTTCTAGAACTTCGATAAAAGTAGCAAAGAAATTTGGTACACCTTCGCGTAACTGCTGGACGTATGCGTGTTGGTCGGTAGAGCCTTTGTTACCGTAGACGGCAATACCCTGATGAACTATATTGCCTGTCTTATCTTTTTCTTTACCCAAGGATTCCATCACCAGCTGTTGTAGGTAACGGCTAAATAAAAGTAGGCTATCTTTGTATGGTAGGACAACCATGTCTTTTTCGCCTTTGCCGTTGCCAGCATAATACCAAGACAGGGCTAACAAAGCAGCGGGGTTATTTTTGATATCGGGAACGCGGGTAGCGTCATCCATTTCTTTTGCACCTTCAAGCATGGCGCGAATATCAATACCCTGCAAAGCTGCTGGTACTAGTCCCACAGCAGATAATTCCGAAGTGCGTCCGCCTACCCAATCAAACATGGGAAACCTAGCCAACCAGCCTTCAGATTTTGCTTGTTCATCGAGCTTACTACCAGGCATAGTAATAGCGATCGCATAATTGGCAAAATCTAAATTATGTCCGGCGTAAGCTTTTTTGACTTCCGCCATGCCATTACGGGGTTCTGGTGTACCTCCAGATTTGGAAATCACTAAAACCAAAGTGCTGCTCAGACGATTTCGCACCTGAGTCAAAACCCGATCAATACCTGCGGGGTCGGTGTTGTCGATAAAATGAATCGCCAGTGGTGGAAAATCTGGGGCTAATGCTGCTGCAACAAATTGTGGCCCAAGGGCAGAACCACCAATGCCAATCGAGATAATATCGGTGAAACGGGGTGCTTTCGGGGGATGAATTGCACCTGTGTGGACTTTTTCGGCGAATACTTCAATTTGCTCTATGGTGCTGACGATTTCTTGTGTCAGTTCCGGAGTAGGAGCCAAATCAGGATTTCGCAGCCAATAATGTCCAACCATGCGGTTTTCGTCCGGGTTGGCGATCGCTCCCTTCTCAAGTTCCGCCATATCCGCAAAAGCCTGCTCAAACTTTGGCTGCAACCTCTCCACAAAGGCATCATCAAAGCGCATTCGGCTCACGTCTAGGTAAAATCCTAATCCTTCATGGAAATATAGCCATTTCTGGTATCGTTGCCAAAGTGCCGTAGCGTCCATAGGGAAATCTCAAGTAAAGTGATTTTCATTCAACAAGTTTAAGCCAAGGATAGAGCCAAGCTTTGTCCCTCTTATACAGTTTTAAGTCTTTACGTGACCCAGACTCTACACATCCGGCATTGGTATGACTCGCAGAAATTTCACAATTTCACCTCTTAATTCAATACCAATTAAGTAATTCTCCAGAGTCAAGCGGTAAAAAATGCCCTCTCTATCTAGTTGTCGTAAATCTGGTAAGTAATGCAGTTGTCTTTTATCTGCAAACTCAATAAACACAAAATCATACACCAACTGATAGGCAGCAGGTTCTAAATTTTTCAGGTCTACTAAAAAAGACCGTGCATAGCGTACTTCCATAGTGGGGATGGGGAGGTGGGGTGGTGGGGAACTCGGGGCGCGCACTGGGGATTAGGGGCAGTGGGGAGTAAACAACTACTAACTACTAACCAACAACCAAAATATTATGAAAAAGTTAACAATTGCACAGCTTCTTCATGGGTTAAGGTATCCCAAGGTTGCTGCGATCGCTTGACTTCTTGTATGGCTTTGTGCATATAAAAATCACAGTGCAAGTCGTAGACGGCGTTCCAAACTTTTTCTAGTTCTTCGTCGGCTAACTGTTCAATTAAATGATGGATTCTGATTCGCAGCAAGTTCATGTACTATCAATCAAAAATAACCAACATCTAGTGTTCCCATAAAATGAGGGAAAAGTGTGATGGAGTGTGAGGAGTGTGAGGAGTGTGAGGAGTGTGTAGACGCGCTTTGCGCGGCTTCCCGTAAGGGTGGAGTGTGAGGGGTGTGAGGAGAATAGATAGTAACTACTAACCTTTGAGCCTTGACTATTGACAAATGACAAATGACAAATAACTAAATATGGCTGAATATCTAATTTTTTTAGCAATTTCTACTTCTATTTTTGCTTTGTTCGCTTTAGGGCTAAATTTGCAGTGGGGTTTTACAGGTTTAATTAACTTTGGTCATGTGGCATTCATGACCCTGGGAGCCTATACAACTGTATTATTGAGCCTTAAGGGTGTTCCTGTGCTGCTGGCGGCGGTGATTGGGGCTGTTGTTGCAGCTTTGTTGGGTTTGTTAATCGGTTTTTCGACTCTGCGTTTGCGGGAAGATTACTTAGCGATCGTGACTATCGGTGTGGGGGAACTAGTTCGGCTGATACTCAATAACCAGGATTTACCTGTGGGTGACACCTGGATTTCTGGAGCGTTTGGTGTACAAAGTTACCCTATTCCGTTAGTGAATTTGCAACCGAATTTGTTTGTCAGACTGGTGATGATTGCGGTACTGACTTTAGTCGCTGGTATAACTTTTTATTGGTTGTGGCGCTGGACTCGCCCGACATATACGGCTAAACGGGTAGTTAAAAAGCAAGAATTTGTATCGCGTTTAGTGGTAGCAAGTTTGCTAGGACTGCTGTCAGCAGCGATTTATATTTCTGGGGTTATTGGCTTATATAATTACAACCCGAAAGCAGGTTTAATGCTGTTGTCCTTGGTGACACTAGCGTTTGTTTTTTGGCGGTTAGAAGTTTTGGTGCGATCACCTTGGGGACGAGTCCTCAAAGCTATCCGTGAAGATGAAGAAGTCCCGAAAGCGTTAGGAAAAAACGTTTTTTGGTACAAGTTACAATCTCTGATGTTGGGAGGTGCGATCGCTGGGATTGCTGGTGCTTTCTTTGCTTGGCAACTCAGTGCTATTTATACTGATAATTTCCAACCACAGCTAACTTTCGACGCTTGGATTATGGTGATATTAGGAGGTTCTGGTAATAATGTCGGCACGATTTTAGGGGCAGTAATTTACTTTGCTTACGATACCCTGACTCGTGAATTCCTACCCAGAATTTTTACTAACCTTACCTCTGATCAATTGGGCGCATTTCGCATCATGATCATCGGACTGATTTTGATGGTACTGATGATTTGGCGTCCTCAAGGTATCTTAGGTAAAAAGGAGGAACTTACCCTTGGTAAATAATCATTCTTCTTCCCAGGTTCCCTTATTAGCTGCCAGTGGGTTGTCTAAAAGCTTTGGCGGGATTAAGGCTGTTGATAATGCCGAAATTCAGGTGACAACGGGGAGTATCACAGGTTTAATTGGCCCCAATGGTGCTGGTAAAACAACTTTATTTAACTTACTCTCTAACTTTATCCGCCCCGACAAAGGAAAAGTGGTTTTTGACGGCGAAGCGATTCACCACTTGCCATCCTATCAAATTGCCCAACAAGGTTTAGTACGGACATTTCAGGTGGCGCGCGCCCTCTCGAAGTTGTCGGTACTAGAAAATATGCTATTGGCGGCGCAAAAGCAAACTGGCGAAAATTTTTGGCAGTTGCAATTTCAACCCCATGTGGTTGCTAAAGAAGAAAAGCAGCTGGAACAACAGGCGCTAGCCATACTAGAATCGGTGGGTTTAGCTCATAAAGCTGATGATTACGCTGGTGGTTTATCTGGTGGACAACGCAAGTTGTTAGAAATGGGACGGGCGTTGATGACTAATCCCAAGTTGATTTTGTTAGATGAACCAGCAGCAGGGGTGAATCCGAGACTAATTGATGAGATTTGCGATCGCATTGTCCAATGGAATCGCAAAGGTATGACTTTTTTGATTATTGAACACAACATGGATGTGATTATGTCGTTGTGCGATCGTGTCTGGGTACTCGCTGAAGGTAGAAACTTAGCAGACGGTGTTCCCGAAGAAATTCAGCGCAACCCCAGGGTTTTAGAAGCTTATTTGGGAAAATGATTGAATTATGAATTATGAATTACGCCTGATGTGAATTGAATATGGAGACGCAATATTCCTTACGCCTGGTAAAAAACGTTTTTTTAGAAATCGACCACCGATACACACCGATAAACACAGATAACACAGATGGATCTTTCATGGGTGGTTGGGTGGTCATTGGTTTGTTGAGTATTTCCCATGATCTATTAGCGCCTTTGTTAATTCACATTAGACGTGAATTATGAAGGTGAAAGAATTATTGGCTAATACTTGCAGAATCTATTTCAAAAAACCCTATTTTAGATATATTTCCCTGAATATGATATTTTTGAAACAACTTCTGCCAAGCAATATCGTTTTTAGATTTTTGTCTTTGAATAGTATAGATCACTCATAGTTTTTTACTAAAATCTCGTCTACTTTACCTCTTTTTTCAGCATTTGAATTGATAGCTCTAATTGCTGATATTTTTATCTGTTTATAATCTTTATACAAGTCTTTGATGAAGTTTGTATAAGCATTACTCAACAGAACTTTACAACCTTTCCTGTCTAAATTATCAAATGTCTCTTTTAACCTAATTTGTTCATCTTTATTAAATCCATTTACATCATAGCCAGTAAAAGAAGCAGTATCCGAAACTGGATCGTAAGGAGGATCAAGATAAACAAAATCTCCTCTTTTTGCATCTTTAAGAGCGTCTTGAAAATCTAAATTTAATATTTGAATTTGATTGTGATTCAAATACTTACTTACGGCTTTTAAAACATCTGCATCTAAAATATTTGGATTTTTGTATTTCCCAAAAGGCACATTAAACTGTCCTTGAGAATTAACTCTAAATAAGCCATTGTAACAAGTCTTGTTCAGAAAAATAATTCTTGATGCTCGTTGTACAGGTGTTCTATTTTGAAAACTTTCTTCCCTGTCCCAATCTCTAATAGCATAATAGTAATCCTCATTATTTTTATGACATTTCAAATCATCAATCAGTTCATCAACTGAGTCTTTAACAACTTGATAACAATTGATTAATTCAGTATTAATATCATTAATTACAGCCTTTTTAGGTTGCAAAGTAAATAAGAGCGCTCCTCCGCCAAGAAAAGGTTCATAGTAGGTTTGGGAATTATAATTTTTAGGAAGATAATTTTCTACAATTAATGGAACCAGTTGTCTTTTCCCTCCTGCCCACTTCAGAAACGGTTTTACTAGCTTATTTACTAAGACCATTTTTTGACCTAAAAAATCATTAAGTAACAAATTTTTAGTACTATTGTACTATGAAAAGTTACCTCGTTCATAAATATTACAGCTATTCCATATATCTTTCGACTTTACCACTTTAATAAAATAACCTGAGTTCGATAGATTTAAAAACTCTCTAAAACCTCTCCCTATGTGGGAGAGAAGCTTAAAAATCTTAATTTTTAGTTGAGAACCAAGGGTATTTTTTCGTTAACAATTTCTTTCTACTAATCTACATAACGCCAATAAACTCCATCTTTTTTTTGAATCAGATTGTAACTAATCAACTCACGTCTAAGATTAGCAAAATCAGCATGGTAGCCCTTCAAAATTTCATCAATAGTACTTTCTGAATACTGAACACCCACTTCAAATTTATTTGCTAACCATCTGAGGATTACTAAGCGTTTTTTCCGACTAGAAGGAATTTCTTTGAGGCGTTCTCCTTCTGTGTAGGTTTGAATTATCTTTATTTCCCATGCTTCTGTATCTACGTCTTCAACCCAAGAAGCTATCTTCCCTGGTGTCAAGATTTCTTTGCTGACACTCTCTAAAGTTCCACTCTCTAATTGATAAAGGTGGGTATTACCCTCAGGGCGCATAGTAACTAAATTTACTTCTCTTAATTTAGCCAAATGATGAGATACCGTTGGTTCCTTGAGTTGTAACAATACAGCTAATTCTTCTACACTACATTCTTGGTTAGCTAGAAAACTCAAAATCTTTAGCCGACTTTCGTCCGCTAAAGCTTTGAAAAAACGTAGCACGATCTGAAATTGTTCCGTTTTCATAAGCTGTTATAATCTAATTAGATGAAAATCTAATTAGTGTTCTGTCCAAACTGAGTTGTACAACATCCCTCCGACACAGCCGATATACTGTGTAGGTGAGTTTTCTCTTTATGTGATTTTGTAACGTTTTTGTAAGAAAAGTTAATTTTCTTAAGTAGTTTTTTATATTTCGCCATGCTTAGCCGCTTATCTAATTACAAAAGACAAAGACCCGGTTTTCTGAAGCGAGGTATCTCTCTTGTACAAGCAGCAAAATTTTTAAATGTAAACCAAGCCAACCTTTATATGGCTCTACAAAGAGGAGAAATTCCTATGTTTAGAAGCAACGGAAGGACTACGGTCAGCGCAGGAGCTTTATTAGATTATCAAGCAAGAAAAAGGTCAAATTGATTAGTATTTCCTAATTAACAAATAAGGAAATATTTAGGGTGGTGGGGTGGTGTGAGAAGTGTGAGAAGTATAGAATAACAATCAACAATCAACAACCAACTCTTTGACGATTATGTGGTTTTAACAGATAACTTACATCGGGTCCACAGGGGATGATACCACCAGGATTGAGTGGAAAGAGGTTGCCATAGTAGTCTTGCTTGACGCTATCTAAATCACAAGTGTCAGAAACTCCCGGTAGCTGATATAAATCGCGTAGATAAGGTCCTAAATTTTCATAGTCTTGAATTCTGTGGCGATCGCACTTAAATAATCCGTAGTAGACTACATCAAAACGGAACAAGGTAGTAAACAAACGTACATCTGCCAGCGTTACTTTATCTCCACACAGGTAGCGACTGTTTGCCAATGCGACGTCAATTTCGTCGAGAGTGGTGAACAACTCGTGACAGGCTTTGTCGTAGGCTTGTTGAGTTTGGGCAAAACCACAGCGATAGACACCGTTGTTTACCGCATGATAAATTTTCTCGTTCCAACGGTCAATTTGCTCACGCAGTTCTTCTGGATAAAGATCAAGTTGGGGATTTTTGGCAAACTCGTTAAACTGGGAATTTAACATCACGATAATCTCTGCACTTTCATTATTAACTATCGTCTTGGTTTGCGTATCCCAGAGTACGGGAACAGTACAACGTCCTTGATAACCAGGTACAGCTAAATTGTAGAGTTGAGGAAGAGTGCGACAACCTTCTTGTTGTTGGTTAAGAACCCAGATACCTTCGTTTGGTGAGGGAGATACAATCGAAACTAGTATGGCATCTTCTAAACCTTTGAGCGATCGCACAACTAAAGTTCTATGGGCCCAAGGACATCCTAAACCCACAAAAAGGCGATAGCGTCCAGCTTGGGGTTGATAAAGATTGTCTGCTTGTGTACCAATAAAATTGCGGAATTGACTAGCTGGACGGATGTATTCTCCTGACTGGTTACGAGGAGCCAAATTCGACATCATCAAATGCCACATAGTTGTCCAGACAAACTTTCCTAACCGGATGATAATACCAGAAGGCAGTGACTTACCTTGCTTTTTGATTTTTTCGTTGTTTGGCTTCTTGTCCTGCACAACACTAACTCCTTAGTCTCTCCACGAATGCTTGATGTTCGGCTGTTTGCAACCCCTGTTGAAGAACTGCTAAAACCTCAGCCATATTACCTTCTCGCAAAGCATTAACCGCCAACCATAATCCAGGAAAAATCTGACTGCGAATTATTCCATCTGTATCTGGTTCTCGCAAAACATATCGTCCTTGTTGTAAGTTGAACCAATCTAGGCGATTCTCATAACTTTGCCAGACAATATACTCTTGTACTCCATTGCGACGATAGGCATTAAGCTTGTCATTCAGATCATAAGCAGCACTACTAGCAGCAATTTCTACGATTAATTCTGGTGTACCTTCAATATAATCATCATCACTAATACGGGAATTGCCACCTACTTCTGGTTCAATTCGTAATAGGGCGTCGGGTTGAGGTTCATTGTCAGCATCTAGGCGGACTGTGGTGTTATCTTGTAAATCAACTCCGGGTGTTGCAGCAGTGTAAACTAGCAACCAACCGATTATTTGAGCATGAGGTCTGCCATGACCTCTTGCACGTACAGGTGAAGCCAAATATACAACTCCTTCGATTAATTCTGCTTTTATATTCTGCGGCATTGCTTGATAGCGGCGTTCAAATTCGTAACGAGTCAGGCGATCGCCACTTTCTAAAGGAGGAAGGTTAGGAGTAGATATAGCTGACATAGGGGGCAATGAACCTTTATTTTTTTCATAACTATTTACATGCATATTAATATTAAAATCTATATGTACTAAATTGAGAATTACTATTAATAAAAACAAAAAATATAACAGCTAATTCAGCTAGCAAAATCCCAATTCATGAGCAAAAAATTATCATTTTTTGAAGAAGTAAAAACGCCAATATAGCAATTACAGCAGGATATAATGCAATCCAAGGTAATACAATTAAGGCTGAGGTTTTAATTTAAAATTTCCAACTTTATGGATTCTCATTCAGCGTTATGTGCTGCCATAGCCGATCGCATTGCTAATAGTCCTAATCAGCGAATTACTTTTGCCACCTACATGGATATGGCATTGTATCACCCTGACTACGGTTACTACTCTACCCAAGCTGTAAATATCGGTAAGCGGGGTGACTTTTTTACCTCTGTCCATCTTGGCCCTGATTTTGGTGAGTTGCTAGCAGAACAATTTGTCCAGATGTGGGAAATTTTAGGACAACCAGTGCCTTTTTCCCTAGTAGAAATGGGTGCAGGACAAGGGCATTTAGCACTGGATATTTTAAATTACTTAAAATTGCGCTATCCAAATTTTTTTGCTGCCCTACAATATATCATTGTAGAAAAGTCTCCAATTCTTAGGCAAGAACAACAGCAACGCCTACAAGAATTTACAGTTCAAATCCAGAGCAGTTTAGAAGAAATACTTAGTAATTCTATTGTCGGCTGCTTTTTTTCAAACGAATTGGTGGATGCTCTACCAGTGCATCAATTTATTTTAGAACAAGGACAACTGCGAGAAATTTATGTAACTCTACAGCAAGAGTCAATTGTCAATAGTCAAGAGTTATCCACTCCCCCTCTGTTGACGTCCCCGCGTCCCCCCATCCCCCCTACTTCCTTTACAGAAATCACAGCCGAACCTTCCACACCAAAACTAGCTGAATATTTTGATTTAGTTGGCATTCAGTTCCCAGAAAATGTTTATCCACAAGGGTATCGCAGTGAGGTAAATTTAGCAGCGCTGGATTGGTTAAGTGTAGTAGCAGACCGTTTGCAACGGGGGTATGTGTTAACTATAGATTATGGCTATCCAGCAAGTCGTTACTATAATCCCAGGCGATCGCAAGGCACGCTACAGTGTTACTGGCGTCATCAGCGCCATAATAACCCCTACATCAATATCGGGCGACAAGACATCACAGCCCATGTTGACTTTACTGCTTTAGAACGATGGGGTGAACGCTGCGGATTAGCTAAAGTTGGTTTGACGCAGCAAGAATTATTTTTGATGGCATTGGGATTAGGCGATCGCATTGCTGCGCTATCTTATACAAATCAACCCATCTCTGATTTACTGCGTCGCCGGGATGCATTACGTCAGCTTTTAGATCCCTTTGGATTAGGTGGATTTAGTATCTTGGCACAAAGTAAAGGACTCAAGGAAACAGAAACATTTCAACTACTGAAAGGATTTACTGTACCAGAACTAGCACCAACGTCCATTTAAAAAGTTAAAACTATATTAATCTCACTTGGGTGATAGGTAATTTATGATCAAAGGCTGAAGTATAGAAGTATAAAGGCTAAAGTAAATATTTTTAACCTTTATTCTTCTTTAGTCAAAAGGTAATAATTATGACCACCCATGACTTATTAATGCTAATCGTACTACTCGTTCCTGGCATTTTACTGTCAGTAATGATTATGGTTACTTTTGCCGCAGGTGGCTAAAAAAAACAAGTTAGTGGTTGGTAGATGGTAGTTGCTAGGAGAGGTGGGGAGGTGAGATGAGAAGTGTGAGGAGTATTAAAACAACTAACCACTAACCACTAACTACTAACCACTAACTACTAACCACTAACTACTAACTACTAACTTAACGCTCTACCAGAGGAACGTAAAAATGAAAGTAGCATTTCTGGGGACTGGATTAATGGGACTGCCAATGGCGCAAAAATTGTTAGAAGCAAGAGTCCAGCTAATAGCATATAACCGCACCCCAGAAAAGTTAGAACCGTTAAAAGAAATTGGTGCGGAAATAGCAGAAAAACCTTACCAAGCAATTAATGCAGCTGACTGTGTAATTCTCATGCTGACGAATGCAGCAGCAATCTATAGTGTCCTACTTTCAGATCGATCCTCACAAGCAGTAGCAGGAAAAAGCGTCATCCAAATGGGAACTATTACCCCTACCGAAAGCAGAGAAATTAGAGATGCAGTAGTTGCCGCAGGTGGAGAGTATTTAGAAGCACCCGTACTAGGTAGCATCCCAGAAGCACAAGCTGGTAATTTAATTGTGATGGTGGGCGCGCATCAAGAACAATACAAACGTCACCTAGAGTTATTAAAACACTTTGGCCCAGAACCTATCTTAGTTGGATCAGTGGGAACAGCTGCGGCACTTAAACTCGCTTTAAATCAATTAATTGCTTCCCTAACAGCAAGCTTTGCCCTGAGTCTTAGTTTTGTCCAGCGTTATGGCATTGACGAAGACTTGTTTATGTACATTTTACGCCAAAGCGCCCTTTACGCCCCAACTTTCGATAAAAAATTGCCAAGAATGTTGGATAGTAATTATGCTAATCCCAACTTCCCCACCAAACACTTAATGAAAGATACTGATTTCTTTATTGAAGAAGCAAAAGCCGCAAGTTTAAATGTTAGCAGTATTGAAGGTGTAAGGAAAATCTTGGAAATGGCAATGAAGATGTCATTTGCTCACGAAGACTATTCATCTATATTTTCTGTAATTAAATCAGGAGAAAATTAAGATAACTATTCAAAATTCATCTCACCACTTAGTACAAAATTAAATAAACTCATAGCGAAACTCCTCTCACAAAACTCTGCGTCCCTCTGCGTTCTCCTTTGCGTTCCTCTGCGTTTAAATAATATTAAATTTGACTAATTGCTTACGATATAAAGCTTGGTTATTGGCTTTTTCCAATTACCGATTAGCCATTACTGACCTCAACGAATCATACAAGTGTTCAAGGGGATATGATATTACCTAAATTTCTTCCTACGTTCTTCATTCTTGCGATCGCACCAAAACCATTCCTCATCTGACATATGCTTTACAGATTTGATACGTTCCACCGCCCATACTGCATATTCAGGAATAATCTCACAGCCTAGCCATCTTCTACCAAGTTGTTCAGCAACAACCAGCGTTGTTCCTGAACCAAAAAATGGATCAAGCACAATATCTCCTCTTGAAGATGAAGAAAGTATAAACTTTCTCACCAACTCCTCTGGCTTTTGAGTTGGATGTTTAGTTTTTTCATCCATCCCATTACATATAGTTGGTATTTCTATCACATCTCTGGGTTTTGCACCCTGGGGATGGGGACGCCAAATTCTCCTATCATTTTTACCATTGTTGCCATATTGACTTGTTTTTGCTTGGGGATGTTGTGGATATTTTAAAGTGTGTTCCCCATAAGGTATGCGTATATTATCTGGATTAAAATAAAAATTGTTGGTCTTTCTAAAATGTAATATACTCTCATGAGAACGTCCCCAATCATTTGAGAGATTGGCTTTATTTTTATAGTGCCAAATCAACCACCTACACCCACTAAAAAATTTTAATGCAGGCAGTTTTATATCAGCAATAATTTCTGAAAAACCACAAATATATAGTGAACCTGTTGATTTTAATATCCGAGAAACTTCTTCAATCCATGTTAAAGACCAATTCACATAAGCTGCTTGAGATTCAAAATTGTCCCAAGTAGCTTTTTTTATATTATAAGGAGGATCTGCAAATACTAAATCTACAGATTCAGAAGCCAGATTTTTGAGCCATTGAATTGAATCACCAATCCATAATTCTCCATGAGGATGGCAATAAAAAGCTTGAGGTTTTTGTGAATCATATTTTTTGATGTTGAAATTTTCTTCTGGAATCACAAAACATAACTGAGTAATTACTAAAAAGACAATTTATAACTGCTAATTACAACTTCGGCAGAATTTCTGGTAGTAATTGTCCAGGCACTTTAGATAGAGCTAAATTTTGTCCTTGTATTCCTAATTCATTGTGAAAAGCGCGAATTGTTTTTACTAAATAATTAAATGTAGTTTGGTAAGCTTCAGGTTTATTGCTTAATCCATTTAATGCTTGCAGATGGTTATCCAATGCTAATTCTAAATGTTGAGAACGTGTGGTTTTATCGCCATTTA
Organism: Fischerella major NIES-592; assembly: GCF_001904645.1. Classification (NCBI taxonomy): domain Bacteria; kingdom Bacillati; phylum Cyanobacteriota; class Cyanophyceae; order Nostocales; family Hapalosiphonaceae; genus Fischerella; species Fischerella major. The sequence goes on along the minus strand of NZ_MRCA01000002.1, from coordinate 77,118 downwards.
AATACTGATCTGTTGCTAGTTGATAGTGCGCTAATCCTAAGTTGTTGTGAGTGGCAAAAATATCAAAACTTAAATTAGTATTCTTCAGTGAGTGAGCAAGATTTAGAGATTCTTGATAAGCATTGATGCACATTTTTAGAAAATTCTGTTGTTCTTCTTTGTTGATTTGTGATTGGTTGGCTAAGTGCCAATAAGCAGTACCAAGATTATTTTGTGTGGCAGCACAAGCGGCCGGAACATGTGCTGGTGTACGATATTTTAAAGCTTCCCCATAGGCTTCCACAGCAAGTCGCAGATTCTCTGCTGGATTTTCGTACTGTGCTAGATTCCAATGAGCAGTACCAATATTGTTTTGAATCATGCCATATTTCAGTGGTTCCTGCTCGGGGTTGTAGTAGGCTAAGGCAAGACTGTAAGCTACAATCGCATTCTTTAAATGCTCCATCGGTTGACTGTACTGGGCTAAATGCCAGTAAGCAGTACCCAAGTTATTCTGAGTTGCAGCATACTTCAATGGTTCCATCTCGGCGGTACGGAAGCAGAGTGCTTCTCGATAAGCTGCAACCGCTTTTTGCCAGTTTTCGGCTGGATTAGAAAAACGTGCTAAGTCCCCATAAGCAGTCCCCAGATTATTCTGTACCCGTGCATAAGTTTCTGGATGGGTTTCAAGTGAAATTAGTTTTAAAGCTAACTGATAAAACTCTATTCCCTGTTCTATATAAGATTGTCCTTCTTCCGAATTGGGCGGTGTGCGGTATAGCATCCAATAAAGTGTACCTAAGTCATTCAAAATATCTGGCACTTGCGGCGAAGTTTCATCGTAGGTAATAGCCTCTTGGTATGCCAAAATAGCCACCATCAAGTTTTCTAAGTTAGCTTGTCCTTGTTCAATGCGGAGGCGATATAAGTTACCCAGGCGATGATAAGCTGCTGCTAGTGTTTCTGGTGAAGCTTTTGTAGCATGTAGAGAGTCAATTTCTTCTAGAAGTTGTTGTACTTGTATACTCTCATCTTGATCGTGAGCGATCGCAGTGTTAATGGTTGCTAGTACTAATTCTGTTAACTCTTTACTAATGTGCGATAAACGCGGTGGCGATGAAGTCTCGCTGATACGGACTTTTTCGTTAGTTTCTTGCTGAAATGTTTCTGGAACAAATAATTCTGACTTGATTGGTGAAGGTTCTTGCGGTTTGTGTCCACGATTGACAGGTGTATTGATCGCAAAATCAACATCTTCTACAGGAAAATCGTCACCAGAGACAGTTTCTTCCCAGATTACCTGTTCAATATTTCCTAAATCTAAGCTTCTAGAACCAGAAAAGCGTTCTGGTGAGTTTTTAGTACGAGTTGTCGGTGTCGGTTCTCCAGCAAACACAAACACACCAGTACGACAACGCCAAAACTGTGGTGCTGACTGCTGTATGGCGTATAACCAAGGACGTGGCGTCCACAGTAATAAACTTGATTCCAGAAAACGACTGGATTCTGGACTTGATAAATGCTGTTCAGTTAAACGGAGATAGTGTAAAAATAAACGCTGTATCGCCACTGGTTGTTTAGTCAACTGCTCAACACCTACAATCTGAAAAGCTGGTATTGGCAATGACCGTCCAGGATTATCTTTAGATACGCCAACAACTGGTGGTGGATAATTCACCAACCATTGATTTATCTGTGCAATGGGGTTAGGGTCACTTAAATTCAACCTCAAGGTAACTAGCCGTGGATAGGCTGGTGTACTAGCTTCCTGTGTATTTGATGGTTGATACAGCACTTGACCAACTGGATAAGCCAAAGTTGAATGCAAACGTGCTGCTACCTGATTTCTCAAGTTTAAATCATCACATACCGCTACAAAAATTTGTCGCCGCAAACCAAGACTAAGTGCAAGTTTTAGACGGTGGTATACTTGACGATTCCACGCAAATTTATCCGAATGTGCAGTATCATTCACGCTCATGGTGGCTAAGGAGCCAAAACGCAGTGTACATCCCTTTTAAGGGCATATGCAAGCAATCTGTAAATTATGATTATGACTTCGATTTTCAAGTACTGATTGCTCTGCTCAGGATAAATCAAGGTTTCAAATAAGAATAGAGGAAGCGTATATTATTATACTTATATTTTGCACTTATTTTCTTGCACAATAGAGGTCTTCTGTCTTATTTTCAGATTAGACAAAAAAACCAGGTTCCCATAAAGTGTAGAAACCTGAAGAAATATAAAATAAAATTGATTTATTAAAGTAATTTTGATTAACTGACATTAGAAACAGAGAAGGCGACAAAAATCAAACCACTGACCAAAATTATTGCCACAACTCCCAAAATCACATAATTGCGCTTTTGCTGGGCTGTCGGAGGTTCTGCTTGATAAACTTTGGGTTCACGGGCAAAATTATTGAGGCGACCGCCTTCTTCTGTCGTGTAGGGCATGGACTAATTCCTTACTCTGCTTTTTGATTTCATGTTACATAAATGCAATAGACTACTTTTGTAATTAGAGATAATTCGTTACAAATGACATAGTGTTGATAGTTGATTGTTGCAAACAACCATTAACAACCAACAAGCATCTAACTTGTAATTGTTCCAGTCACTGGTGAAGAGGCGCTGGCATAGTCTTTAATGGGCATTCTACCAGCCAGATAGGCTATGCGACCAGCAACAGCAGCCATATTCATGGCACGTGCCATCAGGGGTGGGTTTTTTGCTAAAGCGATCGCGCTGTTAATCAACAAAGCATCAGCACCCATTTCCATCGCCTGTGCTGCTTCGGATGGTGAACCAATGCCAGCATCTACTACTACAGGTACATTGGCATTTTCGATGATAATTTGAATGTTAGCAGTTGTTTTCAAACCCTGGCCAGAGCCAATCGGTGAAGCTAAAGGCATGACTGTGGCACAGCCTACTTCTTCCAAACGCTTAGCTAGCATCGGATCAGCATTAATATAGGGTAAAACAGCAAAGCCTTCTTTGACCAATTGTTCTGCTGCTTGGAGAGTGCCAATCGGATCTGGAAGTAAATATTTCGGATCAGGAATTACTTCTAACTTAACAAAATTATTATCTTCCTGTCCCAAGAGTTTTGCCATTTCCCTTCCCAAACGGGCAACCCGAATCGCTTCTTCGGCGGTTTGACAGCCAGCAGTATTCGGTAGCATCCAAATTTTTGTCCAGTCTAGCGCTTCGGCTAAACCTTCGTGTCCGGGGGTTTTAGTTTGTACTCGTCGCACAGCCACAGTCACAATTTGACAACCACTCTCCACCACACTTTGCTGCATTTCCTCGATGCTGCGATATTTACCAGTTCCCGTCATCAAGCGGGAGGTAAAAGTTTTGCCAGCAATCACAAGTGGTGTGTCTGGAGTGGGTGCAAAGCTTTTTTCCGGAAATACTTCACTTTTAAGGGTAAGGGAATTGACTTGCCCCTGATCTGGAAAAGCGGGGAGAGGATGAGTCAGCATAACAGAGGAGGTAGATGATTTGTTCTGGAAGCGCGAGTAATGAAAATGCGACAGGAGGGGGTCAGATTTTTGCTCCCAAATCAAATCAGCAATTAGTGCTGCTGTTACGGGTGCAAGCAGAATCCCATTACGGTAGTGTCCAGTAGCCAAGGTGAGATTTTGACAGGGACTATTCCCCAGAATTGGTAACTCATCGGGGGTAGCAGGACGGAATCCCCACCATAATTCTTCTATGGGATAATCTTGGATTTGAGGATATAGACGGATGGCTGCTTGTAGTAAAGTTTGAATGCCTGCTGGGGTGTTTTGCGGAGTAAAGCCGACATCTTCGATTGTAGCGCCAATGATAATTCGCCGATTGCGTTTTGGCACAATGTAAACATCCTGCCCAAATAAAACTCGTGTTAAGGGCAATTCTGCGATCGCTTCTGGTACACGCACGCTCAACATTTGTCCTTTGGCGGGACGTACGGGTAAGGGAAACAATTGATTTGTCCAAGCACCTGTGGCTAAAACATAGTGTTCGGCGCGTAAAATTCCAGCATTGGTTTGTACACCTACAACTTGCCTTTGCTGCTGCAAAATGCCTTCTACTGCGATTCCTTCTTTTAGTTCTACGCCCAATGATTGCGCCGCACTCAGTAGCGCTTTTGCTAAAGCTCGATTGTCTACTTGGGCGTCTTCAGGGTACCACCAACCGCCAGTTACCTCTTGTCCTAAACTTGGTTGATATTGGTGAATAGTTTCTTTGTCTAACCAGTAGGTAGTAGAAGAGGATGGAGTGATGGGCTTGTGGGGAGAAATATTTCTCCCTATTTCCCTCTCTTCTTCAGAAAAGACTGGCGCTAAAATTCCACAAGGCCAGTAACCAGTGTTGCAGCCAGTGAGTTGTTCTAATTTGTGTGTCCAGTCAGCATAAATAGAACGCGATCGCCAACACAAATCTTGCATTGCTTGATTTGAGATGTTTTCCGCATCCGGAGCCAACATCCCAGCAGCAGCATGTGTAGCGGCGGCGTGGAAATCACGACTAGTTACAATAACTTTCGCACCACGCAGTTTCAGTTCAACAGCGATCGCCAAACCGATGACACCGCCACCGATAATTAAAACATCGTTAGTCATTAGTCAAGAGTCCAAAATTCATAGTCAAGAGTCCTTAGTCAAGAGTCCTTAGTCAAGAGTTCATAGTCAAGAGTAATGACTATCAACAATTGACAATTGACAATCGACTATATAACTCCTAACTCATAATTAAGTAACTCATAACTGTTAACCGCTGATAGGCAAGCACTACCACAAAGCTCGAATTGGTTCGTTATCCTGATTAGTATCACTTGATTGAGTATCGTCTGTGGTGCCTGTATCCTGAGCAGTTGTTGTTGTGTCAGTCATGGTTTCAGTCAAAGTGTCATCAGCAGCGTTATTCTGGGCAACATTAGTTCTGTTGGCTCTGGTGTTATTTGTGCCAGCCGCAGTGCTATTGACATTAATATTGGCAGGGAGAACTTTTGATGTTTTGCCTCCTGGGGCTTGAGCAGTATTTTGTCGGCCCATCGGAAAGCTAATCCCCAGCAACGTACCTAGTAAAATAGCCAAACCTCCAGCCATCAAAATGAGTGGTGTCCATCTACCCATGTTTTTTCTCCTTTTTAACCTTTTGGTGTCCAGACTACTTGAGAACCTTCTCCCCAAAATCCATCAAAATTGGTGACTTTTACATCTCCCATAAGCTGAGTTTGACAAGCCGAAACCCAGATTTTTTCTCGGAGAATGAGGAGGTAGTGAGAGCTGCCCTTCACGCCAATTAGCCTTTGAAGCTTTACCTTCTGCTTGCAATTGCACAGAACAGCTGCCGATTAAGCGACAGTTTATTACCTTAGCACCGCTATTGTAGAGGTCAATACCATTTTGCAGCAAAATTTTCTGCCGATTTGCTCTACGCATACACTCACTTGTTTTATCTTGAGCTAACACCTTGGGCATTGCAGATCACTACACAAGTTTTAGGTTGTATTGTAACAATTTATTTTTGGTATAAAAACTATTTCATAATTGGATTTAAGTTATGAAACAATCACAAGAACATCCTTGAGGATTAGTTCATAAATCATTTAATCTTGTCATATTATTATGGTCTTGAAAAATAATGCAGCGGTGTTAATGCTGGCAATGCAGACCCTATTAATATCTATATTTTCTAGAATTTGAAAATGGTATAAATTCACTATTTATCAGCAGATTTTCATCAGTGTAGTGTTGTCACAAACCACCTTGAAATGTAGTTGTTATGAACTCCAAGGAGAACTAAGCGTATAAACTCTTGACTCCCATTACAATTTTATATCCTGACAGATCTTTTTTATTCTCTATAGTTCTGACTCATTGCTCATCTTATGACTGTTAACTGTTCACCTCAACTTTGGATATATGACACTACACTTCGAGATGGTACTCAGCGCGAAGGGTTATCTGTTTCCATAGAAGATAAGTTACGCATTGCCAAAAGGCTGGATCAACTGGGTATTCCCTTCATTGAAGGTGGTTGGCCTGGAGCTAATCCCAAAGATGTGCAGTTTTTCTGGCAGTTGCAGGAAGAACCCCTCAAACAAGCTGAAGTTGTGGCTTTTTGTTCAACTCGACGCCCAAATACAAATGTGGCCTCTGAGCCAATACTACAAGCTATTCTTGCTGCTGGAACCCGTTGGGTGACTATTTTTGGTAAGTCTTGGGATTTGCATGTGACTGAAGGACTCAAGACCACTTTGCCTGAAAATTTGGCGATGATCCGCGATACGATTGAGTACTTACGCACTCAAGGGCGTCGCGTTATCTACGATGCTGAACATTGGTTTGATGGCTATAAGCACAATCGGGATTATGCTTTACAAACATTAGAGACTGCGATCGCTGCTGGTGCTGAATGGTTAGTGTTTTGTGATACTAATGGCGGCACGTTACCCCATGAAATTACGCAAATTATTACTGAAATAGTCAAAGTTATTCCCAGCGACACTAAATTAGGCATTCACACTCATAACGATTCAGATACAGCAGTTGCCAATGCTCTCGCTGCCGTCATGACGGGCGTCAGGATGGTACAAGGCACAATCAATGGTTACGGCGAACGTTGTGGTAATGCCAATCTTTGTTCGTTAATTCCTAATTTACAACTCAAGCTAGGATTTAAATGTATAGAAGAGAACCAACTCTCGCAATTGACGGACACCAGTCGCTTTGTCAGCGAAGTAGTTAATCTTGCTCCAGATGAACATGCACCATTTGTAGGTAGGTCAGCATTTGCTCACAAAGGCGGGATTCATGTATCAGCAGTAGAACGTAATCCCCTGACTTACGAACACATTCAACCAGAACAAATTGGCAACCGTCGTCGAATCGTCATTTCCGAACAATCAGGAGTCAGTAATGTTCTAGCAAAAGCCCGTTCATTTGGGATTGAATTAGATAAACATGACCCCACAACCCGAAAAATTCTCGAACGCTTGAAAGATTTGGAGAGTGATGGATATCAATTTGAAGCAGCAGAAGCAAGTTTTGAATTGTTGATGCGCCAAGCTTTAGGAAGTCGCCAACAATTTTTTGAAATCAGGGGTTTCCAGGTTCATTGTGACTTGGGACAGGGAGAAGCCAATACTAGCGCCTTAGCCACAGTCAAAGTTGCCGTCAATGGTAAAGATATTTTGGAAGCAGCAGAAGGAAACGGCCCTGTTGCGGCTTTGGATGCAGCATTACGTAAGGCTTTAGTGAATTTTTATCCCCACATAGCAGCTTTTGAGTTGACAGACTACAAAGTACGAATTCTCAACGGACATACAGGTACAGCAGCCAAAACACGCGTCATGGTAGAGTCGGGAAGTGGTCATCAACGCTGGACAACGGTAGGAGTTTCTACAAATATTTTGGAAGCTTCCTATCAAGCAGTAGTAGAAGGATTAGAATATGGCTTATTGTTACACTCCCAAGCAGAAGCGGCAGTCGTAGGTAATAGGTAATTGACCTATTACTGTAATTGGCTTGAAAATAGCGATCAGGGACTAACTTAACAGCAAACCCATAATCCATCAGTGTTCATCAGTGTACTCTCCACCGAAGCCGCGCAAAGCGCGTTTGCATCCGTGTACCTTACGGAAGCCGAAGAAGGCGCGTCTACGTTAATTTTTCATCGGATCTGTTGCACCTAGTTCTGGTACTTCTAGTCACCTGATGCTTTTTATAACTAACTATTTAGCTGCAATTGCGGATCATTTCACTGTTTAAGGAATTATTGAAGCGTAATCCTCAATTTGTCCGCGCCAAAACTTAAATCAAGATATCACCTTGAAAGTTAGTAACTTGTTACTCACCAGTTTATTTCTTACTTTTAATTTGCCTATCACTTTTGACATGCCAGTTGCCAATCTCACACTACATAATTTATACTCCCACACCACACAAAATGATTGGCAATGAATTTTTTTTGTTTGTTGCTTATTGTTTGTTGTTTGTTGATTATTCCGAACAACTACCAACCAAAAACTACCAACAAAATCTAAGAGAAACTTTCCCAGGCTTGGGCAACTACTTGACTCAGCCAACGTCGCTGCTGTTTATCTAGTAGAGTGTCTTCAGCTAGCAATTGCGCTGTTAATTCTTCTAGGGATTGACCTTGAGCGCGGACAACTTTAATTACACCTGCGATCGCAGCAGCAACGATTTCTTCATCAACTGGCTTTTGCCTTAGGGCAATGATTTCTTGAGGGTTATCTGGAATGGGATAATTCATGACGTAAGTTTAATGAAACAGAGAATGAACAAAAACTTTGACAAACTTTTAAAATTTCTTTATTGAATTTTTATTCAACAAGATAGGGCGGATTTTACCGTAAATAACCCTAGTTTTGAATCTGTCTTAGTGCATATTATTAGTTGGAGATTTGAAAAACGAATGAAAGAGATACTTTACATAGAAATCCCCTCTCCGGACACAACAGCAGTCTGTAAATGGTTACAAACTGAGTTTGAACCAGGAAATGGGAAAAAAATGCTGACACCGGATGGTTTTCGCCTGAGAATGATTGAAAATACAGATGATAACAGAAATATTCCGGAAAACTTACCAGTTGAACTCTCTATCTTTGTTTGGTCGGTACAACGGACTACTTACTTGAAAGTTTTTCGCTGGTCAGAGCAAGCTTTTCCCCAGGAAAAACAAATTCTTAAAAGGCTTACAACTGCGATTAGAAGCCGCTTTCCCCATCAATATCCAGAACCACCAACAATTGATTTATCCCAGGAATCGATTTTTGAAGCATTAGCTCCCTATTATCCCCTCACCGTCAAATATTTTCAAAAAATGCCCAACGGCGAATATGACCTCCAGCGGGTGTACTGGTGGGAGCAACGCTGGCGTCAAGGAGTGCGGAATCCAAAGAAACCGCGTCAGGTAGTTTTCTCCCATAAAGGAGATTGGGAGATGGGGAGATGGGGAACTCGGGGCCCCCACTTTCCTAAGGGAGTGGGGATTAGGGGCAATAAGGGGATAAGAGAAAATAGTCTCCCCACCACCCCACCACCCCACCACCCCACCTACGATTTAATCTACATTGGCGGTGCGCTTGGTGTGATTCATGCGGCTGTGATGGCAAAATTAGGCTACAAAGTGCTGTTAGTGGAACGCTTGCCTTTTGGGCGCATGAACCGAGAATGGAATATTTCTCGTGATGAAATTCAAAGCTTGATTAATTTAGGTTTGCTCACACCCAGCGAAGTTGAATCTATTATTGCCCGAGAGTATAAAGACGGATTTAATAAATTTTTTGATGCTTATATTCCCAAGCAACTAAAAGCGCCCATTTTACACACTCCCACAGTCCTAAATTTGGGGCTAGATTCCGAGAAATTGCTCCAACTATGTGGACAAAAGCTGCGGTTGGCAGGTGGGGAAATCTGGGATGAATCAGAGTTTATTAAAGCTGATATTTACACATCAGGAGTTGTTATTACAGTTAAAGATTTAAGTAATCAAATAGACAAGCAAGCAAGCGGACGAGTGCTAGTAGATGCGATGGGAACAGCATCACCAATCGCTTGGCAGTTAAATGGTGGTCGTGCTTTTGACAGTGTTTGTCCAACAGTAGGAGCAGTAATAGAACGGGGATTTGAACCAGGAGTCTGGGATTCTCAATATGGGGATGTGCTAAATAGTCACGGCGATATTTCGCGCGGAAGACAATTAATTTGGGAATTATTTCCCGGTGCAGACGAAGAATTAACAATTTATTTATTTCATTACCACGAAGTCAATTCTCAAAATCCCGGTTCCTTGCTGGAAATGTATGAGGACTTTTTCACAATACTGCCAGAGTATCGGCGCTGCGACATGGACAAACTAGTCTGGAAAAAGCCGACCTTTGGGTATATACCGGGTCACTTTAGTGTGGGGAGTAGCGATCGCACAGTAGCATTTGATCGATTAATAGCCATTGGTGATGCTGCATCCCTTCAGTCACCCTTAGTTTTCACAGGATTCGGTTCCTTGGTTCGGAACCTAGAACGTCTCACTACTCTCTTAGATATTGCCCTCAAACACGACTTACTTTCTTGCCAACACTTGAACCGAATTCGTGCCTTTCAAAATAATATTGCTGTGACTTGGATGTTTTCCAAAGGCATGATGGTTCCTACTGGTAAATTCTTACCACCAGAACGCATAAACACTATGCTGAATAACTTCTTTGGTTTGTTGGCGGATGAACCCCTCGAAGTAGCAGAAGATTTTATCAAAGATAGATTCAACTTGCTTACTTTTAATCGCTTAGCACTAAAAGCAGCCAAGAAGAACCCAGCATTGCTAATGTGGATTTGGGAACTAGCTGGTGCTAAAGATTTATTGCGTTGGTTAGGGAACTATTTTGACTTTATTCGTCATAGCCTCATTAGTGCTTTACTCAGTGGATGGCTACCGCATTTTCTACACCGCAATAGTCAGTGGTTGGAAAATCGCTCTCCAGCATTGTGGTTGCATCTATTAGCAATCAGCTATGCCTTGACTACAGGTAAAGGAAAACCAGAAATGAAAAAAGTTCAGACTCAAGAGTCAAGAGTCCATAGTCAAGAGTCAATTGTCAAGAGTCCATAGTTATCAAGTGTGTAGACGCCCTTTGGGCGGCTTCCCGAAGGGTAGTATGAACTATAAAATCTAAATTCTTCTTATTTTCATCCTTCATCCTTCAGCCTTATTCATTGAGTATTAGGGCGAAAATTTGGCAATTCTACAGATGCTAGAGACTTTCGCCCTTTAGGTGGTCGTTCTGGATAAAGCAGTGGTGAGGGCGATTTAGAAGTCTCAGTAGACTGTGACAATGACGGGCGTAATGGTGACACGTCTAACCAGAAATCCTCATTTTCTTCAGAATCTGTATCAGCACTCGGTGAAATGACAATTATTGGTTCTTTTTTATCTTCAACGGGTGTAGCAACTGTTTCCCAAATGGGTGTGACAAGTTCATCATCACTTTTTGCATCTTCCATATCTTCTACATTTTTTTCAACAGAGGTTAGTGATGCAGATGTATTTTGGGCTGCAAAAAATAGCTGAATTAAGTTTTCTACTTGCTCGTCCAAACTTAAGGAATCAGAAGATGAAACTACCTTTGGTTCAGTTGCATCATCAATTTCTGGCTTGGTAGTTGATTGCTCTGATGTCAATATACTTTCTGGAGATGGAGTGTCAGCAGTCGATAATTGATCAGAACTGGAGTTATCCCAAGTATTTGAGGTTGATGAAGAAGATTCTAGCCAGAAACTACTTATATCCTCACAAGGAGAATCTAGTTCTGCTGACCAAGGTTGAATTGGTTGTTGGTTGGTAACTAAAGAATGAGTCCGTCGATAATTTCTAACTTGTCTGTCACTTACATCGTTGGCATCAGCATGATTATTTATAGAATCATAACTATGAACTGGTGGTGTTTCTAGACATTTTTCTAGAGCTGCTTTGAATTGTAATGTCTGGCGTTGTTGCCGCATTAATCGAGTACGCAATTCTCGACAAGAATTTTCTGATTGTAATAGCTGGTGGGATTGTTCATTATATTTAGTTTGAATTAAGGTACATTCTCGTTCCAGCAGAGCAAGACGTTGTTGGGTAATTTCTAGCTGTGCTTTATAGTTCTCTATGGCAGTTTCTTGATTTTGAACTGTTTGGAGTGCAGTTTCCAATTGTTGAAATAGGGATTGTATTTGTTCTTGAGCAGCAGTGAGTTCTTGAGTTTGTTGGTTAAGCATAGCCTCTGCGACAGCAGAACGCTTTTTCTGCCATTGCAAAGCTGCTTCTGACTCAGACAGAGCAGTTGTTAAACCTTCTACTTGTTCATATAAATTATTGTTGGCAGAACGCAATTCTTCATTTAATGCCAAAAGTTGTTTAAATTCAGAATCAATCTGTAGTTCCTTTTCTTTTTCAGGCTCCGCAACCCAATCTAGTTCAGGCTCTAACTCCTCTAGCTGCTGCTGATTTAACTCTAATACGCATTGAGAATTACTAATTACCTCTATTTGTTGATTCGTTTTGGTCATTGAGTCTTGACAAGATGCATTTTCCTGACACTGCTTATCTTCTGCTGGTGCAAACAACGGCAATTGCGAAATTGTTCTGTTTTCAACAGGCAAAACAGAATAAAAAGGACAACTTGCTTGTTGCGGTTGCGACGCATTAGCAGGATCTACGGGTTCAATAAAAGCCCCGTTATTTGGGGTGTCTGCTTCATTCATGACTTTTCACCCACCAGCTTAAACTTATTGATTGGTGACTGCGGTAGTATTACATATAAATGCTGTCTTATCAAAAATCTACTCCATAAGGCAAGTTTGTCACCTCCCCAAGGAAAGTCATTTATGATTATTTTGTTATAACTTTTCGCTACCCAAGAATAGGAAGATTGCCAAACATCAACGAGAAAAAATTTTTCTCCTCACACCCCTGACACTCCTCCACCCCCTCTACTTCACCATCTCCTCATCATGGCAACCAACGAGGATAAAACCCTGTTAAAGGGAGTTGTTCTGGTTTAAGGTCTGCGCTGGCCTGAGCGTCGGCTATTGGTAATAATGGCATTAACCACAGGTTGCTAGTGGCAATTGTCTCTCCATCATCAGTTGTCAAAAAAGGTGCGTTTGGTGTTGTGGTTGGGTTGGTTTGGGTCTGAATCTGGTCAAATAATAAACCTAAGCCATCAGGAGATAAACTCATCTGGACGTTTCTTTGGTCGGGACGTAGCACAAATAATGGTTTCTGTTCCCCCGTTTTGATATCAATTGCAATTAAATATGGTTGTTCTTGATAATACTCTCCAGGCAGTAGCTGTGTTAGCAAACAATAGAGTGTGGGGGAGGCAGCATCAAATTGACAATTAACTATAGAACCTGTGGTGGATAACAGTTTTTTCTGAACCCCCTGGTTAGTGACTAAAAACAAATCCCGTGTATAATCCGTATTAAACTTAACCATTGCCGCTTGAGAACCATCCCCGGAAAAGGCTTGTACCAAGCCAAATTGTGGGAAAAAATCTAAGGGCTTAGTGCCATCTTTTTGTAGAGGTAAGATAGCTGTTCCCTGACCTTGGGCGATGGCTACAGCTTTACTGTCCGGTGTAATCATAAAGTCTCCCCCGGGTTGACTTTGCAAGCGTTGAGGAGTCGGTTTTTTATCAGAACCATCACTGGTAACTGGCATGAACCACAACCCAAAGTCACCAGGATTGTCTTTTTTCCCCCTCTGAACAACAATCGTTTGCCCATCAGGCGATACATCAAATTTCAAGTTTTGATATTCTTTATTGTCTAAAAGCAAGTCTACTTTAGCTGCTGGTTCTGTTTTGGTTTGATGGGGCGTACTAAAGCCAGTTGTGACTGTGTACAACTGCGCTGATAGTAAATCTTGACTATCGGCGGGGCGAGCCGAGAATAATATTTTCTGCCCATCTGGAAATGGCTTAAAGTCGGTAACGATTAAATCCTTGGGGGTAAGTATCTTTTTTTGTTCTTGGGTTAAGTTGTAAAGAACTAACCTTCCTTGATCTTCATTGCTAGCCCCGATATAAAGAATCACGCGATCGCGTGTGCTAAATGTTGTTTGAAATGGTTGTATGGTTTTATTAGTTTTTTCTTGGGTAGCAAATTTGTCTTTTGCCCCTTCTAAGCTCACTTTATAAGTTGTCCCATAGGGTGCTGGTGTGATGAAGCTATAACCCATGCGTCGCCCCGCCCAACTGAATGTACCTGCTAAGGGAGGCTCTATTTTCAAATTTTCCTCTACGCTTTTCGTATCCATAGGACGACTAAAAGTAAGGACAAAGGCTTTGTACTCTGAGCCAATTTTTTGGTTTTGGGTGGTGAAATTAGTCACAGATATATCTTTTTCTTCACTTTGTAAGTGCTTCCAAGTGAATTCGCGGACACGAACTCTGACTACATCACCTTGGGATATGATTAGCCCAATTACCAAAATCAGCAGTAACATTAATGCGATCGCAACGCGATCTAAGGGTTGCAAAAAAGATTTTTTAGTAGTCATTTGTAATTTGTTGATTGTTGATTTTTGGTTGTTGGTTGTGATTACAAACAACTAATAACTAACAACTAATAACTATAGGGATTTTTTGGTTGGGGAATTTTTTTCAGGGAACTGGCAGCAATGGTAAGTTGACGTTTGTCTGCGATTTTTTCTGTGGTCATTTCTCCCTCTACTTCTAGCCAGGTATCAGGTGGATACTGATCGCGGGTTTCTTTTAGTTTGACTGGTAATCCTACAGGATAAGCATCAGCGGCGCAGCAAGTCAGAACAAATCGCGCCAAAAAGAGATATTCTTTTCCTAAATCTGGTGGATGGATGACAAATCCCTGTACCTTGACTTTATTACCTTGATATCTATCGGGTTCTGGATAGACGTTGAGCATACGTACCCAGTCTACGAGCGATCGCTGCTCAGGAGCAACAGAGGCACGGAACGCTTGCGGTTTGACGCGTGTAGAACCTAATAATTCACTGAAATCTCGTTGCAATGCTTTATCACTGGCAAATACTTGTGGTGTAATGATAAATCCCAACACCGCTGCCACTAACAGCAAAGTGCTACCCCATCCAGGAGGAAATAAATTGATGTGTTGAAAGTTAGCAGTTACTTCATAGCGACGTCGCTGCCAAGTTTCTTTAATTTTGAAAAAACTGATAATTAGTAAGCCGAATGCGGCTGTAACTACTAATCCAAAATAATTAGGATGAATTAACAAATTCAGTTTGTTAGTGAGCCAGTATTTTAATAGCAAAATACCCCAAGCAGTAATTGCTAGGATATCAAGCCACGAAAGTAACAAATTTTTAAGTTTAGATTTGGAATTCGCGATTCTTGTCATTACTCTAGAGCCAAGAGTTTATTCATTCACAATTGATCTTTAGGCAAGTTTTTTAAATAAAGTGTAAATTTAGTATCAAAGTGAACAAAAAAGTTAATAGTGCTGCTAAACCAAACAGGTAAAAAATAGCTCTGGGTTGAAATATTGTTAACATCAATCCCACACCTTTAAGATCAACCATTGGTCCAAATACCAAAAATGCCAATAAAGAACCACTTGTAAAAACAGAGGCAAAAGACAGAGCAAAAAAAGAATCAACAGTAGAACAAATTGAGACTACAGCCGCCAATACTAACATGGCAGTAATTGAACTAATGGGGCCGGAACCCAAACTAAGAATTAATTCGCGAGGTGCGAGAACTTGAATCGCAGCTGCGATCGCACTACCAATTACCAGTACTGCTCCCAATTCTCGCAGTTCTTGCACGGTATTTTCTAACACTAATCGGAGTTTCGCTCCTAAGGGTTTACTCTGAGGAGAATTTGCAGATGTGGCTTCCGCAGCAGTTTCCAACCGTGTAATTTGCCCTGCTCCTAACAAAAACGTTCCAGACTGTAATAAAGTCGGTACACTTGCTTGCTGCTGTGCTGGGGAAAGTTTCGCACGGCGTTTTGTTTGTGCAGTGGGGGGTGGGTTAAATTTCAAGTAACGAGCAAGCGCCGGTTGAACTATGGGAGTCAGGTCTTTTTGAAAACTAAAGACGAAGCCAATAATAGTTGCAATTGATAGGGAAAACACTACTCGTAATACTACTATTTCTGGCTGATCGCGAAATGCTGTCCAAGTTGCCCAAATCACAATCGGATTAATTGTTGGTGCTGCAAGCAAAAAGCCGATGGCTACTGATGTGGGCACTCCCTGCATCAATAAGCGCCGTGCTACTGGCACGTTACCACACTCACAGACAGGAAACAAAAACCCTACCATACTACCGACTAAAGCCCCTAGTAGGGGATTTTTAGGCATTTTGTCTACCAATTTGCGCTCATCGACAAAAAATAGCAGCAAGCTGGAGAATAATACTCCCAACAGCAAAAAAGGCATCGCCTCGACTAGCAGACTCAGAAATAGAGTAAAACCATTGTTAAGTTTATTCATGGGCGTCGCTGTCAAAAGCGGTTTTCAGTTATAAGGTTCTGCCAAGTCATTTTATCGAAATGGGGATCAAAAACAGGTAAAGACTGTATAAGCGCTCATCAAACATTTAGTTCATAATTAGTTTGTATGATTTGTTTTGAAAGCTGGCAAACCATTACTGGTGATAAATAATTATTTCGATTTGGGTTTGTCTACTGGTGATGAATCCTATTCCTAGATAGCTGAACTACAAAAATGGTTCCAATTTTAGAACTTAAATACTTGCCAGCACAATTTTTGATTACATTTTTTTATAATTAAATTCAGTTTGCTTGATATGATGCTGTATTCTATGCTTTTTTATCAACTATTCATAAGTTTGTTTAAGATACGGGGATCGCCCTTAGGTGTAAGTTATGTAGACAAGAGGGTGTTTCTGTAAACTTGTGATTTGATCTTTTACTATAAAATTATTAAAATCGCAAGACCAAAAAGGAACAAAATAATTTAGGTAGATATAAATAAACAGAAAAGCTTCTGCAACCAAGAGTCTTAGCAAAGCTTAAGTTAAACTTTCTGGATCTATACCCAATGCTTTTAGCCGTTCCGCCAGCATTTGCGCTCGTTGTTCTGCTTCTAGGCGGCGTTGTTCTGCTTCTTGAATATGTTCTTCTGGTGTGAGCAATCTTTGGCCTTGCTCATCATACCAGTACAACCACTCCCGTGTAATACCTTGATAAGTTCCCCGTTCTCTGCCAATTCCTAAACCAATTTCGCTTAGCCAAACTGGGTTTCCTGGCTGCAAAATATATTCACCATTCTCTAAGCGATACACCTCTAGAGGTGGTTTCTTACGACGACGGGGATTGTATACCACGTAGTATAAAATCTCAAATTCTGCGTAGAGTTCTTTTTTAGTAGTGTACTCGCCCCGATACTTGTGAGAAACAACTTCCAACACTAAAATGGGTAGTTTTTTCTCTTCCCACAGCACATAACTTAAACGCAAATCTTCATCAATGAAGCGCTGAACTCCCAAGCTGAGAAACCCATCAGGGACAATAGCAGGTTGATTCGGGTCATAATAAATACCCATATCAACCCCAAAGAACCAATCCCAACGATCTGACCACAGCAAAGCCAGTATTGCTTTTAATAAGCTAGGAATTAAATCTTGTAGTTCGTTATCCACAGGTGTGTCGTCAGAATCGGGCAATTCCTCAGAAGAGGGTAAGCAGTTTAGGGGGTTGTACTCTAACATGGGAGATTTGCAGAATTAAGATTCTACTATAGATTGTAGAGAAAGATTCTAGATGATTTGATATGAGTAGTGATCGCACTATCACCAACAGAAAATAAAGCACGAAAGTTTTCTGCACGTTCATCCTTAAACTCTCCGTTCCTCTGCGCTTACCTTTGCGAGCCTTTGCGTTTAAAATTATTTTCCAAATAGTTTTTATTCCTGAACTAGCACACAAAAAAGGGCAGGCATAGAACCCGCCCCTAAATCATCACTAAAGGTATAAACTTTATTTGTTTTACCTCATTCAATCTCCGGCGCACTTAACGATACTTCCGGCGTATTTTGCTGTGCTAATGAAGGTACTGCATCACGCAATCTTTCTGTGAGCTGTACTGTTGTAGCATCGTAAACCTGAGTCAAAATTTTGGGATATAAACCAATGCCAACAATTGGTACTAACAAGCAAGCAATAATAAAGATTTCGCGGGGTTCGGCATCGATAAGTTTTTGATGAGAAACTAATTCCTTGTTTTCTTCACCATAGAAAATTTCCCGCAGCATGGACAGCAGATAAATCGGCGTTAAAATCACACCAATTGCCATCAAGAAGACCACGATTATTTTGAAAGTGGAACTATAGGCGTCGCTAGTGGCAAAACCCACAAAGACCATCAATTCTGCCACAAAACCACTCATTCCCGGTAATGCCAAAGACGCCAAGGAACAAGTCGTCCACATAGCGAAAATCTTACCCATTTTCTTACCGACACCGCCCATCTCATCCAACATTAGAGTGTGTGTGCGGTCGTAAGTTGCTCCCACTAAAAAGAATAAACTCGCCCCAATCAACCCGTGGGAAACCATTTGCAGCATCGCCCCATTCAAACCCAAATCTGTGAAGGAAGCAATACCAATGGTGACAAAGCCCATGTGGGAAATCGAAGAGTAGGCAATTTTCCGCTTGAGGTTACGCTGGGCAAAAGATGTCAAAGCAGCGTAGATGATGTTAACTACCCCCAAAATGACCAATACAGGCGCGAAATAAGCATGGGCATCAGGGAGCATCTGGGCATTCATACGAATTAAAGCGTAACCACCCATTTTCAGCAGAATACCAGCTAGCAACATATGCACAGGGGCTGTAGCTTCACCATGGGCATCTGGTAGCCAGGTA
The DNA here is from genome assembly GCF_001904645.1 of Fischerella major NIES-592. Classification (NCBI taxonomy): domain Bacteria; kingdom Bacillati; phylum Cyanobacteriota; class Cyanophyceae; order Nostocales; family Hapalosiphonaceae; genus Fischerella; species Fischerella major. The sequence goes on along the minus strand of NZ_MRCA01000002.1, from coordinate 58,742 downwards.
TGTAGTGGGAAGATGGGTAACTTGACGGCGTAAGCAATCAAGAAAGCAGCATACAGCCATAGTTGTAAGTTCAAAGCGAAGTTTTTCGCCGCGAGCGATCGCATATCAAAGGTGACTGTATCGCCGTAAAATGCCATTGCTAGGGCAGCTATCAAAATAAACAGTGAACCACCCGCAGTGTACAAAATAAATTTGGTCGCTGCGTATTGGCGTTTTTTACCTCCCCAAATTGCCAGCAGCAAGTAAACCGGAATCAATTCCAGTTCCCACACCAGGAAAAACAACAGCATATCCTGAACGGCGAACACAGCAATTTGTCCGCCGTACATCGCCAACATTAAAAAGTAAAACAACTTCGGCTTCAGTGTTACAGGCCAAGCTGCCAAAATCGCCAGTGTAGTAATGAATCCAGTCAAAATAATTAGGGGCATAGACAAACCATCCGCCCCTACTGACCAATTCAAATCCAGTTGTGGAACCCAAGGATAACTCTCAAACAATTGCAAATTGGGATTAGAGAAGTCATACCCAAGGTAAAAAGCAGTAACAATTAGTGCAAAATCTATCAGCCCAACGATGAGGGCATACCAACGTACCGTTTTGCCGTCTTTATCTGGCAAGACGGGAATGAGCAGCGATGCTGCTATCGGTAACAGGATAATTGTAGTCAGCCAGGGAAAATTAGCTGTATTCATTGAAGTCGCTCTCAAGGTTCGGCTATCTGCTACTAGCTATTAACTAGCAGTTTTTTCGTGATCTGGTTGTTATTTGTTAGGTTGATTTAACAAAAGTCAAAAAATATGAAGGCAGGTGAACTGATTGCCCTGCCTTCATCTAAGTTACACAAACTTGTTGGTGAATTTGTTATCGGTTACGAGTAAACAGTTATCAAAACTCAACACTAGAAACCGATAACTGATAACTTATAACTGACCACTGTATTAAGTGACACCAAAGAAAATCACTAAACCCAATACGGCAGCGAAAACAATCAAAGCGTAGAATTGGGCACGACCGTTTTCTAGGTATTTCAAACCTTCACCACTAACCAGGGTGAAAAAGCCTGTGAGGTTAACAGCACCATCAACAACCCGGAAGTCAACTTCCATGACTTGTCTAGCTAGGCGACGCAAGCCGAGGACAAACACTTGGTGGTAAATGTCATCAAAGTACCACTTGTTGAGGGATAGCTCATAAAGTGGCTTAATTTTGGCAGCGATCGCCACCGGGTTGATTTTACCCCACAAATACATCAAGGAAGCAATAGTAATACCAATGAGGGAAATTCCCACCGAACCACCCGCCATGACATAAAATTCCTGCGGGTTAAATTCAGCAGCTTTTACCAAAACTTCTTCGAGGGTTTCATTGGGAGAGTAAATAAACTCCTCAAAGTAGTTAGCAAAGGGTGTCCCCACCAAACCAATTAGCATTGAAGGAACTGCCAATAACACCAAAGGTAGGGTCATTGTCCAGGGTGACTCGTGGGGATACTCACTATGACCATGACCATGATCGTGGTCGTTGTGGTGTCCAGTGTGGGCTTCTAGTTCTCCTTTGGTCATTGCACCAGGGCCAAAAGCTGGAGTTCTTTCAAAGCCCGTAACAATGGCCATGCCAATCGGAGACTTGAGTTTTTTCCACAACTGGGTTTTGTTGCCCCGGAAGTTACCTTCAAAGGTGGTGAAATACATGCGGAACATATAAAAGGCGGTAATTCCAGCGGTTAGCCAGCCAACGCCCCACAGCAGTGGGTTAGAGGCAAACGCCGCACTGAGGATTTCGTCTTTTGACCAGAAACCAGCAAAGGGCGGGATACCAGCAATTGCTACACAACCAATAAAGAAGGTAATGGCTGTAATTGGCATATATTTCCGCAGTCCACCCATTAAGCGCATATCCTGCGCCAAGTCGGGGTCGTGACCTACAACTGCTTCCATGCCGTGAATTACCGAACCAGAACCTAAAAACAGCATCGCCTTAAAGTAGGCGTGGGTCATCAGGTGGAATAGTCCAGCGCTGTAAGCGCCTACTCCCATAGCCATCACCATGTAACCGAGTTGGGAAATGGTGGAGTAAGCCAAGCCCTTTTTGATGTCGTTTTGGGTAATGGCAATGGTTGCCCCTAAAAAGGCAGTGAATGCCCCAGTGTAGGCAATTGTGTTCATTGCCGCCGGGACGTGTTCAAATACGGGGTACATCCGGGCAATGAGGAAAACGCCTGCTGCCACCATGGTTGCTGCATGGATTAAGGCAGAAATGGGCGTGGGGCCTTCCATCGCATCTGGTAGCCAGACATGGAGGGGAAACTGGGCAGATTTGGCTACGGGACCCAGGAAGACTAAAATCGCAAATAGGGCTGCCAGTATATTGCTGAGAGAACCCGTGTGGACGAGTTCAGCAAGGCGATCGCCCATGATTTGAAAATCAAAGCTGCCTGTTGCCCAGAATAGTCCTAGAATCCCCAATAACAAACCAAAGTCACCCACGCGGTTAGTGACAAAGGCTTTTTGGGCTGCGTCTGCTGCGGATTTGCGATCGTACCAGAAGCCGACCAGCAAGTAGGAACACATCCCTACCAGCTCCCAGAAGATATAAATCTGCACCAAGTTCGGGCTGACTACCAGACCCAACATTGACGAGCCAAATAAGCTGAGATAGGCATAAAACCTGACATAGCCAGGATCATGAGCCATGTAGCCATCAGTGTAAACCATGACCAGGAAGGCTACCGTCGTCACAATCACCAGCATTAAAGCTGTCAAGTGGTCAATGGTGTAGCCCATACTCAAGTGAAAATTGCCAGCCGCTGCCCATTCTAGGGTGCGGGTGTAAGGTGCGTGTCCTTGCAGTTGGCTCCACAATATGGCAAACGACAGCCCCATAGCCGCTCCCATCAAGGAAATAATCAACGCGGCATTGAACTGTCGTAGGCGGTTCGTCACCTGATTTAAAGAGATTAATCCCAGCCCTACCAGCGTTGCCCCGATAAGGGGCAGTACCGGAATTAGCCAGGCATATTGATAGATTACTTCCATCACTGACGCCTACTTATAGAATTCTTCATGAGAAAGGACAAAGGATGAAAGAATGCACTAGTTGCAAATGGCTGTTGAGAGTGCCAATAAAGAGGAACTTTCACGCCTTATGTTATGGCTAAGTCTGGTCTTTTGGGAACAGTACAAGTCTCTACATAAACAAGCAACCAAACATCTTTTCATACTTCAACTTACCCTGCAAAAAGCCGCCCTAATGGGCGTCTACATAACTTCAACCTTTAGTTGACTAATTTGTCGGATCTGTTAATAATTGTGACACACACCCTTGAGGATAAAATACCCCACCTGATACTGATTAGGTGGGGTATTTTAAATATGGTTTTAGATTTTGTCGTTGGTCATTGGTCATTTGTCAATTATTCTTTGTTGAAATTCAATGACAATTGACCCTTGACTATTATGCTGAACGGCATCCTAAATCCGCTGCTGTGGGGGTGTTGTACGGATGGGAAGACTTGTCATAGCTGAGTTTGATTTCTTCCAATGCTTGCAGCAAATCTTCACGGCCGCGAAAACCTTCCAAACGACGTCTGACAATACCGTTTTCGATCAACAGTAAAGTTGGTAGTGATTTGAGCCGATATCTGGTAGACAACTTAAAATTGTCGTCGGCATTTATATCAACCAATTTGATTTTCTCGTTGCATTGAGCTTTGAATTGCAACAGTAATGGGTGTATGATGCGGCACAAACCACACCAAGGAGCTTCAAAATTTACTAAAACAGGAATAGGGGATTCTAAAACTTCTTGAGTAAATGTCCGCTCACTAACCGACAACACCATGATGCCTCTAATACTATAGGGTTTTTATATCTAACTTGCTATCAGCACAAGGGTAGCGTAAGCTCAGTAACTGCTGATAGATGCCCTGGTAGGCATAAAAGAAGGTACGCAATCTTTCCAGCCTTGATTTTGGTGAGTTTGCTGCTGGCAAATAAGCTAATGTAGCATTCACAGTGGCATTTAGGGGTCTGGAACTCCAACGGCTGCCTCTGTTGGGGAGGGAAAGTTAGTAGGCCAGAAGCTACAACGCTTTGCTTGGGGATTCCCACAGTAGTGGGTTTGGGGAGGATAGTAGTGTACCATGAGCAGCACTAATTTGGGGGTTTGCCCAGTTGTAGCAACTGCGTAGACCCCGCACCCAACCTCTGCCTCTCTTACACAGTAAGGCGTTTCCGTAAGGGTAAGAGTAAGCATAGGGGCGTTTTCCCGCTTTTGCGACCTGTCCGTAGGGAAAACCTCTAACGCACTGGCTCTGTTCGATATCACTTACTTCCAATTGATGACTATTGACCAGCAACTACAAGGACAAAATCTCAAATTAATTTAACCCACCCCCTCCACTGAACAGCTATTTCCATTCATCCTACATTGATTTGGTAATAACAGATGAGCCTAAATCCTCATCGGTTGTCTATCTTGTGCTGTTGTAAATAGGGTTTGAGTCCAGACTACCATTGTACCTTACTAGTCGCCACCAATAAAAGTGGATGCGACCACCACAATAGCAGCACAAATATAGCAACTCCAATATAAGCAGGACGAAGGAATTCTTGCCACCGTAGAGATTGACGTCCATCTAAAATCGCTGCAAAGGGAATAATGCTAGTGCGCTGTTTTACTGCCATAAAAGCCTCGCCATAACGCCAACCAAGACGGCGATCGCCATGCCATACCCCAAAGGCGTGATGTAAAATCAAACCCAAAGAAGTAACTAGAGTAAAAGTTGTACCTAACCACAGAGTATGAGCAATACACCAAATTATCTGTCCGACCATTTGGGGATGGCGAGTAATGCGAATAATTCCTGTTTCATAGAGGTGGACTTGGGGCTTTTGAATGGCAGCAATTTCTAGTAGATTGAAAGTAGCAGGATACAAAAATAAAAAAGAAATTGCCGACAGTACCCAAACCAATGGTTTTATCCAAGGTAAACTTTGGACTTGCCAAAGTTGTAAACCATCATAACGATGGTTAAAAAAGTAAATAATCAAAGTAACAGCCAAAGGTAAACTGACTAAGGCAAAGATAATCCGGTAAACTCGTGGGCCAATATATTTTTCTGCCCAAGGTCGCAAGGCGGCTCCGCCGCTATGAGCAATTGCAAAACCAAATTGTAATCCCAACATTATAAAATGACTGGGGGTCAACCACGGTGGCAGCATCATATACACAGGTGAAGTAATTTAAAGAAAACTTAATTCAGTACAATCAATACCACAAAGTATTCAAAGGGGGACTTGAGTCAAGATGTTGTGTTAATGTCTTTTTCGGATAAATTCTCCGATTTTAATATTCAACAATTAATGTCCAGCCAGAATACTATGAATTGCTGGTTTTTTGCTAATGCTGCTCCTTTCTTGTCTGTGGGTTGAGCCTTATGTCTGACCTTCCATTCACACTAGATCAGTTACGGATTCTGAAAGCGATCGCACAAGAAGGGAGCTTCAAGCGCGCCGCTGATAGTCTCTATGTTTCCCAACCTGCCGTAAGTTTGCAAGTGCAAAACTTAGAACGGCAATTAGATGTTCCCTTATTTGACCGTGGAGGACGTCGTGCTCAATTAACCGAAGCAGGACATTTACTCCTGAATTACGGAGAAAAAATCCTCAGTCTGTGTCAGGAAACCTGTCGCGCTATTGAGGATTTACAAAATCTCCAAGGCGGTACATTAATTGTTGGTGCTTCCCAAACTACCGGCACTTATCTTTTGCCCCGGATGATTGGGTTGTTCCGACAAAAATATCCTGATGTGGCAGTACAATTACACGTCCACTCTACCCGCCGCACTGCTTGGAGTGTAGTAAACGGACAAGTTGATTTGGCAATAATCGGTGGTGAAATTCCCGCGGAATTGGCGGAATCTTTAGAAATTATTCCTTACTCAGAGGATGAATTGGCACTGATTTTACCTGTATTCCATCCTTTTAGCAAACTGGAAACCATCCAAAAAGAAGACTTATATAAATTACAATTCATTGCCCTTGATTCTCAATCAACAATCCGTAAAGTCATAGATCAAGTGTTAGCACGTCATGATATTGATACACGGCGTTTAAAAGTAGAAATGGAACTCAATTCGATTGAAGCAATTAAAAATGCTGTGCAATCTGGTTTGGGAGCGGCTTTTGTTTCTACTTCCGCCATTGCTAAAGAATTGCAAATGGACGTGTTACATTGCGCTCCCATTGAGGGTGTTGTTGTCAAGCGGACACTGTGGTTGATTTTTAATCCCAATCGCTATAGATCCAAGGCCGCAGAAGCTTTCAGCCGGGAAATTTTACCCCAGTTTGCTGCGCCTGGATGGAATATCGATGTGTTAAAATCTCCACAAAATCATCGGAGCTTAGCTATCAATACCACACTGGAATTAGACACATCCTCCTCAGATGAAAGTTAAGATTTAGTCATCTGTCATTAGTCATTTGTGCTTTGTCATTTGTCATTTGTGAAGAAGCTAATGACCGATGGCTAGTGCCCAATGACTAATGACTATTAACAAAAATGGAAATTTACTGCACTCGTCCCGGTTGTCCTCGCCCACGCAACTATTTTTCAGATTTAGATGACCATTCCATCTTAAGAACCGTACAGCAAAAATACTGTACAGCTTGTGGAATGCCTCTAATTCTGGTTGGGCGATACTTACCGATGAAATTACTGGGACGAGGCGGTTTTGGAGCAGCGTTTTTAGCCTGCGATCGCTATACTCCAGGAATGCGCCAGTGTGTGGTTAAGCAATTCCAACCAGCAGGTAATCTCAGTGAAACTCAACTAAAGTTAGCACAAGATTTATTTGAGAGAGAAGCCATAGTTTTGGAAGAAATAGGCACTCAACACGAGCAAATACCTGACTTGTTTGCTTATTTTCCTATTATAGTTTCTAGCTTTTCTCAACTAGGACAACAAGAGCAATTTTTTTATCTTGTTCAAGAATATATTGATGGACAGAACCTAGAAGAAGAACTAAATCACAAAGGTCAATTCTCTGAACAAGAAGTATTAGATATGCTGCAAGATATTCTCAAAATCTTGCGGTTTGTCCATAACAAGGGCATCATTCACCGAGATATTAAACCCTCCAATATTATGCGCCATCGTAACGGTAAGCTTTACCTATTAGATTTTGGCGCTGTTAAGCAGGTAGCAAACACACCCCCTGGAGGAGTTGGTTCTTCTACTGGCATTTTTTCTCTGGGTTTTGCACCACCCGAACAAATGTCTGGTGGACAAGTCTTTCCCTCCACAGACTTATATGCACTGGCTGTGACAGCTGTAATGCTATTAACGGGTGAAAAGGACGTAACCAAGCTATTTGATGTTTATAGTAACCAGTGGAAATGGCAAGAGCGTGTTTCTGTCAGTCCTTTAGTGGCTAATACTCTCGATAGAATGCTTTTACCTGCTGCTAATCAACGCTTTCAGTCAGCACAAGAAGTTTTAGATGCTCTTAACTTAAATGTTCAGCCTGTAATACCAACACAAATCAATCCCCGCCAACCCACCCAATTACCGTCGTCAATCAAGTCGCAACCACAGCCTACACCTACTCAACCTGCACAGCAAGCACCATTTTCGTCAACGTCACGTGTTGCACCATTGTCTACTTTAGAGTTATTGATGGGGGCTGGATTCAGCGGTTTTGAAGGCGGATTGATTGCAATCGCTTTGTATGGTGTGCTTCGTTCTCTAAATATTACTTTTGTTGCTGGTGCTGTAATACTGGCAATATTAATTTTTGGGCAAAAGCAGCGCTGGATTGAAAGAACCGAGATGTTAGTCTTAGCAGCAGCTACATGGGGAGTGATATTTTTTTTCCCTGTGTTGCGGGCTGGTTTAAGTATTAAGCAAGTAATTATTTTATCTGTGGCTGCGGGTTTAGTCGCGATCGCTGTTACAGCTTTATTCCGTCTGATTTATAAATTATTAACTCTATTTTTTTCCAATTAACATCTAATGTGAATTAAAACTATGGCAATAATCTTGTTTTTAATCGTAGACGCGCTTTGCGCGGCTTCCGTAAGGTACACAGTGCAAGGCGATGAACACAGATAGATTATCGCCTTGCACTGTGTTCCATGAGTGTTCGTTAATCAAAACCAAACTCTGGACAATTGCTAATTGGTTGTGGCTGTTGTTTTTTGTTGGAAACAACCAATAACTAATAGGACTTACGCAAAAGTTGCCAAAAAGCTTAATTGATCGAACCGCCATAGGCGCGCTCATAGGCTTCCCGCACGGTAGACGCCAATAACGCCAAGAATTCGTAGAGTGTGCGTAAGTCCTGACTAACTACTAAAAATGGGTAAATTACTATGTCACAAAAAAATGAAACGCCAATTCTAATATTATCTTTATTAATAACTACTGGGCTAATTGGTGGCGGCTTTTGGTGGTTTACCAGAAAAAATAGCTTTAACTTGAATCAAGTTACCAAGCCTCAACCGATTAACTCTACTAGTCCTAATGTTACTAAGCCAGAATCAAGTGGTAATAACTTTGCCTCTATTCAAAGTGTCCCTACAGGATTATTCAACTACGGAGGTAGTACTTCTTGGGCACCGATTCGACTCACAGTCGATTCGGCAATTCAAGCAGCACGACCAGAATTTCGTCTGCGTTATGTAGAACCCAGTAGTGGTACTCCTGGTTCTGGTACGGGCATTCAGGCGCTAATTGATGGTCAACTTGCATTTGCCCAATCATCCCGGCCAATCTTAGACGAGGAGTTAAATCGTGCCAAGCAGCGCAGGTTTGCTCTGCGACAAATTGCTGTAGCAATTGATGGCTTAGCAGTAGCAGTAAATCCTAATATTAATATTCCAGGACTAACAGTAGACCAATTACGGTCTATTTACACAGGCAAAATCACGAATTGGAATCAAGTGGGTGGCCCTGATATCCCTATAAAGCCATACTCGCGTCGCATCAGTGATGGTGGGACTGTAGAACTATTTGTCCAAGACATCTTGAGTGGTCAAGCTTTTAGCTCCAATGTGGAGTTTGTTTCCACAACCACCCAAGCCTTACAAAAAGTGGCTGGTAGTATTGGTAGCATATACTACGCTTCTGCCCCAGAAGTTGTTCCCCAATGTTCAATTAAACCCTTGCCTTTGGGGCGAACGCAAGGGCAGTATATTACTCCTTACCAAGAACCACTTGTCCTCCCTTCTGAGTGTCCTGGTAAACGAAATAAATTGAACATAGAGGCTTTCCAATCTGGAAAGTATCCAATTACCCGAAATCTGTTTGTGGTGGTCAAACAGAATAACCAAATTGAGCAGCAAGCGGGTGTCGCTTATGCCAACTTGCTACTGACTGAGCAGGGGCAGGAATTAATTTCCCAAGCTGGGTTTGTCAAAATTCGCTGACACTTGTCATAAGCAGACAAGAAATCATTGGGGGATGATTTTTAGGAGATTTTACGCCTTCCCGTAAGGATAGCGGTGGTGGGGCGCTATTCCTGATGGTAGGCGACTTCTCGTCTAAAAATTTGGCAAATTTGCTTTAGCCGGCTCTGTTAATCGACTCTGCTGGCAAGCAAATCAAATTATCTCCCTGGGTGAGGATTAAGCCACGTTGACGCAACTTACCCATCAAACGGGTGACAGTAACACGAGTCGAACCAATAGCACTGCCAATTTGGGCATGGGTGAGAGGGAAAGGTAGGCAATAACCACGAATCACTTCAGGATCTGTTTCGCTTGTTGCCGGCTCTCCATATTCCTCAATCAACAACGTGAGGAATCCTAAGAGTCGGTCAATGGTACGGCGTTGTCCTAAGGCACTTAGCCACAACAGTTTGCGCTGGTGCTGATATCTAAAAAGATCCATGATTTCGCGGCGGAAGTGAGGCCAGTTATCTAAATCGTGCCAATACATCCACAACACTGCTGTTTGGTCAACGTGGGCGTAAGCCTGGAGTGTGAATGGTGATTGGGCAACAATTTCAAACGGGTTTCCTGCACCAACAAATCCTAAGAAGGCTTCTTCTGGGGTTCTGTTAATGCGTCGAGACGTTAGCTGATTTGCTGTTGCACTCACTTGGGCGGTTCCTACCATGCGGATAGCACCCCTTTGCACCAAATACAGCAATCCAGGACGGGCTGGAATGCGCTCATCTTTGCTAAAGGTGCGGCAGCGGTAGTGTTCTTGAGCCCAATCAAGAATTCGTTGCCAAGTTAAGAAAGGCCGTGATGCCTCAGAAAAGGAGGATGGAGATTGCATAGGTAACAAAGAGCGTTCGGCTGAAGACAAAGACGTCATAAAAAGGTGCAAGGAGTGTCTTCTCGTTGGCAGGTCAGGCTTAACACCTAACAGTGCCAGCCATGCAAAGAGTGGAATTTGAGTTCCTACTCTTTTGTTATACTACCTACTGTACAATGATGGTAGTAAAATTTACTCAGTTTCAAAAAAAATTTGCATAATTCTAATTTTTCTTTGCTTAAATTAAAGTTCTGTCTTAAGACAGATGACACAAAATCAATAGTTTTAATAAAGGAGTCTTTTATCAGTAAAATATGTGCATAAAATGCTACTAGTAAGTAAATACACGGCAATTAAACAGTTAGTACACAGTTATTTTATAATCGCTTTAAGTATTTATACGTATTATTCAAAAATAGAAACCCTAGCAGATAAAAAAATTCCTCTATCTAAAGGTAGAAATAGTAATCAAGTTTTTTACATCACAGGGTTAGCATTACAGCTATCAAAATATGAGAAAATTCCAGCGATGGAGATTGCTGAAGCGATCGCTTCTCATTTATCGGCAAACTCGGCTGGAGTTTTTAGTATTCAGATAGTTCCACCTGGTTGGATTCATCTAGAATTGGCACACCCTGTTTTGGCTGGCTGGTTGCAGAGGCTGGTTGAAAAACGGGGGGATATTGTGGCGCAGGGACACGGGGGAACGGAGGACAAGAAAGACAAGGAGGAATTGGTTACTGTATTATTCTCCTCACACTCCTCACACTCCTCACACTCCCCATCTCCCCAATCCCCGCTCCCTAATCACCTATTTCCAATTCAATATGCTCATGCACGCTGTTGTTCCCTTGTGCGGCTAGGTGAACGAGAGGGATTAATTACCTCTGAGGGCGCTATACCTTGGCTGAACAAACAACAAGAACTACGTTTTCATCACCCAAGTGAGTTGTGTTTGCTAAGTGAGTTAGTACAAGTAGTTGATGAATTAGAGTGTTCTGACTCCAGTGATTCGGTGAAATGGCAAAAACTAGCGCTTGGTTTAAGTCGAGTGTTTGACAACTTCTGGCGCGACTGTCGGATTTGGGGCGAGGTAAAAGTCAATTCACCAGAAATAGCTTTAGCTAGACTGGGATTGGTTATGGCCACTCAATCGGTTTTAAGAACACTGTTAGAAGAAAAGCTTGGTATTTTGGCTATTTTGGAATTGTGAGGAAATCTTCATTTAACGAGGTAGAAATATGAGAGTTTAATGAAAGAAACCAAAACTTTTGTAACAAGTATTGACTGCTCTAATCACCCAAGATATATTAGCTGGTGTGTGAGGAGCGAACCAGCAAGGGTGCCGAGACGAAACACGGCCAGTCGTCGGCACCCTTTCTGATTTTTTATAAATTGTTGATCGACGGTTGTTGACTGTTGGTCGTTTCAAACAACAAACAACTACTGCGATAGCAACAACTTTTCAATTGCCACTGCTGCTCCATCTTGCTCAACACTGGGAGCTATCCAGTTGGCGATCGCTTGCACTTGTAATGGAGCGTTACCCATAGCAACACCAATACCAGCATACTCTAGCATTTCTAAATCATTAAAGTTATCGCCAATAGTCATGACGTTATTAGGTTGTAGTCCTAGCAGTTCTTCAGCAAGGTAACGCACCGCCACACCTTTATTAGCAAAAGGATTAGTCGCTTCAAAAAATGTGGCAACCGATTTTGTCAAATACAACTCAGCAGGGGTGTATTGACGGCTTAAAGAACCGAGTAAATTATCAATAATGTCTGTGTCATTGCACAAAGCTAGTATTTTTGTAGGTTCATAAGTAGTTAAAACTTGGCGTAAGTCACCGACTGCAATAGGTTTAATCCTAGAACGTTCTGCATAAAGTTGAGTTTCGGTTGTGATTTCGCGGACGTAGAGTTGATCGTTGATGTAAAAATGAACAGATAAAAGCGATCGCAATTTTGGTTGTTCAAAATAGTCTAATAGCTGCTGAGCCATTTCCCTAGAAACAGGCAAATGTTGGTACATTTGTTGAGAGACTGGGTCTTGTATCCAGGCTCCTTGATAGGCTATTAAAGGTAGAGTAGAGCCAATGTCTTGGTGGAAGCGCAAAGCAGAACGGAACATCCTACCAGTGGCGATCGCGACTTTAATTCCTTGTGCTTTTGCCGCAGTAATTGCTTCTTTGACAGGTTCGCTGATATTGTTAGATTCGCCGGCGATAGTTCCATCTATATCTAGAACCAGCAGTTTAATTGCTATTTGAGTAGTAGATGCTTTATGCATAAATTTGGTGAGCAATTTCATCAAGAGAGACTCACTTAAGAGATTATCAGGCTAGGGTAAAATATGGCAGTAGCTATTGTTAAAGGTAATTTAGTTGAATCATACAAATCATATTTAAATTTAATTACTATTCTACGTAAATTTACGATGGTGAATTACCGAACACGTAGATAAATTCAGATATTTTATTAATTTTTTCACGATTTTCCTCAAGATAGAAAAATTTTCAGTACTTATTTGCTAATAAGTTGAATACAGATAACAAAAAAGCCCAGAATTGAGATTTGCTGATAGCTGAAAGAAAAATTCTATGAATAATTAGTAAAAACTATTTTGAAGTGTGGACAGACATGAATAGACTAAGTTATCAATTGATTAATCAAACACTCACTTCATCAGACAGTGCATCTTAGGTTGATAAAAGAATCCAAAAAACTCAGAATAGAAGCTTCCTCCTATTGGAACTTCTTCAAAATAGCCAGAGATTAGTGGGAGATACCTGCACTAAGAAGCTAATAGCATCCACATATCAACTACCATCTATTGACCACTAGTACCATTTTTTCAAAATAGGACTACAGATAGTTTGTAGTTAATTTTTGGAGAAACGGTATAAATTTCCGAGTAGCGTAGAGTTTTACAAAAGTTTACTTCTGCCTTCTCTACACAAGCAAGATACTTTTTCTGAATTAAACGCAAACAGAAGGATTTCCATGATTAAAAAAAGTCTAACCAAAATAATTTTTGCTGCTGCTGCATTCGCTGGATTATTTTCTCAAGTAGGCTCAGCATCTGCGAGTGATTTTACTTGGGATAATTCATGGGTTCAGCCAGAAATACAAAGTAAAGAAACAACAGGTTTTGATGACACCTTCTTTCAGCAATTTGTGCAAGCAGAAAGAATGGCTATACCAAATAGCCAACAATTTCTATTGGATCCTAGTAAATTATTCTTGAAATACAGTAACGACGTTAGTGTTTTTTTCATCAACGAAGGAGCTGGTTATAGAAACCAGTTGGCTTATCAAGCAACTGGGGCTACAAATAAATCTGGCCTAGTATTTAATGATATTGCTTGTAGTGGTTCCGGGTGCGTTGGTGATTGGGGTGGTAATACACTCAAACTGGGTGATGGAGTAAATCTTGGTAACTTTGCAGCAGGTACACAATTAGATTTCTGGTTGCGAGCCGATGGTTTGAATCGTGGTGATTCTGCAAATATTTTTGGTACCAAAACTTCTTCAAATTTAGATGGATTGCAGCATGTTATTGCCTATGCTGTTGGTGATTATATTTTATTAGGTTTTGAGGATTTGTATGGTGATTTGGGTGCTTCTGGAATAGATTCAAATACTGGGAAGTACAACGAAAGTTCAGATCGCGACTTTAATGATGTTGTGATGGTGCTGAAAATAGGTGAGAAAAATGTTAAAGCATTAACTTCAACTTCTGTTCCAGAACCAAGTGCAACTTTATCATTATTGGGTGTGGGAGCATTAGGTATGCTGAAACTAAGTCGTCGTCAAAAGCAGGTAAAAGAATCTACTTAATTTAGAATCACCTGTAATCTAAACGGAAGCAACTGGCTACAATAAGGCTATGTCCCAAACAACACCTTTAAATCAGTTGGCTTCCGATTTTTCAAACACGACACGTCCTACATTTATCCTCATCGATGGACACTCCTTGGCATTTCGTTCTTACTTCGCCTTTGCCAGAGGAAGAGACGGCGGACTGCGAACCAAAACAGGAATTCCTACCAGCGTCTGTTTTGGCTTTTTAAAGTGTCTGCTAGAAGTCATGACAGAACAACAGCCACAAGCGATTGCAGTGGCTTTTGATTTAGGTTTACCCACATTCCGCCACGAAGCAGATGATACTTATAAAGCTGATCGCCCAGGTACACCAGAGGATTTTGTTCCGGATTTGAAAAACTTACATGAGTTGCTGGATGCATTCAATCTGAAAATTCTCACCGCCCCTGGATACGAAGCAGATGATGTGCTGGGAACCCTAGCACAAAAGGCTAGTGCTGCGGGGTATCAAGTCAAGATTCTCACAGGCGATCGCGATTTGTTTCAACTCATTGATCCTAAAAAAGAAATTAGCGTTTTGTATTTTAGTCCAGATGCGCTCAAACGTGCCACAAATACAAATGGTATCAGCGAATTTGGAGAGGCAGAAGTTAAAGAAAAACTAGGAATATTACCATCACAAGTAATTGATTTTAAAGCTCTTTGTGGTGATAAATCAGATAATATTCCCGGTGTCAAAGGAATAGGTGAAAAAACAGCAGTCCAATTACTAAATACCTATGGTTCTCTTGAGCAAATTTATGCATCATTAAGTGAAATCAAAGGCGCGACTCAGAAAAAATTAGAAGCTGGTAAAGAAGACGCGGAAAAATCTCGATACTTAGCAGCGATCGTCCTTGATGTTCCCCTCGATATTGATTTAGAAGATTGTAAATTAAAAGGCTTTGATAGTAGCGTTCTGACACCTATTTTAGAAAACTTAGAATTTAAATCTTTTTTAGGCAAAATTAACCAACTCCAACAAAAATTTGGTGGTACTGTTGCAGAAACTTCAGCTACAAACACAGAAGGTAGAAATACGAAAAATCACGTCTCCACACAAGATGAAGATTTGTGGTTTTTCAGTGCAACAGATACAGAACAAATTCAACAGCAAAAAAATACTTCTACAATTCAACCACGTATTATTGATACAGAAGCCAAACTGACTGAGTTAGTGAAGATATTACAGGAATTTACTAACCCCAATTTACCCGTAGCTTGGGATACTGAAACCAACGACTTAGAACCACGAGATGCGGAATTAGTAGGAATTGGTTGTTGCTGGGGAACAAACCCAAATGAAATAGCTTACATTCCCTTGAATCATCAAAGTGGGAAAAATTTAAATAAAGAAATTGCACTACAAGCCCTACGCCCTATTTTGGAAAGTGCTAGCTATCCTAAGACTTTGCAAAATGCTAAATTTGATCGCTTAGTTTTGAAGTGCCAAAGAATTAATTTAACTGGGGTAGTCTTTGACCCCATGTTAGCAAGTTATGTCCTCAATCCTGATAGTAGTCATAATTTGAACGACTTAGCTCAAAAACATTTAGGGTTAATAATTCAAAATTATCTAGATTTAGTTCCCAAAGGGAACACTATCGCTGATATTGAAATTGCTCAAGTAGCTGACTATTGTGGTTTGCAAGTTTGGGCTACGTTCCAACTCGTGACAAAATTGCGTACGGAACTGGAGAAAATACCAGCTTTATATCGGCTACTAGTGGAAGTGGAACAACCCCTAGAAGCTGTTTTGGCAGAAATGGAATACAACGGTATTCACATCGATACAGCTTATTTAAAAGAACTTTCACAACAATTAGAAACAGATTTAGCCAAACTGGAACAACAAGTTTACGAAATAGCTGGAGAAAAGTTTAGTTTGGGTTCTCCCAAACAACTAAGTCAAATCTTGTTTGAAAAATTAGGGTTAAGTACTAAACATTCTCGCAAAATTCAAACAGGATATTCTACAGACGCAGCTACCTTAGAAAGATTACGAGAGGTAGATACAACTGGCATAATTGATGCCATCATTGAATATCGGACATTAGCAAAATTAAAATCTACTTACGTAGATGCTTTACCAGCCTTGGTGCGTGCAGATACAAAGCGAGTTCATACCGATTTTAATCAAACAGCGACATCAACAGGAAGGCTATCTTCTTCTAATCCAAATTTACAGAATATCCCAATTCGGACTGCCTTTAGTCGGCAAATTCGTAAGGCATTTCTACCAGAATCTGGTTGGTTAATGGTTGCTGCTGATTACTCGCAAATTGAGTTAAGAATTCTCACTCATTTGAGTCAAGAACCAGTATTAGTAGAAGCTTATCAAAACAACGAAGATATTCACACCGTTACCGCGAGACTGATGTTTGAAAAACAAGATATTACATCAGATGAAAGACGGGTAGCGAAAACAATTAACTTTGGTGTAATTTATGGAATGGGTTCGCTGAAATTTTCCCGTTCAACAGGTGTAGATCGAAACCTGGCGAACGAATTTATCAAGCGATTTAACAAACGTTATCCGAAAATATTTGAATATTTAGAGGGATTGAAAAAACAAGCGATCGCTCAAGGTTATGTCGAAACAATTCTCGGTAGGCGTCGTTATTTTGAGTTTACCACCAATAGCCTACGTCAATTAAAAGGCAGCAATCCGGAAGATATTGATTTAAGTAAGCTGAAGAATTTAGGTAATTACGACACTGGTTTATTACGTTCTGCTGCAAATGCCCCAATTCAAGGTTCTAGCGCTGATATTATCAAAATTGCGATGGTGAGGCTGCATGAAATTTTGCAAAATTACCAAGCACGATTATTGCTACAAGTTCACGACGAATTAGTATTTGAGGTTCCTCCGCAAGAATGGGAAGAATTACAAATGCAAATTAAGTCGACGATGGAAAATGCGGTGCAATTAAGTGTCCCCTTAGTAGTAGATGTACGTGCTGGTGAAAATTGGATGGAAACGAAGTCATAAGTGGCTGTCTAGAAAGTAGAAAAACAGGAATTAACAGCCAACCCATAATCTATCGGTGTTCATCTGTGTACTATGAGCCTTGAACTTCAGTTCAAGGTGTACTCAGGGTGAGGTGCAACTCAGGTGAGCGAACAAGAAAACAATCTGTGTACTCTACAGCAAGACGGACTCGATATAAAACTCTTGATTTTTCTGGATTATCCCTGAAGTGTAATGAAACGCACCAAGTTTAAAAAAGACATACCTTTAGATAGTTGTCTTGTCAGAATCCTTCCTTCTTGGGGAATTGAGATTATTAGCTAGAAAAACAGAAAAATATACTTTAGGAAAGTTGTTATTAGTACCTAAAGACTATAAGGTAAATGTCATTGGTTAATGGGCTTAAGACATTTTATTGGCTGTGTCGCTTTGCGTTAAATGCAGTGTTTTGAAACGCAAAGGAACGCAAAGTAACCGCAGAGGAGTGCAGAGTTTTTACTATAAAGAACTTGCTAGGAATTAAATAAATGTTGTACTTAGTCCTATTAACCTTTAATATACTTATCTCTAATAATTCATGAGTAGCTTGGAAAATAATAATTTTTGGTCTAGGTTAAATAATGTTGTTTTAGTCAGATTTTTACTTTTGGTCGCTTCTGGGTGGGCAATTGTAATACTTTTGGCTTATTTTGAACCAGTGATTGTAATTTTTACTTTTGCTGCTATATTAGCTTTTTTACTAAGTTATCCTGTCAAATGGCTAAAACGTTTTTTGCCCCATAGTTTAGCAGTAATTGTAATTTTTTTGCTGAGTATTGTGATTATTGGTAGTCTAACAATTACTGTTGGCTTAACTGTTGTCTCCCAAGGACAACAATTAATTGATAGTCTTACAGCTTTTCTCAATTCATTAGTACCTTTATTAGAGCGAATAGAATCATTTTTTCGTTCACGTAATATTCAGCTAGATTTAACTGTTATTGAAGAACAAATCCGCGCCCAAGCCATATCTAGCCTTGTTAATAGCTTGGCTATTTTACAAACATTTTTAACTAATTTTGTGACTTTTATATTAATCGCAGTTATTGCTTTTTTTATGCTCCTGGATGGAGAAAAACTGTGGTATTTAATTCTCAAAGTAGTACCAAAGCACCGCCGTAACAGATTTAATAATATAGTTAAACGCAATTTTTTAGGATTTTTTCAAGGTCAATTGATATTAACTTTATTTCTGACTAGTTCTACTTTTATTGCGTTCTTGTTATTAAAAGTTCCCTTTGCTTTAATATTGTCAGTAATAGTCGGTTTACTAGACATTATTCCTGGTATCGGTGCAACCTTGGGAATTGGCACAATCACTTTGATTATATTATCTCAAGGTGTTTGGTTGGCTCTCAAGGTATTGGTAGTTTGCATTATACTTCAGCAAATACAAGATAATCTTATTGCACCTCGGATTATGCAAGGTGCGCTAAATCTTAATCCTGTAGTGGTATTTTTTGCTTTACTAGTAGGCGCAAGAGTAGCTGGTTTATTGGGAATTTTTATTGCAATTCCCATTGCTGGAGTTATAGTTTCTATGTTTGAAATTGATGAAATGAAGTCAGAAGTTTAGTTGATTATGAGTGTTAACACATTTAGCCTTTGAATATTTATATTCATAAAGTACTGACTAGAAACTAATCTAAACCTATGGAATTTTGTGTAAATTTTATTTAATATAGTAAAAAGATCATTTAACTAATGACTAATGACTAATCCAAATTTAAGAGCAGAATTAACAGAAAACTTAGATGAGGCGGAGTGGGATTGGCTAATTCCCCACGCACAAAGAGATGCAGTAATTGTGGTAGCAGTAGGATTAAATATATTGGATGTAGGTGTAGCTATTGCTAGTGATAATGTTTTAGAAGTCCAAAACTGGATTGATGAAGCATTGATTGCTAAACCATCTTTAGAGCAATTAGGTGAATGGAATAGCGATCGCACTAAGCGGTTTAATACTTTAATAGTCCAACCATTTGTATTAGTGCAAGAAAAATTGGCTGCATAAATCTAGTGCTAGAACTAAAGTTCAAGGCTAATAGCTAAAGTCTACTTTAGTAGACTGAAAGATTTTATATTCAAATTTTGAGCAGGTTAGCACAGCTAGTTGTGCTAATCTACTCATTAGTAATTACCAATTATCCCATTAATCAAACCCTTTCTCTATTTCTATGTCTTTGTATCGCTGTATTGTTCTAGATTCAAGATTTACTAACGTCACTGTTTTGTCTCCATTGGCAGTTGCTAATATTTTGCCATCTGGGCTATAAGCAACACAATAAATTGCACCTTCACCAATTGTAATATGATTAAGTTCTTCACCCGTATCTACCTGCCAAATTTTAAGATTTCCGTCGTAACTTCCACTAGCTAATTTTTTACCATCAGGGCTAAAAGCGACAGCATAAACTTCGTCGTTATGTCCTGTGATATTACTAATTTCTCTACCAGTTTCCACATCCCAGAATCTAATAATTTTATCTTGATGACCACTAGCTAAAGTTGTGCCATCGGGGCTAAAACAAATAGAATAAATTCTCCCTAATGTACCAGATTTACCTTTGAGAGTCAGAAATTTATCTTGAGTTAGATGCCAAATTTTAAGAGTTTGGTCGCGCTCACCACCACCACTAGCAACTAATCTATTATTAGGACTGAAAGCAACGCATAAAATTTCATCTAGATGTCCTGTCAGTGTATATATTTCTTTTTGCTCATCTAGAGACCAAAGTTTAATAGTTTTATCTTGGCTACCACTAGCAATAATTTTACCGTTGGGGCTAAAAGCAACAGCATAAACCTTCTCTTTATGTCCGATAAAATTACAAATTTCTCTTTCTGTATCTACATCCCATAATTTAACCGTTTTGTCGTCATGACCACAGGCTAAAACTTTACCATCAGGGCTAAAAGCAATTGAATTAACTTTCCCAGAAACTGTGAGAGTGCGGTTTTCCTGAGTATCTAAACGCCAGATTTTGATGGTTTTGTCATGACTACCACTAGCTAAAATCCTTTTTTCTGGCGCAACAGAATTGGGATGAAAAGCAACAGAAACAACTCGTTCTGTATGTCCTCGTAAGCTAGAGAGAGATTTGCTCTTTTGTATTTGTGTTGTTGGTGGTGTTGGAGGCGCTATCTCAACTGGCGGTAAAGCTTGTGTTGTTTCAGTTTTTGCTGTTTCTGATGGTTGAATATGTAAAATTGTATTTTGTGGTTGAGACTTAACTGGTGTTGGAATTGTAATTTTTACTTGGGGTTGTTTGACTTTTTCAGCTACTTCTTGACTGAGACGTTTTTCTGTTTGAGTTAAAGACTCTGCTAAGTTCTGCATTTCGGTTTGCAGTAAAGCGATCGCATATTTAAATTCTTCTAATTGTTTTTCAGTATTTTTATTAAAGCCTTGTGTATAAGCATTTAGTTGAGTGACATATTCCCTCAAGGGTTGAATTTGCTGTTGAGTATTTGTATTTAACTGTTTTGTAAAATTCTCAAGTTGTTCTAAACGTTGATGAATAGCATCAAGTTTTGTTATGGGCTGTTGGGAATTAGTAGTAATTTTTTTTGTCTCAGCATCAAGTTCTCCTACTTGTTGTCTGAGTAGTTCAAATTGCTTTTGAGTACTGGCATTTAACTGTTGAGTGTAGGTGTTGAGTTGGGCAAAATTTTGTTTGAGAGTTTCTATTTGTTGAACACTTGTATATAACTGTTGAGTGTAGGTGTTGAGTTGGGCAAAATTTTGTTTAAGAGGTTCTATTTGTTGGATACTTGTATATAACTGTTGAGTGTAAGCATTGATCTGGGTAAGATGTTGTTTAAGAGGTTCTATTTGTAGCTCAGTCGCCTTCATCAACTGTTGCCTAAATGTATCAAATTGCGCTAAACGCTGTTGATTAGAGTCGGTATTTTGCTCCTTTTGATTTTGTCGTAATTCTTCTATTTGTTGTTGAGTTGTTTGACTTAATCTTCGTGTAAAGTCATCAAAGTTTTCTAAGCGCTGTCTAAAGGGATCAACCAATTGATCGAATTGGGCGATCGCATTTTGCCGATATTGCTCGTTTAAACGCTTCAATCGTTCTCGATTCGTGAGGTTTAAACCAAGGGCTACAGTTAAAGGAAATGCTGCGTAGACAACTTGTTGAGTGGCTGTAGCCGCCAAGGTTCCAATTGCGGAGGCGTATAAGGAAATATATTCAGTAACTTCTAGCCAGTGGAGTTTGGTCATATTTGGTGGACTGCTGTACTTGCGGCTGGGAGGTAAAACAGCTAGAGCATGCAACGTAGTTTTAGGAGATATCTTCATCTTCTGCTAAGAAACTTCTCCAATCTGTGCCCAGAAATCCTCATTACCCACAACAGATAAATAAACGTAATGCCTGAAGCAGGATAATGGATTAACTTGTAGGGGTGTAAGGGTGTAGAGTGTGGCGGTGAAACTTGCTTAATGGAAACTGCCAAGAAGTAAGTGCGATCGCCCATACTAAAAAAGGGTGTAAGGTTACTTTGAATGAGGTTTCCTCACACCCTTCTCCTTTTACACTCCTAAATCTCTGTCAACAGAAATCATGCTTGGTTTTCTTAGCAATCCTTTTGACACCACCCAAACTCCTCACAGTGGTTATCACTGGGATCATAGTAGCCGTCGCTTTTTTGAAGGTTGGTACTACCGCGTTACATTGCCTGATGAAGATCAATCCTTCGCCTTTATGTACTCTATCGAAGACCCCATCGGTGGTAAATCCCATAGCGGCGGTGCAGCCCAAATTTTGGGGCCGAATGATGAGTATTTATGTCGTACCTTCCCAGAAGTCAAGAATTTTTGGGCAAAGCCGGATGTGCTAGCTTTGGGTCATTGGGGTCAAACTAATCTAGAAGGCAGAAGAGGGCAGAGGGAGAGCGAAGTTCCAATGAAAAACCTCACCCCCAGCCCCTCTCCTTGCCAAGGAGAGGGGTGTCCGATAGGACGGGGTGAGGTTACTTTCAATTCAGAAGGCAAAAAGGAAGAAAGTTTTTTTCACAAGCTTTTGAGCCAAACTGTACCAGATACTCAACCTTGCTACTTGGAACCAGAAGAATTTGAACGGTATATTCAGCAAGGCTATCAAGCCACAGCTACCTTAAATCAAGGCATTATCAGTGATCCCAGTACTAGTCAATATTGTCGTTGGCAATATGAAATTCAACCCGTGTATGGCTGGGGAAATCAACGCAGTATACAGCAATCAACTGCAGGCTGGTTATCATTTTTGCAGATTTTTGAACCCGGTTGGCAAATCTTGATGGCCCATGGCTTGGCTAGCGGTTGGATAGACTGGAATGGCAAACGCTACGAATTTACCAACGCCCCTGCTTATGGTGAAAAAAATTGGGGTGGCGCTTTTCCTCAAAAATGGTTTTGGGCAAACTGCAATAGTTTTTCAGACACTCCTGACTTAGCCTTAACTGCTGGCGGTGGTAGACGAGGAGTGCTGTGGTGGATGGAATCTGTAGCGATGATTGGCATACACTACCAAGGCAAGTTTTACGAATTTGTGCCTTGGAACTCACAAGTTAGCTGGAATATTCAGCCTTGGGGTAAATGGCAAATGCAAGCCCAAAATTCCCACTACGAAGTTGAATTAACAGGAACTACCGATTTACCAGGAACTCTCTTACGTGCGCCGACAGAAAATGGTTTGATTTTTTGCTGTCGTGACACTTTGCAAGGGCAATTAAACATAGAACTGCGAGAAAAAAAGAATAATCAACAAGAAATTATCCTGAAAGCACACAGTTCAGCTTGTGGATTAGAAATAGGCGGCGGGCCTTGGAATGATGCTTGGCAGTCTCATTAAAAGTGGTATCATGGGAAATGATATCCATATATTTTGGGGCTGTAGCTCAGTTGGATAGAGCGAGCGCCTCCTAAGCGCTAGGTCGCCGGTTCGAGTCTGGCCAGTCCCGTAGTCTAAAAACTTTTATATATATTAAAGTTGCACGAACACTTTGCATCTGCCCCAATAGCAGCTAAAATCTAGCATCGAGTCAGCAACTATCTATTGTTGCTGGGCTTACTTGATTGCTTGCAAAACAAGGAAATTACCCAAAACCATACTTGGGAAAACTTCTCCTGACTTTGCTAGGGTCAATTATTCTTTTTCAAGAAAAATTTTTGCAGCTGACGAACTGATAAAACCTTGAAAAAGCCACTGTTCAAAAATCTTTCTTCTCGGTTGATGATTCTCACCCTACCACTAATAACATTGTGGGGTTATAAGGAAATCCAAGGCCAATTTACACAACCACAAGCAATTTTAGTCTTGGGTGGTTCCACAAAAAAATTAGAACGAGAAAAATTTACGGCAGATTTTGCTCGTAAACATCCCAACTTACCTATTTGGATTTCTGGAGGTAGTCCACCAACAGTGACAAGAAAAGTATTTGCCAAAGCAGGAATTCATCATCAACGCTTGCACTTAGATTATCGAGCTAATAATACAGTAGAAAACTTTACAACCATAGTAGATGAATTAGAAAAAAATAATATCAAAAGTGTCTATTTAATCACTTCTGACTATCACATGAGACGCGCCAAAGTCATCGGTGAGATTGTTTTGGGTAGTCGAGGAATTACTTTTAAACCAGTGTCAGTTCCTTCTAGTAGTTCCCAACCAGAACCAATTGGTAAATCTATCCGCGATGGTGTGAGATCCTTAGTTTGGGTAGCAACTGGTTACACAGGTGGAGATGATTTGCCAGATAAAAATTGAAGTAGTTGAATTTCACAATTTACGCAAAAAATAAAGAGGCGGGAAGATGGGGAGATAGGGAGAGAATTTCCCCCCATAATCCCATTACATAATCCTCACCGTCCCTTCGTCCAAAGTATTAGTATTACGTTTGACTCCTTAGTGTCTTGGTGACTTGGTGGTTAATTCTACGCTGGGGGATTTTGGGCTAGTTGAGATTGCTCTCAAATAGAAGCTATTTATCTTGATGATGCTGAATAGCAATCAATAATGACCGTCGAGAAGTTGTAAAATTTTTGTTAAATTGGCGAACATCTATATCAATTTATAGTTTCTCCTTAGGCTTAGTAAGGTACTTAGCATGACGGCAACTACTTCCAAAGCAACTTCAGCGCTTCCCAATTTTTACGAAGGGATTCAATATTTTGGCGAAGCACCACCGGAATTTGAAACCTATGGTGCAACTCCAGTTATAGAGTCAGGAAAAACAGCGATCGCCAATCCAGAAGAAGCAACAGCAGTATACCAAACCTTGCTCACTGCCGATGCTTTGCGTTATCTGACACTACAAATTACCGGAAGTAAAGCCTCTGGACACCCTGGTGGTTTCGCTTCGCAAGCGGAAGCCTATGCTGCTTTGGTCATGCTCGGTTACAAAAATATTATTACGGAAGTGGGACACCATGCCCCCGGTTTTTATAGTGCCATGTTCTTGGATCGCTCCTTAGAAGACATGGGCATTTATACAGTACAACAATTGCGCGATCGCTTCCGAGAAAAACATGGACTTTTGGGACACCTGTCTGGCTACATTCCCGGTATTCTCGCACCTGCCGGCCCTTTAGGACAAGGGCAACATTTTGCGATGGCTGCTGCGCTGTTGTATAAAGATAAACTATTTCCCTTCACGGTTGGCGATGGAGGACTCGGTGAACCCTATGTTATGAGTTCGATGGCGCACTTCCACACCGCCTATCCCGGTGTGACAAACTTTCTACCAGTGTTGGTGTGGAATGGTTATAGCCAAGAACACCATAGTATGGTATCGATCAAAACCAACGAACAGATGATGTCGTACTGGCACGGAAACGGTTTTGAAGAAGTTGTGTTAGTCGATGCCAAAGATTTTGATGACAAAAACCAAGCAGGAGATTACGTAGATAGTACCGCTTTTTCTTTCGCCCAACGCCTCGCTTTCACCCAAGCAGTACTTTTAGGTATAGATGAAGCGGCGCGATCGGCTTTGAGTGGTAAGCTAACTGTATTCATCATTAAACAACTCAAAGGCGCAGGCGTCCATGCCCGGGGTGCAAAGTCTCATAACCTTTATCCCAAGGACACACTGGATGCACCCCATATTGTCAACGCCTTGAAAGAACGTGCCTTACCTCTGGAAGCTTGGCAAATCGTACGGACAAACTGTGAACGTGCAGGCGGAGGTCCAGCCGCGAAAACAGTAGTTACCGAATTTGAGTATCCCTTACCAGACTTGGGTGAATTGCCTTTAGAAGAATATGCTGTGGGTGGCGATCCCAAAGTTTCTACAACGGCAATGGGACGTTTAGTGGCAAAAGTTGGACAAATCGATGAAAACTTCCTTGTCACCAACGCCGACGGTAATGAAGCATCAGGTATTGGTAACATCAACCAAGCATTAAAAATTATCCACCCCACCACTGACGACTTATACAACCAAGCACCAGGCGGACAAGTTTACGAACCTCTGAGTGAAGATGCTTGCGCTGGGTTAGCTGCGGCTTTGTCGTTGATGGGTGCTAGAAGTTTGTGGTGTTCCTACGAATCTTTTGCCATTAACGGTTTACCAATTTGGCAAACTGTCACCCAAGCAATGGCAGAATTGCGACGTCCTACTCCCTCGACAATTACATTATTTACCGCTGGCGCATTAGAACAAGGACGTAATGGTTGGACTCATCAACGTCCAGAAATTGAAGCTTACTTTGCTGCGATGATGCGAAATGGAAATGTCTTCCCATTGTTCCCCCCCGATGCTAACAGTATTCAAGTTTGTTATGACTGGGCATTGACAACAAAAAATAAGGGAATTGTCATCACTGCTAGTAAGTCGCCATTGCCAATTCGCACTACTTTTAATATGACTCGTCATGGGTTACAAGATGGTGCGGTAGTCTTGCAAGAAGTTGCTGGAGATAAGCAAGTAGTGTTTGCTGTAATTGGCGACATGACATTAATTCCCGTGTTTGAAGCAGCAGCTTTCTTAGAAACAGAAGGTATAGGGGTGAAGATAGTTTCCGTGATTAATCCCCGCCGTCTGTATCGTCCCCATGACACAAGTTGGGATACCTGCGCTGAACCTGATGGTGGTTTTATTGATGATGAAAAATTCGCCGAATTATTTGCAGGTGATGCGTTAATTGGTGTGACTGGAGGTGCGGCGGCGATGTTAGAACCTGTTATGCTGCGGAGTGTATGCAAGCGTGATACCTTTGCGTGGCGGCGTGGAGAGACGACAGCAAGTGCAGGTGAGTTAATGACATTTAATGGTTTAACTGCGGAGGCTTTGACGAAACGGGCAATTGAATTAGTGCATTAAAGTTGGATTTGTGAGTGAGGAAAATGTGATACATCGCCAAGAAATAAATTTTAAGGACTTTTAGCTGAAGTAAGCTAAAGCTTACTAAGCTTAAAAACCTGGTTTCTATTACGTTTAAAATTGGAACCTCACACTTTACCGTTGAGTTGAGTTTTAGAAATTGACCACCGATGAACACCGATAAAAAGACAGCCCAGATAAAAACCATCTGTGTACCCTATGGAAAGCCGCCCTTAGGGGCGTCTACATCCGTGTTCATCTGTGTACCCTGCACCGAAGCCACTTGCGCGTCTACGATAATTATTATCCCTGTCGCTACGCCACAATCTTTTTGAAAACTCGACCACCGATGAACACCGATGAACACAGATAATAGATGACCCGTTGGTGACTAGAGTTTTAACTCTCCAAGTCTTCGATTTCTTTGGGTACGCCAGCAGTCAAAACTTCATTTCCCGTCGGAGTCACCAAGACATCGTCCTCAATCCGAATGCCAATACCAACCCAACGTTGATCTATTTCTGGTTGGTCTTCTGCTGGCTTAGTATCTGGGACTATATAGAGTCCTGGTTCCACTGTCACCACTTGACCTGGTTGCAGAATTTGCGGGTTATCGCCATGCTGGTAAACTCCTACATCATGCACATCTAAGCCTAACCAATGGCCAGTGCGGTGCATGTAAAAAGGTTTGTATTTTTCTTCCTCTATTAATTTGTCGATTTCGCCTTTGAGGATGCCGATTTCTACTAAACCTTCTGTGAGAACACGGACAGCGGTATCATGAAATAGATTATAAGGATTACCTGGTTGCACTTGAGCGATCGCTTGTTTTTGGGCTGCCAAAACAATCTCATACAAGATTTTTTGTTCTGGGGTAAATTTACCTCCCACAGGAAATGTCCTGGTAATATCTGAGTTGTAATATGCGTAGGCACAGCCAGCATCAATCAGCAGTAACTCCTTATCCTGCATCTGCCGATTATTCTCTACATAATGCAGTACACAAGCATTGACGCCAGAAGCAACAATCGAAGGATAAGCTGGCCCCATTCCGCCTCGCTTGCGGAAGATGTGTTCAATTTCTGCTTGCACTTCGTACTCATAAAGTCCTGGTGCAGTAAATTGCATGGCGTGGTTATGTGCTTCTACTGCAATGTCAGCAGCTTTACGCATGAACTCCAATTCTGCTTGACTTTTAATCAAACGCATACTGTGGAGGATCGGACTAGTATCTTCGATCGCGATCGGTCCTGTACCCCGCTTCGGATAAGTCCGCATTAAGCGTTGCCAATGATTGAGGATTTTATCGTTAAAAGCGCGATCGCGTCCTAAACGATAATAAATGCGATCGGCTTTTTCAAGATACTGCGGTAATTTTTCATCTAGTTCCGCAATTGGGTAAGCTTCATCCGCGCCGTATATTTCCTTGGCTGCTTCTACCCCACAGCGATAACCACTCCAAATTTCCTGTTCTCTATCCTTGGGTTGCACAAACAACACAAATCGATGTTCTGGATGATGGGGTGCTAAAATTGCTACTGCTTGCGGTTCGTTAAACCCAGTCAAGTAAAAGAAATCGCTATCTTGACGAAAGTTATATTCGACATCGTTGTGCATTACTGCTGTTGGCGCACTGCGAAAGATGGCAGTACCATTACCAATCTTGGCCATTAACGCTTCCCGACGCTGTTTATATTCTGTCTGCATGATTCTGCTATAAAGAACTTATCTAATTTTGTCTAAAGTTAATACTAGTTAACTACAACCACAATCGCCAGACGCAGCCTGGATAAAAAGTACACGTTGCAAGCTATATCAGTAGAGTTACGGAAAAATTTGCACTCATTTGTCTTGAGTTTGTCATTGAATTACGTTCTGATAGTGATAGTTTGCAGCTTTTACAAGAAAAGATGCAAGAATATATCGAAAATGGAACACAGTTAGGCTGGTTGATTGACAGAAAACAACGCAAGGTTTTTATTGACCATCCTGGCAATGTTATTGAGGAATTGGCGTTGCTGAATCAAGATATGAATTTACAATTCACGGGTATGACCAGACGTAGTAGAGACGTAGCAATGCTACGTCTCTACGTCTGGTCAATGATTTGGCATCGAACTACAAAAATGTATGCACACATAATTCATGACCAAATTCAGCAACGCCGGAATTAGATAATCCTCAAACACTGAGTGGAGAGCCTTTACTACCAGGATTTGTTTTGGATTTCAGTCAGATATGGTAGGTAGAAGATATTAAAAATCACTAACCACTAAACACTAACTACCAACAAAATTAAAATTATATTTTTGCCAATTTGGCAACATACCAAGTCAGTTATTAGTTATCAGTTATCAAATTAAATGATTCAATTTTAACTGTTCACTGATTTAAAAATATCAATGGAAAAATCAATAAATTACTCGTATTTGCCACAGATCATTCAAAATCAGAATCGATTAGATGTCCTATTAGCTCTGCGCGGTTTTGCTTGTTTGATGGTAGTAATTATCCATTGCGCGCCGCCTCGAAATGCACTTATTTATCAAAATTATGATTTCAGTTGGATCTTATTTAGTCATGGTGCAGTAGCTGTTTGGATTTTCTTTTGTTTGTCTGGCTATTTAATGGGAAAAGCCTTTTTTACTGAGCGTTATAGCAGTGATGTCACAGGAGTCATTAATTTTTGGCGTAATCGTGTTATTAGAATTTTCCCTCTTTATTATTTTGCTATTTTGATTTTATCTATATTTGTTTATCCTGATGTTCTGAAATTCGAGAATTGGGGATATCTACTGCGGATTTGTACTTTCACATTTAATCCTTATATTGCATCTCAATCTGTAGCATTTAATGATGTGTTTTGGTCTCTATCTACAGAAGTACAATTTTATATAATTATCCCTTTTATTTACAATTTGACCAAATCTTTAGTTTTCAATCAAAAGTATGTAATTGCAACAGCAATTTTAATTATATTAATAGTCTTTTTCAGCAAAACCTTATCTTGGCTTAGCTTATTTCATCAAATCAATCATCAAATGGAATATGCTTTTAAATATTGGTATACTTCCATATTTAATAATATTGATATATTTTTATGTGGTTTTTTAGTCAATGCATTGATTAAATATCAAAAACCAACATCTCATAACATAGAATTTAGATTTCATCACAAAGTATTTTGGAATAAAAAATATTTATCTATAATCTTGATGATTTTACTTTATCTATTCACTGCTCATCACTTATATCATCAAGAATTATGGGGATTAACTAATCGTCCTGGTGGCTGGAGAACAATCACAACTATCTTTATTTTTCAGCCATTAACCGCAGTAATTACATCTTTTTTTATTTTTGCTTTTGAATCAGATAATTATTATATTTCTAGTAAAAATGAAAAACTATCATTTGCTTCTGTTCTGAAAAATCCTCTCCGGATATTAGAACTATTTGGAAATTTATCTTATGGTGTCTACATTTGGCATATGCCAATTTTAGGGAAAATTTATTCAATATTTACATCAAATATTCCTCTTGAAGCTTTTCATCACAGACTAGTAGCAACACTGTTTTTGTCAGTTATACTAGCTACTGTTACATACTACCTAGTAGAATTACCAGCAACAAAATGGAAAAATTATCATTCTTCTTCTAATTAAATATATCATTACGTGTATTAAAATTACAAATACTCAGCACATTTTAGTACATGTTTATTCTTTAACTATTAGACTCCATAAAAAAACAGTTGATAAATTGTAGATGTTTGTTTAGTTAGCAATTTGTTTATAATTAGCAATAATATCTGAAAAAAAGTTATTAATTTGAACTTATTTTTTTCAAAAAAAAGCTAGCAAAAGCTTTTATTTTAGGCAAAATGTGACATTTATTAAGAAAATATTAAAAAGCCAAATATGTTATTAACTAACACTTGAATCAAAGAGACAAAAAGAGTTAAAAGGTTTATGACCACTTGTCTCAAACACACGCCATGTCCGATCAGATTTCTACTTCTAGTAGCGCTCCAATCTCAACAGACAAATACACAAGCAAAAGTCAATTAGAAATAGAGACTTACTCAAGCTATAGGAGTTCTTCAGATGCAAACTCTCAGCTTGATCTTCCGAATCTACAGAATCCTAATCCTGTATTCACGAGTGCGGCAATCATATCGGATTTCAACGGTGATGGTAAAAACGACAAGTTCTGGCGTAACTCTCAAACTGGCGAAAATGCCATTTGGTTAATGGATGGGACAAATGTCGCCTCTGCGGATTTTGTCAAGACAATGGGTACAGAGTGGGATGTTAAAATCGGCGATTTCAATGGTGATGACAAGACAGACTTACTCTGGTTCAACAAAGCCACAGGTGAAAACCAGATTTGGCTGATGGATGGTACAGCTGTTGTCTCTGAAGCGTCCTTG
This sequence comes from Fischerella major NIES-592, assembly GCF_001904645.1. Lineage (NCBI taxonomy): Bacteria > Bacillati > Cyanobacteriota > Cyanophyceae > Nostocales > Hapalosiphonaceae > Fischerella > Fischerella major. The sequence continues at coordinate 27,859 of NZ_MRCA01000002.1, read as the reverse complement.
GCAACACTAAGTCCAGATTGGACACCAGTGATTGCAGATTTCAATGGCGATCGCAAAACCGATATCCTCTGGCGGAACACAACAACCGGTGAGAACGCCGCTTGGTTAATGGATAGTACACAAGTTACCACTCCGTCTTTTCTCCAGACTGTTGATACTAATTGGACAGCCAACATTGTTGATCTCAACAGCGACGGTAAGACAGATATCTTCTGGCGCAACAAAGCCACAGGTGAAAACGCTGTCTGGACAATGGATGGTACAAACGCCACTGGTGCATCCTTGCCAACACTAGGTACTGAATGGGAAGCTACCTTGGGTGATTTTGATCTCAATTACCAAACCGACATTCTCTGGCGCAATACAGCCACAGGTGAGAACAAAGTTTGGTTAATGAACGGTACAACCGTTGCTAGTGATACTGCTCTACCTACGCTCGCAGGTTCTAGCTGGAAACCATTAATTGGTGACTTTGACGGTAATGGTAAGACCGATATCTTGTGGTACAACCAGGAAACTGGCAAGAACCAGATATGGATCATGGATGGTAGTAATGTTCTCACCACAGTTGCTGCCGATGCACCCAGTGGAGCTTGGGTTCCCAGTATCAGTGATACCAACGGTGATGGTCGAACCGACATCTTCTGGCGGAATTACGAAACAGGTGAAAACGCCGTTGTGGTTGTAACTGGTACTGACTCTACTCCTACAGCTCTACCTACCCTTGGCAAAGAATGGTATACCTTTTAATTCAGTTAACTGGTAACTGATATCTGCTCGTTGACAGTAAGCGCCGAAATAAAATCCACACTGCCTAAAGATTTTCATACATAGCGGGTCATTATTGTGGAGATTGTTCGTAAAAGTATCTTCACTTACTATCTAAAAGTTTTGAGTAAACACTTTAGTAGTTGAAAATTTCAGGACTTTAGTTCTGACTAGGAACTACTAGAGCGATCGCAATTTTGTGCAATTACAAAGGCATCTACCACCCGTTATTATGACAATCAGTTGAACACGCGGAAACGTTAAATTGTCTATATTTATGATTCGTCTTTTTTTGGTGAATGTTTATAGGTAGACATTCATCAAAAATTACTGTTTTTATATAAAATCCAATATTTTTATTACTCATAAAAATGTTAATCACAAACAACATTAGCCAAAGTATTAGATGTTTGTTTTTGACAAAAAAAACATTAAAAACAGGTAAAAATTTTATGAACACTTGTGCATTCTCAATTATCAATTCCTAATTCTCAATTCAGAATTAGGCTCTTTCTCCTTGTGCTAACTAGAAACCAACATTATGCCTAACTCTAATTCTTCCTTGAATTTGTCTATAGAAACTAGTGCATCAAAATATACTTCTACAAATCTTTTTGATGACAATACCGTTCCCAATCTTAGTTTTAAGCTGGGACATTCTTCAAGCTCAAATGATGAAAACCAGTCTTCAATAGCAGCAAAAAATCCTAATCCTAATCCTAGATTTAGCAATGCAGCCATTGTTGCAGATTTCAATGGAGATGGCAAAGCTGACAAATTCTGGCGTAACTCTCAAACTGGTGAAACTGCTATTTGGCTGATGGATGGCAGCAACCCTAGAGCATCTACTGTAACTACTGTAACTACAGTAGATGCTTCTTGGGACTTTAGTTATGCCGATTTTAACCGCGATGGCAAAACAGATATCTTTTGGCGCAATCAAAACAGCGGTGAAAATGTGATTTGGCTGATGGATGGCACAAACATTGCTGCTCAAGCTAGTGTACAAACAATCAACCCAGTCTGGACTTATAGCATTGCGGATTTCAACGGTGATGGTAAGAGTGACGTTTTATGGCGTAATACTCAAACTGGAGAAAATGCTACCTGGTTGATGGATGGTACAAATGTCACAACTGCCGCTTTTTTACCCACCACTGACACAACTTGGACTTCTAGTGTGGTTGATTTTAATGCTGACGGCAAAAACGATATCTTTTGGCGCAACAACATCACTGGTGAAAATAAAGTCTGGTTCATGGATGGCATCAATACATCAGAATATGCTCTGAGCAAACTGGAAGGTAACTGGGAGGCTAACGTTGGTGATTTCAACAACGATGGCAACAGTGATATCCTCTGGCGTAACTACGAAACAGGCGAAAATAAAGTTTGGCTGATGAGCGGTATCTTCATCAGTGAGGGTAATTTATCGAAACAGGACTCTGCTTGGAAATCCTATATTGGTGACTTCAATGGTGATGGCAAGACAGATGTCTTCTGGCACAATCAAACGACAGGTGAAAACACTGCTTGGTTAATGGATGGCACATCAATCGGGACTGCGGCTTTCTTACCTGGGACTGGTGCATCTTGGCAACCGAACATCGGCGACTATGATGGTGATGGCAAGACAGATGTTTTCTGGCGCAATGGTGAAACCGGTGAAGTTGCAGTTTGGTTTATGAATGGCACAACTGCTAATGGTGTCTTTCTGCCACAAATTGGTACTGAATGGAGTGCCTTTTAACTGTTATCGAGTTTAAAAAAACCCCAAAGACAGCGCACTCTCCCTTGATCTTGCAGCTGCAAATGGTGGGTTTGACCTCATCTTTTGCCCAAAAATTAGTTTGTACCAGATGTGCCATGGCACGTCTGGTACATCTGGTGGAATAATTGCATCGTTGCCGCCATATTAATGTCAGCAGATCGTGTTAAGAATAAAGCATGTTCTGGGGGTAACAAGTAAGTGCGATCGCTCGGATCATATTCCAAAATCCCACCCGTTACCATTGCCCCTTTACTCAATGTCAAATCTATAAAATCAAAATTTTAATGTCTTAGCTCTATTTTCTTTGAGCAAATTATGGAACTAGTGGTCTAGTAAGGAAACTTTATGGAGTAGAGAAATAAACCGCCCTCCGGGTTTGCCACCTTGCCATCGTGACGGAGACCGCCAAGACGGCAAGTGGACTCACCAAGATGCCAAGTGCGCCAAGATCAAGAGAAAAAGAGGAGTTGAGAAGTTAATTCACCCAGCAATTTAGGCTGCTAGACTACTAGCAAAACAATAACAATTAAACCAATTGATAGGTAATAAATACAGGTATAAGTAATGTCAAAATACCTAAAATTACTAGGAATATTTTGGAGTACAGCGATCGCGGCGGAGATGGAGTATCGTGTTAACTTCCTTTTAGCTGCCCTCAGCAGCCTGAGCAATTTAGCAGGCAGCTTATTTGGGTTATTCTTATTTTACGGACAAGGCTACACCTTTGCTGGTTGGTCGTGGGAAGCAGCTTTGCTTGTGCTGGGAATTTTTACTCTGTTGCAAGGCTTTTCGGCAACTTTTCTGGCCCCTAACCTCAATCGCATTGTCCGTCATGTCCAAGAAGGAACCCTCGACTTTGTTTTATTAAAACCAATCCCCAGTCAATTTTGGCTTTCTACCCACACTCTTTCACCTTGGGGACTCCCAGATTTGGTTTTTGGTTCTATATTGCTTGTCTATGCAGGTAGAAAGTTGAATTTGGGAATAGATGACTACCTCTTAAGTACTGTGCCGTTGGGTTTTGGCTTAATCATACTTTACAGCCTCTGGTTTATGCTGGGAGCTACCAGTATCTGGTTTGTCAAAATTTATAATGTTACTGAGGTACTGCGCGGTTTGTTGGAAGCTGGTAGGTATCCAATGGTAGCTTATCCGGCTGCTTATCGCTTTTTCTTCACTTTTGTAGTACCTGTGGCATTTTTAACTACAGTACCAGCAGAAGCGATGCTAGGGCGCAGCGAAATTTCTTGGATGCTTGGTGCGGGAGTGCTAGCTTTGCTGCTATTTTTTGTTGCCAATAAGTTTTGGCAATTTGCATTACGGTTTTATACTAGTGCTTCCAGTTAGCAACAGGGCGATCGCTACTCAATACTTAACTCAAAAATAACTCCCTTATCCCTGTACTACCAATTTCTACTGCTAAGGCTGCCAGTAAAAAGCCTAAAAGTTGAGTGACAATTATTTCTCCTTCAGCACCAAACCATTGATCGATAAAATTTGCCTGTCGCAAAATTAACCAACTGACGAGCATTGCTGCGATAATTCCAACAATCACGCTAATATGCGGATTGGGAGACTCTGACATCAGTAACATTACGGTAGTAAGTGTACCAGGCCCTGCTAGTAGGGGTAAAGCCAAAGGAGTAATTGCTACATCACGCTCTTTGTCGATCACTGGAGTATCTAAGTCGCCTTGGAGCATTTGTAAAGAAATTAACAATAGTAGTAGTCCCCCAGCTACTCTTAACGACCCCATGCTGATATCTAAGTAACTCAAAATCAATTGACCACCAAAAGCAAAGATTAAGAGTACTGCTATTGCCACCAAAATAGCTTTATCTATTACCTTATTTCTTTGTTCTGGTTCCATACCTTTAGTAAGAACCAAAACTACTGGTACATTGCCGATCGCATCAGCAAGCACAAAAACAGCCACAAAAGTTTTAATTAGAACAGAGGCATCCACAGTAGACAGAAATTATCAAAATTTTATAACAACCTAACCTCAATTTAAGTTTTTTTCCAAGCATCTAGGGGAAGAGGAGGTGGGGATTAGGGGCAGTGGGGAGGTGTGAGAAGTATGAGGGGTGTGAGAAGTGGTAAACAATTAACAACTAACAAACTCTTGACTGTTGACTCTTGACGTTTGACTATTAACTATTAACTATTAAATTGTTGTTAAATCTATGAAATGTTATTTAGCTGCTGCTATTCAAATGACAAGTGTGCCTGAACTAGAAAAAAATTTGGCACAGGCAGAGGAATTAATTGATTTAGCTGTGCGTCAGGGCGCTGAATTGGTGGGTTTGCCAGAAAATTTTCCTTATATGGGAGAAGATAAGGACAAACTTGCTCAAGCTGAGGCGATCGCATATAAAACAGAAGCATTTTTGAAAACGATGGCCCAACGTTATCAAATTACCATTTTGGGTGGTGGCTTTCCCATTCCTGTAGAAGGCACAGGTAAAGTTTATAACACTGCTTTACTTGTTGATCCTAACGGACAGGAATTGTCGCGTTACCGCAAGGTACACTTATTTGATGTTAATGTTCCTGATGGTAATACTTACAGAGAATCCAGCACAGTGATGGCTGGTACAGAATTACCTTCAATTTATGCTGATGAATTACTAGGTAATATCGGACTTTCTGTTTGTTACGATGTTCGTTTTCCTGAACTTTATCGCCATATGTCATCCAAGGGAGTGGATGTGATTTTTGTGCCTGCGGCTTTTACTGCTTTCACAGGCAAAGATCATTGGCAGGTGCTGCTGCAAGCCCGTGCAATTGAAAATACCAGTTATATCATCGCCCCAGCCCAAACAGGACTCAATTATAACCGCCGTCAAACCCACGGCCATGCAATGATTATCGATCCCTGGGGAGTGATCTTAGCTGATGCTGGAGAAAAACCAGGAATTGCGATCGCAGAAATTAACCCATCACGGCTAGAACAAGTCCGCCGTCAAATGCCTAGTCTACAACATCGAATATTTTAAGGATGAAGGGTGCCCTCTGGCTTCTGCCTTTTGCCTCCTTCATTACCCATTTTTCGGAAATTGAGAATTTCGTGGTGGTGGCAAGTTTGGTTGCAACTGCTGTCTGCCGTTGTGAACTATTTGCAACATGTCGTGAAGTTGTTCTTCGATACTTTCGAGAACGCTATCAGCATATTCATCTGCACCTTGTTCGATTGCTTCTGCTTCTGCAATCGCTGCTTGTCGCATTTCTTCTAATTCTTGCTGGCACTGGCGACGTTTACGGTCAATTTCTTCGAGAGTATCTTGTAACATTGCTTCACATTGCTGTTGCACTTGTCGCCGTAGTTCTGCGGCTTCTCGTTCTGCCTGTCTGAGGATGTCGTTATCATCCAATATTTGCGCTCTTTTAGCTTGTGCGGCTTCTACTATTTGCTGTCCATACTCTTCTGCCTGTAACAAAATTTCTTCTTTTTGTTGCAACATATCTGCTACTTCGGCAAAAGCAGTCGGCAAACACATTCGGATAAAATCAAGCTGATCAAGCAGCTTTTCTTCATCTACTAACGTGCGCCGCGTCAGTGGAATGCGAAAGCTAGTGAGGATCATTTCTTCCAAACGATTGAGTTCCATTTGAATATCTATGCTTGCCGTTGCTGTAGATTCTTGATGGGAACTCTGTTCGGTCAATTCTTGTGGGACTAAATTGCTTCCGTTTTGACTTGATTCGATACGGGATGGTTTTGGGCGTAGCATTGGTAAATATCCAGGGCAATGTGCGAGGGAACAAGATGATCAACGGAGCCACCAAATCTTGCAATCTCTTTTACCACACTACTACTTAAAAAACTATACTCATTAGATGTTGCCAGAAAAACAGTTTCTATATCCATAGAAAGAGTTTTATTGATATGAGCCATTTGTAACTCAATTTCAAAGTCTGAAATTGCTCTTAGCCCCCGTAGTAAAACAGCAGCTCCCCGCATCTGGGCATAATTAACAGTCAAACCATCAAAAGCATCAGCTTCTACATTTGGTAAATGCTCAACAGAGTGACGAATCTGTTCTAGCCTTTTTTGGACGCTGAATAGTGGCGTTTTATTAGGATTTCGTAGTACAGCAACAATTACCTTCGTAAATAGACGACTACCACGTTGAATGATATCTAGGTGTCCCAAGGTAATGGGGTCGAAACTTCCTGGATAAATGGCAATCACAATTTAACGATGCCTCACAGTTGTTTAAGTGATTATATCTAATCACAGTTAATTATTAACAGAGGTAATTTTTTGTTTTAGAAATTCTCACAATCGTCTACGATGCTGGTAAACTCAAGAACGCACGAACCATCGAACGTATGACATTACTAAGCGGTGAACTGGGTCAACGCTACCACTATTTCCCACGCATGAACTACAAGTTGCTAGGTGAAACTTGGATACCCGGACAAGCTGATAGAGTGTCTGAACTAATCGCAACAGAGTACTAAGCTGAACTGCTGCGACTTCTAGTCGCCTGTTCAGGGTGGAGGGATAAGGGTTCAAGGAATTTAAAAATCCTTTTTCCTTCACCCTTTAATCTTTACCCAAACTTTTTTCTTTCTGATTGAGCTAATAAAACTTAGAATCTAAGCTGTGGCTTTAGTAGCTAGTAGTTGTTCGTTGTTTGTTGATTGTTGTTCATGCCTACCAACTACCAACAGAGAACTACCAACAAATAACTATCTACTCACCACTGACAATTCAAAACTCAAGACTTTTAAATATTCTTTTTAGGTACTTCTGCATGGCATTGGATTTTTCCGCCTTGCCCTTGGCGTTTCTGTTTACATCTCCTGGACCGATTTTTGTGAAAATAGGGCCGATTACTATCCGTTGGTATGGTTTGTTAATTGCGTCAGCAGTCTTAATTGGCGTGACTCTTTCGCAATACCTAGCAAAACGTCGTAATGTGAATCCAGACTTACTGAGTGATTTGTCAATTTGGCTAGTAATTGGGGCAATTCCAGCAGCAAGACTATATTATGTTTTGTTTGAGTGGCCAGAATATGCCCAGCATCCCGAGCGGATTATCGCAATTTGGCAAGGTGGTATTGCTATTCACGGGGCGATTCTGGGAGGTCTTCTAGCAGCTTTAATCTTTGCTAAAGTCAAGCGGGTTTCTTTTTGGCTGCTGACAGACTTAGTGGCTCCTTCATTGATTTTAGGGCAAGCGATCGGACGCTGGGGCAATTTTTTCAATTCGGAAGCTTTTGGCGCTCCTACGAATTTACCTTGGAAGCTTTATATTCCGCCAGAGCGTCGTCCACCAGAATTAGCTAGTTTTGAATATTTTCATCCCACTTTTCTGTATGAATCAGTGTGGAATTTAATGGTATTTGCCTTGTTGATGACATTGTTTTTCAGAGGACTGCGGGGTAAACCACGTTTAAAAACAGGCACATTATTTATGGTTTACTTGGCAACCTACAGTCTGGGACGCCTGTGGATTGAAGGTTTGCGGACTGATAGCTTGATGCTTGGACCATTACGAATCGCACAAGTGGTAAGTTTAATTGGCATTATTTTGGGATTGAGTGGCTTAGCGTGGCTATACATCGCTAAACGTCCATTACCAGATGTTGTTTCGCCTCCCCAAGATTGAAGAGGTGGGGAGGTGGGGAGGAGAGTGTGAGGAGTGGGGGGAGTGTGAGGAGTAGGAGGAGTGAATAACTATTGACTATTGATCAATGACTAATGACTAAAAAATAAAAAATGCCCCAGAGTTTTCTCTAGGGCTTAACCAGGGTGCATCTACCATTCATCTCTACTAGATGGGGAGAGTTGATCCGGAAAGATACTGAGAAAATCTCAAAAAAAATTTTTTTAATTAATTATCTAATTTCTTTATGCGTAATAATTCTAGTGGCTTAGATAACAAAATTTACTTAAATTCACTAAATTCATGTGTGTATATAGTAGGAGCAGGACCTGGAGATCCCGAACTACTGACTATTAAGGCGCAAAAAATCTTGATGGCTGCTGATGTAATTTTATTTGCTGATTCTTTAGTGCCTCAACAAATTTTACAGTTCTGTCGCCAAGATGCAGAAATTATTCCAACTGCGAACAAGACTTTAGAAGAGATTCTGCCACTAATGATACAACGGGTGCGATCGCAACAGTCTGTTGCCCGTCTTCATTCTGGTGATCCCAGCCTCTATAGTGCGATTCACGAACAAATGCAGCTTTTGGCAGAGGCGGAAATCCCTTTTGAAGTTGTACCAGGTATTAGCGCTTTTCAAGCCGCTGCTGCTAAACTCAAAGTCGAACTCACTGTTCCTGGTTTAGTACAAACAATCATCCTGACGCGCATCAGCGGACGCACAGAAGTTCCTGCAACGGAAGAATTAGCTTCCCTCGCCTCCCATCAAGCTAGTTTGTGTCTTTATCTCAGTGCGCGTCATATCGAAGCAGCCCAAACCAAATTACTAGAACATTACTCACCTGACACACCTGTGGCTATTTGTTATCGTCTGGGCTGGGCTGATGAGAAGATTTTGATAGTTAGCCTTGACAAAATGGCTAATTGTACTCATCAAGAAAACTTGACTCGTACCACACTTTATGTAATCAGCCCTGCACTCAAAGAAAGTATCGGGCGATCGCGCCTATATCATCCTGAACATACTCATCTATTTCGTCCCAAAGGATGACTGTACTACAGTTGCTCCTGTTCGTTACACTTAGCAATGTAAAAAATATTAGGTAGATTAACTCATGCTTGATGAACAGGCAAAAAAAACGATGCTGTTGAAAATACCCCACGGACTCTACATCTGTGGTGTTAAAGATGGAGAAGAAATTAACGGTTTCACAGCTAGCTGGTTAATGCAGGCTTCATTTAAACCCCCCTTGATTGTAAATTGTGTAAATCAAAATTCGATTTCTCATCACATGATTAAAAACAGTGGGGTATTTGCCATTAGCTTCTTGGAAGAAGGACAAAAAGACATGGCACAAAAGTTCTTCAAGCAGATGCGTCGCGTTGGCAATAAATTTGAAGATGTAGAATTTTATCTGGGCGAAACGGGTTGTCCAATTATTTCTGATTCTTTGGGATATGTTGAGTGTCAAGTTGTCGATGCAGTGATGAAAGGTGATCACACTGTATTTGTGGGTGAAGTGATAGCTGCTGGTGTTCACCGTGAAGGTAAACAGCTACGACTGGAAACGACAGGTTGGCAGTATGGTGGTTAGTAGTTAGTAGTTTATAGAAAAAATCAACAACCAACAACCAACAATATTCTTTTAGGACTTACGCAGTGGTCACGGTAAAATGAACCGCAAAGGACGCAAAGAACGCAAAGGAAAGAGGCTTTCAGAGGGTTTTTGCGTAAGTCCTCTTTGCAAGTTCGTTACTTGACGTCAGTCGTTAATTTTTAATTTTTTACTTTTAGCTTGAGATAGCATATATATGCCAGTGCAAGTTTTGATTAATTATGTCTGCTACGTCTGTTTTGTCTCAGGTTGAGTCACCCACTCCAAAAATAACTATTCCTCCGTTGCTGGGTGCTTCTGTAACGGAATTAACTGCTTGGGTGCAGCAACAGGGACAACCAGGTTATCGAGGTAAGCAGCTGCATGATTGGATTTATAACAAGGGAGTACGATCGCTTGCTGATATTTCTGTCTTCCCTAAACAATGGCGTGCAGAAGTTGCAGAAATTCCCATAGGGCGTTCTACTATACATTACCGCTCGGTTGCCCCTGATGGCACTGTTAAGTATCTTTTAAAACTTGCCGATGGATTTATTATTGAGACTGTCGGTATTCCTACAGAAAAGCGTCTAACAGTTTGTGTTTCTACGCAAGTGGGTTGCCCGATGGCGTGTGATTTCTGTGCTACTGGTAAAGGTGGTTACAAGCGCAATTTGTCACGTCATGAAATTGTTGATCAAGTGCTGACTGTTCAAGAAGATTTTCAGCAACGGGTTAGCAATATTGTATTTATGGGTATGGGTGAACCCTTGCTAAATACAGATAATGTCCTGGCTGCGATCCAATCTCTAAATCAAGATGTGGGAATTGGACAGCGTAACATCACTGTTTCGACTGTGGGAATTCGCGATCGCATCCGTCAGTTTGCCCAAAATCAACTGCAAGTTACTCTGGCGGTGAGTCTACACGCACCTAATCAAACACTGCGGGAAAAACTCATTCCTAGCGCCCGTCCCTATAAAATAGACGATTTACTCACCGAATGTCGAGAGTATGTCGAGATCACAGGGCGGCGAGTATCTTTTGAGTATATTCTGCTTGCTGGTGTTAACGATTTGCCAGAACACGCTGCTGAGTTAGCAAAAAGACTGCGGGGATTCCAAAGTCACGTCAATTTAATCCCCTACAACTCGATTTCTGAAGTTGACTACCAACGCCCTAATCGTGATCGTATTCAAGCCTTCGTCAAAGTCCTCAAACAACATCATATCGCCGTTAGTGTACGCTACTCTCGTGGTTTAGAAGCAGATGCTGCTTGCGGACAATTACGGGCAAATAAGGAGTAGTTTTGGTTGGTGGTTGATAGTTGATGGTTGATGGTTGATGGTTGCCTGTTCCAAACAACAAACAACAAACAACAACCACTTACTTAATTACCGACGTGCATAAATTCCAGGGGCATAAGCTTCAATTACTTTCCCTGTAAGGGTGCAACATACCATTAAGTAGTCGCAGTTTTGGCATTGCGTCCGCGTTAATTGGCTATCCGAAATATAATGTCTTTCACCTTCACTGCCACAGTTTGGACAGTGAATTTTTTGTATTGTCTGCATTTGAAAACCCCTGGCTATACTCATAACTTTGTTGTTTGTAAAAGCTGTGTCTATATCAAATTCACTAATTTTTTTTAGTTTTACATTTTTGACAAAAATCAAATTTTTCTTTTTGCACTCAATATCAAGCTAATCTATAAAAGTTTAATATTTGATATTTTTTTTATTATCTTAATATTTATACTCTACAACCATCCTACTTTGGATATAAAAGTTATTTTTATTTTCTAGCTTCTTATAGATCCACTGATCCCTGTGTGTTATAGATTGAAAACTATAGCTTTATGGTAGTGACATTTCTTATATGTCAGTGAAAACTTGGATAGAGGGAAGAGAAATAAAAATTTGAATAATTAAGTCAGTCCGCGCTTAACTGTGAATTATCTATTTGACACTAATATCATAGCTTGAACACTTAATATTATCCGTTGGAGTCGGTAATTAGTAATTGGTTATTTTTTAACCATGTCCAATGCCTAAGCTTTGTATGGTGAGCAATTAGTTCAGACATGATTTTATTAATTCTAGTAACAAAGTGTTAATTTTTAGCTATCGCCTATTTTTTGTTGCGAAGGGAGTTGTGATGAAACTTCCATGATAAAATTTAAGGAAATATTTCGATTATATAGATGAACATCATTGCCAAGTTTGCTAATCTAATGATTAGTAATGGGTAATGGGTAATGAGTAATGGGTAATGGACAATGGGTTCCCCAATTGTCCATTACCCGTCATTTCTTATTTTCTCAACAGTCCTTGCTTATTGGATTTGCTGGTATTGCCGAAAATATGAGAAAAAGAGCATGAAGAATCTTTAGCAAATACAAAGCAAGACAATACTTGCCCAGGATCAAAATTCAGTCTTCAACTTCTGAGACTTGATGCCTACCTAGTACCAAAAAGGAGGCGTTGCTGAATCTGGTCATGAATTATGTTTGTATACATTTTTGTAGAGACGTAGCAATGCTACGTCTCTACATATCCGTGAATTGTAAATTCATATCTTGATTCAGCAATGCCAAAAAGGAATTAGGATTAGCCGCAGATATCATCTCCGAAAAAGACCAGAGGTAGCAATGCTAAGTCTGGTCAAAGATTTGGCATCAAACCAGAAAAATCTATGCAAACATAATTGATGACCAAATACAGCAATGTCCGATTTGAGATATGTGCTGACGCTCGCACCGCACATCTGATACATTTGGCGACAGGGATGAAGTCATAAACCGCATTAGACGCAAAGTAGGCGAAGGTTTTTTAAGAATCTACACCTCAAGAGGGATGAAAATAATCATAGATTTCTTGTGCTAAGCGTGGACCGATTCCGGGAACCTCAGCTAGTTGTGTCGGTGTAGCTTGCCGAATATAATCAACAGAACGAAAATGTCCCAAAAGTTGTTTCTGGCGATGGTGTCCTAAACCAGGAATTTCATCTAAACGTGATCGCTTCAATTTATCACTGCGCTGTTGACGATGAAAACTGACAGCAAATCGATGCGCCTCGTCTCGCAACCGTCGCAAAAGTTGGACTCCTGCTTGTTCAGCATCAGTAGTAAGTGGTTCAGACTCTCCCGGTAAAAAGATTTCTTCTCGCTTTTTGGCCAAACTAATTACACGCAAGTCTTCCAATAAATTCATTTCTTGCAAGACTGCTACAACCGATGATAACTGACCTTTGCCCCCATCAATCATGATTAAATCAGGCCAATCTGGATTCCCAATGCGTTGTAGTTGGGGATCTTCAGCATACTTGCGAAAGCGACGTCCTATAACTTCGGCTAAACTCGCAAAATCATCCGAGTGTCCAACAGTAACTGTGGGATTTTTAATTTTGTAATGACGGTAGTGCTGTTTTGCAGGTAAACCATCAATAAATACCACTTGAGAAGCTACCGCATTTGCTCCTTGGATATGGGAAATATCGTAACCTTCGATGCGGTGGGGTAATTCGGGTAAGTCGAGGATAGCAGCTAAATCTTCCATCGCCTGTTGGTTGCGATCGCTCAATTTTTGCATTCTTTGCAATTCATACTGAGCATTTCGCTCTACCATCTCAATTAATTCTGCCTTAGTTTGGCGTTGGGGAGCTACAATTGTCACTTTTCTACCTTTACGCTGTGTCAGCACATCTGCCAAAATATCCGGTTCTGGCAACTCGTATTGCACTAAAATCTCTGTAGGAATTTCCACCGCTTCGGCTGTTTGGTAGTGTTCTTCCAAAACCCGTTGTAAAATTGCTCCCATCAATTCCCCTTCGTTTGAGGGAGAGGAAAGGGTGGGTACTTCTGCGACGAAAGCCAAACGTCCAACTAATTTTCCGGCACGAATTTGGAATAATTGAATGCAGGCGTGCTGGGTGTCAGCTGCGAGAGCGATCGCATCACGGGAAACAGTATCATCTGGTAAGGATACTTTTTGCTCCGCACTCAGAGACTTTAACCCGTTAATTTGATCACGAAATCGCGCCGCAGCTTCAAAGTTCAACAATTCTGCTTGCTTGTGCATTTGTTCTGTGAGGATGTCGATGAGTTCACTGCTTCTTCCTTGGAACACCATCGCCACTTTTTGCACAATTTTGCGGTATTCTTCTGGGGAAATCAGCGACTGACACACACCCGGACAGCGTCCTAAGTCAAAATTTAAGCAAGGACGATCTTTAAATAGTGGTTGGGGACGTTGACGCAAGGGAAATATCCGTTTGCAGAGGCGCAAAATCTCCCGCAGTAAGTGAGAATCTGTATAGGGGCCATAATATTTATCTTTTTGGTTACTGAGTTGGCGCTTGCGGGTGATATAAATACGTGGGTAGTCTTCTGACCAAGTGATGCAAACGTAGGGATACTTTTTATCGTCTTTCAGTAGTACGTTGAAGTATGGCAGGTGTTGCTTGATCAGGTTAGCTTCTAGTGCCAAGGCTTCAGCTTCAGTATCGGTGACGATAAATTCAATTTCTGTCACCTGCCTTACCATTGTGGCAATACGTTCGGTAAGTTTTTGTGATTCGCGAAAATAGGAACGAACACGCGATCGCAGCTTTCGTGATTTCCCTATATATATGATGCGATCGCTTCCGTCTCGCATCAAATAAACTCCAGGTTCTGGCGGAATTTCGGCTAGACGATTTTCTAGGCGTTGCGGATCTTTGATGAGTGGTAGTGTTTGAGCAGATGTTGTCACAACCAGAGATTGGTAACTTTACAATTTACCTATATTTATTTTAAGTAAAATTACTATTTTTAGCTGTGGATGTTATGCTTTACTGCTTATAGGATTTCAGTGAGTTGTTAAGTAGCAAGTAGTGACAGATACAGTAAAAGTCAAAACTGATTTTTCACAGTACTTTATAAAGTAAAGCTTAAGTATTAGTGTGACGCGTTAAAATAGTGCATCAATAAACCACGGAGGCACAGAGAACACAGAGTATAGAAGAAGAGATTTATGCACGAAATTAGCTATGTGAGTCTAGAGGATGCGTTACCGCTAGTTCTCACTCTCTCAAACACTTGAATCTTTATATAAGACTTGTAATTATAAAAAAGTTTCTTGATTGCTTAAAATTTTTATATTAATTTGATAATTTGCAGATTTTGATTTTTATATACTGCTGTTTTCTTTCAACCATAAATTAGAGTTTTCGATGTTATCTACTAGACTAAATCTTTTTAGAAGGGTTTTCAACTTCTACTCTATTACTCGACTACATCAGTTTTGAGGGGTTGGGAGAAGCCAGATCCTCGAGTTTTAAAAAAACTCGGGTATCTCGCGGTTGAGTACTGTAGCAATATGAGTCTATTGGTAGATGTGATTCATGATTTTTATAGAAAACTTGATTTTTTTAGACTTTTTATAAAGTTATAATTATCTAAAACTTTTCAGATGAAATATTTTATATACTGTTATTTCACAAAATATTAAGCAAATTAACGGATTTTTAAAATCTCCAATTAAACTAGAATTTATATTATCTAAAGTATGCACTTCTAGGTGAAAATCAGTGCAGCGAAATGAAATAGTTATGCTGTTTGAACAAGGTAAAAAGCTCGTAATGAGAAGCTTTATTTCCTTGTTACTCCAGCCATATCAATAGACGATAACGAAATAACTCCATAGAGGTAGTGAATTTTTAACCTTAATTCTTGATTTGTTGTATTTAGGAGAAAAAATGAATATAGACGAGTTTGATAATCAATATCGTGGTGCTATTGCTGAAACGCTTAACGAATTACAATCAGCAATGCTTATGCTAACGCAAGTGCAATTAAAAATATCACAAATTGGTAACTCTGTACAAAATCTTAGCCAAAATTTTGAAGAATTTATGGCAAGACAAAGAAATGAGTAGAGAGCCATTTTTAACATAAATTTTACCTACACTGGCAAGCTAACTCTTCTTCAATTGCCAGAATCAATTCAGTTAAGTTTACAGGTTTGACGAAGTAACGACGAGCGCCTAATTTTATGGCTTTTTCCTGATCTTTTCTAAAAGCAAAGGCTGAAACCACAAATATAGGTATGTATTGTAAATCTGAGCGCTGCTGAATTTTTGCTAACAGAGAATAACCATCAATATCTGGTAGTTTGAGGTCTAGTAAAATTAAATTAGGTTTGAATTTTTCTATAGTAGAGAGAAACTGTGATCCTTCAGGTAAACTTTGGACTTCATACCCACAGTAGCTGAGATAATCACTAAGTAGCATTCTATTGATGTCATTGTCTTCTATTAGTAATATTTTTTTATCTTTATGTGATGATAACTGCTGTTTAATATTAAGTAATTGGGCTGTCATTTTCACCTAATAATTGTAGGTTAAAAGTAAATAAATCTTGCCACAATAAATAATTTCACATCTAAAATAGAATAATTAATTATAAAACAGATACAAATACTATACGAATTACTGTAGTTACATGATTTTAATACTTAATAGATATTCGCTTAAAAGATCAATTTAAATGTACAACAAAAATGTTTAAGAAAAATTGAGAAATATGTGGTAATTTATAATTTCTTTAAAACTCATCATGATGGATGTTCTAAATGCTAGTGCTAACAACCATCACAGGCTGGAGTTAAGCTTTTCCTTTCCTATTCAACTTCGTCTTTCTTTTCAGTAGTTAAGACTACCAACCACTAACAATGCTCATAAGTTTTTTACACCCTGGTACTAAGCAGATTCCACTAGCATAGACTATAAACTCACAAATGGCAGCAGAGGCTGCAAAAAATAGGAGCGTGATAAGCTAAAACAGCCTTGGAGAAGGATATAAATAAAAAAAGGAGCTAGTTGCTCCTGTTATAAATCTTTGTTGTGAGAATAGTAGCTTTAACTATGCCTGTGCTTTTTTTAGCTGTCTTTGTGTCACAAAAACACCAGCAATACTTAGTAAACCAAGCATGACAGAAGGTTCAGGTACTGATTTCGGAGGCGCTTTAGCAACGTAATCAGGTGTACTCCAATTAAAAATAGCATTGTAGGATTTGCCATCGTCAGAGGCTGTAATTCCAGATGCAACACCACTAAAGCTATAAGCGTAATAAGTTTTACCGCCAGTTACAACCTTAGCAATTTCACTGGCTGCAATTTGTCCTTGATAGGCATTTAAGGCGTTTTTCAAATTTGTGAGATCAGTACGCTGAGCTTGTGGAAGCAGCACTGATGGTAATTTTAAAAGAGTGTTAATTTGGTCTAACAGTTTGGTCTTCAAATCCAAGTGACCGACCAATTGTAATTGGACACCGCCATTTTCACCGAATTGGAAACCACCAATGTTAGGATCTCCCATCCCTAATGAAGGAAGAGAACTTGTAATCATTGATTTGGTATTGCTTGAAAACGCATTCCAGACAGATTGGAATGGCTGATAGGCATTTAATAGATCATTTAGCCATTGGGAACCAAACTCCTTCCAGTCATCCGCTGTAACACTGCTAACGGTTGCGCTATAGTTTCCTTCTGTAGTAGTAAAACCAACGTTAGCAGTTGGAGTTTCGCTACTATACCAAAGTTCAACGTTAGAAGATGCATCACCATCTGTCAGTGCATTGGTAGCTGCTGTTGTATCTTTACCGATAAATACGCCGTCTGATCCACCAGTATAGGTGTTGATTTCGTTGGAGTTATTAAAAGTAAAATCAACCGCATGTGCTGGAGCAGTGGCGATCGCACTCATACCAGCAACCATATAAACGCCTATTAAAAGTCTCTTTACTGTATTTTTCACTGCTGTCATCTCCATCGGTTTTGAGTGTGATTTTATACAAATACACTTGATATTTTGATTTAGTTGGTTTAATTGCAGGTGTAGGGTTCGGGTAATAAAATGCGGAAATAAGAAGTAAAAAATTTTACTAAATGTTATCCTTGCTTACGCCCTGTCTAAACACAACCACGTGTTTCTATAAGCACAGTTTAAGAAACCAAAAGACTTATTGGGTAAAGCTGTCGTAGATTTACAATTAATTTCTGACAAAAAATATAACTATTCTAACTTCTGTTTTAAGTTAATATACTTAAATTGTAATTTTTTAATGTAAAAATAGATACAATTAATTGATCTTGCTCATTATATTAAGTTCGGATAATCACTTTATGTTCGCACTGCGATGTTACTAAGGAGCAGTCTTTGACTATCGCAAGCAAATACTGTATCCCAATTAACGTCTAATGTGAATTAACAAAGGCGCTAATAGATCATGGGAAATACTCAACAAACCAATGACCACCCAACCACCCATGAAAGATCCATCTGTGTTATCTGTGTTTATCAGTGTGTATCGGTGGTCGATTTCTAAAAAAACGTTTTTACCAGGCGCAAGGAATATTGCGTCTCCATATTCAATTCACATCAGGCGTAATTACCCATTACCGAATCATCAAGAAGTTGTTAACTAACAATCATATTTTGTCTAGTAGAAATATTAAGTAACACAAATAACTGATACATTTTGTGATGCGAGCCACACTATATAAAGTAAAGGAGTTTTAAAGCGATCGCAATGCATATAGATGAACTTCTCAGACGTTATCAGTCAGGAGAAAGAAATTTCAAAGGTGTAAACCTCATTGGTGGTTACTTGTATGGAGCAAATCTGAGTGGAGCGAATTTACAAGGAGCATCTCTGAGTGAAGTTGATTTGAGCGAAGCTAACTTAACAGGAGTAAGCCTGAGAGAAGCATCTCTAGTGAGAGCCAACCTCACAGGAGCCAACCTGAAAGAAGCTAACCTCAACGGAGCAAATCTGTTTGAAGCCAAGCTGACAGGAGCTACACTGCATGGAGCGCATCTGAAAATGGCAGACTTAACGGATGCGGACTTTACCGCTGCCAATTTAGAAAAAGCTAATCTGTATGGAGCTTATCTGATGGGAACTTTGTTACAGGGTGCGATTATGCCAGATGGCACAATTCATGCGTGAGTGATCGAATTTTGGATTTTTGATGACTCTTCTTTGCAGCCGAAGAAGGCGCGTCTATAGATTTTGAATTGATTCCACTGATGGAATCTGGGGGCATGAAAATCATTATTTAATGAGTTTAAGTTTTGAGGTGGAACTTTAGTTTACGGCTTGTGATTTTTCTAACAACAGTGAGAAATTGCCGCAGTACAGGTGTGATTTCTTCTGCTTTCCACACCACAGCTGTTTCTACCAACGGTGTTGTTTGGGCGATCGCTCGATACACAACTCCCTGACGCTGGAGATTTTGCAACGAAGCAGGTACAATAGCAATTCCCATCCCAGCCGAAACTAAGCCGATAATAGTTTGCATTTGAATAGCTTCTTGAGCAACTTTTGGTGTGAAATTACCTTGCTCACACAAAGCCATAATTTTGTCGTAAAGTCCCATTCCTAAATGACGCGGAAATAAAATAAATAATTCCTCCGTAAGCGATCGCACTGCAATTTTTTCTTGTTTAGCTAAAGGATGATTTGCAGGTAAAGCCACAACCAGATTTTCCTGCTGAATACACTCACTCGCAAAGGTGTCATCTTCTAAAGGTAAATGCACAAAACCAAGTTGGATACGATGATTTTGTAAAGCCTTTTCTTGTTCTGTTGTCGTTAACTCTTGCAATACTAATTCCACTGCTGGAAACTGTTGGCGAAAAGCTTGCAAGATGGCAGGTAACACATCATAGGTGACAGAACTAATAAACCCTACGCGCAATTCTCCTGTTTCACCCCTACCCGTGCGCCGCGTTAACTCAATTCCCTGTTCAAGTTGTGCTAAAAGTCGATAAGCCTCCTGTAAAAATACCTTTCCTGCTTCCGTCAACTGTACCTGTCGCTTAGTTTTGCGGTGAAATAACTCTACCCCTAACTCCGTTTCAAGTTGTTGAATTTGCTGGCTTAAAGGTGGTTGCGCTATGTGTAATCGCTCAGCAGCACGACTGAAATGTAGTTCCTCCGCCACAGCAATAAAATAGCGCAGGTGTCGTAATTCCATAATTTTAATATTTTAAAAGTTTTAATTAGCAAAAAATATATATTGGACATCTGAAAAATATCCACGTACGATACTCCCATAACATATGGATAAAGAGAAAGGAAAATTTTTATACTTTTCCGATTTCTGCTATCTAATAATTCAGGAGTCCTAAGGAAATATCAAAATGTCAGAAAACTGGAGAAGCAAGGTTGTTACCCAAGGAGTACAGCGATCGCCTAACCGTGCAATGCTGCGTGCTGTAGGTTTTCAAGATCAGGATTTTACTAAAGCTATTGTTGGCATTGCTAATGGTTACAGTACCATTACCCCCTGCAATATGGGCATCAACAAACTGGCGCAACGGGCAGAAAATGGCATCAAGAATGCCGGAGCAATGCCACAAGTATTCGGCACAATTACCATTAGCGATGGTATTTCCATGGGAACCGAGGGGATGAAATACTCTTTGGTATCGCGAGAAGTAATAGCCGATTCGATTGAAACTGCCTGCAATGGGCAAAGCATGGATGGAGTGCTGGCAATTGGTGGTTGTGATAAAAACATGCCAGGAGCAATGATTGCGATCGCCCGGATGAACATCCCTGCTATTTTTGTTTATGGCGGTACGATTAAACCTGGACACTACAATGGACGTGATTTAACCGTCGTCAGTTCTTTTGAAGCGGTAGGCGAATACAGCGCTGGCAAAATAGACGAAAATGAACTATTGGAAGTTGAACGCCGCGCCTGTCCTGGCGCTGGTTCCTGCGGTGGTATGTATACAGCAAACACCATGTCTTCGGCCTTTGAAGCGATGGGCATGAGTTTGCCGTATTCTTCGACAATGGCAGCAGAAGATGAAGAAAAAGCCGACAGTACAGAAAAATCCGCGTTTGTTCTAGTAGAAGCAATTCGCAAGCAAATTTTACCCCGTCAGATTATTACTCGTAAATCAATTGAAAATGCGATTTCTGTGATTATGGCAGTGGGAGGTTCAACAAATGCCGTGTTGCATTTTTTGGCAATTGCCCGTGCTGCTGGTGTTGAACTTTGTCTTGACGACTTTGAAACTATCCGCGCCCGGGTTCCGGTGTTATGCGATTTGAAACCAAGTGGTAGATATGTAGCTACGGATTTACACCAAGCTGGTGGTATTCCCCAAGTTATGAAAATGCTACTTGTGCATGATTTGCTGCACGGTGATTGCTTAACCATCACTGGTCAAACTATTGCAGAAGTCTTAGCAGAAGTGCCAGAAGAACCGCCGACTAACCAAGATGTCATTCGTCCTTGGAGTAATCCGATGTATACTCAAGGACATTTAGCTGTACTTAAAGGGAATTTAGCCACAGAAGGAGCAGTAGCAAAAATTACTGGTGTAAAAGTCCCGAAAATTACTGGACCAGCACGAGTTTTTGAATCGGAAGAATCTTGCTTAGACGCTATTCTCGCCAAAAAAATCAATGCTGGTGATGTGATTGTGATTCGTTACGAAGGCCCCAAAGGTGGCCCAGGAATGCGGGAAATGCTGGCTCCCACCTCAGCAATTATCGGGGCTGGTTTAGGTGATTCCGTGGGATTAATCACTGATGGCAGATTCTCTGGTGGTACTTATGGTATGGTTGTGGGACATGTTGCACCAGAAGCAGCTGTGGGTGGTGCGATCGCATTAGTAGAAGAAGGTGATACCATCACCATTGATGCCCACGCTCGTTTATTGCAACTGCACCTATCAGATGAAGAATTAGCTCGTCGTCGTCAAAACTGGCAACCTCGTCCACCTCGTTATACTAAGGGTGTGTTGGCGAAGTATGCCAAGTTGGTATCTTCTAGCAGTCTTGGTGCGGTGACTGATTTGGATTTGTTTTAATTGCTGATACCACATATAAGTGGAGTTCATACCGAAATGCGAATTGAACCATACGATAAAAGTCAACTTGATGCTATCAACAGTCTTTCGCTGCGGACATGGACTCCGGTCTTTGATTCCATTCAGCAAGTGATGGACTTTGGAGTGTACCACTCATTCTATCCCAACGATTGGGCTGTTACCGACCGCCAGGTACTTCAAGAAGTTGTAGGTCCAGAGCAGAGAGTTTGAAAACGAATCTTAGGCAGAAAGAGTTTCCCAATCTCTTTTAAGCCGTGGGGTCGGGGAATTCTGGGAGGACAAGACTGACGAAGGATTCCAACAGTTGTTCGTTCAGACAAAGCTCTTTTGGAGAGTGAGATTTTTCCTATTTGAACCCAGAAGCTGTGGTGTATTGCTGGGAAATTCTGATAAAGGTAGTCTCACAGTAAGACAGCAGCCAGTCCCTAGCTCACTTTCTATTTGGAATTGACCCTTTAAGAGGGTAACTCTTTGTTGCATCTGTTGGAGTCCAAACCCCATTGACTGCTCGTCTAATTGAAAGCCTTTGCCATTGTCTTCTATAGTCAGATACACTTACTCTGGAATTGCACTTAGGAATATGAACTGCTGTTGCTTCTGCATGTTTGTAGATATTTGTTAGTGCTTCTTGGACAATACGGTAAATTGTTTTGCTCTGCTGTGGAGGTAACGCAGAAGTTAAATTCAATTGAGTGGTAGGCAAAATGCCTGTAGTATGATGAAATTCTCGTGCGAGAAAGGCGATCGCCATCTGGAGCGATCGCTCTTTTGGTATATCCACCCGCAAGGTATTGACTGAACGGCGAACCTCCTGCATAGCAAAAGAGCCGAGTTGTTTAGACTGCAAAACATACTGATGAGCTTGATGTAGATCAACTTGCCAAAACTTCAAAGCGCTTTGGAGTTGAATATTCAGAACAGCCAAAGCGTGTCCAAGAGAATCATGAATATTATGGGCAATATGATTGCGTTTGCGTTCCTGCACTGCGGCAAATTCTTCTACTTGCAGAATATTTGTCAAAAACATAACGAGTCAGAAATAGCGGTTTTTTAAGTAGTTCTCTAGATAGAAGTTATAAAATTCAGCTACAGACAATATATATATGGAATTCCTGGCATTTGTCACTGCTCAAATAAGGCGATCGCTCAAAGGAATATATGATCAAAGCGATCGCTTTCTAACCAGAGAAATATTTTCTAACTCCTTCCCCACGAATAACAATAAGCAAGAAGGCAAATGGAAGCAGCAGAAACCATAAATAAATAAAAAATATGTGGACAAGCAAAGCAAGTTTTGCAAGGAGTCAAATCTAATGAAAGGATTAAAAGGTAAAAATGCTTTGATTACAGGCGCAAGTTCTGGTATTGGACAAGCGATCGCCATTCGCCTTGCCCAAGAAGGCTGTAATATTGCCATTAATTACCGCAAAAGTCCTGAAGGTGCGGAAGATACCGAAGAAATGGCAATGCAAAAAGCCTGTGGGGGTATTGAAAATTGCGGTGTGAAGTCACTTCTAGTACAAGGCGACGTCTCTAAGGAAGAAGACATTATTAAAATGGTCAACAGCGTAGTTGACAAGTTGGGTAGCCTTGATATTTTGGTCAATAATGCCGGAATTCAAACCGAATGTCCATCTCATGAAGTGAAGACCGAAGACTTTGACCGAGTGATTGGGGTGAATCTGCGGGGTGCTTATCTGTGTGCGCGTGAAACTATCAAATACTTCCTTTCGCAAAACCGTTCCGGAATCATCATTAATATTTCTAGCGTTCACGAAATTATTCCCCGACCAATGTATGTCAGTTACTCCATTAGCAAAGGCGGGATGGAAAATATGACCAAAACTCTGGCACTGGAGTATGCAAACCGAGGTATCCGAGTCAACGCGATCGCGCCGGGAGCAACTATCACCCCTATCAATGAAGCTTGGACTAATGACCCCCAAAAGAAAGCAGTTGTAGAAAGTCGCATACCCATGGGTCGTGCGGGAACTTCGGAAGAGATGGCTGCAGCAGTAGCTTTTTTAGCATCTGACGAAGCCGCATACATCACAGGACAAACACTGTTTATTGACGGTGGGCTGACACTATACGCTGACTTCCGGGAAGCTTGGTCTGCGTGAGACGCAAGTAGGGCGATCGCTCAATTTCCCAGAGAACTAAAATTGTTATGAAAATTACCTGGCGGTGGAAGCACTTGCACTTTCTTTTACAACTTCAGTTTCTTTGCCATCAATGGGAATTTGCACAACATGAACTGAACAAGGAGCATGGTGAAGCACATAATTACTGACGCTTCCAAGCAATAGTTCTGCTAGACCAGAGTGACCTCGACGCCCGATAATAATCAGATCAGCACCCCAACTCGCAGCTAAATCACAAATGACTCGACCAGGAGTACCAGGAACTTGTCTAAATTCAGCGTTCACATCGGCTGTGTTTGCCTGAGCGCAGAATGATTGCAACATCTCTACACCTTTATTTTTCCACTTGTCCCACTCCTGTTGGTAAAACTCCGAGACTTGCTCCCACATTCCGGGATAGTAGTCAAAAGAGGACACTGGTATATAAGGACTGCCTTTTTCTTCACTAGATAAAACATGTAGTAGCAATAAACTAGCTCCTGTCATCTTTGCCAAAGCAAAGCCTTGTTCAAAAATATGTTTACCCATCTCAGAGCAATCTAATGCTATCAAAATCTTTTTAAACATACAAACCTCTAATACTGATACTGGGTAAGTTTTTCAAAAATTTTTGTCCTACACCTACACATATAGAGAAATAATTTGAGAAACTTGTGAGGAATGCAAAAGAGCATCTCGATGATTACCGGATTCCTCTTGCACGTAGTCATGGATTTGACATTCATATTTCCAGGTGCAAGATATAAGTTAACCGCATCTCCACCCCAAAAACTCAGTAAGATTATGATTACTGAACCAATAGCTGCTTATCTCCACGATGATAAGGAAAAGGTGGCTGATTTGGCAGTAACCTATGGATTGGTGGATGTTCCTGTAGTTGACGCTCAAGGTTACTTTTTGGGAATAGTTCCTGCTCAATCTTTAATTTCCATTCTCAGACAAGAGCATATTCAAGATTTGCATCGCCTGAGTGGCATTCGAGAGGAGGATTTTCAAGCACGTCATGTCTTAGAAGCTTCCCCGACTCGACGAGCATACCGATCGCTTACCGTGGTTACTGGTTGGACTAGTTGGTAGCATCCTGGCAACTTTCGTTGTTTCATGCTTTGAACGTACTCTGGAAGCTCGGATCTTTGTTGCTTTTTTTATGCCTGGGATCGTTTATCTTACCGATGCGATCAACCATCTGTGGTAATAGTCGCAAACCTCATACCTTTAGTTATAAGAACATACCTTGAGAAGCTTATGAGAATGCGACATTTGGTAATGTTTTATAATTATTCAAATTCATCAATTGTTGAAGATTCATGAACTGCTTGACTTCTTGCAATCCGACGTTCATACATATTCATTAACGGAGTAGCGCTAACACCATGAACTATCACAGAAACAACAATAGTAGTGTAAGTAATCCAGGAAATCTTCTCGGCAACTTCACCCTCTAAACCCTTACCAAAGGCGTAAGCGAGATAATACAAAGAACCAACACCACGAATCCCAAACCAACCAATTAACCAGCGACTTCCTGGATGTAGAAAGCGGTGTTTAGACGATGAACTTTGACCAATCGTACTGAGCCACACCCCCAAAGGTCGGATGATCAAGAATAATAGTACGATCACCAACAGAGATTGAGTAGCGTAATTAAGTATCGGCTGGAATAATAATATTGAACCTAGTAATAAGATTGTTCCTACTTCTAGCAGCTTTTCTAGCCTTTCTATGAATTCTAACTGCGCTAAAGTTTTTTCGGAGTTCTTGTAACTTCGTTGTACAACCAGTCCGGCTACAAATACTGCGAGAAAACCATAACCATTAACTATTTCTGTTAATGAATAAGTCAATAAAATAGTACTAATAGCAATAAAATCTTCCATTAACTCGTCAGGACGACGACGCTTTTGGACTTTTTTATCAATCCAGACTACTGCTTTAGCAACAACAAACCCCATCATTATGCCAGCTGCAATAGCCCAAAATAAATCAATACTTATCCAAGATTTTAACCAATTATTCCAGTTGCTATCTTTTAAAGCATATAATCCAAAGTAAACAAAAGGAAAGGCTAAAGCATCATTTAAGCCACCTTCGGAAGTTAAGCCAAAACGTAATTCATCTTGATCATGTGTATCAGTTAGCTGAACTTCTGAAGCTAAAACCGGATCAGTGGGTGCAAGAATTGCTCCTAATAAAATTGCTTCTCCCCAATTCATCCCTAATAACAACTTACCTACAACAGCTAACCCAAAAATGGATATTGGCATTAACAAAGCAATCAACCGTGTCGTAAGATTCCAAGATTTCCAACCTATTGGACGAACAATTTTTAAACCGCAACTAAAAACAGAAATAATTACTACAAATTCAGTTATACGTTCTAGTACTTCAGCATTAAATATCCCATCACGACGTAATTGAATTAGTCCAAATCCGTAAGGTCCCAGCACAATACCAACCACTAAGTAGATGAGGGCAAAAGAAAGAGGTAAACGTGCGATCCAGCCTGAACCTAGAGTGACAACTAATAACAGTAGACCAATAATCAATAGGTCAATAATATAAATATCTACCATAAAAGCTAGCAAGCAAAATAATATGTTGCTTTGCAAGCTTACTTGCGATCGCTTTTACATCAAATCATCTAGGGGTAGATTTTAAATTCATCAATAGTTATAGTTACTTTAAATATATTATTAGTTTATACAGGTCTTTGAACCTAGCTAAGCTAACTAGTCTGTCATGACTACAAATAATTAACCTTCTATTCTAATGACATCATTGAATCTTCATACTCAAATCTAACCACTTCGATTGCGTAACAGGCGCACTACTAGAAATATAGTCCACACCTGTTTCTGCCACAGCACGAATACTTTCTAAGGTAATGTTGCCAGAAGCCTCTATTTTGATTCTCATATCAACCGAACGAATCATTTGCACCGCTTCCCGCATCATATCTAGAGGCATATTGTCCAACATGATAATGTCAGCTCTGTGATCAATGGCTGCTTGTACCTGTTCCAAAGTTTCTGTCTCTACCTCAATTGTCAATGGATAAGGTATCCTTTCTCGAATACGAGAAATCGCTTCTGCTATTCCTCCGGCTGCTGCAATATGATTATCTTTGATCATGACCGCATCATCCAGCCCCATGCGGTGGTTAATTGCTCCTCCTACTTGAGTTGCGTATTTTTCTAAAATTCTTAAACCTGGTGTCGTTTTGCGTGTATCTACAAATTTAGTGGGTAAATCTGCAATTTTTTCTGCATATTGACGACTCAGTGTGGCAATTCCACTCAAGCGCATTGCCAAATTCAGTGCTACTCGTTCTCCCATCAACAATGCATCTAAAGATCCATACATTTGCGTTATTACTTGTCCTTGCTGACAATATTCACCTTCATTTGCATGTATCTGAAAACTAATGTTTTCATCTAAAAGCTGGAACACCCTCGCTGCTATTGGCAAACCAGCTATCACGCCAGGTGTTTTAGCTATCCACTTAGCCTGTCGTTGAATTTTACCTTGACTTAATAGAGATTGAGTCGTGTGATCGCCCCTACCGATATCTTCTAATAACCAGCTTTGCAGCAATTGATCTAGCAGAATAAACGGAGGCAGTACAGCAAGCGAAGATATCATAAGATTTGTCCTTGACTCAAACACTCAACACTTTGAAAAATTTTTCTGCTGGTAGTAGTCATCTTACTAGATGTAGTTCTTCGCAAGGTTGCATCATTCCTTATTAGTTTAGGTTGTAGCTGCTTTGCTATCACCATAGTTTGCCCACAAGCGATAGTTAGCCAGCAGCTTATCTATTGGACAGGAGGTCACAATTAAGGGTCAATTTTGATGCGTGCGATCATCTGCACTAACGTATCACCTCACAAGGACTGAAACATGAGGTTTTAGGGAAATTTGAAATTCTTAAGAACTTAACTTTAGTTATAGTCCCGCCTAAAATTAAGCCTCAAGTGGCTTATATGTGAGGTTTTGGCTATTCAAAAAAATTTTTCTTAGAAGTAGTTGACAAGATGAGGGGGGTTAGCTACTATAAGAAAGTGCC
>NZ_MRCA01000019.1:0-83927 GCF_001904645.1 Fischerella major NIES-592 | reverse complement strand
CTTCCGATCTAGTTAGTGGTTGTTTAATACTTACTCCCCCCACCTCTCCACCTCCCCACCCTACTCCTGTGCAGAGTAGAACTGTTGGGCGTAAAAATGAGCATACCGTCCTCCCTTAGACAAAAGAGAGGTATGAGTTCCAGACTCAACAACCTGTCCCTGTTCTAGAACGAGAATGCAATCAGCACGGCGAACGCTGCTGAGGCGATGGGCGATAATAAAGACGGTACGATTTTGCATCACTCGCTCGAGTGCTTCTTGAACTAGTGCTTCCGATTCCGAATCTAGGGCGGAGGTAGCCTCATCTAAGATGAGAATTCGTGGATCGTGTACAATTGCTCTTGCGATCGCCAGTCGTTGGCGTTGTCCTCCAGAGAGGTTGACTCCACGCTCACCCACCCAGGTGTGATAGCCTTGGGAAAATTGGGTAATAAAGGAGTGAGCGTTGGCAATTTTTGCTGCTTCCTGGATCGCCTCTAAATCCAATTCCTCCTGACCGTAACCAATATTTTGAGCGATCGTTCCCGAAAATAGAGTAATATCTTGAGGAACAATGCCAATTTGACGGCGGAGACTGTTTAGTGTGACGTTGCGGATATCAATATCATCAATCAGAATCTGACCAGACTGAGGATCATAGAAACGAAGTAACAGATTAATTAACGTTGATTTACCTGCACCAGAGGAACCAACCAAGGCAATGACATTGCCAGGAGAAGCACACAAACACAGATCCTTTAAGACTGGTTCGCCGAGATTGTAGGCAAAACTGACATGACAATACTCTACCTTGCCAATGACTCGTGGCAGTTCTTTGGCATCTGGTTTTTCATTGAGACTAGGCTGTCTTGCCATTAATTCAAAGATGCGCTCTACAGAGGCTTCAGTCTGCTTGTACTCGTTGAAATTGCTGATCAGGAGGTCGATAGGTTGAATCAGTAAAGCCACAGCAGCTAAGAAACTAATAAACCCTTGAGCAGTCAAATTTCCTTGGGAAATCTGCCATCCTCCCAATAAAAACAGCAGCATAATACTAACTGCTTCCAAAAAACCTACTACTGGAAACTGAATAGATTTGAGCTGTTGAGCGCGATACTTAGCTTGGCGATTGCGTTCTGCTTCCTGATTAAATCGCTTGACTTCATACTCTTGTGCTGCAAAAGCTTGAACAACCCGAATACCGCTAAATACTTCAGTTAGCATCGCAGACAGATTAGAAACATGATTTTGACTCTGACGAGATAGGATAAGTAATCGCTGACCAAATAGTCCGATTAGCCAAGCCATCAAAGGAGCCAAAAGCAAACCAGCCAGAGTCAGCGGCCAATTCAGGTAAAGCATGTAAGCGGGAATCGCGATTAACTGCAAGAAATTGGAGACAAACTGATGAGATAACTTGTCAACAATCTCCCCTACCCGGTCGATATCTTCAGTCAAGCGATAAGTCAGATCACCCGTCTGTGTGGTTTCAAAATAATCCAATCCGAGTTTGTGCAGATGAGCATAGACTCGCTTACGCAAATTTAAAACCATGTTCAGAGCGGCAGCGATCATAAAGATATTCTGCCCGTATTGAAAAAGCCCGCGAACCAAAAACACCAGAGTGGCTAGTCCGAGCCAGTAGGCAATCTGATTAACATTTCCCTGACCAACAAAAAAAGCGACCTGACCTGCTAGGTAGGGCAGTAATAAGGTAAACAGCACAAATCCTAAAATACAGACTGACCCCTTAACTAACAGCGGCCATTGGGGCCACAGATAAGGCAACAGTTGCCAGTAACTAGAGCGGACTTTCATATCTTTAAAAATTACTTCTTGAGAGTTAGCAGCTTGAGCAGCAATTTCTACTTCTACTAAGGAACGCGAACTAAATAAAATACACAACCGCACCCCCCAGTCCCTCTCCTTGCTCTTGCTAAGGAGAACCTCACCCCTAGCCCCTCTCCTTGCTAAGGAGAGGGGTGCCGTAGGCGGGGTGAGGTAAATATGTAAATTAATTGCATGTTATTAGTCCATAATCCTAAGTTTCCCCTAGATAGGTTAGCAGAAAGCGGGCAATTCTCTCAGACGCACCAGGCGGGCCAAATCTTTCCGGGCCATTTTCTTTGCATTTAGCGAGGTAGTCAGAATCTTGCACAGTCTCGATGACTCGTCGAGCTGCTTGCTGAAGAATCTCAGGAGTTGCTGGCTTAGTGCCGATGGTTTGGGCATTTATACCCAACAGCCGCGTTTGCGCCTCTGCAAATTGATAGGTAAATTGAGGGCCTTCTCCGGGAATTTGGATGACAGGTTTTCCGCTTGCTACTGCTAGATCCACCGCCAAGCCTGCCATACCAAGAATGAGGGTAGAGTAAAATACAATGTCATTAAACGCATCTGAGTAACATCTCACTTCCACAGGAGAACTTCCAGCAGCAGCATAGGTGAGTATGCCTTGCTCGTGCTGCCAACCTTGACTTTTAGCAATGTCGTCTAGTTCCAACATCAAATTTGGTACTAAAGCTGCGTAAAATTGTAGTTTTTGCCCGGATTCCAATTTGGCAATTTCTCGCACCAGTTGCAGCTGCAAACAAAAATTTCGTGCGGCTTCAGGCATCCGTGATCCTGGCAGAAGAGCGATCGCGGGAACATCCGGTATCAGGTGTAAGTTTTTACCAGTGGGGACGAGCCTATCTAAAGCAGGGATACCACCAAATTTAGCTTTAGCTAAACCTTGCCGTTGCAGGTCAGAAGCTGTATAGGGATCTCTGGTGAAAACAGCCAGACAACGGGAAGAATTGAGATCGTGCCATAGAAGCGGATTGAGACGCAACCGCCCTTCGTAGAGAGCAGAAAGGCAAGAAATAAAAGAGACGAAAGGGCGCTTTGTTAAATAAGCAAATGTTTGGGAAATAAAATCCCCAGTAGCCATAATCAAATCACACTCAGGAGCATACTGTAACACCGCTTGTAACTGACGCCACGTTAACCCAATCAATCCCGATTGAAAATCTTTGAGCAAATACAGACGCCTCATATAGAAGAATCCCCCAGAGGGCATCGTTTGCGTCGGCCCAATAATGGGGATGTTCAAGCTGCGGTAGGCTTTTCCCTCCCCCACAATCGGCATTGCCGCCATTTCCAGAGAAGGACATAATTGGCGCAGGGTTTGAATAACATGAGAGGTGTGGTTGTCCTCTCCATGACCGTTACTGATAAACAAAATTCGCTGAGAAGGCATATTGGGAATTGGGGATCGGGGATTAGGGATCGGGGATCGAAGTATATTTTGAAAATAGAGTATCAGAGAGCTAACTTAGCGGCAAACCCGTTATCCAAAAGGTCAAAGTCATAAAATGACTTTTGATTTCCAAGGCAGCGCTATAAGCCGGGAGCATCCCAAATTTTCAAAACAAAAAACGAAATAGCTCCAATTAACACTCTGCGCTCCTTTGCGTTAATCTCTGCGAGCCTCTGCGTTAAAAAAAACTCAAACATTTAAGATCCTCCCTACTAGGCTCTTAACTTCTGAAAAATTTCCCATGCTCGAATTATCTTTCCTTGCATGAGTGCAGCAACTCCATGCAATGCTTGAATTTCTTTTAATTCAGGGTTTTTAGCCAAGCTCGGTTGGAGAGATTTTTCCGCAGCACCAGGCTGCCAATTATAGATTTGCACAAAGGCTAAATATGCCCAAGCGTAAGGATTTTCTGAGTCTAGCTGAGTAACTTTTTCTAAAGCTTCTATTGCACCATTAACTTTTTTCTGCAATACGTTGGCTAAAGCCAAAGCGTAAGCCCAGTCACGGTTTTGCGAAACATGCTGCAATCTATATGCCAAACTCAATCGCGCCTGTTCCAAATAATCTTGGATAGGATCGTATTGATTAATACGTGCAATTTCTGCAAATAATTGCTCTAATGCCTTTCTACCTTGAGGTAAATTTGCTGCTAAATTTCTTAATTGCGTGATTAAATCCAACTCTGGCGCAGTCGTAGCAGCGGCTTGGGAATCAATTTGCAATGTTACTTTTGGTACAGGGATTGAATAACTTTCCCCCGAAACTCGGTTGAGGTAAATAGCCTCTAAAATATAATTTCCTGGCGCAATATCAGCAGGTGGTAACATTGCCATTCTTTCAGTAATTTGGAATGTGCCTTGAGGTTTGTTTGCACCTGCATATAAATTTCCCATGCCGATACCATGATCATGTATCCATGAAATCTCCTCCTTATCCTTGCTGAGGTTTTTCCAAGTGAGTAATACTATCCCGTTTTGCAGTTCTTCCCAAGCGCCAGTCCACTCATAAGTTACAGATACTGCTACTCCTGGTGGAGTTTTTTCTGGTACTGTGACTTGCAATAGAGCAATCTTAGTTTGTGGTTGTTCTGGGGAAATTGCTTTGACTTCTATGGGCGGGGTTTTTTGATGATAAAGCTTAAGAGTGCTGCTATCGACAATCCAAGACTTGTGAAGTTGGAAATCGCCATCTTGCTCTACACTTTTAACTATCAGAGCTTGGGCTTTTGGGACTGAACCTTGTTTGCCTGTTTTGGTGAGGAACCATGAAAGCGATCGCGCATCCTGTTTGACAAATTTCTTTTTTATTCCTACCTGTCGTCCGTAAACTTGAGAATTTGCCAATCTACCGTAGTAATTTAAATTATGCTGGTTAATTTTTGTGGTGGATGGCAATACTCCCAATGTGGAACGCAAATATGGTTCTGTGGCAATGATTTGGGCAATTATCTGGCGATGAGGTAACTCCTGTTTCATATAAGGGTAATGCTGGCCATTGGGACTCAAAGCTAATGTCATTCCATTACCAACCAAGCCGCCAATGGGAAACAAGTTAAATACCATTAAAAGCACTGCCAAACCAAAAGTACCCCAGCGAATGCGCTGCGCCCAAAGACTTCGGAAGCGGGTAAATCCATATGCTAATAATACTGAAAGAGTAGGTAAATAAGGCAACACATATCGAGCATCTTTGTTTGGGTTTAAAGATGACAGGAAGTAAGCACCTACCAAAAAGATTGCTAACCATTGGAGTGAGGAGGTACTCTGAGGCACAGATGTGATGAAAATTTTCTCTTTGTCTCCCACTCTCTGCGTCTGAATGCCTTTTAATGAACGTCCCCAATAAATAAGCAATGCAACTATCGGTACAACTAACAAAGGCAATGACACCTGTTCTGGTAATTGTTCCCAATAGTAAGTCCAAGCTTGCAGTGTATTCAGGGGTGCATCACCTTCTGCGATCGCAGAATCTATTGTTGCCCGTTTGCCAGAGGTCAGAATCAGCAACCAATTGGTGCGATACCAGGGACTAAACACCAATATCGACAAACATAAAGCCCCTAGTAACTGGAATAACTTTCCCCAACAACGTTGACGAAGTGCGCCAAACCCTACCCATACTATCGGTGTCAGCAGAAAAAATAACGCTGTCTGCTTCACCATTAATGCCAAACCCAAGGATAAGCCAAAAGCTGCTGCCCAGAGGATATTGGGAGAGTGAGAGAATTCACAGCTTTCCACCTTCTGCCTTCTGCCTTCTGCCTTCTGTCTTCTGCCTTTGACTTTCCAAAGTGTCAGGCAAAAAAAACTGAGGGTGACAACAGCTGCAAGGGGATAATCGAGGAGAAAATCTAAGCGTAATTTATAAAGCGCAGGCATGACTTGACAGAGTGCAGCTGCCCACAAACCTACAGTTTCGCTAAATAATATTGCACCTAATCCATAAATTGAACCTAATAAAACAGCACTAAATAACAGCATAATTAGTGCAGCTTGATCTGGCCCAGTGCCAAAAATATTTTGAACAACAGCCGCAACAATGTAAGTTAAGGGTGGGATTTTAGAAGATAACATCCAAAAATTTTGCCACCATTGGCTATCCCAGAATTGGGGATGCTGCAATGCTTGCCAATAAATCAAAGTGCCAGTTAAATAATCTGCCTGATCCCAAGCTGGAATAGAATTGTCTAAAGCAAACCAGATGCGATCGCACACCGCACCCAATAGCCAAATCATGCTGAGTATCAGTAAATTCTTAAACTGTTTGTGCCGATTTTTTGGATGATTCATAAACCAGGAAGACTATAATCGTTAGTTATTTGTTGTTTGTTGTTGGTTCTTCTCAACAATCAACCATCAACTACCAACTAACAACTAATAAATTAAATTTTTCCTCATTTTTACATGAAGAATTCCAGCTTCTTCAAAAACTTCTCCTTCTTGCTGAAAACCTAGTTTTTGATATAAACCTTTTACATACTCTTGAGCATTAATTAAAACTTCTGGGATATTTTTACTAGCTATGACTTCGAGTGCTTTTTCTGTAATTTTCTGACCAATGCCCTGTCCTCTTGCCATTCCTAACACGGCTAATCTTTCTATTTTTGCGGTTTTCTCATCCAAATATCTAATCCTGGCTGTACCTACGCATTCTCCATTTAAATAAGCAATCAGCTGATCACATATCTCATCTAGACCATCAAAATCTAAATCTTGTTCCACTCCCTGTTCTACCTGAAAAACTACCCTTCTAATTTTCTCAATTTCTAGTAACTCTTCAGGTATATGAGCAACTCTGATTGTTAAATTACTCATCATTTCACTCTAAATTTTCTGATTTTACCCCTTTAGATCTTGCACCTCATTTTTTGTCCGCCAATAAATAAATTTCCAAGGCTCAAAGCTCAAGTAAGCTAAAGCTTACTGGATATACATTCGAGTTAGTTTTAACGAACTTGGGCTATGAACCTTGAACTTTAGTTGAGTGGCTACAATATTATTCTGCTCCTTCAATCGGCGCAAAACCTTGCCGTTGAATATTCTCCGTAATGGTACGTGGTTCTAGAAATTGCAGCAAGTAATCAGGACCACCAGCTTTAGAACCAACTCCAGAAAGCTTGAAACCACCAAAAGGCTGTCTTGCGACTATAGCACCGGTGATGGTGCGGTTAATGTACAGATTCCCGACTTCAAAATCTTCTTGTGCTTTTTGAATGTGGGATGGCGTGCGAGAGTAAAGTCCCCCAGTCAAAGCATAGTTGGTACTATTGGCAATTGACAAAGCCTCCTGGAAATTGTTCGCCTTGATGACGGCGACGACAGGGCCAAAAATTTCTTGTTGAGCAATTACTGCATTTGGCGATACATCTGTAAAGATTACTGGGCCAATAAAATACCCATTCTCTGGTGCAGGCATTTCCAAAGCAACCTTTGCTTCTGCCTTGCCTTTTTCAATATACTCGCGAATGCGATCGCGTGCATTAGCATCAATTACGGGCCCTACCTTAGTACCAGGTAACTCCGCCGCACCGACGTTTAGCGATTTGGTTGCTTCTGTAAAACGCCGTACAAAGCTATCGTAAATAGCAGTGTGAACAATCACCCGTGAACAAGCAGAACATTTTTGACCGCTGTAACCAAATGCCGATTGCACAACACCTATGATAGCTTGGTCTAAATCAGCACTTTCATCCACGATAATTGCATTCTTGCCTCCCATCTCTGCAATTACTCGTTTCATATGCTTTTGACCGGGTTTTAGGTTGGCAGCTTCTGCGTAAATTCTACACCCTACTTCTTGAGAGCCAGTAAAAGCAATTACATGGGTATCGATATGATTCACCAAATAAGCACCAACTTGGGAACCCTTACCTGGCACGTATTGAAATACACCTTTAGGTATACCAGCATCAACTAAGACTTCTGTCAGTTTCGCTGCAATTACCGATGATGTTTCCGCAGGTTTGAGGAGGGTACAATTACCTGCAACTAAAGCTGCAACTGTCATTCCCGTGGCGATCGCTAACGGAAAATTCCAAGGAGAAATGACGACTGCAATTCCCCGTGGCTGGTAAATATAACGATTTGTCTCGCCCGCAACGTCGTAATTATAACCTTGCTCCAGCCGTTCCATCTCCACAGCATAGTAGCGACAGAAGTCGATCGCCTCACTGACTTCTGCGTCTGCTTCTCGCACTGTTTTTCCGACTTCCAGCACAATCCAAGCAGCAAGTTCGGCGCGACGCTGTTCCATTAAATCAGCAGCTTTGTGCAAGATACCAGCACGTTGTTGAACGGGTGTTTTGCGCCAACTAGGAAAGGCTGCTTTTGCAGCTTGCATTGCCTGTTCTGCTTGTTCGACACTTGAAAGACCAATTTTACCAACTACTTCAGTGTA
Organism: Fischerella major NIES-592; assembly: GCF_001904645.1. NCBI lineage: Bacteria > Bacillati > Cyanobacteriota > Cyanophyceae > Nostocales > Hapalosiphonaceae > Fischerella > Fischerella major. The sequence continues at coordinate 75,751 of NZ_MRCA01000019.1, read as the reverse complement.
ATTTGAAGGGTTAACAGAATTGATCATTTCTTGGGTGTTAACATACTCACCATTAATTAACGGCAGATAGGTTTTACCAAGTTGCTGGCGGACAGTTTGCAAGGCTTGTTGTGATTCCTTTCTTGATTCTTCCTCTGCATAATCTGTATCTGCCGCACGCACAAATTTGACAGCAGTTTTTCCGTTTTCTTCTAGATTTCTAAACTCTCTTCTGCCATCTCCCCTGGCAACTTTGTCGTCTGTGTCTGTTGCTAAAAGTTCTCTTCTGCCATCTCCCCTAGCAACTTTCTCTTTGTCTTCCTGTTTGAAGGTTGGGGGTGCTAGTAGTTCTTCTACAGGACGATTTTCCAAATTTTGTCTTAAGAAGGAACTATTGGCAGTATTTTCTAACAATCGACGAATCAGATAGGCCATTCCGGGGAGAAGTTCACCGTAGGGACAATAAACGCGGACGCGATAACCCTGATCAACTAAGGCTTTGGCGAGTTTGTCACCCATCCCGTAGAGGACTTGCATTTCAAAGCAACGACTAGGAACTTTTAAACTTTGGGCGATCGCTATAGCATGAGCTTGCGATCGCACGTTATGGCTACCAATGGCAGCATAGACATATTGATGATTTTCCAGCAATAACTGGGTAATGTTCTCAAAGTTGGCATCCGTTGCCGCTTTGTCGTTGTAAACTGGCTGTGGCCAATGTTTCTGTTCTGCTTTGATGGTTTCTTGATCCCAGTACGCACCTTTTACTAGGCGAATTGTCATGGGATAACCACGTTCTTTTGCCCAATCAATTAATGCTTTAGCATCTTGTTCGCTGTCGCGCAGATATGCTTGGATGGTCATGCCAATATCTGTACGGGCGCGAAACTCTTCTTCTAGTAAAAGTTTTTTCAGAATGTTGAAGATTAAATCTTTGTACTCATACTGTTCCATATCAAAGTGAACAGCAACACCCAACTCCTTAGCACAACGCAAAAGAATACGAATGCGATCGCTTACCCTTGCTTCACTACCTTGAGGATCTAATGAATCAAACTGGGAGTAAAAAGCCGTCAACTTGACAGAAACCTGAACTTTCGGCAATGGTTCACCATCTGCTTGATCAATTAACGGCACAGTTGCCCAATTCTTCGCTGCTTCTGCTAATTGTTGCATCAAATCAAGATAGCGTTCTAGATAAGATTGTGCTTCTGCTTCCGTAATTACCGCCTCACCTAGTAAATCTACGGTGAAAGCCATCTTCTCCTTACGCAGTCGCTCAATCGTCTTGAGTACCTGTTTGATATTTTCTCCAGCAATATATCTATGAGCTAATGTTTCTACTGCTGTAGCCACAGTTGTAGCAGCAACCTGTCCTGGCATGGAATCAGGATTGGCAAAATTTAACATTCCCTTTAAGGCAGATGGTAATTCTACGATCTCATCGCCTAAATATTCCTGTAAGTGTGCGGCAATTTCCGATTTGCTATGTAAAGCAGGTAAAGTATCTATGAAACGAAATAACTGCACTCGCAATCCGGGATTGCTCATCGCCCAAGCCAGTATTCGATCATCCCAGCGCATCTGATCGCGTAACGCCGAGAAGAAATTACGATTTTCTTGGGTTGCTCCTAGCAAAACTTTGGCAATTTCTTGGGTTTTTGCTTCGTAGGCACTAGTTTTTACTTGTAAAACCACAGATAACAAACTCCTTGTATAACAGTTATCAGTTATCAGTTATCAGTAAACTTAAAAACCCCAACCTTCCCCTTACTAAGGAGAGGTAGGTAATTTATTCTTTTCTCCCCCTTAGCAAGGCTACGCTGTTAAACACAAGTCTGAAACCCTAACCCTCCTCTTTACAAGGGAAAGGAACTGGATCTTTTGTTTCTCCCCGAATATCGGGGGGATTAACGGGGGTAAATCCAACTTGTTTATACACGGTAGCTTAGCTAGGTAGGATTTAAGGGGGTCTTTCAGTGATTTGTGTAAGAGATTTACTAAAATAACTGATCACTGCAACACCTATGTATTCTATTTTCGCTCTTTGATTTTGTAGCCACCACATCCAGATTTGGAGGATATGAGTTATGCAAAATCGCCAAAAAGCTTCATTTGTTTAACCACCATGACGCCAATAACGCTAAGGACTGTAGAGTGTGCGTCAGACTTAAGCAGTATGTAGACAAGGGTTACAGGTGATTCTCTGGTTTATGCATCAACATATCTTTATGGTAGTTTAAAGATAAGTACACATTTTGCAACAAATTACTCTGACCCTGATGACTGGAGAATAAAACCTTGGGAGTAGAACTACGCAGTTTCGTATTTCTTGATAGCTTGCAACCTCAACACGCAGCATATATGGGAACGGTAGCTCAAGGTTTTTTGCCATTACCTGGGGATACATCACTGTGGGTGGAAATCTCGCCTGGGATTGAGATTAATCGGATTACAGATGTGGCGCTCAAAGCTGCTTCTGTTCGTCCGGGAGTACAGGTAGTTGAACGACTATACGGTTTATTGGAAGTTCATTCTGCTTCCCAAGGGGAAACACGAGCAGCTGGTCAAGCAATTTTAGCAACACTAGGAGTCAGAAGAGAAGAATGTCTCAAACCGCGTGTTGTTTCTAGCCAGATTATCCGCAACATTGATGCTTACCAAACGCAATTAATTAATCGTACGCGTCGCGGACAATTGTTACTGGCAGGACAAACGCTGTATGTGTTGGAGGTTGAGCCTGCTGCTTACGCCGCCCTCGCTGCGAATGAAGCTGAGAAAGCAGCAGCGATTAATATTTTGGAAGTGCAAGCGGTGGGGAGTTTTGGACGGCTGTATTTGGGTGGACAAGAACGGGACATTCTTGCAGGTGCAGCCGGAGCATTAACGGCAATTGAAAGTGTAGCAGGTAGGACAAATCCCCTGGCAGTGCGTCAGGAATAAAGGAGACAACATGGCAAATCAAGAGCATCTGGCTTTGCTGAAAGCTGGTGCAATCACGTGGATGGAGTGGAGAGAAAAAAACCCCGATATTGAACCAGATTTGAGTGGTGTTGATCTCTATGAAGCAAATTTGGCTGAAGCTAACTTGAGTTTTGTTAATTTTAGTGTTGCTAATTTAAGTTTTGCCAAACTTACCCAGGCAAATTTGAGCTATGCCAATTTGATTGGAGTTAATTTGAGTCAAGCCAATCTCAAAAACGCTGTGCTTGCTGATGCTAATTTAATTGGGGCTGAGTTAAAAGGTGCAAACTTGAGAGGTGCTGATTTGGGTACAGCCAAGCTGCACCGCACTAATCTCTGTTTTGCCAACCTCATCGAGGCTAATTTGATAGGGGCAGATTTGAGCAAAGCAAACCTGCACGAGACGGAATTAATAGGAGCTAATCTTTATAAGGCTGATCTTTATCAAGTAAATCTCAGTAAAGCTCATTTGAGTAGTGCTTATTTGTTACGGGCTAACCTGAGTGGAGCTGACTTGCGAGGTGCTGACTTACGATGGAGTAACCTTAAAGGGGCAAATTTAGCAGGTGCTAACCTCACAGGAGCGAAGTTAGCGGGGGCTAATTTGAATGGTGCGAATCTTCAGGATGCGATTATGCCTGATTGTTAGTACGGCTTTGCGTAAACTTATAATTTTTTTTAAACGCAGAGGGGCGCAGAGTAAGCGCAGAGGGGCGCAGAGTTTTTCAAAGTACATCGGTGTTTATCGCTGTGCATCAGTGTACCCTGCGGGAAGCCTATGAGCGCGTCTACGATTTATAAAAAGACTATCTTTTGTGGGCATTCCTATGCCCTTTTCCAAGTACCGTGAAAACTATGGGGAATCACACTTGGTAGTTCTAGCTTACACACAGGTTCTTCATTTAACCGATGGGCGTCAAAAACCCAAACTTGACTACGATCGCAATTGCCATCATAGACAACAGTTAAAATCCAAGCTTGTTCTGGGTTGTCGGCGTCTGTAGCGTAGATGGGTTCACTAGGATAGCGATTTTCACCCAAGTCTGCTTCGGTGAGAGTTTCGGTTTTGTGATCGTAGCAGGCGATCGCATTTAATATTTCTTGGCTAATGTCTGTTTCTTGTCGAGAGATGGAAAAATAAGTGTAGCGCGAGGCTTGTCCGACCTTTTTAGGTGGGACGCTGGGGAATTCACAATGGCGATCTAATATTTTTTGAATGTTTGTTACTGCACTGTTTTGAGGATTTATGCGAACTCGCGTCAATGTACTCTTGGCTGGTGTGTGAGTCTCACCAAACGCTACTTCTTGCAGAAACAGGTTTGTCTGAAAGTCCTGATAGCGGGCAATATCTACAACGACTTCACCGCTAGCATCTAGATAACCATTGGCAAAATGCCACTGGAACCAAGGTTCTGTTTCTCCCCGACTTACCAAGGAAAGTGTTTGACGATCAAAGATTAAAATTTGCGTTCCTACCTGGGGTTGCCATTGGAGACACTCACTATAAGTATTTATTCCAAGGACAACGGGAAGAATATTCAAGCGAACAGCAGGAACAAAAAAGACAAGATATGGCCCTGCTAGGACAAAATCATGTATGACAGGCAATCCTTCTAGGGGAAACTGCGCTTTTTGGATAATCTTACCTGTCCAATCACTTTTAAAAAGATTGAGTGTGCCATTATTGCCAATGGAGACACCAAAGTTAAAAATTTCTTTGGTGTGTAAATCTACACTAGGATGAGCAGAATAGGGCAAGCCTTTCTCAAGTCCGCCCAAATTGTCTGAACCTTTGGTTTCTAGTGTTTCTAAGTCTAAGGCATAGGGATGACCACCTTCCCACAAAGCCAATAATTTATCAGGTAATGCTAGTACTGAGGTATTGGCAACATTTTTAATTGGCTTTAACCATCGATTCCAAAATGCTCCCGGTGCTGTCATCCCGTAGTTGCCGTAAAGCAGTTTACCTGCTACTGTTTCTTCTTTGTAACCATCTGTTTGGACGTAGCGATAGACAGCAGTAACACCCCCCCTGTCCCCCCCTTGGTAAGGGGGGGTAAGAGAAGAGGAGTTGAAGTGCACTCCCAGAATTGCACCATCTCCATCAAACCAGTGTCCCACATGAATCCCGCCCCGCTCTAGTCGTGCCGGACCATTGCGATATAGTGTGCCGCGTAAACCAGGTGGGATTGTGCCAGAGATTACAGGTAGGGGGGTAAGTGGGAATTCTTGGGCGGGTTTAGCGATCGCATTTGTCCAAGTTTTTTTTCTTAACTTTTCGTTAATTAAAGCCATAGAAAATTTACCGAAGAAAGGGTGTAAGGAGGTAGGAAAATAGCTTGAATTATACTCCTACATCCCACACCCCTACACCCCGGATCCTATATCCCGATTCAACATATGCTTAAGCTATTTAATAACAAAATAATTGCCTTTACTGTCACTGTCTTAGTAGCTATATTAGTAGCCTGCAATTCCCAAAATCTAGCTAACATAAACTCCCGCCAAGGGAACGTGATCTTTATCCATCCGGATGGGACAAGTGCATCTCACTGGGGAGCAGCGCGGATGCTTTACCTTGGCCCTGATGGTAGACTCAATTGGGATAAAATGTCCCACCTGGCTGTGTATTTGGGACACATGAAAAACCAACTCACTGCTACTTCTAACGCTGGTGCGGTCACTCACGCTACAGGAATGAAAGTCAATGCTGACTCTTTCGGATTGAATGAAACTTTACAACCCGTAGTAGCCTTTTCTGGTCAACCTCAAACGATTATGGAACAAGCGATCGCTAAAGGCAAGGGAACGGCGATCATAAACTCTGGAATGATTCACGAACCGGGAACAGGTGCGTTTGTTGCCAAAGCAGCCAATCGTCGCGAATTTGCCGAAATCACCAAGCAAATTGTTCTGTCTGGAGTCGATGTGATCATGGGTGGTGGCGAGATGTGGTATCTACCCAAAGGTACAGCCGGAAGACACGCCACTGCTGAGCAAAGTCAACGTCAAGATGGCATAAATTTGATCGAAGAAGCTAAACAAAAGGGTTATACCGTGGTTTATACACGCGATGAACTTTTGCAATTACCAGCAAATACTAAGAAAGTATTAGGTATTTTTGCTGCCGACGATACTTATAACGATGCGCCAGAAGAAGAATTGAAACAGCAGAATTTGCCCTTGTATGTACCGACAGCACCGACAGTTGCGGAAATGCTGGATGCAACTTTAAAGATAGTGTCGCAAAACTCAAATGGTTTTTTTGTGGTTGTGGAAGAAGAGGGTAGCGATAACTTTTGTAATTTTAATCACGCAGCTGGTTGCATAGAAGCAGTCAAACACGCTGATGATGCTGTGGGCGTGGCGATGAAATTTATTGAGAAAAATCCGCATACTTTGTTGGTGACAGCCGCAGATAGCGATGCTGGAGGATTGGAAGTAGTGGGAGTCACACAGAAGGATTTCCCTTTAGATAAGCCTTTGCCAGAAAAAGGCGAAAACGGTTCACCTTGGGATGGCAAAGATGGAACTGCTACTTTACCGTTTGTCTCTGCACCAGACAAAGAAGGTAAACGCTTTCCGTTTGCGATCGCTTGGGCTGGTTTAGGTGATTTTACAGGTGCTATTGTAGCCAAAACACATGGTTATAATGCTGAGTTGCTACGCAATACTGTAGATAACACAGATATTTATAAGTTGATGTACCAGACATTGTTTGGTAAAAGTTAAAACTTTTGGCTTGATAATAAGACAGAAGGCAAGATAACCAGCATCCTCCCCGATCTCGCTTAGGGTTGGGGAGGGGTTTCATATTATTCATTCATGTGTTGTATTCTTTTTTCAAACTGATGTGAGTCTGTTTTTCTCCTTGGAACCAATTGTGAAACTTGCTTGTTTAAGACAGTTAAGCCATAGCATCAAAAGCGATCGCCCAAATTAGTTAACCTAGACAATAAGATTAAATCTACCCCAAGTCAGATGCGAGCAAGTACTTGGAAGCTTTACCTGGGGTGTGGTCAAATAAATAGATTAATACATTTAAGGAATGTTGCCACTTATGAAACGAACTATGACTTGGACAACAGCATTCTTGGCTTCTTGTACTCTCCTACTTACGGCCTGTGGTGGTGGGAATACTGATACAAGTAATACCGGTACAAATACAGCCACCAACACCTCAACAACAACAAGTATATCTGGCCCCATACCCATTGGTATTGCCTTTGCCCAAACCAGCAACGTCGCATTACTTGGTCAAGAAGGGGTGGCGGGTGCAAAAATTGCTGAGAAATATTTTAATGACCAAGGAGGAATTAACGGTAAGAAAATTAAGCTGATATTTCAAGATGCAGGTGGCGATGAAGCTGGAGCAATTAACGCTTTTCAAACTTTGATTAATAAAGATAAAGTTGTCGGTATTATCGGCCCGACTTTATCACAACAAGCCTTTAGTGCTGCTCCGATTGCTGAACGGGCAAAAACACCAGTAATTGGTGCATCTACTACAGCTAAAGGTGTTCCTGAAATTGGTGATTATATTGCTCGTGTATCTGCATCAGTTTCTGTTGTTGCACCTAATTCTGTGAAAGCTGCACTGAAGCAAAATCCTAATATTAAAAAAGTAGCGGTTTTTTATGCTCAAAATGATGCTTTTAACAAATCAGAAACGGAAATTTTTCAGAAAACAGTTAAAGATCAAGGACTAGAATTAGTAACAGTCCAAAAATTTCAAACTACTGATACCGATTTTCAAGCGCAAGCTACCAATGCCCTGAATTTAAAACCAGATTTAATCATTATTTCTGGTTTGGCTGCTGATGGTGGTAACTTAGTACGGCAGTTGCGAGAATTGGGTTACAAAGGCACTATTATTGGTGGCAATGGTTTAAATTCATCAAATGTATTGTCTGTGTGTAAAGCTCTCTGTGATGGTGTTATGATTGCTCAAGCTTATAGTCCAGAACATCCAGGGGAAATTAACGCTGCATTTCGCAAAGCATACGTAGAGCAATACAAAAAAGAACCACCCCAATTTAGCGCTCAAGCTTTTACAGCAGTGCAGGTGTATGTAGAAGCTTTGAAAGCTTTAGATCAAAAAACCAAAATTAACACCCTTCCTATAGATAAACTGCGGACAGAATTAAACAAACAAATACTGGCAGGTAAATACAAAACACCTCTTGGTGAAATTTCATTTACTCCAGAAGGCGAAATTGTGCAGAAAGACTTTTATGTTGCTCAAATTAAAATGGAAAAAGATGGCAACAATGGAAAATTTGCATTTCTCAAATAATTTTGTAATTTTCCACCAATTTGATATCTAGTAGCACTTAAGAAATATCTTTGTTTTTTGCTATTTATTCGCGTAATTTGTAGTTAATTGTTTAATATTAACTAGGCTAACGCACAGTTCACGAAAAAACAAACCGCTAACTTCCAATGGATATCACTCTATTTTTACAACAGTTTTTAAACGGTTTATCTATTGGCAGCGTCTACGCCATCTTTGCTTTAGGATATACCCTGGTTTACTCAATTTTGGGCATCATTAATTTAGCTCATGGTGCAATTTTTACACTAGGTGCATATTTCACCTATACACTCGTTGGTGGCAGATTTGGATTTAATGGTTTGCTAGCAAATGCAGCCTTACCTCTACAATTGCCTTTTGCTTTAGCCTTGATTTTGGGAAGTATCATGGCGGGATTAGTAGGGGTAGTGGTCGAACGCATTGCCTTTTTACCCTTGCGCCAAAGGGGTTCCGACCCTCTTTTAACTGTTGTGTCTAGCTTGGGTGTGGCAGTGGTAATTGTCAATTTAATTCAATATCTAGTTGGTGCAGAAAGTTATACTTACCCAGCAGATACTTATGGTAATCTACCACCTGCAATTAACTTCGGTACAGCAGCAAACCCAATTCCCATCCGCACTGTACAGGTGGTGATTTTTGTAGTTTCAATGGTATTTGTTGCTATTCTGACTTATTTTATTAGTCGCACAAAATATGGTAAGGCTATGCAGGCGATCGCAGAAGATGAAACTACTGCCAGTTTATTAGGAATTAACTGCGATCGCTTTATTATTTTGACGTTTTTTATCAGCAGTTTTTTAGCAGGAGTGGCGGGAACTTTAGTCGCCTCCAGTGTGAGTATAGCCGGGCCATACTTTGGCATTGGTTTTGGGTTAAGGGGTTTAGCAGTAATTGTCTTGGGTGGTTTAGGTAGTATTCCCGGTGCAGTACTGGGGGGTTTGGTAATTGGCTTAGTGGAAGCGTTTGTTCCAGCAGAATACTCTGGCTACAAAGATGCTGTTGCTTTTGGAATTCTATTTATTATGCTCTTAGTTAAACCACAGGGTTTGTTAGGAAGGAAGTTTATTCAGAAGGTTTAAATCAGTGAACAGTGAACAAGGTATTAACAGTTTGAGTTGTGAATTGAGGTGGTGACAGTGGTTATATTTTTTAGAAGTCGAACACCGATGCACACTTATGGAACACGGATGGACATAGAGAGATTTGGCGTATGCTTTATAGTTAGTTCATATGATTATTGATCCTGAACAAGTTGCATTAGAAACGGGTTCTAATTACCCTGATGAATTTAAATCGATGGTTGCTGGAAGGATACGCCAACGGCTAGGTAATTTTGCTGGATTGAAGAATTTCGGGGTAAATTTGGTGAAGTTAGAACCTGGAAGTTCTTCTGCTTTGCGACATTGGCATTCTCGTCAAGATGAATTTATCTATGTTTTGGAAGGTGAGTTGACATTAATTACAGATGCGGGTGCAGAAGTTCTCAAACCAGGAATGGCCGCGGGATTCCCAGCAGGTGAAGCCAATGGACATCATTTGGTAAATCGTACATCAACAGTTGCAGTTTATTTGGAAGTAGGCGATCGCACTCCCAATGATGAAGCTATTTATCCTGATGATGATTTAATCACCAAAGCCAGTCCTGATGGTAGATCTAGGATTTTTGCACATAAAGATGGAACACTGTATTAAGGGATCAGGGTGTGGGGAGTAGTGAACAACTAACAACTAACAACTAACAACTAACTACTAACTACTAACAAATGACTGATTTTATTGCTACCTATGGTTCTTTAATTGTCTCTATGGTTTTGGGGGCGCTGCTGGGACTGTCCCTGTATTTGCCATTAATGGCTGGGCAATTGTCTTTAGCTAGCCCTGGATTTTATGCTTTAGGTGGATATATAGCAGCGATTCTTTCCACAACAGTTTTTACTTCTAGCGATAATCTTTTTCCGATTCCATTACTGTTGTTGGAAATGTTGATTGCTGGGATAGTTTCGGGATTGTTGGGTGTAGCAGTAGGAATTCCTGCTTTACGGTTGCGGGGAATTTATTTAGCGATCGCCACTATTGCTTTTGTAGAAGTTTTACGGGTTCTTTCCCTTAATTTGGAAATTACAGGTGGCGCTGTGGGAATTTTTGGTATTCCCCAACCTTTCCAAACACCTATTGAATATTTGTGGATTGCCCTACCATTACTAATCATTAGTATGGTGTTAATTTACCGTTTAGAACGTATTCGTGTGGGTAGGGCTTTAACAGCGATTCGTGAAGATGAATTAGCAGCAAGTGCTATGGGAATTAACCCCACCTACTATAAAGTTTTAGCTTTTACACTCGGGGCAATTTTAGCTGGAGTAGTTGGTGCAATTAGCGCTCATTTTCTCAATACCTGGAATGCCCGCCAAGGTACATTTGATGCCAGTATTATTTATCTAACTTTTGTCTTAATTGGTGGTTCGAGAACTTTTTTAGGTGCGGTGGTAGGAGGTATGTTATTTACAGCTTTACCAGAAGTTTTAAGAAGCATCGCAGATACAGCTGGTTTACCAACTTGGCTAGCGCAATTTTTAAGAGATGGCAGATTAATAATCTTTGGTTTACTAATAGTTTTGGGAACCATCTTTTTCCCCCAAGGACTTGTCACCCCAGATATTTTTAAAAGACGTAAATTTAATCAGACAAAAGATAGAATGCAGGAAACAAAATAAACAATTTTTTTCTAAAACCTTTATCAATAACCAATGACCAATGACATTATTTTAGAAGCAAAAGCCTTGACGCGCCGCTTTGGTGGCTTAGTGGCAGTCAATAATGTATCTTTTCCTGTTAAAAAACATGAAATATTTGGATTAATCGGCCCCAATGGTGCTGGAAAAACTACTTTATTTAATTTGATAACAGGCTTAATTCCACCCTCAAGTGGACAATTAACTTTTCATCATCAAGAAATTTCTCAACTACGTCCCCACCAAATTGCTGCTTTAGGTATTGCCCGAACTTTTCAAAATATTCGCTTATTTGGTGAACTTTCAGCACTAGAAAATGTAATTATTGCCCGACATTTGCATATTCACAGCAATATATTTACAGGTGTGATCGGAGTACCACCAGCATCCACAGAAGAACGTAAAAGTCAGCAGAAAGCTTTGGAATTATTAGAACTAGTTGGTTTGCAACAGCGCGCGGAAGAAAAAGCGAAAAATTTTGCCTATGGTGATCAGCGGCGGCTAGAAATTGCCCGTGCTTTAGCCCTAGAACCGCAAATTTTGCTCCTTGATGAACCCGCAGCCGGAATGAACCCCAGTGAAAAGCAACAATTGAGTGAGTTTATTCGCAACCTGCGCGATCGCTTTGATTTGACGATTATTTTGATTGAACATCACGTACCCTTAGTCATGGGGTTGTGCGATCGCATTGCCGTTTTAGATTTTGGTCAATTAATTGCTTTAGGAGAACCTGCTGTGGTTAAAAATAATCCAGCGGTAATAGAGGCATATTTGGGAAATGATTAATTTATATCATCTTAGTGTCTTGGTGTCTTTGTGTTTTATTAACCACCAAGACACTAAGAAGACATACCGAATGTTTGAACAACCACAGATGCACACCGATGAACACAGAGAATCAAAAAAGCTACCCAATTTTGGAAATAAAAAATCTATATGTTAATTATGGTGGTATTCAAGCACTGCAAAAGATTAATTTAGTTGTCAATAATGGTGAAGTAGTCACTCTCATCGGTGCTAACGGTGCAGGTAAAACTACTACTCTTCGGGCTATATCTAAAATTATCAATCCTAAAAGTGGTGAAATTATTTATAGTGGCCGCAATATTACCCGCCGTCAACCTCATGAAGTTGTACAATTGGGTATTGCCCATTGTCCAGAAGGACGTAGAGTATTAGCGCGACAAACTGTTTATGATAATTTGCTTTTGGGTGCATATGTTCGTTCTCAGCAAGCAGAGATAAAAAACGATATTCAGCAGCAATTTGAGCTGTTTCCACGTTTAGCACAAAGACGCAATCAACTAGCGGGGACTCTGAGTGGCGGTGAACAACAAATGTTAGCGATCGCCCGTGCTTTGATGAGTAGACCAAAAATTTTATTATTGGATGAACCAAGTTTAGGTCTAGCACCAGCAATAGTTAGGGAAATATTTAGTATTATTGAGAATTTACGTGCCACAGGCGTGACTATTTTATTAGTTGAACAAAACGCCAATTTAGCATTACAGATTGCAGATCGGGGATATGTTTTAGAAGCTGGTTGTATTACTCTCACTGGTGCAGCTTCCCAATTAATTACTGACGAACGAGTGAAAAAAGCTTATTTAGGATGATTTAGTAACTAAAGATTTGGGAGACTAAGACATATGGTATGGTTACCAACAAAAACCCTAAGTTTGGATATGAGCTGAACAACTAATTTCCACTTCCCCACTCTCCAATTCTCAATTCGGCAATTTGGCAAGTCACAGCTTCTTAATACTGATATTTTTTTGATTGTGCAAGAGGTGTAGTAAAAAGTCGCCCCGGCTACTAAGTCGGGGTTTTAGTCTTTCAAATGATATAAATCAATCATTGTAAACTCAGGCCTGCAGGAGTGAGTGTTGTCAAGAAATTACAGGTCAAAGTGTTTTTCCCGCGATTACAATCAAACAACAGTTTGTAATTAGGTAGATTCATTTGATGATTCCATCTGTGCAACTACCCTTATACGGTAAGCGTATTCTTGTCACCGCACCCCGCAACTACGCCGCTAGATTAACATCACAACTTATCAATCAAGGTGCTTTACCTGTGTTAATGCCAACCATAGAAACTTGTGCATTAGCAGATTTTACAGAATTAGATACTGCACTGACACAAATAAATACATTTGATTGGATTGCTTTTACCAGCAGAAACGCTATTGATGCATTTTTTCAACGTTTAAAAACTTTGGGAATAAGTGTTTCGGTGCTGAAAAATTGTCGAATTTCTGCGATCGGCAAAGATGCGGAAAGATTATCTGATTTTGGCATCAAAGTAGATTTAATTCCCCAAGAACCTAGTCCCAAAGGAATTATTGCTGAACTGGCTAAAGTTCCAAATATCAACAGGCAAACTGTACTAGTGCCGGTTCCAGAAGTAGTTGGGATTGCAGAACCGAATGTTATTCCTGAGTTTGTGGCTGGTTTAAAAAAATTGCGTATGAGTGTTACCCGTGTACCAACCTATACAACACGCTGTTTAGACAAAAGTTTATACGAGGTGGAGTTAAATTTAATTCGTCAAGGCAAGATAGATGTGATTGCCTTTAGTAGCACTGCTGAGATATCTGGCTTCTTGCAAATGGTCACTTCAAAAGCAGATTATCAGCAGTGTGTAATTGCTTGTTTTGGCCCCTACACAGCAGCTAATGGCAGAAAACTAGGTTTGAACGTCTCTATTGTTGCCGAAAACTACAGTTCATTCGCAGGTTTTGCAGAAGCGATCGCTAACTTCATGCTCTTGCTTTCTCCTAAGTAATAACACTAGTGACAATGTTACTATTACCAGGATAAAACGGAGAAACAATACTCACCTGTGTGTCACTGGAATTAATAGATTTTTCCCAGAAAATCGCAATAAACTCGCTAGTTGCGGTCTAAGTCAGACTATCGAATTGTGGGATCTAGAAACAGGACAGATAATTTGCCAATTCACTGGCAAATCCTACGGTGTTAATTCTATTAGCTTCAGTCCAGATGGACAAATTCTTGCTAGTGGTAGTGCTGACGGAACCATCAGGATTTGGTTGTTTGAATACCAAGTAGAACGAGGTGAAAAACCCAAACTATGACAAGATAAGTAAAGAAACTGATAGCTGATGACCAAGATTATGGGATATAAGCCTCGCCCTAGAAGGGCGAGTTTTTAATTGTTCAAACATAGACACCATCACTGATCAAGTTGGTACTAACTCGCCAGGACGTAACTTAGACCACTTACCCTGTTCTCGTTTAAAACTGAGACATCCTACCACATCCCATTCCATTTCTATCACGTCGCCTCGGGGACGGATGTTGACATTGATCGATGGCTCATTTGGCTCAAAATCTGGTGTGTCAGTCAAATTGGGCTGTTGGTGTTGGTTTTCTACCGCGTGGTAGGTGACACAACGGTCTACATAATGACAATTTACACAAATGCACATAATATCAACCTACTCCAGTGCCTTTATAGTTAATCTAGCTTAAGCTAAAGCGTTATTCATTAGCTGCTGGATTTATTTTTATTACATGGCGATAAATCATTTGGTTCTTTCGACCTTAGCTCCTGAAAATTGGCCTTTTAGCATAGAATCTTTACCGCAACCAGCTTATCTAGTGGGTGGTGCTGTCAGAGATGCCATTTTGGGAAGAACTCGCGAATATTTGGATTTAGATTTTGTTTTGCCAGCGAATGCTGTCAGTGTAGCGCGTCAAATCGCCAAGCAATATAAAGCTGGTTTTGTTCTCCTTGATTCCGAAAGACAAATTGCGCGGGTGGTGTTTCCTGATGCTACTGCTGACTTTGCTCAACAAGAAGGAATTAGCCTGGAAACTGACTTACATAGGCGAGACTTTACAATCAATGCGATCGCCTACAACCCCCACACCCAAGAAATCATCGATCCTCTGCAAGGTTGTGCAGACATAGAAAAGCAGTTGTTGAGGATGGTATCACCAAAAAACTTGGAAGACGACCCCTTACGATTACTGCGGGCTTATCGTCAGGCTTCGCAACTTGACTTTACCATAGAACCAGATACGCAAGCTGCTATTCGTGGTTTGGCATCACACATAAACAGGGTTGCAGCAGAACGAGTCCGGGTAGAATTGGGCTACATGCTAGCAAATTCTCAGGGTAGCGTTTGGTTAATTAATGCAGGGAAAGACGGTTTACTGACACCTTTTTTCAAAAATGCAACAGAAGAAAACTTGCAGAAACTATCGGCGGTTGACACAGCAGCTACTCAACTAACTCATGTCTGGCCACAACTCGGTGAACAACTGCAAAATCCTGTGCGCGATACCGTTAAAACCACTTGGCTAGGTATTGCTAAGCTTGCTTGTTTAGTTAACCCCAACCCAGAGATAGCAGAAATAGAACTGCAAGAACTAACTTACAGTCGCGCTGAAACCAAAGCCATCACCACCGCCCTGAAACTGTTCCCACAGTTACAAGCACCCCTGATGACATTGCGAGAACAGTATTTTTTCTTTCAGGAAGCGGGGACTGTATTTATATCTACAGCAGTCTTATCCGTAGTACACGGTCAGTCAGTAAAAGCGATCGCACCTTTAGTCAATCGCTATCTTAACCCTAATGATCTGGTCGCGCATCCTACCCCTTTAGTGAGTGGTAGGGACATAATGTTAGCACTAAACATTCCTGCTTCGCCACTAATAGGTAAGTTGCTAACAGAAATAGCGATCGCCCAAATTGAAGGTAAAATTTATACAGCAGCACAAGCAATAGAATTAGCAGCGCAATTAGTTAATAGTTAGTTCCATTTGAACAACAATTTCGCCATCTTCTACTTCACCTGTTAGTACAAATCCGAAATACAATACAAAATGAAATACATATCTATTGAGACGAATTTCGGATTTTTTTGTCGATTAACAAATTATGTGAGTGAGAAAAGATTAACTAAAGCCAAATCTCAGTAAACAAGACTATTTTCTTCTTTGTGTCTTTGTGTCTTGGTGTTTCAAAAAAGATTTTTTTACCACAAAGACACCAAGACGCGGACTAGGGTGTAAGGGAACCCCATAAAGAAATCATAAAATTTCAATCTCATCGAGTTGATTAATCACCACATCCGCACCTGCAACATTTTCTGGTTTACCTATCCAAGTAATACCAACACAACCAGCTGCATTAGCGTTACGTGCCATTTGCATGTCACCCGTAGAATCTCCTACCATTAGTGTCACGCCAGGTTCTACTCCCAGTTTTTCACAAGCTTGTAAAAATAACACTGGATCTGGTTTACTTGGCCCTTCATCTACTCCCATTTCTAGCTGGATGTAATCACTTAATTGGTGATTTTCGACAAATGTTTGGACTTCAGCAGTTGTCGCTGCGGAGAGAATACCAAGTTTTAATCCTGCTTCTGATAAATACTGGAGGACTTCCAAGCTACCAACAAATAAAGGTGAGGGAGTTTTACCAACGTATTTTTCTGCTTCTGCTAACGCTTGCTGTGCTAACTTCAATGACTCAAACCATCCCCGTCCAGTTTCGGCTATATATGCGGCGGCGGCTATTTCTGTTTCTCGACGACTTGCGACTGATACCAAACCTGCTGGATCGAGAGTATCACCATTCACACCAAACGCCATTAACAATGGTTCCCCGATTCCGGGAAATTGTGCGTCTATGATTCTTGCTGCTTTTTGGGCAAGCGATCGCAAGAACACTTCTGAGTCTTCGAGAGTACCATTTTTATCAAATAAAATAGCTTGGATATCGGAGAATGTGAAGTTTTTACACTTAATAGTTACCAAAAGACTACTCCTAATTTGTTGTTTGTTATTGGTTGTTTGTTGGTTGGACAAAAGACCTACTAACTGATACAAAAAAAGAGGGAAAATCAATCCCTCTTTGCCTGATAACTTTTTATCTTTATAACATCGTTGCTAATAACTACGACGAGAAATACATTACTCTTCAATAGCGGCGGGAATTTCTTCTTCAATAGCGGCGGGAATTTCTTCTTCAACAGCAGCTACAGGAACTTCAACAGCTTCATTAGGTGCAGCAGTATTACCCTGCTGTTTAGCTAATAGTTGTTCGCGATATTTAGCAGCCATTTCTTCGGCTTTGTCATAAACTAGATCGCGGTTCTTAATCATATCACCCGGTTCGGGTTCCAGTTGCTTTGTAGACAAAGATATCCGACCCCGTTCAGCATCTAAGTCAATGATCATAACTTTCACTTCATCATTGACGTTAAAAACGCTATGAGGTGTATCAATATGTTCGTGGGATATCTCAGAAATATGCAATAGACCACTGACGCCGCCAATATCAATAAAGGCGCCATAAGGCTTAATACCACGCACAGTACCGATTACTACCTCACCAACTTCGAGGCGATTCATCTTACGCTCAACCAAAGCACGGCGGTGAGATAATACCAAGCGGTTACGTTCTTCGTCTACCTCTAAAAACTTCAGTGGTAGTTCTTCACCTACTAAATCTTCTTTGGGCTTGCGAGTGCTGATATGAGAACCGGGAATAAACCCACGTAATCCCTCGATCCTCACTAAAGCTCCACCACGGTTGGTAGCAAACACACCAGAACGAACAGTAGCATCTTCTGCTTGCAACTGCCGTACTCGCTCCCAGGCTCGCATATACTCTATACGACGAATGGAAAGAGTTAATTGTCCCTCTTCATTTTCATCGCTGAGTATGTAAAATTCCCGTGTTTCGTTTGATTGTAAAACTTCTTCCGGGCTGTCTACCCGGTTAATAGACATTTCTTGTATCGGTATATATGCTGCGGTTTTGGCACCTATGTCAATCAGAGCGCCGCGTGGCTCTATACTGAAAACCGTACCGGGTACAATATCACCAGGGCTAAAATGATAATCGTATTTGTCCAGTAAAGCTGCGAATTCTTCGTGAGTAAACCCAATCTCGGTAATAGCGGTTGATTTCTGATTGACCATGCTGATTGTTTCCTGGTTTTTAGTCTCCGTAATCGTTTTGCCACAAGCGCGATGTATGTGCAAGGGTGACATAGGATGTCTACACCTACATCCTTAACCATCCTAGCGCAGAAAAGCTGACTTAGCGCACATTAGTTCACAGATAGCAAATTATATCAGATATCAAATGTTTTTATCTAAAAGTTGGGGAAGAAGGGGGAACTCACCGGTCCCCGGTCGGGGATTAGGGGGCGAAGGAGGACTAGGGAGAATTATTTTGTATCGAGACTTTCCTTCTTCCCTTTCCCTGTTTCCCGTTCCCCTATTGTCAAAATAGTTCTAAATAAATAACCGCCGCTACTGAATAAGTAACAGCGGTCATTTGTTTCTAAGGATCGATATCAAAAATTTGGCAACAAAAAATTAATCCTCTTTCTTTTGAATGCGAGGAGGTTCGCGGAATGCGATCGCAAAGAAAAGAGTTCCAATTGCCAAAGTCAAAATTAAGATATATGCCACGCTTTCCATATCACAAGCCCCTGCATATCTAGAAATTTGACATTCTCATAGCACTATAACTATGAGATTCTTGCTTCACTGGGAGTCAATTGACTGTACCCTCTACAAGCATCCACCGTGTGTCTCACGGCAGTAATTTATAGTATACACTCAGGTAGGGATTAGGAAATTACCTAGTCCCTAATCCCTAATCTTCTCAAGCTTTAGACAGCTTCCTTCTTGCGGGTGGACAAGTCACCCACTTTCGCAAACACACCAAATTCGACTTGTTCTTCCAAATCTGGGTCGATACCAGCAAACACGTCTCGGTAAATTGTCCGAGCACCATGCCAGATATGACCGAAGAAGAACAATAATGCAAAGCAGGCATGTCCGAAGGTAAACCAACCTCTGGGACTGGTGCGGAATACACCATCAGAGTTTAAGGTTTCTCTGTCAAATTCAAAGACTTCGCCCAATTGAGCCTTACGGGCCCACTTCTTCACATCAGCGGGGTCTGTGAAAGTTTGACCATCTAAGTTACCACCGTAGAAGGAAACTGTCACACCAGTTTGCTCAAAGCTGTTTTGAGATTCTGCCCGACGGAAGGGAATGTCAGCGCGGACAATACCATCTTTATCAGTCAGAATTACAGGGAAGGTTTCAAAGAAATTAGGCAAACGACGTACTTCTAATTCCCGACCTTCAGCATCTGTGAATACTGGATGACCATCCCAAGACTGAGCAATCCCATCACCCTTCACCATTGGGCCTGTACGGAATAAACCACCTTTAGCGGGGCTATTGCCGACATAATCGTAGAATGCCAATTTTTCAGGGATTTGTGACCAGGCTTCTGAGAGATTATCACCAGAAGCAAGGCTTGCCTGTACGCGACGCTGAATCTCTTGCTTAAAGTAACCTTGATCCCACTGATAACGGGTAGGGCCAAACAATTCGATTGGAGTAGTGGCACTACCGTACCACATGGTTCCAGCAACGACAAAAGCAGCAAAGAATACAGCAGCAATACTACTAGAAAGTACGGTTTCTATATTACCCATCCGCAGAGCTTTGTAGAGCCTTTCGGGTGGTCGTACTGACAAGTGGAATAAACCAGCAATAATGCCTACGATCCCGGCGGCAATATGGTGAGCTACAACACCACCAGGATTAAACGGATTAAAGCCATCTGGCCCCCACTCCGGCGCAACTGGTGCGATGTGACCAGTCAAGCCGTAGGCATCGGAAACCCACATTCCAGGCCCCCACAATCCTGTGAGGTGGAAAGCACCAAAACCGAAGCAAAGAAGACCAGATAAGAACAAGTGAATGCCAAACATTTTTGGCAGGTCAAGAGCAGGTTCGCCTGTACGGGGATCTTGAAACAGTTCTAAGTCCCAGTAAACCCAGTGCCAAACAGCAGCTAGGAATAATAGACCAGACAGAACAATATGAGCGGCGGCTACACCTTCAAATGACCAAAAACCAGGGTCGTAGTTGGCAGCACCAGTTACGTTCCAGCCACCCCAAGAGCCTACGACACCTAAGCGTGCCATGAATGGCAGCACAAACATACCTTGACGCCACATGGGATTGAGAACTGGGTCACTGGGGTCATAAATAGCCAGTTCGTATAGAGCCATTGAACCAGCCCAGCCGGCCACCAACGCTGTGTGCATCAAGTGTACAGAAATCAGTCGTCCTGGATCATTCAGAACGACTGTGTGTACTCGGTACCAAGGTAGTCCCATCGACTACGCTCCTCCTCGATGAGTTTGTTTACAAAGCAATTTTTCTGTGTTTTTTTATTGCCAGAGCTTGAATTTTCCACAGCTTGGTCTTAAAAGTCAGACAGCGTGGTTACTTAAGCAATCAACAACATTTGGGGGCGTTTGACCCCAAGGTCGCGATCGCCAAGCAAAAATGAGAATGTTTAAAAAAGTGTAACTATTGATGGAGCTGTTTGCAAGGGTATAAAGGCATTTAGGGTTAGTAACTGGTTAGTGGATAGTAGTTATTTGTTGGTTGTTGGTTGTTGGTTATAATTTGTAACAAAAAATTAACACTTGAAAAATATCTTGAATATAACCACAAAGGCTAAGGGCAAAAGGAAAATTCCATCCCCTTACCCTTTTACCTTTTCCCCCTAATAATTACTGCACCACTGATTCATGACTTTGTAGCTGACATCTAGCTGAAGCAGTCTCCAAGCGCTCTATTACTTGCTCTGCACTCATTAACCGCCTCAGTATAACTTGACCGATCGCTTGACTAGATACACCTGTTTGGGGTGATGTGATTGGCTTCACTTCTACGGTGATCACAGCATCTTCTACTCGGTAGAGCCACATGACTTCGCCTTCTTCTAACAGACAAATATTCATACGTTGAATATCTGGTTGGCGTCGCCATGCAGTTATCTGCCAAAGTCCTTCAGATGCCCAAACTCTACCAATTGTCCATCCTTCAGATAAAAAGAAGTACTTCACACTTTTTGTCTCGCTGATTCTTCAAGATTAGTTGTTAGCAATACCGTGAAAACCTCAGTTATATATGTATAAATTGAGGTTTGTACATTATAGCTATTGGATCAAAAAAGAGTGGAAACTACAAAGAGGACACATAAATCTGACATGCAAAGTCATAGAGTTTGGAG
This sequence comes from Fischerella major NIES-592, assembly GCF_001904645.1. Taxonomy (NCBI): domain Bacteria; kingdom Bacillati; phylum Cyanobacteriota; class Cyanophyceae; order Nostocales; family Hapalosiphonaceae; genus Fischerella; species Fischerella major. The sequence continues at coordinate 54,661 of NZ_MRCA01000019.1, read as the reverse complement.
CAAGGAGTAAAGTTGATTAAAAGTTCCTACTCCCTCTGTGCCCCTTTGCCTGTTACTTCCTCCTCAATCATTTCTACATTTGCGAAGATGCACGCTCAAGCTGTTCGTTCTACTAAGACCTAACAAACCTCTTCTTCTATCAAATCCGAATTTAAGACTAGCTTTTGTTATTTTGTAATTTTAATTAAATTAAACATTGTCTTTTATTAAGAGATGTTAAGCAATGTGTTTTTTATCTAATTTTAAAAAAGCTAATAAAATTCAAAATTAGGCAATAGGGGATAGGGAATAGTGAAACTATTTGTGTACTTAATTAAGTAGCCATCATCAACTGTACATATCAATAACGAATGGAAAAAATTTCTTCCCTTGTCTCGTGATCTTTTTCAAGTTAGTCAATCATGGGAAAATCCCACAACCAAGTATGAAAATTTAACTGCTCCTACAACCCCTATACCCTTACACCCCCACACCCATTTTCCAGTGTGATTGTGCGTGATGATAATGGAAGTTCACATCCAAAAAGCCAAACCGTAACATTATTTTGGAAGTTATGTAGTAAAATTACAAACCATTCATACCAAAATTTCATATTATCCATAATTTATGAATTGGCCTTTTTTGTCTACTAGACGATGGGTGCGGATAACACAAGTACTTACTGTTTGTTTGTGTTTATTTGTAGTTGTAAGTTGTAGTACTAATCCACAGACAACCACATTAACATCTGGTGATGGTCGTATTACTGTTGGTACAACACTAAAACCACGTACTCTAGATCCAGCTGATGCCTATGAATTGGCATCACTATCACTGGTTTATAACATGAGCGATCGCCTCTACACTTATGAACCAGGAAGCACAGAAATTAAACCGCAGCTAGCTACCGCCTTCCCAAAAGTCAGCCCAGATGGTTTGACTTATACCATCCCCCTACGTCAAGGAGTGGTATTTCACGATGGAACTCCCTTTAACGCCGAAGCCATGGCTTTTACTATACGCCGCTTTATCGAAAACAAGGGTAAACCTGCTTTCTTGCTGGGAGATGTGGTAGAGTCGGCCAAAGCTACAAGCGAATACGAATTAACAATAAAGCTGAAAAAGCCATTTGCAGCATTCCCATCATTGCTGGCTTTTGCTGGTGTTTGTCCTGTATCGCCAAAAGCTTATGAAATTGGCGAAGGAAAATTTACCCCAAATATTTTTATTGGTACTGGCCCTTACAAATTAGCAAAATTCGGCCCTGACTCATTGCAGTTTGATGTATTTGACAAATATTGGGGAGAAAAACCATTAAATCAAGGTATTAATGTCCAAATTCTTAGCAGTGGGGTGAATTTATATAACGCCTTCCGTAAAAAAGCTGTGGATGTGGCTGGCTTAAGTATGGATCCAGATCAAGTTCGCAGTTTGGAAGCGAGTGCAAAAAAAGGGTTTTGGCAAGCGATTCCTAATCAAGGTAATGTGGTCAGTTATCTGGCTATCAACCGCAATCAAAAGCCAGTAGATAATCCAGCAGTCAGAAGTGCGATCGCGGCAATGATTAATCGACCAATAATATACGAGCGAGTCTTGTATGGTCAAGCAGAAGCACTTTATAGTTTAATCCCCAAAGCATTCAATGATTATCAACCAGTTTTTCAACAGCAATATGGTGATGGAAATATTCAAAAAGCCAAAGAATTGCTGCTCAAAGCTGGCTTTTCCCAAGATAATCCAGCTAAAGTCGAAATTTGGTATCCCTCTGGTTCTCCAACTCGGAGTTTAGCAGCAATAGTCATCAAAGCTCTTGCTAAAAAAACAATGGATGGTATTCTTCAATTTGAAATTAATACTGTAGAGTCTACCACTGCTTTTAAAAACATTGCCAAGGGCTTATATCCAACATTTTTACTTGATTGGTATCCTGATTTTTTGGACGCAGATAATTATATTCAGCCATTTCTATCTTGTAATCAAGGTTCACCAGAAAAGGGATGTGAAGATGGGGGAAGCCAATCTCAAGGTTCTTTTTACTATAATCCCCAGATGAATCAATTGATTGACAAACAACGTCAAGAACAAAATCTCGAAGCACGCAAGCAAATATTTGCAGAAATCCAAAATATTTTGGTACGAGATATCCCTTACATTCCCCTATGGCAAAGTAAAGATTATGTATTTGCTCAAACAGGTATAAGTGGTGTACAACTAGATCCCACTCAAATTTTGATATACAGGAATCTCAAAAAATAAAACATATTACCAATTACCCATTACCAATATTATTATGTCCCGTTCCAAAGCATTAACATATTACATCACAGCCCGTTTATTGTTGGCTCCGCTTCAGTTATTAACGATCATTACTATCGTATTTCTTTTACTAAGAGCAACACCTGGAGATCCTGTTGATGCAATTTTGGGTGCGCGGGCTCCAGAAAGTGCTAAGGAAGAAATGCGAAAACAGCTAGGTTTAAATTTACCTTTGTGGTTACAGTACTTCAAGTACATAGGCGACTTACTGCGCTTCGATATGGGTAAATCTATTTCTAGTCGCGGACAACAAGTTTGGGATATTATTTGGCAATATTTCCCAGCGACAGCAGAATTAGCAATATATAGTATTGCGATTGCTTTGATTGTTGGGATTGTAGTTGGTGTGATTTCTGCTTCCCGTCCTGGTACAGCTTTGGATGTAGGAGGAAGATTATTTGGAATTATTACCTATGCACTGCCAATATTTTGGGCAGGAATGATATTACAATTAATTTTTGCTGTTCAGTTCGATTTATTGCCTTTAGGAACACGCTACCCTGCAACTATTTCTGCACCGGATACTATTACCGGATTGTATAGCATAGATAGTCTTTTAAAAGGTAATTTCACGCAATTCTTCACTGCTGTACAATATCTCATTCTTCCTTGTTTTACCTTGGGAATTTTGCTGAGTGGCATTTTTGAGCGTATTGTACGTGTAAATTTAAAGCAAACGATGAAAGCAGATTATGTAGAAGCTGCCAGAGCAAGAGGTATTCCTGAGAAGACAATTTTATTTTCTCATGCTTTTAAAAATGCTTTGATCCCAGTTATTACTGTCTTGGGATTAACTTTTGCTTCTCTATTAGGTGGAGCAATTTTGACAGAAGTAACTTTTTCTTGGCCAGGTTTAGCAAATAGATTATATCAAGGAATTTCAGAGCGAGATTACCCTGTAGTCCAAGGAATCATGGTATTTTTTGGAGCAATAGTTGTGGGTGCAAGCATTTTAATTGACATTTTAAATGCCTACGTAGATCCACGCATTCGATATTAGTTTGTCTTTATTGCAATCAAAAGCCAGCGGCTTTTCTTCCACTGGCAAATATAAAGCAAAAGGTGAAAGCGTATTATGCTTATTTTTTTGAAAATTTAAGCATAATGAACTAAAGTCGAGCATTACAGGAAATGACTATTTTGTAAATTGAGATGCAACTTTCATACAACACCATGCAACATAGTTGTGACCTCTCAATATTCGTTTATTTTGACACTTATTTTTGATTTTATTCAGGGATTACAATTTTGTTGCATATGAGTTGCAGTTTAGTATCTCATTGGCATAAAATGCGTATCAAGACAAGTTAGAAGAAAGAAACTTGAAAAATGTAATAAATTAGTTTTTTTGAAGCTTGTATAAGCAATTTATTTTTTGGTTCAAAAGCTTGGGATAGTTGAAATATTTTAGACCTAATAAATACTAATTTTGTGTACACAATTATTCATTTATTTTTGATATGTCATGCTGATTTTGCTTAATGATGCGGATTGCAAGAGTGAGGCGAAATTGCTGCACTGATAAACAATTGAAGCAAGAGAAAGCTTGTTATTGCGTCAACTTTTTTGTCCTTTGCATTTGTCACTTATCCTAGCAGAATTAATGCTCTGACATCACTTTGTCAATAAAATAATCAAGGCTAAATACGAGGATTTTTTATTTTTCTGCTTCAAGTAATTAAAGAATTTTAATGAGTTTGAGGTAAACCAATGAACGAGTTAGCGATCGCTATTTTTGAAGTTTTGGTAGTTTTTGTGGTTCTTCAGACATTTTATGTACTGGCTTTTGTATCATCATTCTACTTGCCAAGCTTGAAGACTATCAAAGACGAGTTGTTACCTAAAGCGGCAGTTATCCTTTCCTTGCGAGGTGCCGATCCATTCTTAAGCGATTGTGTGCGTGCCTTGCTCCACCAAAACTATCCACAATACAACTTGCACATCATCGTTGATAGTCAGCAAGATCCAGCCTGGAATATCGTTAACAAAACGATCCAGCAAGAGAGAGCAACACATGTTCAAGTCAGCCCTTTAATTGCTCGGCACAACACTTGTAGTCTCAAAGGCAGTGCATTGGTGCAAGCTATCGATGTACTAGACGATTCTTATGAAGTAGTGGCTTTTATAGATGCTGATGTCATCGCCCATCCGAACTGGCTGCGTGAACTAGTTGTACCCCTAATAGATGAGCGGGTAGGAGCCACTACAGGAAATCGTTGGTATATGCCGCAAACTGGACAGTGGGGTTCGCTGGTTCGATATCTATGGAACACAGTAGCCGTGGTTTTTATGTGTATCCACCAAGCCCCTTGGGGAGGCTCAATGGCAATGAGGCTTTCTGTTTTGCAGCGAGCGTGCCTGTTGGAGATATGGAAACAAAGCGTTTCCGTCGATGTCCCCATCCATAAAGCATTACAAGCAATGAACTTAAAAGTAAAATTTGTACCCACAGTTATAATGCCCAATCGCGAGGAATGCAATTTAGCTCGATGCCTGTGCTTTATTAGACGCCAATTACTAGTTGCACGGCTATACAATCCTCAGTGGCCACTCATTGTCACCCAAGTATTCACGTCCACATTAGCTATTGTACTGACAATAGTGTTACTACTGATTGCATTAATTAACAGCAATATGGGTACTGCAATTGGGATAACAGGTGGACTCATCTGCTACATCTTAGCAATGGCTGTGCAACTAGTATTGGTGGAGCATGTTGTGCGGCGAGTGGTTCGGGCGCGGGGTGAATCGATGACACGATTTTCAGCCCTAATGATGGCAAAAACTCTGGTGGCAATTCCATTGACACAGTTAGTTTATGCAGTCACGGTGGTATCGGCGATATTGATGCGAAAAGTAGAATGGCGCGGCATCATGTATCAGATCAAAGGGCCTTGGAACATTCGATTAATTGAATACCGACCTTATCAACTTTCAAGCCAGTCAGTTAGCAGTAATGTTTCACTTTAACAAAATTCAGCCAACTCTAACACTCACCTTACTAACCTGAGTTGCTCTACTTGTAGGCTCTGCAATTTAAATCTTTATCAAATCCCGCTTTAATCACTCAATGCTAAAACTTCTATTGGCTAATTTAACAAAAATCTAATTATGAATTCGACAACTGTCAACTTAGGAACTATTCAAGAAACCCTGCTGATTACACTATGGGCACGGGCGGTTGAGATGAAGCAACTCGATCCCATCCTAACTGATCCAAGAGCTGCCGAACTCTTGACTCAAATTGACTATGACTTCCAGAAATTCTTGCAGGAGAAAAGCTCTCAAACTGCGGTGTGTATTCGAGGCAAAGCATTTGACAAGATAGTTAGCGAGTTTCTGCAAAAGTATCCCCAAACTCCTGTTGTAGAAATTGGCGCGGGTTTAAATACTCGATTTGAGCGATTAGATAATGGCAGCCTGCGCTGGTTTGATTTAGATTTACCAGATGCAATGACAGTAAGAAAAAGCTTTTTTGAAGAAAGCGATCGCCGTCAGTTCATCTCAGCTTCAGTGTTGGAAACAGGGTGGATAGAGTCAGTCAAAGCTTCAACAGATGGGCCAATCTTGTTCATTGCCGAAGGAGTGCTACTTTTTTTTTCTGAGCAACAGGTCAAGACTCTGTTTGCTACATTAGCAGAACAATTTCCGGGTTCTTGGATTGTGTTTGATGCAATTTCCCGACTGTTACTAGCAGTTCGACACAGATTTGATGCAGTCAAACATACGAGTGCTAAATTCCAGTGGGGAATTTGGAACATTCAGGAAATAGAGACTTGGGACTCTAGATATCAGTTGTGTCGATCACTATATATTCCAGGAGACTTTAACCAATACTTGACGAGATTTCCCTGGATGGAATATGTATTGATGAAGCTATTTCCTGGCTTCCAACGTATGTCTGGAGTTCATCTAGTTAAATTAAGCTCAAAGAACAAAGGCAAAGGGCAGTCCCAAGCATGAAAAAAACTCACAAGAGGTACCCCTCTCCAAACCCACGGAGAGGGGTGTCCTTTATCCTAAAGGCTGAACTTTTTGCTGTTGATAACGTTCTTTAAACATCTTTTGCTGTAGTTTATGATCCACAATTGGAGCAGGATAACCAACAGCCTGACGTTCTAAAGGTGTAATTTTACCAGTAACTAGATACTCGGTATCAAACGAACGCAACTCAGGAACCCATTGCCGAATATATTCAGCTTCTGGATCAAACTTTTGTGCTTGACTGGCGGGGTTAAAAATACGTACTGGTTTGGGATCCATACCACTAGAAGCACTCCATTGCCAACCACCATTATTTGCAGATAAATCACCATCAATTAGTTTCTGCATGAAGTATCTTTCCCCCATTTGGGGATTAATGAGCAAATCTTTAGTCAAGAAACTGGCAACAATCATCCGACAACGATTGTGCATCCAGCCAATTTCATTCATCTGACGCATTGCTGCATCAACGATAGGATAACCAGTTTTACCCTCACACCAAGCTTGGAAATGTTCGTGGTTAATCTCCCAGGGAAAATTTTTGAAGGCGTCGCGGTAAGCACCTGCTGCTAATTCGGGAAAATTATACATAGCGTGTTGATAAAATTCCCGCCATGCTAATTCTTGTTGCCAAGTACGGATATTGCTTTGTGTTTCTTCGCTGCGACTGTTTTCCCAGACTTCTTGTGTAGCTTGCCAAACTCTGCGAATGCCGATCGCACCAAATTTTAATGCTGCACTCAAGCGAGATGTACCGTCAACTGCTGGGAAATTTCGCTGTTCTTGATATTCGTTAATCGCGCGATCGCAAAATTCTTCTAAGCGTTCTTGTGCTGCTTGTTCTCCTGGGGCAATAATTAATTCTCCATCCCAGACAAATCCTAAATCTTTAGCTGAGGGTAGTGCAATAACTCCAGCACTTTTAGCAATTTCTTTTTCTTTTTCTGTTAAACCCTCAGCATTTTCTAGAGTTTCTACTGGTTCCGCCTTTGGTTTGCTAATCCAATTTTTCCAAAAGGGTGTGTAAACAGTGTAGGGTTGATTGGAACCAGTACGAATATCTTCTGGTGCGTGCAATACCTGATCCCAGTTATTTTCCAGGAACTCAATACCTTTTTCTTTGAGTGCAGATATTATAATGCGATCACGTTCTTGAGAATAGGGTTCTACATCCCAATTCCAGAATACAGCCTTTGCACCCAATGCCTCCGCCAGTGCTGGAATTGCTTGTGTCGGATGAGCGTGGAGTATCAATAACTGGCTACCAGCTTGTGCATATCGTTTTTGTAGTGCTTGCAAACAACCAATCATATAAGTCACTCGCACAGGGGCGACATCATCCCGTTCCAGAATATTTGGATCAAGGCAAAATACACCGACAACTTTTGCACTACGTTGTCGTGCGGTGGCAAGCCCGGTATTATCAGAAATGCGTAAATCGCGACGATGCCAAAACAGAATTAAGTCAGACATTCACTCATCTAAATAGTTCGCCTGTACTAGATTAGACCTAATAGTGCTAATTAGCATCAGTCTGCGGAAAAATTCTGCTGTTTGTGGAAGGGGAGGGTTAGGGTGGGGTAAATTTTCCACCTCTGTGCTGCCAAGGTATAAAGTAGGGGTGGGTGAGTCATAAACTTGAGGAAAAATCTGTATGGCAACTTACCAACCAAATCCGGAAGCGATCGCAACTGAAGAACTGATCAATGAATTGGTGACAGATACCGCAACGATCAACCATGTAGAAGTAATTGAAAACGTGATTGATTCACTGGAACAAAATGACAGTGCTATGGTTAGCCAGTCCCCAGAGGGTAATTATCTCTGGAAATTTACTTATGGCAGTGTAGAAGTTTTTGTCCAGCTTACAGGGACAACAGATGAAGATACGATCACAGTGTGGTCTCCCGTACTAAAGCTACCTGCTAAAGATGAACCTAAACTAATGCGGCAATTATTGGAAATGAACTGCTCTAGTACTTTTGAGTCTCGTTTTGGCATTATTGAAAATCAAGTAGTTGTACTGGCTACGCGCACATTAGCAGAGTTGTCTGCTAGCGAAGTCTCACGCCTGATCACTGTTGTGGCAACAATCGCCGATACTAACGACGAAACTTTACACTCAGAATTTGGTATAGCTTAAGTAATTACATGGGGATTTGCTGTATAAATGCATAACAAGCAGATTTGGCGACTAATTCCTTTACTAGAAGCCAGTGGCAATATCCAGATGGCTATTGATCATTGGTTATTAGAAAAGCACTTATCGGGACAGCATCCCTCTTCTTTGCGATTTTATACATGGTCGCCAGTCGCTATTTCCCTTGGCTATCATCAACATAAGTATCCTCAACATTGGCAGAATTTAACTTGGCAAGGTCAAAAAGTAGATTTGGTAAGGCGTCCCACTGGCGGACGGGCAGTTTTGCACCAAGGTGATTTAACTTACGCCGTCGTCACATCTGGACTCAGTGGTAATCGCATTGAAGCGTACCAAAAAATTTGTGAGTTTTTAATTCAAGGATGGCGTCAGCTTGGCATAGATTTACACTACGGTAGCGCTGGTCGGGGTTACATCCACAACCCAAACTGTTTCGGTACTACTACTGGTGCAGATTTAATCACAAAAGATGGTTATAAACTCATTGGTAGCGCCCAGTTACGACGTGGTAAGGCTATCTTGCAACATGGTTCAATGCGTTTGCAACCAGATGTAGAATTATTTACCGAAGTATTTGGCAGTGAGTCATTTAGTTGTCTGCAAATTCAGCAAAATTTGAGCATGGAAAAGATTATTGCAGTTTTGCTGACTACTGCTAATGATTGCTTTGATATGCAGTTTTCTGTGCAACCACTTTCTGAAGATGAATGGCAAGCCATTTTGGCGCTAAGTCAGCTAAAGCTAAATTCAACTTCAAGACGTTAACTCCTGGTTCACCAAAGATACCCAAAAAACGATCATCAGTATTTTGGTTAATCAAAGTTTCCAATTGCTGGGGTTGGACTCCTCGCACCTTTGTGACTGTTAAAATAGCGATCGCTTGTGAAAGGTTGACCAACTAGAGCAGAACCGACTATTTCACCTTGGGTATTTTTGATTAAACTACCATTTACCTGAGCCAGAAACACAATTTGCCCAAGCCCAATCATTACGAACGGATAAATAATAGCTGTAATGAGCCAAAGTACTAAAGTTTGAGTGTTTAAGAATTTGGGATTAGCAACCTCAGTTCAATGATTCAACCGCGATCGCGTTCCAAATCATCAATCACTTTTTCCATGTACCATTCTTCTGACATTCCAGGATAGTATCTCTTGGCTTGATCAATTAACCTCTGGGCTATTTCCCAATATCCTCCGACCAGTCTCAATAAGCGTTGTCGTAGCATGTTATACTGAGTTTGCTTAGATTCAATGCTTGGAGACTGGATTTTTTTGAGACTTTCAACGACGTGTTCGTAATTTTTCCAGTCTTCTTTTTCACAAAATATACTTGCTGCTTGCTGGTAATCTGCTATGGCGCGTTGCATTTCTTCCATGTGGGCATAAGCAAGACCGCGATTGTAATAGGCTTGAGGATCATCAGGGTTAATTTGTAGAGCTTTAGTATAGTCAGTTACCGCACTGACATAATTACCCATTGCTCGGTAAACATTACCTCTGGCAATATAAAGCAGGGCATCCTCAGGTTTTATTTGCAGTGCTTGGTTAAAATCTGCGATCGCTCCTTGATGATCTCCTAGCTGAAAACGCGCCCTTCCTCGGTTGCGATAGACAATCGCATCTTGGAAATTGAGTTGTAGCGCTTGGTTAAAATCTGCGATCGCTTGACGATAATTTCCCTGTTTATAACGTACCACCCCACGACAGCAATAAGCTTGTGCGTCTTGCGGATCGACTTGCAACACCCAGTTTAAATCTTCTAAAGCTTGGCGAGTATCCCCCTTTTCTGCCTTTTCCAACAACTGAGTGAAATATTCCTGTGGCGACATAATCGGTTTAGTTGGGGTAGGGCGTTGCTGAACCACAGTCAGATTTTGTTTAGGTTGCAGTTGTTTAATTTTTTCCAAACACAGACGACAGTTATCTTTATCCTTTTGCTGTAGATATAAATCCGCAGCTAACTTAAAGTTAGCGATCGCATCATGGACACGTCCCATTTTGCGGTATATAATTCCCCGTAAATTATAAGCCGCAGCATGATTGCGATTGAGACGAATAACTTGGTCCCCATCTGCAAGCGCCCCCGGGAAATTTTTCAGCGCCACTCTTGCCAAAGCGCGACAATAATAAGCCTCAACACTTTCAGGATTTAGTTGTAGAGCTTCCGTATAATCAGAAACAGCCAAGAGAATTTCGCCAGAATCATAGTATGCTAAACCCCGTTGGCAGAAAGCATCAGCAAAGTGAGGGTTGATCTCAATAGCACGAGTAAATTCCGCGATCGCTCCAGCATAATCTTTTTGCTTTGCTCTAGCCAATCCCCTACTGTAAAAATCATCATTCATATCACTACTAACTACTAGCTAATGACTACCGACTACCTTTACTATTACCCAACTTTATACCCTGGTATTTTACTCAGACGCTATAAACGCTTTTTTGCTGATATTGAACTTGCTTCTGGAGAGGTAGTGACAGCACATTGTCCAAATACAGGACCAATGACAGGAGTGTGTATCCCTGGTAATGCAGTGCAGCTTTCTAAAAGTGAGAATCCTAACCGTAAATTAGCCTACACTTGGGAATTAATTCAAGTGGATGATAATGAACCAACTTGGGTAGGCGTTAATACAAGTTTGCCTAATCGCGTTATTAAATTAGCATTAGAAAAAAATCTTTTCCCCCAGTTGGGTAAATATAGTCAAATTCGTGGTGAAGTCATCTACGGACAAGATAAAAAAAGCCGAGTAGATTTTTTTCTATCTGCAACCGCAACAGTAACCCAACAAGCAAATTCATTACTAATCGACGTAGATAAAACAATTTTATCTGAAGCATCATCACGAGAAGACAGTAAATTGCTAATCACAGATCATCATCGTCCGATTTATTTAGAAGTAAAAAACACTACCTGGGCGCAGGACAAACTCGCCCTATTTCCCGACACAGAAACAACAAGAGGACAAAAACATCTGCGAGAATTGATGGCACTCCTTCCTCAAAATCGGGCAGTGATGCTTTATTTCATTAATCGGGGAGATTGTGAAGAATTTGCCCCTGGTGATAGTGCCGATCCAGTATATGGAAAATTGTTACGGCAAGCAATATCCTTAGGTTTAGAAGTTCTACCTTGTCGTTTTGAAATCTCACCTATAGGTATCCGCTACTTAGGTTTAGCGAAACTTAAATTATCTTTTACGTCGAACTCACCTAACATTAAGATATAAAAGCATACAAATAATCTATCTGTGATCATCTGTGTGCATCCGTGTGCATCGGTGTTCGATAAAAAGTTTTTTGTCATAATTTTAACTCATATCAAACATTAATACATAATGATTATAAAACAAACTTTATTTTGGGGCTGCTGGTTCACTTCACTTGCTACTACCGCCCTGCTATTTTTTTGGTCATTACCCCTCTCCCCATTCAAACACCCTGGAATCAATGCTAATGAGGCCGTCATTATCTTCTTCCCCATTATGGGCATACGCTGGCTCACTCTCGCTACTACCCTAGCTCTTGTCATTATCATTTGGGGACAACGGCTGAACTTAGCCACCCACTGGATAGTCATTCTTACTATTCTTGTGCTAACCCTCCACTTCCTGCTGGGAGTAATTAATATAGGCATCATGAATGCTTGGCTCTCTGTTGAGCCTATCAAGACACGCACTACTAATGCGATTTACGTAGCAATTTACTTTGGACTGCCGATGTTCTGGGTGTTACTCACAGCACCCCTAATGCTGAGCGTTGCTCGTTTTCGTAGTTGAAGCGATTTTATTAGCTGGACTTACGCACAACTAACGAAAAAAACAAACCGCAGAGGACGCAGAGTACACGGAGAAATAGGAGTTTGAGAGTTTTTTTGCGTTAGTCCTAATTAGAAGATTTTATAGACAAAACCTTTGTTTTTTCTCTGCACTCTCTGAACATTTGACTCGTCCTACACCCCCACACCCATTTTCAAGTCAGTACTATTCCCGATTGTCAATTTGTGCTCTTTGCAAGCTACCAGAAAAATCTACATAAACTGTCTTCCATTCTGTGAAAATATCCAAGGTAGTAGTTCCGGCTTCTCGGTGTCCGTTACCTGTTTGTTTGACGCCGCCAAAGGGCAAATGTACCTCTGCACCGATGGTAGGGCCATTGATGTAGGTGATTCCCGCTTCGATATCGCGCATGGCTGTAAAGGCACGGTTGATATCACGGGTATAAATTGAGGAAGAAAGACCGTATTTGGTGTTGTTGAGGATTGATATCGCCTCCTCAAAGCTATTAACTTTTATTAATGCTACTACTGGCCCAAATATTTCTTCTTGAGCAACTCGCATTTGCGGCGTTACTTCGTCAAGGATTGTTGGTTGAAAGAAGTAGCCGTTTTCTAGTTCCCCTTCTGTTGCGATTTTTCCACCTATTAATACCTTTGCTCCTTCTGCACGAGCAATATCTAGATATTGGCTGATTCGTTGCAGTTGTCTTTCGTTGATGATTGGTCCGACTTGTGTGTTCGGATCACTACCAGCACCCAGACGTAATTTGCTAGTACGCTCTTTGAGCATAGCAGTAAATTTTTCCTTGATGTCTTGATGCAGAATCAGACGACTAGTAGCAGTGCAGCGTTGACCGGCTGTACCAAATGCTCCCCAAACTGCGCCATCTAGGGCTAGTTCTAAGTCTGCATCTTCCATGACTATTTGAGCATTCTTACCACCCATTTCTAGACAGACGCGTTTGTGAGTCTGTCCACAGATGGAACCAACCTCTGCACCTGTTTCAGAAGAACCTGTAAAAGACACCAAATCTACATGAGGATGAGCAACTAGAGCTTTTCCAACCTCTTCACCCACGCCATGTACTAGGTTCATGACTCCTGGTGGTAAACCTGCCTCGGCAAAAATTTCCACTAGTTTTGTAGCACAGGCAGGGGTATCTTCTGCTGGTTTAAAAATAACAGTGTTACCGCAGACTAAAGCTGGCATGGCTTTCCAGCAGGGAATAGCGATAGGAAAGTTCCAGGGAGTAATGAGGGCGCAGACTCCGATGGGCATCCGTACTGTCATAGCGAATTTGTTGGGCATTTCTGATGGTGTGGTTTGTCCAAACAAGCGTCGCCCTTCGGCTGCGCTATAAAAAGCACAGTCAATACCTTCTTGTACATCTCCCCGTGCTTCTGCTATGGGTTTACCCATTTCCCGACAGATTAACTGTGCTAGTTCTTCTTTGTACTTACTTAAAAGTTCCCCGACTTTAAAAACATATTCTGCTCTGGCTGGGGCGGGAACTAACCGCCAAATTTGGTAAGCTTGACGGGCAGCAACCACTGCTGCTTCTACGTCAGTGCCAGTAGAACGGGGAAAAGTAGCAATGACTTCACGCTTGTTAGCAGGATTGCGGCTTTCTAAAGTAGCTCCCGCAACAGCGGTTAGCCATTGACCATTAATATAATTACGACAAGTTAGTGGAGTGACCATTCGAGTTTGGATTTTAGATTTTAGATTAGTTCTTTAGATTAGTTCTACAGAGAAATCTGGGGGGTTTTACCCTTTTCCTATACCCCCACGGGGAATTGCCCACAACAAGGAGATGAAAAATTAACGTAGACGCACAAGCGGCTTCTCGTAGAGTAGGGTAGGGTACACAGATGCACACAGATGGATAATAGGTTTGCTGTTAAGTTGATCCCCAATACCCATTTTCAAGATAGTCATTCACGCTCCTGTTTTGGCATAAACCTTGCTATGAAAATTCTTACCCCCTTTTGCCCTCTGCCATCTGCCTTCTTTTCAAGACGACTTTACAAGAGATTCTACTGAAAGCGCGAAGATTACGGACGTAGTTATGGACAATCAGTTTCTATAATTAATAAAACGAAAGGGAGAAATCCACGAGGCAATAAATGAAACTCAAAAATCTGTCACTGATAGTCACAGCAGCAGCAGCAGCAGCCCTCAGTTTTACAGTCATGCCCCAGCGCTCTGTGCAAGCAGAAAGCGCTCCAAAAGTTCCATTACAACTTGCACAAGCAAACCAACAACTACAACCACCCCGTATACAATTATCACAGCAACAACAACAAAAGATAGCTCAAATTCGTGCTAACGCTCGTAATAGTATTGAGAAGGTGCTTACACAGAAGCAGCGTGATCAAATCAAGACTGCGATGCAATCAGGTCAGCCTCCTCAACAAGCTTTTGCTGCATTAGATTTTACCCCACAACAAAAAACCCAATTGCAGCAAATTTTGGTGTCTTCACAACAGCAAATGGAAGCTGTTTTAACTCCCCAACAAAAGAAACAACTAGACCAATATCGGGAGAATGTAAGACGCCAGCAGCAACAACAAAGGTAGTAACTGAGACTATTTCTTAAGCAATTGTTAGCTGTTTGTTTTTCTATAGCCCGCTTGTGCGGGCTTTGTTTTTATGCTTGTCTTTGCCTGTTACCATCTTTAAATTGCATCATTATTAGCTTGGTCATAGCACTAAAAACTGTAGCAAAATCTGCGGCTAACGCATTACATGTGAGGTGGGGAGAGTATCGTTCAGTTATCAGTAATCAGTTAGCAGTGAGCGAATTTTATTACTCACTGTTAAGTGTTAAATCTTAAGTGTTCACTGATTCCTAAGCATCAATAACTAACTACTAACCACCGCTATACAATCAATCTCTACCAACACATCCTTAGGTAAACGTGATACCTGTACACAGGCCCGTGCTGGCGCTGTCGCCTCATCAAAATACTTTGCATACACGGCATTCACCGCCGCAAAATCATTCATATCAGTTAAAAATACAGTTGTTCTCACCACATCAGCAAAACTAGTCCCTCCAGCTAATAAAATCGCTTCTAAATTAGCCATTACCTGCTCAGTTTGTTTTTTGACATCTCCTTCACCGACAATAGCACCAGTATTTGGATCAAGTGCAATCTGTCCAGCCACAAATATCATCTTTCCAGCAGCAGCGATCGCCTGATTATACGGGCCTACTGGTGCTGGTGCTTTCTCTGTACGAATAATCTCTCTACTCATAATTCTTCTGTTGATAGTTGGTTGTTGATAGTTGGTTGTTAGTAGTTATTTAATACTTACTCCTCACACTCCCCACACTCCACCCTGCGGGAAGCCGAAGAAGGCGCGTCTACACACCCCTCCACCACCCCATCTCCCCAATCCCTACCTCGGACGTATCCCATAATGCCGATACTGCCAATAATCTCGCAAAATTATATCGTGATCAAAACACAAATTCTCCGGTACACGCCAAGATTCAAAAATTTCTATCCCTTTGGCATCATCTCCCGCCTTTGGTTCTCCTTTTGCCGTTGCTAAAAACACAATACTGATCGTGTGCTTGCGGCGATCGCGTGCCGGATCAGAATAAACATGAAATTGCTCAATCAACTCCACCTCTAAACCAGTTTCTTCCAAGGCTTCACGCCGTGCTGCTGTTTCCACAGTTTCCCCATAATCAACAAAACCACCAGGTATGGCCCAGCCTAATGGCGGATTATGTCTCTCAATTAACACTATTGGTCGATGAGGTCGGTCAAGCAATTCGATGATGATATCAACAGTCGGAACAGGGTTTTGATAACTCATAAAACATCAATTGTGACAGCAAATCTGGTCTTCCAGATAACTGAAAGTCAACAACTGTTCCATGCTAAATTCAGTGGATATCTTTGCTCTCTATAGTTCAGGATATTTATGCCTTTTCCTAGATCCAGTGGTATTTTGCTACATCCAACCAGTTTTCCCGGTCGCTATGGTATCGGAGATTTGGGCTTGGAGGCGTATAAGTTCGTAGATTTTTTGGCTCGCAGTGGGCAGCAATTGTGGCAAATATTACCCTTGGGGCCTACGGGCTTTGGCAATTCACCCTATATGTGTTTTTCTGCTATGGCAGGCAATCCCCTGCTGATTAGTCCGGATGTATTAAAAGATCAAGGCTTGTTAAGTGAAGATGATCTGCGCGATATTCCAGATTTTCCGTTGGATCATATAGACTTTGAGCAAGTGATTGCTTGGAAAATACCTGTGTTACGGAAAGCTTGTGAAAACTTTAAACACAAGGCTAGTCCAATGCAGCAGAAAGAGTTTGAGGGTTTTTGTCGGGGTAAAGCAAATTGGCTAGAAGACTACACCCTGTTTATGGCCTTGCTTGATACGCAAGGAACAACAACCTGGACTGAGTGGCCTGAAGAACTGCGCAAGCGCAAACCAGAGGTACTAGAACATTGCCGTCTGCAATTGACAGACGAGATATTTTTCCATAAATTTCTACAGTTCGAGTTTTTTCGACAGTGGTCTGAGCTTAAACTCTACGCTAACGAACAAAATATTCAGATTATAGGCGATATTCCCATTTACGTTGCCCATAATAGTGCAGATGTCTGGGCCCATCCGGAGAATTTTATGCTCGATCCCGAAACGGGAGAAGCTACTGAAGTCGCA
This sequence comes from Fischerella major NIES-592, assembly GCF_001904645.1. Classification (NCBI taxonomy): domain Bacteria; kingdom Bacillati; phylum Cyanobacteriota; class Cyanophyceae; order Nostocales; family Hapalosiphonaceae; genus Fischerella; species Fischerella major. The sequence goes on along the minus strand of NZ_MRCA01000019.1, from coordinate 37,757 downwards.
GGGGTTCCACCAGATTATTTCTCAGCAACGGGTCAACTCTGGGGAAATCCAATTTACAACTGGAATTACTTACAATCAACTCGTTTTCATTGGTGGGTCAGACGTGTACGTGAAAACCTCGCTCATGCAGATTTAATTCGGATTGATCATTTCCGAGGTTTAGAATCTTATTGGTCGGTTCCAGCAGGAGAGGAAACGGCGATCAATGGCAAATGGGTAAAGGCACCAGGCTATGCTTTGTTTGAGACAATTCGTGAAGAGTTAGGCACCCTACCGATTATTGCTGAAGACTTAGGCTACATCGATCAGGCAGTATTGGATCTCAGAGATCATTTTGGATTTCCAGGAATGAAGATTCTCCATTTTGCCTTTGGTAGCGATGCTAACAATGCTTACTTGCCATTTAATGTAGTTCCTAACAGCGTAATCTATACTGGAACCCACGACAACAATACAACCATTGGCTGGTATTATCAAGATGCTTCTGATTATGAACGCGATCGCGTCCAAAAATACCTTGGCTGTAATGGTCCCCACGGCATTGCCTGGGATTTCATCCGATTGGCAATGAGTTCTGTTGCCCATCAGGCAATTATTCCCCTCCAAGATGTCTTCAATTTGGGTTCTGATGCTCGCATGAATACCCCTAGTAAAGCTGATGGCAATTGGGATTGGCGTTATCGAAGTGAAGCCTTAACTGAGGAATACAGCAACCGTCTTAGGGAGATGGTTATGATTTATGGGCGTTATAAGGGGTAATACCGTTTCACTATAAGTCTGATACATTTCGCAAGCAAGGAGACAAGGAGGACAAGGAGAAGAATTTGTATCAATTATTTTGTGAATGTGAAATGGTATAAGACAAATACTGCCCTTTTGGAATCGTTTTGGTTAGTTAGGGTGGGTATAACCCACCTAATTTCAACTAGACGAGGAGTGAGAGCGATCGCCATCTCTTCTCCTAGTCTCTAGTCCCTAGTGCCTTTAAATATGCGAACAATTGCGGAAATTAATGAAAAAATCAGTCGCAAACGCGCGGTGGTGTTAACTGCTGAAGAATTAAAAACCAGAGTTGCAGAAGTTGGCGTGACAAAAGTTACTAAGGAGGTCGATGTAATTACTACTGGCACTTTTGAGCCAATGGAATCTAGTGGTGCAATTATTAACCTGGGACATACTGATCCGCCAATCAAAATTCGTCGCTGTTGGTTGGATGGTGTGCCAGTCTATTCAGGTTTTGGTGCTGTAGATTTATACTTGGGTGCAAGTTCTGCTGTAGAGGTGATGGAGGGGGAAGAAGTCCGAGAACGAGGTGGTGGTCATGTAATTGAAGATTTGATTGCTGGTAAACCTGTACACGTACGCGCTCAAGGACAAGTTACAGATTGTTACCCCAGGGCTACTTTTGAAACAACAATTACCCGTGACACTATTAATCAGTTTTATTTATTTAATCCGAGAAATCTTTATCAAAATTTTATTGTAGGAGTGAATGGAGGCGATCGCCCACTTTTTACTTATTTAGGTCCCCTACAGCCGCGTTTGAGTAATGCAGTGTATTCTAATCCTGGTGCTATTTCCCCTCTGTTCAACGATCCTGATCTGCAACTAGTCGGTATTGGCACACGAATTTTCCTGGGTGGGGGTATTGGCTATGTAGCATGGGAAGGAACACAGCATTTCCCCTTACAAAAACGCTTGCCCAATCGTACACCTATTGGTCCAGCTGCAACTTTAGCCCTAATTGGTGATGCCAAACAAATGGATGCTCGTTGGGTACGAGGTTGTTACTTCAAAAATTACGGTCCTTCTTTAATGCTAGGTGTAGGCGTACCATTTCCCGTGTTAAGCGAGGAAGTAGTAGCCAAATGTGCAGTTAGTGATAAAGACTTAGTTGCACCCATCGTAGACTTTTCCATTCCCCGGCGGGTACGCCCCACTTTTGGCTTGGTCAGTTACGCTCAACTCAAAACAGGACGCATAATCATTGAAGGCAAAACAGTACGTGTTGCGCCCGTTGTAAGCATACTCTTCTCTCGACAAGTCGCCCAAGAGTTAAAACAATGGATTCAAGCAGGTACTTTTACTCTTACCGAACCAGTCGCTCAAATTCCAATGGAACGCTCTTTTCTGCCCCAGGATCGGTGGACGGAATTTTAACAAGAGATAGGGGAGTGTGAGGAGTGGGGAAATATTTTCTCCTCATACCCCTCATACCCCTGATATTCTCCCTGCTTTCCTATGTTACTCCTGTGGTGGTTTCGGTCGTTTCACAGGCTTGGGAACAGAACCTTTGGGTATAGGTCTGGGAGGTGGCGATGCTGATGGAGATTCGCCCACTTTTTTAACTGGACGTGGTGAACCTTCTCCGTTTCGTCTTGGGGGATAGGGCTTTCTACCACTGGGACGGCGGCTTCCCCCGCCTTTAGCTCCACGTTTGAACTGTGGTTTAGTGCTACGTTTTCTGGGTAATTCTGCGATAAATGTCGCCTTTTCTACAACCAAAGATTCACCTTGTCGCTGGACTTGCAAGTCCCAAAACTTTCCTACTGCTTTGGTTTCTAGCTTGCCCTTGAGTTTCAATTTGAAATACTTGGGTTTATCATTTGGCTTACGGGCAGATTGCTTAATCTTGATTACCAAGTTCTCTGTGTCGTATGACTGGTAAACTATTTCGCCACGAACAGAAAAACCACCGTCTGAAATTTCTGATGATGGTGTCGGTTCTGGTGAGGTATTTTGGGGTGTTTTCTCTAAATTCTCGGGTGAATCAGGATTTGCTGTTTCCTCCTCTGATAAGGTCAACTGTTGCTGCTGTTCGGTTATGGAACTTTTAGCCAGTTTTTCTGGCTCCCATACCCCTACAATTTGAAGATGCAATTGGTCATTTTCTTGACGTGTGCGCGGATAAACAACCCACAGATGCTCTTGCTCTAAATCGAGGTGGTTTTTGACTAAACTCATGATTCGGCCAAGTAGCACGGTATCTAATTTAGTGCCATCTGGGGTCAACATTACACCTTGGGTAAATTGTTCACTGCTAGCAATGTAACGACCTCGGACTAAGCCAATCGCTCGATACTGCATCGGTTCGCTGGGAGGTGGAATCGGTTGCTGTCGATTCCCTAAGTTCCCATCATTAGCAGTTTCGCTTGGCATTACAGACGAAGTGTCACTTTGAGATGCTTCGGCTGCTACTACTGATGTAGTAGTTGCTTCTTGACTAGGTTTAGCTTCATCAGAAGCTGTGGAATTTGACGATTCAGGGGACGGCATTAAGTCGGAATTCATAAAAACTCCTTGCGGCGGAGACACATCCCATTGTGGGATTTTATTAACGCAACAGGGAAGAGCGTTTGTGCGGCTGCTCAAAGTATATTTACTTTTAAAAGTATATTTACTTTTAAAACAACCACCATCGTTTGCCCTGTTATGATACTGAAAGACGCGATTTTTCGCATACATACTAAATGTGTAATTTAGCGTCTTTACACTAGTTTCGGAAGCATACCATAGCTACAATTTAGGCGTCTCCTCTTAAAGTCATCTCTTGCTTAAGCATCACAAATGGCTATTTGTTATAAAGTTCACAGTTTGTTAGCGGTATTCCGCAAACTTTTCCAATTTTTTAATTTTCTCAATTTGTGTAAACAATAGTTTTATTAGAGTTAAGGACGGTTTTGTGTCTCAGCCGCGTAATCGTTGGTTAGTCAAAGTAGTTTTAGTGTTGGCAGTGATAGCTTTTGTTGGGGTGTCTATGGTTCCCATCATAGCCGCATTTAATGATACGCAACAGCCCAGCCCAAATTCCGCTAGCGGCAGAGGAAATTCGTCTTCCTCAGATCAAAAAGCAAAATTGGAAGATGCAGCAAGAGGTTATGAACAAGTTTTACAGCGAGAACCGGAAAATCAAACAGCACTGCGAGGCTTGTTAGAAACTCGTTTGCAATTACTAAGTCTGGGTGCGGGTAACATTAAAGCAGTAATTGAACCTCTAGAAAAATTAGCGAAGCTCAATCCGGAACAAACTAGGTATGGCGTGCTGTTGGCACAAGCCAAACAACAAATCGGCGACAAGGAAGGTGCTGCACAGGCTTATCGCTCTATTTTGGAAACCAAGCCAGGCAATCTTGAGGCTTTGCAAGGAATGGTAGCTTTGTTGCTCAACCAAAAGCGCCCGGAAGCAGCAATTGGGTTATTACAAGATACCCTTGCTAAATCCGGTCAAGCAAATAAAATTGAACCCGGTAGTGTGGATACTGTTGCTGTGCAAGTGATGTTGGGTAATGTTTACGCTAGTCAAAAACGCTATCCTCAAGCCTTATCTGTGTATGATCAGGCAGTTAATATAGCTCCTAATGATTTTCGACCTGTTTTGGCAAAAGCGATGGTTGTCAAAGAGCAAGGAAAAGCTGATGAAGCAAAACCTTTGTTTGATAAAGCCGCAGCTTTAGCGCCAGCTCAGTACAAAGACGAAATCAATAAAAGAAGTTCTGAGTCTGTGACTCCCACTCCTGCTGCGACGTCAGCACCGACACCGTAGAGAAGAGGAGAAGACAAGGAAGACAAGGAAGACAATTCCCGTGTCCTCCCTTGTCGTCCCCCCGTTCCCCAACTTTCACGCTCCTTCCACAGCAGCGACGATCCCAAATAAAATAAATAGGAATCCGCCAGCTATGGTAAGTGTTCGTTCCGAAATTCGTCCTGCTAACATTCTTCCACCAATCACTGCGATCGCTGCACAAATGGCATGTCCTAAAATTGCACCTGTTGTTACCCCTACAGGATTATTTGCTGCTGCTAGGGTAATGGTGGCAAATTGTGTGCGATCGCCCCACTCTGCCATAAATGTCAATACAAAAGCTTCTAGTAAAATTGCCCAAATACTTTTTTGATTTTTCAGTTGCTTTTCTGCCTCAGCTACTGCCGTTTTTGCTTCTTCTACAATTTCAGTATCGCAGGTTGCGGCAGGCATTTGACTACCTTCATACAACAGCTTAATACCGAAGGCAATAAACAAAACAATTTCAGCATAATATATGTAAAGCTTTGGCAGCAAGGACACAGCCTGTCCAACTCCTACGGACAGTATTGTCATCGCCGCTAAAGCTGCTACAACACCCGCAAATACAAGCCGCCGCGAATGCTGCATAGACAAAATTACGGCGATAAAAAAGGTTTTATCACCTAACTCAGAAACTGTAATGAGTAATAAACCTGCGGTGAAACCTGTTAGCACTCTCTTAAGCTCCAGACGAATCGTTTACCCGTGTGTGAAGCTCAATGAGACTAGCGAAACCTCACTGAACTTCACACTTTATTTTTTGTGTGAACTCAGTGAAGGTCTCGCTTCCAACTAGCTTATTGCTTGATTGTCATCTAAACCAGGCTCATCACCAGTATGTTGATTTAGATGGGCTGGCTAATGTTTTGCCAGCAGCTACTCCCCTTCTTTATTTATGAGTAATTATACATCTATCTCAGGTTGTAGTAAAGGAATTTTTTAATGATTGAGGATGCAGGAACACGAAGGATATGTGAGTTATCTTTTCCCCTTGTCTCCCTTCTCCTGCTAGCGTTGGACTCACAAAGCTGGTAGTCTGAATTGTCGAGGTTGCTTTTGAGTTAAAGTTCTCAGATTATTTAATTATGACTATTACGATCGCTCTTAATTCTGACTCCATTAATAGCTTGGATCTATCTCCTGTAGCAACGGTAATTGAGCAATTACTGCAAGAAGGGGCGATCGCATCCTATGAACAACAGTTACGCTTTGAGATTAATTATTCCCAACAAGAGGACGATCCGCGAGAATTTCCAGAAATTCCAGAAGTGCGGCTGTGGTTTGTTCGCCTCGACGCCCGTTATCCTTGGTTACCATTTTTACTAGACTGGAAAACAGGAGAATTCGCTCGTTACACAGCTATGCTAGTACCGCATCAATTCAGTTCCAAAGAGGGAATTCAGTATAATCCTGAGGCTTTAGAAATCTTTTTGATGCATAAGATTTTTATTTTAAGTGACTGGCTAAAACAACACAACATACCTAGTAAATCACGTCTACAATCAATGGCTCAAATGCTAGGATATGAGCTAGACGAGAGTTTTTTTGCAATGTTTTAATTACGAAGACAGGATTGCAAAACAGCTTCCTGAGAGAGAGTTATTTATCAAGTAAAAACTAAAGTTAAAAATCAAAATTGGTATAATTCAAATTAATTAATTCTACATATTAAATCTAGAGCGGCACTGAAAGCATATTCCACAGCTTTAGATTTGCTAGGTAATGATGATTGCCATAGAAGATAATCGTTATGCTCTATAATTAAATTTGCGATTTCGCCAATTCTAATATTTTTCAATACATCATATTGACGTAATTCAAAATCAATGATTGTGCTACCTGTTTCCAAAATTTCTAGTCCTAGTTGAATAAATTTATTTATAACTGTGTTCATATATTTTTTGCCGATATTTTCTGCAAAAAGAGATGAAGAATTCAACGCCTTAAATTCTTCCAAAAGCAGATTAGCTATTGCTTTACCGGTGAGATTATCCCAATCCGAAGGAAGAATAACATCTAAATATTCACTTTCATAAAATTTATATTTAAGATACTCATAAATACCTACAGCATCTTGAACTAATTTTTGACCAGTTAACAATTTTTGTAAAGAATTAATACTTGTATCAATAAATTTATCTTGGAATACCTTTTCTTCACTTTCTGCACATTCGTACACTAGATAAGTCCAAATTCCTGATTGCACTTCATCAGTACTGAGTGCTTGGTAAAAAGTAATTGTTCCATCTTCTTCACACTCAAAATAAGTACTTTCTGTATTCATCAGTTTACTTTCATACTTACTTCCACACAAGCAGAGCATTTTTCTCAAAATACCAGTAATATGATGGGGCTGGCTTTGCACTTGAATGTAACGTTTGGCACTGCTAGTATAACCATGTAATTGAATCGTCATTTGTTTTCCCTTTGAAAATTTCATGACTTTCTTGGTGGATCTTTTGCCAGTTAGCAAGATTCAAAGTCAAGCAACACAGTTAATAGTGCATTAGATGCATCCAAAAGCTAATCACACTAGGCAACTTTGGCAAGTATAACCGTTAAATAGCTGGGGATTTTCTGTTTTGCTGAACTCAAGTGACAAAAACTGATAATAGAAATTGATATTTGTTCTAGTGTAAATCTTTATTTTTGATGAATGAATTTCTTTACATTAAGATACCTCATATAGTCTCTTGATGAAAATGAGCTGCTTTTAATAGTTTTTTATTAAGCAGTTAAGCAGTTAATAACTACTCATGTTTAAACTCTTATACCGTAAATTTTAAAATCATGTAAGTATTTTAAAACACTTTTAGTCAAGTAATTTCACTTACAAAAATGAAAAAACAGCTAAATACATGTATTACAAAAGTCACTTTTGTAATAGTAGAGTAGGGTAAACAATATGGAACCTCCTTTCCGCCTGTGAATTTATTCCTACAAGCAGAAAGGAGATTCAAATCCCCACAACGATTAAGCAAAATGGGATTAATATCAAGATGTCACCCCGTCCTATTCAGATACCCCTCTGCTTATTTAAAAACAAGAGTCAGGTTTCCTCTGGGAATTAAGGGCAAAAGGTGAAATTTTTCATCAGGACAACCCTTCAGGGAACCGCACTCTGTGCATCTACTCAAGAGTGTACTTTTGACTTTACCTCAAGCAGTACTAACCACCCCAGATTTTTTCCAAAATAGTTTTGGGCGAAATATCTGCTATTTTGCCTGTAGAGGATTTGATTGCAATAATCTTCTCGCTTTTGGGCAATAACTTCGCTGGATCTGTCGAACCAAACAAGGCAATAGTGTAAGTCTGAACAGCAACAGCAAGCTGCATAGCCGCACTATCTGTACACAACAACAAATTGGCTCCTGCAATCATTGCCGCTAACTTGCCTATATTATCTGGGGAAGTAATTTTTATGTCGGGTATGGACTGCTTTATCTGAGCGACAAACTCTTGTTGGCCTGGTTCTTGAACTACCATCACAGGTATATCTGGTTGCTTCTGCTGGCAATCTTGGATAATGTCCAGCCAATTCTCAGCAGGATATGTCCTATCTTGACCTTGATTTGCTGGCAACTCATTTACACCATTGTGAATCAAAATGTAACCAGTTTCTTTGACTCCCAACCTTAGCTGCTCTTTGTCTGCCCAATCAATATCTAATTTAGGTACATTCACAGCTAACTGTGGACAAGGGGACTTAATGCCCAACTCTTGCAGCAAAGTGTGATACACGTCAGCAGCGTATTGTTCTTGCTTGAGAGGTACGGTGTTAGTGAGAAAAGCTGCTCCCTTGCCTTTGTAACCAATACGTGTGGGGATTCCAGTCAACCATAGTAAAAGACCCATTAACAAGCTTTGTGTCAAGGCAATAGCAACATCGTATTCGCGATCGCGAAGTATGCCTACTAAGTTAGCCCAATCAGCCAAGCTGTTACGGTCCTTATAATCAAAAATCAGTACATCGTTCACTGACTTGCTCACCCGGTAAGCAGCCTTTGACCGGGGTTCCACAACGACATCTATCTGAGCGTCAGGATAATTACGCTTCAGGTCGTCTAGTGTCGGAAAGAATAAAATTTGGTCGCTTATTCCACCAGGGACAAGGGCTACTATTCGCATAATATTTAATGTAAGCCTACTCGCTCCCTATTTTAGGGGAAGATAGGGACTAAGTAAGAATAATGAATACTGAATGCTGAATGCTGAAAATTTCATAATTTATAATTCATCATTCATAATTTACTGTTCATCATTTTTTAATTTTTTAAAGATTAAGGGACTCTGTGCATTTATTAATTCCAGCTGCCGGAACCGGACGAAGAATGGGGAGTCATCGGAATAAACTCCTCTTACAAGTGCGATCGCAACCAATTATTGCTTGGACGCTGTTAGCTGCACAAGCATCAGAGCAGATTAGTTGGATAGGAATTATCTCTCAACCCCATGATTGGCAAGACTTTAAGGAAATTATTGCTGATTTACAGTTAACTAAACCTGTGAAATTAATTAAGGGTGGTTCCAGCCGCCAAGAATCTGTTTACAATGGCTTGCTTTCCTTACCAGCTAATGCTGAACAAGTTTTGATCCATGATGGAGCTAGATGTCTAGCTACACCAGATTTACTCAACAGATGTGCTGAAGCAATTTGTCATTGTCTTGGTTTAATAGCCGCTGTGCCAGTCAAAGATACTATCAAAGTTGTAGATGAAAATGGCATAATTCAGAGTACACCAGAACGAAGCCAGCTGTGGGCAGCACAAACTCCCCAAGGTTTTGATGTTAAGCTGCTAAAACAGTGTCACGGCGAAGGTGTAGCTCACGGTTGGGAAGTCACAGACGATGCCGCTTTGTTTGAAAAATGCGGTTATCAAGTGCAAATTGTCCAAGGAGAGGAAACAAACTTAAAGGTAACGACTCCACAAGATTTAGCGATCGCTGAATTTATCCTCAACACTAGATTTGATCAGAAGTAGGGATCGGGGATTGGGAGATGGGGAGAAAACAATTCAAAATTCACGCATTAGGAAAAGAGTAGAGGAGTGTGGGGAGTGTGAGGAGTATGAAAATAACCACTAAATACTAACCACTAACTACTAATGTACAAAAGCGATGTTCCTCGCGTCTCTACTAACAACTAACAACTAACCAGTGCATTGACTTTCGTTTCAAATTGTGCTATTAGAGTCCTTACACTTATTATTCTTTCCTTGTTCGGTTGTCAATTGTCAGTTGTCCTTTGCTGTTGACTATTGACTATTGGCTATTGACTAGTGACTATTGATCAATGAATGCAGCGACAAAAATAGAAGCAATTCTTTATTTGAAGGGCAAACCCCTATCAATCAGCGAAATTGCTGAGTATGCCGCGTGCGATCGCGCTACTGCCGAAGAAGGTATTATTGACCTGATTGACGACTATGCTCGTCGAGACACTGCCCTAGAAGTCGTAGAAACTCCAAACGGCTACTGCTTACAACTGCGGTCTGATTTTCAACATTTAGTACAAACCCTGATACCAGTAGAATTGGGGGTGGGTGCATTGCGAACTCTAGCAGCGATCGCCTTGAACAGTCCTATGCTCCAAACTGACCTAATTAACCTGCGTGGCTCAGGAGCATATCAACACGTGCAAGAATTAGTTGAGCTTGGTTTTGTTAAGAAACGCCGAGATAGCGACTCTCGCTCCTACTCATTACAAGTAACACCCAAATTTCATCAGTATTTCCAAATCGAACAACTTCCCTCACCATTTTCTAGTTCACAACAGCAGCGACAATTGGAGCTAAAACTAGAAGCAGCCTCGGAGACAGAGTAGGTTGGGGATCGGCGGATGAAGAGGTGGGGTGATGGGGGGCTAGGGATCCCCACTTTGTGGGATTAGGGGAGGTGGGGAGTGTGAGGGGTAGTGAACAACCACCAACCACCAACCACTAACTACTAACTATCAACAATCAACTACCAACTCTTACTGCTACTCCTAGTAGCTGAGGAAATATGTCTTAACTCTATACAATGGTTTAGAGTAGAATTAGCAACTCCGCTAAACTTAAATTGCCAATGGTGTTTGATCCTGACTTTTTGAATGACAATTTTGAAGAACACCCTCATCAGCATCTGAGTGACAATTTTGAGGAACAGTCTAATCAGTTACTCAAATACTTGCAACATCAGCCCCCGGAAGTTTTGGCCAGCGTCGCTCAGTCCGTTAGCCCCGAAATCAAGCAAATCATTTCGCAAAATGTCCAGGGGCTAGTTGGGATGCTGCCTGCTGAAAACTTCAACGTCCAAATTACAACAGATCGAGATAATCTTGCTGGTCTTTTAGCATCAGCAATGATGACCGGCTATTTCCTGCGCCAGATGGAACAACGGATGCATTTAGATCATTTGGCTAATAATCATTAGTAAAGAGTCAATTGCCAATGGTCAGTAGTAAAAAACTCTTGGCTCTAGACTTTAGACTCTGGACTAATGGCTATTTTTGGGGATAGGCTCCTAACTGTACTGGAAAAGTTTGAATTTTGCCGTCACGGTTAACTTCAATTTGCAGAGTGTCTCCAACACTGCTAGATTCAACCAATTTTTGTACTTGAGCAGCAGTTTTGACTGGTTTGCCGTTAAATTTTTGGATGACATCTCCAGAGCGCAGTCCTGCTCGCTGTGCAGGTGATTTGTCTAGAACTCCCTTGATGGCAATACCAGTATTTTGCTGGATGTTGAGACGGTTTTCTTGATTGATTTGCTGTTTTTTGGTAGGAGAAAGGTCTACCATTTCGATCCCTAAAAAGGGATGTTCCACACGCCCCTTGGTGAAAAGTTCATTAGCAATACGCGCAGCGGTTTCTATCGGAATGGCAAAACCGAGTCCTTGAGCATCAGCACGAATAGCAGTATTTACTCCAATTACCTCGCCTTGGGAATTTAATAAAGGGCCCCCAGAGTTACCAGGATTAATGGCGGCGTCGGTTTGGATAAAGCTAACTCGTTTATCTGGTACGCCAACTTGGGAACTGGTGCGATCTGTGGCGCTGATGATGCCGATAGTAACAGTATTATCTAAACCTAAAGGATTTCCAATCGCGATCGCCCACTGTCCGGGGATCAAATTTTGTGAATTACCCAATTTCACGTTAGGTAATTGCTTGGCAGGAATTTTCACCACTGCTACATCTGTCATGGGATCAACTCCCATTACCTTGCCTTCAAAAGTTCTGCCATCTTTGAGGGTAACTTGTACTGTATCTGTGTTTGCTACTACATGAGCGTTGGTCAGAATCTCTCCATTCTTACTTAGGATAAAACCAGAACCCGTACCACGCTCAATTCTCTCCTGTGGAATAGGTTCTTCATCTTCGCCAAAAAATCGGCGTAAGAGAGGATTTTTAAAAGCTTCTGAGATAGGATTTGCTACTTTGCGTGTCGCATTAATTCGTACGACTGCTGGTCCTGTTTTTTGAACGGCAGCAGCAATAAAATTAACACTCTCACCCCCTGTTACTTCTATGCTTTTTCCCCAAGCATTGGTAACTACTGTTTCTGACGGCGCGCCCATTGTCACATTCCTTAGCTCCTGAAATGTACGCCTCTGTGTCAGGAGAAAGGGACTGGCTAGCAACACTGCACTACCGCCGAATACGCCGCCGCCCACAACTAATGAAAAATAAACGGCCAGTTGTTTCTTTGATAACTTCATAATCACTATACTCAAGGACAGCAATGCAGATGCTAATTTCTAAGTGTAGTCAAGCAACAGCCAAGTGGACAGATTAATTTTGATCATTAAAGCGGTGAAATTGTAGATTTTTGTTAATCGTTGGTGGTTGTTAGTTGCTGGTTAATACCAATCAACAATCAACTATTAACAATCAACAACCAACTAACTATAAAATTTAGCTAGAATCGCAAGAATGCTCGCACCATACCCGAACTGTTGACGTTGAGTACTTTAATTTCGCTCCACTTAACATACATGACTGTTCGCGATCGCCTACTTCTAATAATTTTCTCTAGCTTAATCTCTGCTTTGGGACTCGTATCCACACGCCCAAATCCTGCACTAGCACAGGTAGCTAAATGCCCAACTCCAGCTCTGGAACGTTTCCAGCGCCATCGAGTTGCCCGTGGCGAAACCTTGCAGAGCATCGCCCAGCTCTACAATTTAGTTCCTGATACTATTATCACCATGAATCCGACTTTAAAAAACGGTAGAGTGAGTGCGGGTAATAATATTCTCATCCCTCCCTACGATGGGATTGTGGTAGAAGTAGCTCGTGGTGAAACTTGGCGAGAATTAGCACAAAGATACAAAGTTCGTGCTGATGCTCTTTTTGAGTTGAATGGCTGTAAACCACCATCTCAAATCGCATTTATCCCTGCACCTAATCAAGCATTAAGTCGTGCGAATATCTCCACATCCCCAACTTCTAGTGGAAACTCCCCTGCTGTGCAAATAAACGGCTATCCCTTACCATCAGCAGTTCAAGTGGGATTTCCCTATGGTTGGCAGCTTAACCCAAATAACGGTGAAGTCTTCTTTCACAGTGGTATTGATTTGTTGGCTGCTATCGGAACACCTGTAAAAGCGATCGCACCAGGGACAGTAGTTTTTGCAGGCGATCGTGGTACGTACGGTAACTTAGTAATAATCAATCATGGTAACGGATTGCAAAGCCGTTATGCCCAGTTAGAAAGTATCAAAGTTGTTGTTGGTCAGCAAGTTAAACAGGGAGACTTGCTAGGAACCGTCGGCAAAACAGGACAACCAACCATAACTCAACCCCATCTCCATTTTGAAATACGTTCAAACTCTTCTTTGGGTTGGGTTGCTCAAGATCCAGGAGAATATTTGAAGTAATTAGAGTAGTTTTTCCACGCAGAGAACACAGAGATTTCCTCTGCGCTACTCCGCGCCTTCCTCTGCGTTCCTTTGCGTTAGAAAAAATTGATTAACTGGGTAGACTTAACTATTTTCATTCCTGCATCAGCAAATCGTTCAAACGCCTTATCTGCTGCTTCTGTGTAATCCACCACACCCGGAACCACAACAGCAGAAGTACAATCTTCCAGCAGATAAACTTTTTTCGCCAATTTCATATCTACCTGCCGAATTTCTGTTAACAAATCATCGATTGTCCAGGCGACACAGTGACTTTTTGCTTGTCCGGCTATAATCACAGCATCAAAGTTTAATAACTGTTGAATTAACTTTTTATTAGTTTGAGCAATAGGACGAGAATCAAAATCTTCCAAAACTTCTGGACTTAAAACAGAATAGTTTTCTGTTAAAGGATTATTACCCTTAATCTCAAATTGCGTTTGACTATTACGCGCAATAGAGTGGAAAAAAATTGCTTCTTCCACAGCAGAAACCAAAGCATGACCAATACCACCCAACATAGAATGATAAGGCCATACTGTTAAGGGATATTTACCATTTTGAGTTAACTGTTTAACGTAGTGGTAAGCGTATTTTTCTAAAAACTCATAATCAAATCCTAGACTAAAAGCAACATTAGGATTTACATGCCAAATTCTTTGTTCAATATCTGCTGGTGTAATGTTAGTTTCAGCAGGAATTGGATTTTCACCAGCAGCATTCATCCAAAAAATAGGATGAAAAATTTGCATCGCTGTATGGGTATCTAGAGTTGGTATAATTTTTGTAATTATTCTCAAGTTACGATAAATAAATTCACACAAACGAACATTATCATCTACTGCACCATTACCAGATTTTCCTCCAACAAATAATTCAAATTCGGGGATGCAAAAAGTGTTCTGCACATCGATTAGAAGTAAGCAAATCCGAGTTTTATCTTCAGATGCGGGTTTGATTTCGTGTTGTTTTGTCCATGCTTGTGCAGCTGCGGCGCGTTGTTGGTAAGGGACACGCCAGACTGCGCCCACTGTTTCGGGGTTGAAGTGTGGGGGTATGGGTAGTTGGGTGGATGTTTGATTATTCATACAACAATTACAATTCGCAGCTAAAATTCGGGTTTTTGCTACCATCTTCATCTAATTAATACGTATTATTTCGCTTAAGAATGTATTTTTAAGTACCATACACGTATTAATTGTATACTTATCAAAGACAGTAGCCATTAAGTTGCACCTTGAGAAAATGAATTAGTGTTGGGGATAAAAATAGGGTGGATAAGTAACAATTATTGTTACTACTTATGACATTTATAAATCAGTATTGGTAATTGAGAAATCAAGCGATCGCTATTTTGCCAAAACAATGCAGAACGCATATTTTTACCATTGAGAAAAATCGTCAATATCTGCTTTTTTCTTTCATTATTTCCCGATAGCATTTTTTTGCTAATTATTTGCCCAAAAAAGCACTAACTATGGCAATCTGGGAAACAGAGCGTTTTCAAATCCGATATTTTCGCTACCGCAAAATTACCTAAAAGATTATGCAAACTCTGCCTACACCCATTACTGCAAATACTTTATCCAGTCAACCTACTTTTGACACAACTATTAAAAGACGGAAAACCCGTCCAGTGAAAGTAGGAAATGTCACCATTGGGGGAGGTCATCCGGTAGTGGTGCAATCTATGATCAACGAGGACACTCTTGATGTTGATGGTTCTGTTGCCGCAATTCGGCGTCTACATGAGATAGGCTGTGAAATTGTCCGTGTTACAGTACCAAGTATGGCTCATGCCAAAGCTTTGGCAGAAATTAAACAAAAATTAATTAAAACCTATCAAGATGTGCCGATTGTTGCTGATGTGCATCACAATGGCATGAAGATAGCTTTAGAAGTTGCTAAGCACATAGAGAAAGTACGGATAAATCCAGGACTGTATGTATTTGAAAAACCGAATCCAAACAGAACCGAATACACTAAAGTCGAATTTGACGAAATTGGTGAAAAAATCCGCGAAACTCTAGAACCATTAGTAATTTCTTTGCGCGATCAAGGCAAAGCTATGCGGATTGGGGTAAATCATGGTTCTCTAGCTGAAAGAATGCTATTTACTTACGGTGACACACCAGAAGGGATGGTGCAATCTGCCATAGAATTTATCCGGATTTGTGAATCTTTAGACTTCCACAACCTAGTGATTTCCCTGAAAGCTTCGCGAGTACCAGTGATGATTGCTGCTTATCGTCTTATGGTACAGCGAATGGATGAGTTGGGTATGGATTACCCCTTGCACTTGGGTGTGACAGAAGCTGGAGACGGTGAATACGGAAGAATTAAATCCACAGCTGGTATTGCTACTTTGTTAGCTGATGGCATTGGCGATACAATTCGGGTGTCGCTGACTGAATCTCCAGAAAAAGAAATTCCTGTTTGCTACAGTATTCTGCAAGCCTTAGGATTGCGGAAAACAATGGTCGAGTATGTCGCTTGTCCTTCCTGTGGACGTACTTTATTTAACCTAGAAGAAGTATTGCACAAAGTCCGTGAAGCTACCAAGCATCTCACTGGACTTGACATCGCAGTCATGGGTTGCATAGTCAATGGTCCTGGAGAGATGGCAGATGCTGACTATGGTTATGTCGGTAAGACTCCAGGTTATATTTCTCTGTATCGTGGCAGAGAAGAAATCAAAAAAGTCCCAGAAGAACATGGTGTAGAGGAGTTAATCAATTTGATCAAAGCAGATGGACGTTGGGTAGAACCGTGAGGAAGTTAGGGATCTGAGGATCAAGGGAGAACAGGAGGACACGGGAGACAAGGAAATATCACACTCCTCACACTCCTTACACTCCACCCTACGGGAAGCCGCCTAAAGCGCGTCTACACACTCCTCACACTTCCCCATTGCCCCTAATCCCCACTCCCTGTCGGTCGTGGGGGCCCCGAGTTCCCCACCTCCCCAATCCCTAATAACTTTGTAGAAATAACAAGATATGTTCATTCTGTACAGTATTTGCCTGTGTTAGATTGAGCATACTGACATATAAAATTTTGTCCCTAGCCACGCAGCTGTCATTATGGTAATTACAAGAAATGGACTTGTTTTGGGTGCTACGGCGGTGACGCTATCCACAATCGCAGTTACAAGCCTTGGCATTCACTCGCAAGGACAAGCTCTTTTTAAAGAAAGTCCTAAGGAACTAGTAGATGAAGTTTGGCAAATTATTAATAAACAATACGTAGACGGTACTTTTAATCAGGTAGATTGGAAAGCTGTTCGGAGTGAGTACCTGAATAAGTCCTACACAAACAAGGAGGAAGCATATAAGTCCATCCGGGAAATGCTGAAGAAGCTAGATGATCCATATACCCGGTTTATGGACCCAGAGGAATTCAAAAATATGCAAGTTGATACCTCTGGTGAATTGACAGGTATTGGTATCCAGATAGGTCTGGATGAAAAAACCAAAAAGTTAACTGTAATTGCTCCAATTGAGGATACACCTGCATTTAAGGCTGGAATTCTGGCAAAAGACACCATTATCTACATCAATGGTAAAAGCACAGAGGGCATGGATACTAATGAAGCAGTATCCCTAATCCGAGGTGAACCAGGTACTAAAGTTAACTTAACAATCCTGCGTGAAGGTCAAAGAAAAGATTTTACAATAACAAGAGCGCGAATTGAAATCCATCCGGTAGAATTTTCTCAAAAGCAAACGCCTGCCGGTAATATTGGCTATATCCGCTTGAAGCAGTTCAGTGCCAATGCTGCAAAAGAAATGCGGAATGCAATCAGGAATTTAGAAAGCAAGCAGGTAGCCGGATACATCTTAGATCTACGTAATAATCCAGGTGGTCTGCTGTACTCTAGTGTGGACATTGCCCGCATGTGGATGGATAGAGGCACGATTGTTTCTACCATCGATCGTCGGGGTGAGGCAGAACGAGAAATGGCCAACGGACGGGCCTTAACGAACAAACCCTTGGTGGTATTGGTAGATAAAGGTAGTGCCAGTGCTAGTGAAATTCTTTCAGGCGCATTGCAGGACAACAAGCGTGCAGTCGTAGTGGGTAGTCAGACTTTTGGCAAGGGTCTAGTACAGTCTGTACGCCCCTTGGATGATGGTTCAGGATTAGCAGTTACGATCGCTAAATATCATACCCCCCTGGGTAGAGATATCAATAAACATGGAATTGACCCAAACATAGTAGTGGACTTAAGTGATAAGCAGCGACAAGACTTGTGGATCAAAGAACGAGAAAAAGTCGCTACTCAAGCAGATCCGCAGTTTGCTAAAGCAGTGGAAGTGTTAGCTAAAGAAATTGCAGCTAAAGGCACAAATGCACAAAGAAATTAGAAAGTGGTTTAAATTTTGCCTTTAGACTGGTTGGCATTTACCCGCGCGAATCAGTCCTACACGACGAGCGATCGCTTCCCCTGGCGATTCAAAGGGTCCCCACTTTTCCATAACTTCTGGATTGTCATCCCCAGCAACTTCATTGCTAGGGATGATTTCGCAGTTGCCAGCAGGACGCTTGACAATATAGAAATTTTGTGCATTGCTCATTTTTTTCACCCGATAAGTGTGGGATGAATGGCGGGCAAGTTGACGACTGGAACGGGGGATAAAGCCCGTCGTCCAGATGCAAGTCGCAGTGATAGAGGACGCAAGAAATCTACTACCATGTTTTCTGCTGGACAAAAATACTACACGCTCACCGAGGGAGCGTAGGTAGTTTACTTTCCATTTTCTACTTCGTTTCTTATTGAAGCAAAATCGGTACTGTACCTTTTTCAGAACCAATTACGACAATCTCAAGAGTTAGAAGATTGTGCCAATTTTTCATTCTATAGCTCGCAATTGCAGTATAGAAATAAAAAGATATTGCCACGTATTTAACTAGTAAACACTCACATTCAGAATGTAGTTTAATCGCCCACTACCACTAGTTTCCTGAGTCACATTGATACCAAGACCGCTAAATTCGACTTTTACTGAAGATGATGCAGGAAAATAACGAGTTGAAATTTTGACTATGTGTTTTCCCTTAGAAAGATAGGGTGACAGATTAACATAGACTCTCTTGCCACGAATCTGTCTGATCACTCTGCCATCGAAAGTGATGTTGCCTTGCAATTCAGAACCGGAAGTATTAATGCTAAGGATGTGTGGGCGACTGAGATTGAATGCGCTAAGGCTGATGGTACTTTCTTGGTAATCAGATGAACTATGAGAATTCCGGGTATTAATAGCTGTAACACTATTGACATCGCGATTGTTGTTTAACTGAAGGATAGAATTTTGACTAGTGGGGATGATATTGTAGGCTACAGCTGTGTTCCCCACAGTTATTAAAATTACACAGGCTGCAAAAACCCTGAGGATTTTCATGTATAAATTTTAGATGGGAATAAAATACTACTTTTGACTGTTTTGGAGTCAATACAATGGCCAACTCGAGAACATCTGCTCATTTATACTTAATTGATTAGAGAGACTAACTCTGAGTTTGAGCCTGAGCTATCGCTATTGCTTCATTTGCTTTAGCAATAGCCTGAGTAATTACCTGCACAGAACCTGCATCTCCTTTGGCTCCGGCTTGTGCTTCAGCCATAAAGGCTACTGCCTGAGATACAGATGTAACCACTTGAACGTTATCTCCCTTCTGAGCTGAAACTTGAGCTTTAGCCATCGATTGTTGAGCCTGTCGAAGTTTGGGTAAGACAATATCTCTGTACTTTGAAGGGATGTTCACTGGTACAGTTTGTGCCACTGTTTGCACAACGCTTACCGCTTGATTTAATACCTTCACTGCAACGGCAACGGCAACTCCTACTGATACTTTCTCTTGAGCGATAATAAAATTTGAGTGATCTAATGCATAATCTTCATTTACCTTGGTGGGGTTCAATGAGAATGATAATGCCTGACCCGAGAAAATCATCAGCAAGCCCATCACTAAAGCAGTTACTCGACTAAAGTGATTTTCTTTCATCTTGCTCATCTCCTGATTCAAAAACCGAGAGGGTGACCCATCTTTGCATTAATCGGATTCTGGACACCCTCTCTGACCCTCCCGTGAAGATAAGATAAAGCTTTTTCCCGCTGCAACTCGAAAACATAACTGACGCGAGATGCAAACGAAAACTTTATTCTTGGGTAACTTACACCGTTTCTCCAAAAAATGACTACAAATGCCCTTAGGTTAGTGGTGAATACTTCAGTACTCACTAACAACGTAGTTCTATTTTGAAGAATTAGTACTACACATTGTCATATTTTGCGTAAATCCTGGAAAAATTAATTATGAACCCTACCGAACGCTACTTTGAGCAATAGCAGTTGCGTTACCTACAGCTGTTTTTGCAGTGGCTAGTGATGTAGCAATAGCGGGTTTACCAGGACCACTAATCGCGTCGGATTGAGCTATAGCCAAAGCATCACCAAGAACTGTTTCTGCTTTACTTAGCGAAACTGCAATTGCTTTTTTGTCGCTAATAGCAGTTGAACCAGAAATAGCAGTGGCATTTCCAATTAAAGTCTTGGCCTGAGCGATCGACTTAGCTAAAGCAGTTTTACCAGAACCAGTGATCGCTTGTGATTGAGCAGCAGCTAAAGCGTTTCCTAGTGCGCTTTCTGCAACAGATACCGATTTGGCGAATGCTGGTACCTCTCTCAGAGCAAGTTGAAGAGGAACTTGAGCGACTAGGGTTTCAACATTACCCAAAGTATTTGTGAGGGTTATTTCTGTAGTTCTATATGTACTTGCAAATGCTGTACCAGACAAACTAAGGAGTGATCCGATCGCTACAGCAGTAATTTTGTAAAAAAGTGTATTTTTCATATTTACCTCTGGAGATATGAACTCTCACTTTTGTAAAAATTGATAAATTTTTAGCTTTCGGTTGCTTACCGATAAAGAGCAGCTTAAGCATTTTCCATCCGTTTTTAGCAAGGCTAATAAGCGGATGAAGACTGTTAAAGCCTGAGACAAACTTGGCAAAGAAATTGATTTACATGCATAGGTTATTTCTCCAATTTATATGTGTTTACACATGCCAAACTAGAGAAATAGAAAAGTACTTCTACAACAAAAGCATTAGTGGACTAAAAAGTATAATTTTTATAATTTTTATTTCTGGATAGTTACATTCTTATTTCTCTAGTCAATTAACCAATATGGCAAAGAGGACTGATTATCTTGAGACATCTATCACCATTTGGAATAACTAGACTTCAGCTTATTTTCAATCTTTTCTGAGATCTACTTATATTTTATCAGACATTAATAGACATATTTACAACCAGCTTAAAACTTAATATAACGACTGTAAGCACTTCATGCTTATGCCGGACTACCTGTATTTGGCTTTGTTATACCAATTGAATGTAAAAGGCAATTACTATTTTTATTGCCAAGAAATAAAAATTATATTCTACTAGTTTGCCATAAAAATTTTGACAGGTTAATAGGCAATACAGTTGGTGCTAATATCCTTAGTGTCTTGGTGGTTTCAAGATGATCTGTTTCACCACAAAGAAACTAATACAAACCTATCAAAATCAATTTGTCGAGTACTACCTTGAAGCATAACTATATGTCCATGTCCGCGATTTTTGATTCTAAGTGATTCACCGGACTTGATATGATATTTACTTTGCAGTCCGCAAAGTGTATCCGCTTGGGAATCCATCCATGAGTCAAATCATTTGGATAGCAAGACACGCTAACCGTCTTGATTTTGTTAACCCTGATTGGTTTCTTACCGCCGAACGACGTTACGATCCGCCTTTGTCTGAAGATGGCTTCATCCAAGCAAAGCAGCTAGCTAATCGCCTCAAGCGAGAAAAAATTGCCCATATTTTTGCTTCGCCTTTCTTGCGAACAGTGCAAACTGCAAACGCTGTTGCAGAAGTTCTAGATTTACCAATTAAACTAGAAACAGGTTTGAGTGAATGGCTTAATCCTGCTTGGATGGCAGAGGAACCACAAAGACTGTCTACTTCTGCCTTGAGTGAATTATTCCCTAGAATAGATATTAGCTACACACCCCGGATTGCAGCTAAATACCCAGAAACTCAACAACAAGTGCGGGCGCGTTCTGGACAAACTGCTAGATGTCTGGCCATGGAATACTCTCCAGACAACATTTTGCTGGTGGGACATGGTGCATCCGTACTAGGGGCAGCTATGGGACTTGTTGGGGAAATTGCTGTAACAGAAGTTAAAGCAAGTTTGTGTAGTTTAGTAAAAGTTGTGCGTCAACATCCTGAATGGTTTCTCGAACTGAAGGGAGATACTTCTCACTTAACTCAAGTAGAGGAATTTGTTCGGTTTAATTAGAGATATTAAGGATTATAGCTAAACCAATTTCGCTTGCTGACTGTTAGTGGATAGTGGTTAGTGGTTGATAGTCGTATATGGACAAACAGTCAACAATCTGTAGGTAATTGAAAACCGATAGTGGTTATTGATAAAAAATCAACTACTAACTATCCACTACTAGCCACCAACCACCAACCACTAACTATTAACTTAAATATTTATGACTTTACTACTAGCTGGAGATATCGGCGGGACAAAAACCATTCTGCGACTGATAGAGGAAACAGAAGAACCTCTTTTACGTACAGTGTATGAGCAACGTTACCGCAGTGGTGATTTTCCCGATTTAGTGCCAATAGTACAACAGTTTTTGACCGCAGCTAATACGCCGATACCCCAAAAAGCTTGTTTTGCGATCGCTGGTCCTATAGTTCACAATACCGCTAAGCTGACTAATTTGGCTTGGTTTCTCGATGCTGAACGTCTGCAACAACAACTCGGTATCACTTATGTTTCTTTAATTAATGATTTTACTGCTGTTGCCTATGGGATTTTAGGCTTAGAAGCACAAGACTTTTATACACTTCAAACTGGCAAATACGATCCAGATGCACCGATTGGGATTATTGGTGCTGGTACTGGTTTAGGACAAGGATTTTTAATCAAACAGGGAAATTTTTATCAAGCTTTCCCCTCTGAAGGTGGACATGCTGATTTTGCCCCCCGGACTGAATTGGAGTTTCAGCTGTTGAAATATCTGTTGGATAAACATAGTATCCAGCGCGTTTCTGTGGAACGGGTAGTTTCTGGATTAGGAATTGTTTCTATTTACCAATTTTTACGCGATCGCAAAATTGACGACGAATCACCAGAGATTGCCGAAATAGTCAGAACCTGGGAACAAGAGGCAGGAAAACAAGAAAAAAGCGTCGATCCGGGTGCTGCTATTGGTAACGCTGCTCTACAAGGAAGCGATCGCCTTTGTGAACAAACAATGCAGTTATTTATAGAAGCTTACGGCGCGGAAGCAGGTAACCTTGCTCTCAAACTCCTCCCTTACGGTGGTTTATATGTTGCTGGTGGTATTGCCCCAAAAATTCTGTCTTTAATTCAAAAAGGTGATTTCCTGTTTCATTTCACCCATAAAGGTAGAATGCGTCCCCTGCTAGAAGAAATACCAGTACATGTTGTAACAAATCAACAAGTTGGGTTGATAGGTGCTGCTATTTACGCTGCTAGGTTATAGTAGATATGCGTAGGACTACAATGCTGTTTTTACACAATTTTACGGGTGCTTCTAGATATTTTGCTAAGTTATAACAAACTATCAGTCTACGTAATATTAGCACGTGTAAAAGCAAAAACTATGACAAAAAGAGTGTTGTTATCCCTAATTACTTTGGCTTTAGTATGTAGCGGATTTACACGCGTTGAGGCGCGTCCCCCCCAACGCCCCATTTCTCCTACCAAACCAGCCCCCAATAAACCGATTAAGTCAGAGTGGAAGTTGTTTACTGCTCCAGATGGTAGCTTCACTGTCTTAATGCCAGGGAGACCTAAAGCCATGTCTCAGACCCAAAAAACCTATATGGGGGAAATAAACTTACAACTGTTTGTTGGGCAAGTAGCTAACCAAGAAGTGGCTTATGTAGTAGCATACAACGACTTTCCCTATAACTATGGTCAAATGACCAATCCCCAAGTAATACTTAACAATGCCCAAACTATGGCTGTAAAAACTACGCAAAGTAATTTAATTCGTCAGCGTAGCATCCGTAGTTCCAATGGTCATCCTGGCAAGGAAATCGAGTATGTCAACTCTGGTGGGAAAATAACTAAAAACCGCATGTACGTTGCTGATGGGCGGTTGTATCAAGTCATGGCGATCACAACCAATAAGCAACACAAGTCTCTATCTAAAACTATTAACGGATATTTGAATTCTTTCCACTTAGTTTTGAAAAAATGAGGATGAGAATTGACGCAGAGAGTGGGGGTATGAGGAGTGTGTAGACGCGTAGCGGCTTAAGGTAAGGGTGGAGTGTGAGGAGTGGGGAAGTGTAATTCAGTTATCAGTTATCAAATTCTATTACTCACTGTTAACTGTTAACTTTTTACTAATTCCCAACCACTAACAACTAACAACCAACAACCACCCAATAGATTCAAGTGTCAAAGCTGTTGAGTTCAAATTCACAAGCCCTAGAAACCTGTTCTGCTGTAAATGGTTCAAAGCTGACTAATGGCAACCAAGAAGGATTATTAATCAATTCTTTTGCTAATAAGAAGCCTGCAACAGTCCATATTTGATATTTTCTAGCTTGTTTGCCTTGTAGTCGCCCTCTTCTACCATCGTAATATTCTGGCCATTCATCGTCCTTGAGGCGGGTTTGGGCAATTGCAATTGCTCTCTCTGCTAGACACACTCTATTAGTTTTGATGGCAGCTGCTGCTAACATCCACATTAATACTGGCCAATTGCCGCCGTTGTGATAAGACCAAGGTATATTTTTCGGATCGCAGCCAGTAATAATTCTATATTCTTCATTTTCTAAGGCAGGGAAAGTAATTTTCATCGGCATATCTCCGACTAAATCTTCCCAGCGTTTCTCTATTAAATTCATAATGGCTTGCGATTGTTCTTCGCTAGCAAGATCAGAAATAACCGCAACCAAGTTTCCTAATGTGAAAAAGCGGGTATCCATCTGTGATGGTCCCACATTCCCTGCTAAATAACCACCTTTTCTTGGTAGCCACCGATCTAATTCAGAATAAGGAAGCGAATCTACATATATATTGAATTGATTGACAGCTCCTTTACCATACTCTTCACCTTTGTAGCGATAAATAGCATTGAGGCGATTTAAGTCTATCCAATAATGTTTACGAATATGAGCGCGTAAAAGAGGTAGGCGGTTATCAATAGCTGTAACAATATCTTGATTACCTTGGCAAACTAGTAGTTCTCGCCCTGCACGTAATGCAGCATAAAATAGGGATTGAATTTCTAAAGGATGCCCGTAGATACCCAAACGACGATCAATCATACAAGCACCGTCTGGAACCAACAGGGTAGGATACATATCAAAACGTGTCGCTAAAGATAGCTCCATAATTAACCTGATGCCGTGTTGAAAATCGCTTTGATATGCTAATGAATAATCTTTTGTAGCTACTACATAAGCACGTAGCAGTATTACCCACCAAAAACACGAATCTACTGGTGTGACTCTGGCGATCGCATGTTCTCCAAAATCAGCTTCTAAGTATTCTTCACCACTTGGAGATACAACTACTTTGAAGCTGGCTGGAATCAAGCCTCTACCTGGTTTATAGGCATCCAACTGATTCTCTTTTGGCTGTAACTTTAAAGTTTCTTCTAGAAAGTTACGAACAATTTCTGTTCTACCTTTAATGAGAAATAGTAGAGCGGAAGAGACAAAATCTCTAATAAAGCATTGGTCATAATTGAGCGCATCTACTGTACTGTCAATGGCTGCGACCGTTCCTACTGGACGACCTTTATAGTACATTATTGATTTTTCTAAAACTTCCCATGCTTCTTGTTCTACATTTTCAAGTGTTACCTTGTCTTCTAATTGCATCGCCACAAAATCTCCATGTAACTTGTACTATTAATTAGATAGTAGATATTCCTTGATTTATTTTTCCCAATATCCTCATCATAACAAGCACATTTTTTAATTAAAAAAAGACGAGAGTAAATGCTAAATAAAAGCAATTGTTTTACTGCTATCTTTTATATGCGCTTTTTTACATTGTTTATATGGATTGAAGTAGATTATTCTTTGCTAATTAATTAGCAATAGCAAGGACTTTGATTTTTGCAAGTAAGCTAAATCTACTTTTTTATTTTTTGAATTTCTAATTAAGAAATTACTTTTTACCATACAAAGACATATACCCAGTAGTATTTAAATTTTTCGTAAATTTAAATACTGTTTCAGCAAGTATACTTAATTTTATGTACAAGTCACTTTGACTATAATGAAACGATTTGCTGAGATAGACATAATAAGAAATTATAACGAATTTTCACAATATGCAATATGAATTTTAAAAGTCATTTTTCTATGTTTAGAATAATTGGTGTTTAATTTTACTTGCAAAGCTGTAATCTACTTTTGCCAAAGAAGCAATAAAAGTTAATAAATTGCATAAGAAAATACACGCAAAATAGCAAAAGTAACCAGTTTTAAAACAAAAATAAGTTTATCAATAGTCTTCCTTGTGATAAATTTCAAAGATTTTTGATTAACGGTAATTCTTTGGTTAATTATTCATTGCCATGATCCATTGCTACATCTGCTAGATGGTGGTGCAATAATTCCTCCTCAGTCAGCAAGTTTACTAACCAAGCCCTTACTCCACGGGAAAGATAACGGGGAACAGTGGAAGACTCATAACCCGAAGATAAAGAATGTAACCCCCTTAAATTATTCGTAGGCAAGGAAAAATGATTGAGAGCGCAGAATACACAAATTCAACAAGGCGTCCTATTCAAAGTCCTGTGAACGCGATCGCACAAATCTGGAATACACAAATAATTGTTATCAGATATACAAATAAGTATTTTGAGCCTCACCTAGATTAATTAAACTAATTATTGAGAGTATCAGATTTTTGTAGCTATTGTTACTATAATTATATAATAATTTACACATACATCTAGGAGAAGAAAAAATATTACCTAGCAAAATTTATGAAATCTTTCCGGATTATTATTAAAGTTTGTGTAAAGTACACAAAAAAGGGGTTATTACTGCAAAACCTAGTTATGTTTGCTGTTGAAAAAATAAAAAACTAAAGTTTATTGACGCAGTTTATTAGCCTCTACTTAAGTTTTGAACACCGATAACAGTCCTAGTAGTTGACAATTAGTTCATTTCAATTGATGTGTTGCACTGTTTTTAACAAGCCTAAAATTTAGTCCTGAATAATTTACCCTCCAGGAAGCCTCCATAACGGGTATATACAGGTTAAAACGGCTGTATAATTTATGCTGTGAAATTTATTTCATGACGAATCGTAATTTAGTAGAGTATCTCTGTTTCAACTAATATTCTATGATATTCTTATTTGTCTTTTAATTACACTTGATAGTTGTAATAATTCAATCTTATATATTTCTGCTACATAAGCAATTTATTAAACTGAAGATTTAATTTATCGCAAATCTTTCTTTACTTAAAACTTATTATGAATGCGAAAATAAATCATAATTAACGATTATATCACTTTAATTTATTTGCCACAAAAATTAAAAAATCCCAAGGAAAAGTTGATGCTTAAATCAGTAGAAATTGTTCAAAATCCATCAGTAAAAAGGTTGCTCAAGCTTTGGGCAAGGCGTTACACACTTGATTTTTCCCATGTATCATTAGAAAAATCTCTTTATACTAGTTTGATGACAACCGCTTCACCAGAGGGGCGAGCTTTAACATCCGCTAGATTGAGGGATAATGTATTAAATATTAATTGCCAAATGGCGTGTATACAAGCAAAAACATTCTACAGTTATATACCAAATATCGTAGATTTGAACGAAGCAAGGCTCATAACTCAGTTTGCTTTTCGTGTCTATAAAAAAATACTTGATATTTACGAGAAACACTCTGTTGAAATTAATGTACCTACAAACGAAACATGGGAAAATAATCACATTTTTATATTGGGAATACCAGAGATTACACAATTGGCATATTCATTAGAACCAGTATTACTGGTATTTCAAGAACAGCATGTCATATCTAGGGATTGGCGTTCCCTTGGCTTTATGACTACACAATTAAACTTTACTAACCAATTAATTCTGAAAAAACTTACACCAACAGAAAAAATATTACTGACTCCCTACTTAAAATTTGTTGAAGAACAAGTTGCTACGCCCTGGCAAAGAGTTTGTGCGGCTGCTGTCAAGTATGAAATAGATTCACCGGAATTAAAGCTTATAGAACAGATGATATTAGCTACACCAAAAATTGCTGAATCTGTTTATCAGCAACTGGTGGAGTTGTTGCCTAATCATCATAGCCGGAGAGGGGAATTGAGTAAGGCAGATGTTAAACACTCTTGTCTGCGCGATTTGAACATGTTTCAAGCTTATCTGTGGTTGTGCTTTTTGGAAAAGAGCATGACATCTATAGAAACAGAACTGCTACCGTTGTGTGTGATGGTTGTGGAGGGTGTAGGTATTCAATGGGAAATGACAGAAAAATGGTGTCAAATTTTGACAGAAACAATTATTAGCCACTTGGATACTGAACAAAAGACTTTGTTGTGTCCTTATCTGCAACAAATGCAGCAGTTATTTTTGCAGGAGCGATCGCGCTTGGGTTATAAAAAAGAATTAGCTGGGGGTATTGTTTAACAGTTATCAGTGACTACCAAATATTATTGTTCTTAAGGGAGAACCCCAAGGGCGATCGCACCCAAAAAGAGGGGATAAAAATTTGAACGAACACCGTGCAAGGCGATTAACACAGATGGATCATGCGTTTGCTGTTAAGTTCATCCCTGATCGCTATTTTCAACACCAGCTGTTGGCTACTTTAGCAGCATCTATAATTAATTCTTGCCCCCTGAAAGTTCGTTAACTATGTCGGAAGAAGAAATCCGTACTACACGGCTAGAGAAAGTAGAACAGTTGAGACAATTAGGGATGAATCCCTACGCCTATCGTTGGGAATCTACCCATTACGCAGCACAATTGCAGGAAAAATTTGCTGATTTAGCCAATGGAGAAGAAGTAGATATCGATGTGGCGATCGCTGGACGCATCATGGCGCGTCGCGTTATGGGTAAACTTGCTTTCTTCAGTTTACAAGATGAAACCGGCAAAATTCAGCTTTATTTAGAGAAAAATCGCATCCAGGAAGGCATGGCAGATATTGACGCCGATGCTTTTAATCATCTCAAACAGCTTACAGATGTCGGCGATATCTTGGGTGCTAGAGGAACTATCAAACGGACTGAAAAGGGCGAGTTATCAGTTTACGTTAAACAATATACAATCCTGACTAAATCTTTGTTGCCCTTGCCTGATAAGTGGCACGGTTTGACAGATGTAGCAAAACGCTACCGTCAGCGCTACGTAGATTTAATTGTTAACCCAGAAGTTCGGCAAACTTTCCGGCGTCGCGCTCAAATTACTGCTGGTATCCGTAGATACTTGGAAGAACGTGATTTCTTGGAAATTGAAACTCCTGTTTTACAAACGGAAGCAGGAGGTGCTGATGCGCGTCCGTTTATCACATATCACAACACCTTAGACATGGAGTTGTATTTGCGGATTGCTACAGAACTTCATCTCAAGCGGTTGATTGTTGGGGGGTTTGAAAAAGTATTTGAACTGGGACGGATTTTCCGCAACGAAGGAATTTCTACCCGGCACAACCCAGAATTTACTACGATTGAGATTTACCAAGCCTATGCCGATTACAACGACATGATGGCACTCACGGAAGGGATTATTACCACCGTCACCCAAGAGACACTCGGCACATTGCAAATTACTTACCAAGAGCAAGCAGTTGATTTAACGCCGCCTTGGCGGCGTGTAACCATGCACGACTTGGTACAAGAATACACAGGCTTGGATTTTAACTCTTTCCAAACTCTGGAAGAGGCAAAAACAGCATGTAAAAATGCTGGATTAGAAGGTATAGAAGATTGCCCATCAATTGGCAAGTTGCTGAATGAAGCCTTTGAACAAAAAGTCGAGGCGAACCTAGTTCAACCTACCTTTGTGATTGACTATCCTGTGGAAATTTCACCCTTGGCAAAACCACACCGTTCTCAGCCTGGTTTGGTGGAACGTTTTGAGTTATTTATTGTCGGGCGAGAGACTGCTAATAGTTTCTCAGAACTTACTGATCCTATTGATCAACGTCAACGCCTAGAAGAACAAGCAGCCCGCAAAGCAGCAGGTGATTTAGAAGCCCAGGGAGTAGATGAAGACTTCTTGACAGCTTTAGAATACGGAATGCCACCCACTGGAGGCTTAGGTATTGGTATTGACAGGTTGGTCATGTTGCTGACTGACTGTGCTAGCATTCGGGATGCAATCGCTTTCCCCTTACTCAAGCCAGAGAAATCAGAAGAAGCAACTAAGGAAAATACCTAAAAGGGAGGGACAGGTAAATATACCTGTCCCACAAAAATATGTAATAATTTTAAAACCGGGTGAGTGTGAATTTACCAATTTAAAATCTAAGTCGAAGGTTGGTATCTTTTGCAAGCACAAGATATTAAACAAACATTAAAATCTCTGATTAAGGAAGCGTCTACAATAGACCCAAGTTTAGCCAAGAGGTTAGAACAAATAGATCGTTGGGTTAAAGATGTTAAGTCTGGTTCGCTCAATGGTAATACTAAAAGATTTTTAAGACTGTTTCTAGAACAAATTATTAAAGACTCTCAAATTTGGCTTGATATTCAAGCTTTAGGTTCCCAAGAGGAGCAAGAAGTTTATTATACAAAAATGACAGCCACTGAAAAATACTGGTTTAGAGAGTTATTTGCCAAATGGTTAAAGGAAAACGATCCAAAATTTATCATCTGGCGACAAAAGTTAATGGCAGGGGATTTCCGTCAGGAAGATGCTGATTTACTCAACTCTGTTGTCAATAGTATTGAAGTTCGTGGCGGTACAGTTATCAAGCGTTACATAGCAGACCTATCAATGGCAACTGATATAATTGTTAGCAGTAGGCAAGATAAGGCATTGTGTATTCAACTTACTAGCCTTGCTAATAAATATTCTCAAGAAAAATCCGATTCTTGGGAAAGTACTTTACGTTTCTGGGCGATTGAAAGAGGTTTATTTTTAAATTACAATCCTGGCAAAAATGATTTTATTAATAAAATAGTCAATTTGTCACTACATAACAGTGATAACCTC
The DNA here is from genome assembly GCF_001904645.1 of Fischerella major NIES-592. NCBI lineage: Bacteria > Bacillati > Cyanobacteriota > Cyanophyceae > Nostocales > Hapalosiphonaceae > Fischerella > Fischerella major. The sequence goes on along the minus strand of NZ_MRCA01000019.1, from coordinate 7,049 downwards.
AAATCAAGGATATATTTAAAATTCAGTTTATAGTTACAAGTTCTGTCGTTTATCTAGATTAAGATTCACAACAATTTGGTCATCATGATTAGAGAAGTTAAAAATGACCGCCCAAGCAAATTTGAAGAGTTTCTTCGACATTTAGAAGAAGCACGCAAATTACAGGATGACATACTTAAGTATGGGCTGACCGCTGCAAATTTGTATTGTGAAGATGTGGATGGTGATTGGTTAGAAACTTGGGGAAATGACGAGGAAAATACTTTTGTAGAATCTGTTGTTAACTTTTTGGAAAGTAATGACTCAGTTGCGGTGAAAGTCCGAAAGCAGTTAAAAGATAAATCGCTACAAGAAATTGCTACTGAGTTGGAAAACTGTTTGAGTTTTGGTGAAGAAGAAGAGCGGATTTTTGCGTTGAAGAATGTGTTAGTAGGTAGCGTTACGAGTGGTAGCATCTACCGTGATTTCAGTGATGATGAAATTGACTTGTTGGATTTAGCAGAGGAATTGTTAGAAAAATTGGCAGAGATTTGTGGAGAAAGTTAAAAAGCGCAAGGAAGCCAGAAATCAGGGAAAAAATACCCAGTAGATTCACCTGAATATCTGGAATGCGATCGCGAATATAGAAAGTACGCTGGAGTAATGCTTGAAATTACTAAACAAAAAAATAGTAGTGAAAAATTTCCCTTTGCATACCCTCACTTTTGGGCGGCTTTTACCTGCCAAGGATTGAGGTAAAGCACTCCGTACTCCGTAAACTACCTTACCTTCGAGGAAAGAAAAGGCTGCTGCCTTTTGATATCCATGAACTCAAACCCAAGAGATAATTAAAACTGACAACTGATAACTGGTAACTGATAACTCTTGTAAAGTATGGCAGGACATAGTAAATGGGCAAATATTAAACGCCAAAAAGCTGTAGTAGATGCCAAAAAGGGTAAGACATTCACACAACTTTCCCGGGCAATTATCATTGCTGCGAGAAATGGTATCCCAGATCCAGCAGGTAACTTTCAACTGCGAACAGCAATAGAAAAAGCCAAAGCAGCGGGTATCCCCAACGAAAATATTGAAAGGGCGATCGCTAAAGGTGCAGGAACTTTTACAGGTGATGGTTCCAGTTTAGAAGCTATTCGTTACGAAGGTTATGGCCCTGGAGGCGTTGCTATTTTAATAGAAGCCTTGACAGACAATCGCAATCGTACCGCAGCTGACTTACGTGCCGCCTTTAGCAAAAACGGTGGTAATCTTGGTGAAACAGGATGCGTCAGCTGGATGTTTGACCAAAAAGGCGTTTGTATTGTTGAGGGAGTAGAAGACGAAGAAAAACTTTTAGAAGCATCCCTAGAAGGTGGTGCTGAATCTTACGAAATGACTGATGAGAAAACTGCTGAGGTTTTTACTGGGGTAGCAAATTTAGAAAACCTCAACCAAACCCTCAAAGAAAAAAATTTTCAGGTAACAGACGCTGAATTGCGTTGGATTCCGAGTAATAACGTAGAAGTAGATAACACAGAACAGGCGCGATCACTACTGAAGTTAATAGATACTTTAGAAGGCTTGGATGATGTCCAAAACGTCACCGCTAACTTTGAAATGCCAGAAAACTTAATGGTTGTTATGGCTTAGTGAACTCTGAAACACAAAATTCATCTCAATTACACAACAATGTCATATCCGTTTGAGATTATTGATATTGTTGATGACTATATTCTGGTAACTGGTAGTGCCAAGCAACCAATAGCTGAACATTAACAATCAATAATAAGTAACTTTACCTTACTCTTCTACACACATAAACACGGTTTCTACCCTATTGCGTTCCTCATGCACCAGTAGGGTTTTTTCTTTATTTAGTTAGTAGTTAGTTGCTAGTTGTTTACTCCTCATACCCCACCCTTACGGGAAGCCGCTACGCGTCTACACACTCCTCATACTCCTCATACTCCCCCACCTCCCGCTTGCCCTCCACGACGCGATCGCGTAAAAATAATAATTAAAATGCTGTAATCTGTCTTAACAATGGCGCAAGCACAGCTTCCACAAACTTTTTCCCCCAACCAGGTAGCCACAGACAAACGGGGATACGACTATGATTTGGTCATTGTCGGCGGCGGAATTATCGGTCTCACCCTAGCATCTGCTTTCAAAGACTCAGGATTAAGTGTACTGCTGATAGAAGCAAAAGCAGAATCCGCAGCAGTAGCTAAGGGACAAGCTTACGCAGTACATATGCTGTCGGCGCTAATTTATCAAGGTATTGGAGTCTGGGACAAAATCTTACCTCAAATTGAAGTTTACCGTCGCGTCCGCCTTTCTGATGCTGATCACCCAGATGTGGTGGAATTTACAACAACAGATATCAACAAGCAAGATTTGGGTTATGTAGCGGAACACCAAGCGTTGTTGTATCCTCTGCGCGAGTTTGTCAAAGATTGTCAGAATGTGACTTATTTATGTCCAGCAGAAGTGGTAAGTACTTGTTATCACCAAGATATTGTCACAATAGATATCAAAGTAGCAGGGGAAATGCGGACAGTCCGCAGCAAATTACTAGTAGCTGCTGATGGTTCGCGATCGCCTATTCGCCAAGCTGCTGGTATTAAAACTCATGGTTGGAAATACTGGCAGTCTTGCATTGTCGCATTTGTCAAGCCCGAAAAACCACACAATCACACTGCCTACGAAAAATTTTGGTCTAGCGGCCCATTTGCAATTTTACCTCTGCCAGGAAATCGTTGTAGAATTGTCTGGACTGCCCCCCATGAAGAAGCAAAAGCCTTATGTGCTTTGGATGATGAACAATTTTTAAAAGAGTTAACTCGTCGTTTTGGTAATCAGATGGGTAAGTTAGAATTGTTGGGCGATCGCTTTATTTTTCAGGTGCAACTCATGCAAAGCGATCGCTATGCCAAACACCGACTCGCTTTGGTAGGTGATGCAGCACACAACTGTCACCCCGTAGGCGGACAAGGTTTAAATTTGGGTATCCGCGATGCAGCAGCCTTAGCAGAGGTAATCCAACAAGCACATCAAGCTGGTGAAGATATTGGCGACATCAAAATACTCAAACGCTACGAACGTTGGCGGAAACGGGAGAACCTGACTATTTTGGGTTTTACTGATTTGTTAGATAGGATGTTTTCTAATACATTCTTGCCTGTAATGGTAGTTCGTCGCTTAGGTTTATGGGCAATGCAGCGATTACCAATCCTGAAAATATACACTCTCAAATTGATGATTGGTTTGAAAGGGCGTACTCCCGAATTAGCACGACGTTAAAATTAATTGAAAACGAGGTGATCGCTTTGGGCTATTTTCAGCTGATGGAATTGATAGCCTTCGACTAGGTGTTTTTACTATCATGTATCTATCAAATCTTCATCCCACCACAGTAATGCTTATTGACGTAAATTGTGGCGAAAATTATTAAATACCGTAACTAGACATCTGGTGAAGAAGAACGTAGAGACGCGCTGTTTGAAGCGTCTCTACAAGTATTTTGGGTAACGCATATTATTTTCTGGATATGCCTAATAAATGCTCGGCCATCTCAATATATTATATTTTTATTTTGAAATCATCTAATAATCAGAATCAAATAATTTTTCTATAATTTTGCAACTATAAATTTACTATTATAATTTTATGGAACCACCGTCAAAACTATTACTAAAACTTAGCAAACGTTTATTCAATAATTCAGATGAACAAGCAAGTTTTATAGAAGCTTTAATTAACCCTAAATCTTTTCCACCCTGCATCATCTGGTGTCAAGATAAAGTAGAAAATTTACCTTTGATCGTAGAAGAACCTATAACTTGGCAACCACCTTTTATAGATCGTTTATCTTTGGGTTCCAAACCCGGTCAGAATCCACTACACGAACAAGGATATTTTTATTGTTTAGATTTTTCTTCTGTATTTGCGGCTTCAACTTTACTAGCAGTTAATCAACCAGTTCAGGTTATTTTTGATATGTGCGCTGCACCAGGAGGTAAGAGCATTTTTGCTTGGAAACTATTGCAACCAGAGTTATTAATTAGTAATGAAGTGATTGGGAAACGCCTGGGAATGTTAATTTCTAATTTCAAGCGTTGTCATATTAGTCGATCTATAGTTGTCAACAGAGATTCTAGTATTTTTGCACAAAGCATACCTTTATCCACTGATTTAGTGATAGTCGATGCTCCTTGCACTGGGCAATCTTTAATAGCGAAAGGTGAAAAAGCACCAGGATGTTTTCATCCTAGTGCTATTAATAAGAATGCAAATCGGCAAAAACGCATTATAGCTAACTCTGCTCAGATTGTCGCTCCACAAGGCTATCTTGCTTATATGACTTGTACATATTCACCAGAAGAAAATGAAGAAGTTTGTGAATGGTTAATAAAAAAGTTTTCTCAGTTTGAACCAATGGAAATTAATCATTTAAAAGACTATCAGTCTCATCTAACTAAAATTCCTTGTTATCGAATGTTTCCTCAAGATGGTTTAGGAGCAGGTGCTTTTACAGCACTGTTTAAAAACACTCATGAGGGCGAGAAAAAGATATTAGATATCGATAGTTTGTCTGCTATTTGGATAAATATGTACGGTGATGATTAGACCAAATCAGAAGTCTGCTAATAAATGGTGTTTGCGCCTCTATAGAATAATGGACACCTGAAGATTGGAATAAATTCATCGCAAAATTTTGGCACTAAGACTCCGCGTCCCTCTGCATTTTAAATCGCTACACTTACTAAGTAAGTTGTAAGAATAAACATAAATGCCTTACTGCATTCTATCTATCGTGCGATACTGAATTGCCTCTGCTAGATGATGAACTTGCAGATTCTCGTCTCCTGCTAAATCAGCAATTGTACGTGCTACTTTGAGAATGCGATCGCTTGCTCTAGCTGATAAACCTAATTTTTTAATTGCATTTTCTAATAAGTTACGACTTGCCTCATCTAACTTGCACCATTTCTGTAAATGATGACTTTGCATTTGGGCATTACAACGCAAATTCGCTTCATGATTAAATCTTACAGATGCGCGATCGCGTGCTTTTTGTACCCTTTCCCTAACTGTTGCTGAAGCTTCTCCCGTTGGTTGTTGGGTAATTTCCTCTGGCTTCAAACGGTTTACCGCAACTTGTAAATCAATTCTATCCATTAAAGGCCCAGACAGCTTTGCCCAATATTGTTCTCTTTGGCGTGGCGAACACGTACACTGTTGAATAGTATCACCGTAATAACCACAGGGGCAGGGATTGGTACTTGCCACTAAAGTAAATTGAGCCGGAAACGTTACGGATTGTTTTGTTCTGGAAATCGTCACAAAGCCATCTTCCAAAGGTTGACGCAGGAACTCCAGAACATCACGTTTAAATTCTGTTAACTCATCTAGAAAAAGTACACCCAGATGTGATAGTGAAATTTCGCCAGGACGGGGAAATGTACCACCACCAACGAGGGATGGACCTGATGCGGAATGGTGGGGGCTACGAAAAGGGCGATCGCGTACTAAAGAACCTCTATTTTTTAATAAACCAGCTACCGAGTGAATGCGTGTTACCTCCAAAGCTTCTGGGAAACTCAACGGCGGCAAAATCCCTGGTAAGCGTCTTGCTAGCATTGTCTTACCACTTCCTGGTGGTCCGACAAAAATTAAATTGTGACCCCCAGCCGCAGCAATTTCTAATGCCCGACGAGCATGAGCCTGGGCTTTCACATCTTTTAAATCAGCTTGTAGAGAAGATGCACCAAGTTGCGTCTCTACTTTTTCATCCAACTGTACAGGCTGGTAAAGTCCTGGATTATTTAAAAAATCAGCTACATCTGCCAAATGTTTAAAAGCATAAACATTCAACCCCTTAACTAAAGCAGCTTCTTGGGCATTATCCGCAGGCACAACTAAACCTGTAATTCCCATCTTATTGGCAGCAGCACCTATAGGCAACACTCCAGCTACTGGGCGTAAACTGCCATCCAAAGAAACCTCACCTAAGAAAAGATAATTCTCTAACAACTCAGTATTAACTTGTTCGGAAGCTGCTAAAACTCCTACACTAATGGGCAAATCAAAACAGGGACCTTCTTTACGTAAATCCGCAGGTGTAAGATTAATCACTATTTTTCGCATCGGAAAGGCGAAGCCCGAATTTTTGAGAGTAGCTTTTACCCTTTCCTTACTTTCTTGTACCGCCGCGTCTGGTAATCCCAACACAACAATTCCTGGCAAACCCCCAGAAACATCAACTTCTACGCCCACCTTCACTGCATCAATGCCTACAATCGCTCCGCTCCAGACTCTGGCAAGCATGGTCTTTTTTCCTTTGTCATAGTCCTTTGTCCTTTGTCTTATCATTGACTATTGGCAAATGACAAATAAAAAATTACACATGACAACCCAAGACACAATTTTTGGCAAAATCATTCGTCGAGAAATACCAGCCAATATAGTCTATGAGGATGATTTAGCACTGGCTTTCAAAGATATTAACCCCCAAGCACCAGTTCATATCCTTGTAATTCCGAAAAAACCAATCCCGAAACTAGCTGAAGCCGAACCAGAAGACCAAGCACTTTTGGGGCATCTTTTGTTAACTGCTCAGCGAGTCGCCGCCCAAGCCGGACTAACAAATGGCTATCGTGTGGTGATCAACACTGGCGATGATGGTGGTCAAACTGTTTACCATTTACATCTGCATATCTTAGGAGGAAGACACATGGCATGGCCTCCCGGTTGATATATCAGTAGTTAGTTATCAGTTATCAGTGAACAGTCTGTTAACTGGTAACTGTCACTTTTAAGGGCAATTCATAAATTCTTAGTGAGTGATCGCTTACAGAAAAAACCTATAAACAATATAAAATCAGAATTTTTTATGAATTTTGTTTACATAAATAAATAAAAATTAATTAAATAATGTTTACAATTCTAAAACTTTCTTCTAAGCTTATGGATGTAGGTAAAACAACCTACGCAAATCATTAACGAAAGTTAAGCAATCATAAGAACAATGACAGCAACCTTACAACGCGCGCAAAGCGCCAACGTAT
>NZ_MRCA01000018.1:0-84228 GCF_001904645.1 Fischerella major NIES-592 | reverse complement strand
TGTTGAGTATTTCCCATGATCTATTAGCGCCTTTGTTAATTCACATTAGACGTAATTTGTATTTTTGAAACACCAAGGCACAAAGAAGATAATAGCAATTTGCAAAAATAATCCAACACATGAATAATTATGAAACCCAGTATAATATGTCTTACCCTACACTCACACCCCTACACCCATATTCAAAATAGGTCTAATCTACCTCCTTGTCGTCTTCTTTATTCAGAAACGATATTACGTTAATATATATTTCCAGCTTTGAGAAATACTATATATATTGCTGGATTATAGAGTGGTACTCTATAAAGTGATACTTTAAATCAACTGTAAAGCAATCACAATAAATTGACTTCAGGGGCAAAAAAGCTAGAATCTAAATTAATTGACAACCCACAAAGGATTAAAAATATGAGTTCGCTAGAAGGAGAAAATGTTCATTATAACTTTGCAGACTCAGCACCAGGTGGTTTAGTTCCAAGTATAAATCAGCCTACATTGAGTAATAGCTTTGGCGAAATTAGCAGTTTAGATAAAGTCAGAGATATTCTTTTTGGCGGGCAAATGCGAGAATTAGAAAAAAAATTTACGCGTCTAGAAGAACGTCTCTTGAAAGAATGTAATAGCTTAAGAAATGAAACAAAAAAACGTTTAGATTATTTAGAAAACTACATAAAAAATGAGATTGAAGCTATAAATGATCAAGTAAAAAGTGAACAATCAAAACGAGAGGAAGCTATCACCACACTTAGTAAAGAGCAAAAGAATATCAATAATTCTTTAGAAAGACAACTTTCTCAATTTGATGAGCAAACAGCGACAAAAACACGAGAATTACGTGAACAAATTCTCAATCAATCTCAAAGTTTACAGGATGACATTCGGCAAAAATACGAAGAAATATTAGCACTGCTGCAACGAGAATTTCAGGAAATACGTTCAGAAAAAACAGACCGTTCCACTCTCGCAGCCATGTTTACAGAGTTAGCAATACGGCTGAATTCTCGACATTAGAAGGCGGACAAGGAAGACAATGGAGGAGACAACGGAAAGTTTGTATCAAGAACTTTGTGAAATGGTATGAGTAATTGAAATGAACTATCAGCCAAGAAATAAATTTCTTGGCTATCAAAAAATAGGTATAATATCAAGACAAGTGCCTTGCTAGAGTAGTAAACATCCAATAATATAGCTTCTCACTCCTATTTACTGACCCCTTTCATAATGAAAATTTAACAAAAATGCAACTCAATATAAATCGTGAGTTGGGCGGTTTTGGCAATGAATGAATATTCTCGCAATGAACTTGAAGTTTCTAATGGTAGTAATCCTGAGAAAAATCTACCTCAAAATAACAATCGTGTGGAATCTAATGATGAACTAAGTGAACTCCGTAGTTTGCTTTTGGGGGTAGAAACTGTACAACTTAGTAAACTATACGATCGATTAGAAAATCCTCAAATTCAAGCAGAAGATTTGAGTCGTCTGCTTCCAGAAGCTGTGATTCTGCGAACAATGCAAGATAAACAATTAGCTGAAGCAATGGTTCCCACAGTTGAACAAGCAATTCAGTCTTCTGTGAAGCAAGATTTAAATGTTCTTTCTGAAGCATTTTTCCCCATAATTGGTCCTGCTAGTCGTAAGGCGATTAGCACAGTTCTAGGTGAAATGATTCAATCTTTAAATCAAACACTAGAATACAGCATGTCTCCACAAAGTTTTAAGTGGAGACTAGAAGCACGACAAACAGGGAAAACATTTGCTGAAGTTGTTTTGCTACGTACCCTGATTTACCGAGTAGAACAAGTATTTTTAATTCACAAACAAACTGGATTATTGCTGCAACATATCTTAGCGCCACAGGTAGCTGCTCAAGATCCTGACTTAGTTTCAGCTATGTTGACAGCTATTCAAGACTTTGTCAAAGACTCTTTCAATATCGAAAAAGGTGAGGCGTTACAAAGTTTGCAGTTTGGGGAACTTACCATCTGGATTGAGGAAGGACCACAAGCAATATTAGCAGGTATCATCCGAGGAAATGCTCCTCAAGAACTACGATTAGTTTTTCAAAAAGCTATAGAAAATATTCACCTGAAATTGCATAGAGAATTTCATGTTTTTACAGGTGAAACAAAACTCTTTACACCTAGCAAGCCATATTTAGAAGAATGTTTAGAAGCTAGGTATAAAGTTCCGTCCCAGAAAAATTATATCTATGCATGGAGTTTCTTAAGTGCGATCGCGATCGCACTCGGAATGTGGAGCTTTTTTAGCTTTAGAGAACAATTACGCTGGAATGCGTATCTAGAAAAGCTTAACTCTCAACCTGGTATTATTGTGGTTAAAGCCAACAAAGGGTATGGAAAAAATTTCATATCTGGAATGCGCGATCCCCTAGCAACAGATCCGTATTTACTAATGAACCAAGCTCAAATTAATCCTCAAACAGTTATTAGTCAATGGGAACCTTACCTGTCCTTAGAGCCACAAATCATAGTCAAAAGAGCCACAGAATTACTACAGCCTCCCAAAACTGTATCACTAAAAGCTGATGAAAATCTCATTCTTTATGCTACAGGAACAGCACCACGTCAATGGATTTTAGAAGCAAGAAAAACTTGGCGTTTTCTTCCTGGTGTAACTCAATATATTGATAAAAATATAGTTGAATCAGAACTACAAAAATTACAATTATATAAACAACAAATAGAACAAGAAAAACTTTTATTTCTTGAAGGTACTACTGAATTTATTCCTGGTGAAATTGCTAAATTACAAAATATAGTATTAGCAATCAAAAATTTATCTAGTGTGGCTAAGACTGTAGGGAAAGATGTGCGTTTTGAAATCACAGGACACACAAATGTCACCGGAACAGAGCAAAGAAATATGGTACTAAGTCAAGCTCGCGCTAGTAAAATTATCGCTTATCTAAATTCTCAAGGCATCAATACCAGTAATTTTACTACTGTAGGTGTAGGTTCAAGTCAACCCTTACAAACAGGTCTTACAGAACAAATTCAACAAGTTAACCGTAGGGTATCTTTTAAGGTACTCTTAATTGATGCCCGTAACTGAGGGACAATACTCATGCTCCAAAAAAAAATTTGCATGGTAGGCGCATTTGCTACTGGTAAAACTAGTTTAGTAGGGAGATTTGTTCACAGTATTTTTTCTGAAAAATATCAAACGACTGTAGGTGTAAAAATTGATAAAAAGACAGTAAATATTCAAGGTCAAGATATAAATTTTATCCTTTGGGATTTATATGGAGAAGATGAATTTCAAAAAGTGCGTATGTCATATCTACGTGGTGCATCAGGTTACTTGTTAGTAGTAGATGGAACTAGAAAGAATACTTTGGAAAAAGCTTTTAATTTACAAATTAAAGTAGAAAATACTATTGGAACTGTGCCATTTATACTCATACTTAATAAGTGGGATTTGACAGATGAATGGGAAATTAATGATGTCGAAATTAACGAAGTAGTGCAAAGGGGTTGGATTGTGATGAAAACCAGCGCTAAAACAGGTTTAGGCGTAGAAGAATCTTTCCAAATTCTTGCTAATAAGATATTAGAAAATCATAGATAAGTAGTTAAGTAAAAATATAGAGAAATAACACAAGTGATAAACCAAATCTGTGTTGATTCAGTTTATTTTTCAAGTAAATATAACGGTTTGCAGTTGGGTGCATTATAGGGAAAAAACGAACACAGATGCACACCGATACAGCTTTACTTCACAGAACTTACGCAAGATGGCAAGATGTGACCGAAAACCTGATTATTGCTTAATGGTAATTCATGAATTACTGCCAATTTCGTGATGTTTTGCGTATGTCCTGCTTCATTCAAGTAAGAAGTGATATATCAAATCAACAATATTTAATCACAACTACCCATCATGAGCAACTCTATTACGGCAGATGTGTTTGCTGCCTTGGATATTCTAGTCTTGGAAAGAGTAGACTTTGGTCGCTTTAGAATTACTGGGACTCCACCAGATTGGTTACAACTATTTTGTCGCCATCAAGTCAAATCTGGAATGCAAATACTCATACCGCAACAGGAGTTTCCCTTTTTAGAAAATTTTCTGATAGATGCAGAAGAGCTATGGAACAGAAATGATAAAAATCAATTAAGTTCAGGTATATGGTATCAATTAGATTTATCCGGTAAAGAACATCATTTTGAAGCTACAGCAATTGGCGTTAAAGATACTAAAATCTTATTAATAAAATTATTATATGAAGAATTTCAAGAAAAAAGAAATTTGATCCAAAAAGCTAGAGAGAATCAACTCAACTACCAATATATTACGAAAGAGAATCAAAAGAAAGATATTTTGATTCACTGTATCATACATGATATTGCTGGGCAACTGAGTGGTATAAATTGCTGTTTGATGTTATTGGAAACTGAAAATTTAACACCAAAAGCTAGAGAATATTTAGAAATTGGTAAAAAACAAGCACTTCAAGAAGAAATTTTAATTAGAGATATTTTAAATGCGTTTTCTGCTGAGATAACTTCTTTAGAGTCTTTTACTGTAGATGCTGATACGGCTCCAAATTTACTAACTTCTGCACAAGAAGTCATCCAACTTTTGTCACCTACTTTTGTACTGAATAAAGTACATTTACAGCTTGCTGATAATATTGATCAAACATCAGATTGGCGGGTTATCGGTGATAAATCACGTTTGAATCGGATTATCGCCAATTTGGCAGAGAATGCTTTTCGTCACAGTCCAATGGATTCTACAGTTACAATTGGTTTACAGCAAGAAGAAGATTCTATTCTTGTGACTGTAGATGATCAAGGTTCTGGTATACCAGCAGAAATTGCTAAGCATATATTTGAAAAGTTTTCTCAAGCAGGGAATTCAGGTAGAGTTGGACTCGGACTATATTTTTGTCGGATGACAGTAGAACGTTGGGGTGGTCAAATTGGTTATTTTCCTCTACCTCAAGGAGGTTCTCGGTTTTGGGTTCGGCTATTAAAACCCAAACCAAAGACCTAAGTTCATAGTGGGGCTTTAGCCCTTTTTTGAGGATTAAAATCCTCACTACAAACCTTTAAATTGCATAAAATTTAGGGTGTGTTAGCTACAGCGTAATGCACCAAGAACAGCAAAAATGGCACTTTACGAGTAGCAATAACACCCTAGTAAGTTGGACTCAAGTTGTCAATTTCAATTCAAGGTTAACAAACTACTAGTCCACTAGTAACCAATAAAGTGTAAAACGTCGCGTAAAACACTATAACCAGCTAAATCCCAAAGCAAATAAGCAAGAAAACCAATCATTGCCAAACGACCATTCCATAATTCTGCTTGGGGATTAAAGCCAAAGATAAAAGCATTACGATCAATGCCATTGTAAGCATTAGCTACTGGTGGTAAATCTGTAGAAGAACGTTTTTCACGAGTTTCCATTTTTTGTCTCCTTTAAACCAATATTGTTGAGTTAAATTGCATCATTACAGAGAGTTGGTGTTAGTATCCAACAATATGTAATACATCACGCAACACGCTATAACCAGCTAAATCGCAAAGCAAATAAGCAAGAAAACCAATCATTGCCAAACGACCATTCCATAATTCTGCTTGGGGATTCCATCCAAACAAAAAGGCGTTGCGGTCTTTGCCGTTATATTCTGTAGCAATTGGTGGTAAATCAGTAGAAGGACGAGTTTCCATTTTGCCTCCGAGTTAAATTCTATTGATTGCTTAATTTTTTGCTTATTAGCTACTAGTTATTGTTGTTTGTTTCAGGCTGAATAACTAATAGCTAATTTGTGCTTCCGAACCACTTGTTACATATGTTTACTTTAGCGATGAATTATTAGCTTGCTGTATTCCTATGGTTACAAAGTATAGGCACTCCTAATGGACGATAATTCAACCTGTTTTTGAACGCAGGAATATGCCTTAAGAGGATGAAAAAATTTGATTTCTAAATAAATTTTAAAATAAACATTTAATTCAGTAATATTACTTAAAAAGAAACAAGAATGCCAAGCTGAAGTATTAGTAGGAAAAACTTATATCTAATGCAGTATATGGTATCAGACCTGAGGCGGATGCTGTAATAGCCTAAATTCCACGATTCTGAGCTAAGGAATTGGGTATAGCCAATGATATAGGAGTAAAAGTAATTAGCAACTTTTTATACCACATAGTTAAAACATAGAGGAAGGAAATAGAATGTTTCAGAGTACGGTAACAACGCTGGAACTCTCCCAGTCCCTATTTTGGATAGCACAGGTCATAGTACAGCCACAAGATATATCACCAGCACAAGCATCGGTTGCTTTCTCAGGACCGCGTTTTTTTACTGCTTTAATCTCTGGTGTAATCCTGGCTTTTGCGTTTCAGTTAGTATTAACTAACCTTTCGGTTGCCGCAGGTATTTCCTATTTGGGGCGTCCATCTGATTCAAATTCAGATCATGGGGAAGTCAGCAGTTTAGGGGGAACGATCCGCAAGATTGGTACAGCAGTAGGAATTTGGACTTTAATCACAGTCACGATCGCATTGGCGATCGCTTGCTTTTTGGCTGTGAAAATGAGTCTGGTGATTTTTAGTCCCGGACTGGGGGCAATTCTCGGTTTAGTAATTTGGGGCGCATACTTCCTATTGTTGGTGTGGGTGAGTTCCACCACAGTAGGTTCTTTAGTCGGTAATGTGGTTAACAGTGCCACTTCTGGTTTTCAGGCAATTATGGGAACAGCCACCGCCGCCTTGGGTGCAAAGGCTGTTAACCAGCAGGTAGTAGCCACCGCCGAAGCCGCAGCCGCAGCCGTCCGCCGGGAATTAGGTAGTGCGATCGACCCTACCAGCGTCCGTGAAAAGGTGGAAGATTACCTAGAAATGGTAAGTCCTCCGGAGCTAGACTTAAACAAGATTCGCGGTGATTTTGAAAGATTGTTGAGTGATCCGCAAATCAGAGAAATGGCTAAAAGTGGCGATATTCGTAATATAGATCGCCAAAAGTTTATAGATTTAGTCAGCAGTCGCACCGATCTCTCGAAGCGCGATGTTAACCGGATCGCTGATACCTTGTATAGTGTTTGGCAACAGGTAGTAGGTCAAACTCAGCCCCAAGACCAAATGGCTGAGTTAGTTAATTATCTGAAGTCACTCCAACCAGGACAAGCGAACACAGATGAACTCAACCGCAAACTAGATCAGCTGATTGCAGAAATGCGTTCTGCTAAACAAACTGATCAAAAAGCAGCCCCTAGTTTGATTCAACGGACATTACAACAGGGAATAACTGCTTTAACTGGGATTGTGTTAGGACGGACTGATCTATCAGATTTAGATGTCGAAAAAATCTTAAGTGCTTTAACCACAGCCAAAGATAAAGTCACTGAAAAAGCAGATCAATTAGGACTACCAACACCAAAACAACCTTACAGTCCGATTCGTGCGGATGTAGAAAACTACCTACTCAACACTTATGTATGGCAGTTGAGTCAGGAGAGAATCGCCCAGGATTTCCGGGATGTGATCTACGATCCTGCTGCTGATCCTGGAACAGTGCGCCGGGAATTAGAGCAACTGTCTCGCAGTGATTTTGCTAATATCCTGCAACAGCGTGGTCTTTTGACCCAAGCAGAAATTCAGCGCATTGCTGATCAATTAGAAGCTGTGCGACAAAATGTCTTGGTGACAGTCACTGCTGAGGAAGAAAGAGAAATAGTACAGGATTTGCAACGCCGAGTTGAAAGTTATTTACTCGTTACTCCTAAATCAGAATTAACTCCAGAGGGAATTGAACAGAACTTTAAACCACTGTTGCAAGACTCCGACGCAGATTATGAAACCCTGTCACGCCGCTTAGCATTGTTAGACCGTCAAGAACTGCGGGAGATACTGCTAGAACGCAACGATATTAATCCAGAAGAAGCAGACACAATTCTCAACGAACTGGAAAGACAACGCGATCGCGTTTTAGTTGAATCCAAAGGACTAGCAGATCAAGCCAAATACCAAGCCGAAACCCTCTGGTTAAATTTAGAGTCATATCTGCGTAACACTGGTAAAGAAGAACTCAATCCTAACGCTATTAGAGCCGAGTTACAAAGACTGTTACAAGACCCACAGGCTGGAATTGCAGCGCTTCGGGCGCGTCTGTCTCGTTTTGATCGCGACACTTTAGTCAAATTGCTGAGTCAGCGCCAAGACTTGAGTGAAGACCAAGTTAACGAAATTCTCAGCACAGTTGAAGATTCTTGGCATAGCGTTCGCCATGCACCGCAAGCCGTAGTTGATAAAGCTAAACAACAGTACGACTCAGTGACAACTACCATCGCTGATTATCTGCGAAATACTGGTAAAGATGAACTCAACCCCGAAGGCATTCAACGGGATTTAAATCGACTGTTGCAAAACCCCAAAGAAGGAGCGATAGCTCTCCGTCGCCGCTTGTATCAATTAGATAGGGATACCTTAGTAAAATTACTGAGTCAGCGTCAAGATTTATCTGAAGAACAAGTCAATCAAGTTATTGATTCTATTCAAGACACAATTCGCAATATCGTCCGTTCACCGCGTCGTTTAGCTGCTCGGACACAACAAAGAGTAGAATCATTCCAAACTTATTTGGAAGAGTATTTACGGCGCAGTGGCAAGGATGAACTCAACCCAGAAGGTATTAAACGCGACTTGTATCTACTATTGCATGATCCCCGTGTGGGTATGGAAAGTTTGAGCGATCGCTTAGCTCAATTTGACCGCTCTACAATTATTACCTTGCTGAAACTGCGCGAAGACCTCAGGGATGATGAAGCAGCGCGGATTGCAGATACAATCATCTCTGTCCGGGATTCCTTTGTAGAGCAAGTACGGGCAATCCAACGCCGAATTCAAGACGCTATCGACTCAATTTTTGAGCGTATCCGTAACTACCTCAACTCCTTAGAGCGTCCCGAACTGAATTATGATGGTATTAAGCGGGATATTCGCACATTGTTTGATGATCCCCAAGCCGGGTTTGAAGCCTTACGCGATCGCCTGTCTTCTTTCAACCGCGACACCTTAGTAGCTGTCTTGAGTTCCCGGGAAGACATCTCCGCAGAAGATGCTAATCGGATCATCGACCAAGTAGAACGAGCGCGTCAAACCGTCCTGCAAAGAGCAGAACGCCTGCAACAAGAAGCACAGCGACGCCTAGAAGAGGTGAAGCACCAAGCCCAAAAGCAAGCCGAAGAAACCCGCAAAGCAGCCGCATCAGCAGCTTGGTGGTTATTTGCTACAGCCCTAGTATCGGCTATATTCTCTGCAATTGCTGGAGCAGTAGCAGCGATCGCTCTATAGTTAAAATTTGTCTCCGCTAAACCTACTGTAGCCTCTCATTTATGAGAGGCTTTCTTATGATTTACGTCCGCTTAAATACTTATACTGTTGCGTTGGCTGGTAATAGGTAATTGGTAATCGGTGAGAGTACTTGCCGTCTTGGCTTATGCCGAGATGGCAAAGTAGCGAACCCAAAGGGTAATGGGAAAAACCAATGACCAACAGCCAAGCATAATATCGTAAGCAATTAGCCGAACTTGATATTAGACCTCTTGCAAAAGTCTATTTTCAAAAAACTAACACGGATAAAATCTATATCATCATATATCATCTGTGTGCATCTGTGTGCATCTGTGTTCGTAATTAAGAATTCTCTTGATTCTTGCAAGATATCTATTGAAAAAGCCAGCCCCCTATTTTCCCGAGAGAACCAGCTTTGTAACTCAACTATATGCATCCTAATTGCTGTCCTGCTTAGGGTACAGTCTTCTTAACCAAACTTACCACTTACGTATTCTTTGGTAGCTTCTTGTTGGGGATTTTGGAAAATTGCCTCAGTACGGTCATATTCTACCAAGTAGCCAGTACGACCACCTTTTTCTGAGGTTTGGACATTGAAAAAGGCTGTCATATCAGACACACGCGAAGCTTGTTGCATGTTGTGAGTCACAATCACCACAGTATAGCGTTGTTTGAGTTCGTGGATCAGTTCTTCAACTTGCAGGGTAGAAATAGGGTCAAGCGCAGAACAAGGTTCATCCATTAAAATTACATCTGGCTGAACTGCGATCGCTCTAGCAATACACAAACGCTGTTGTTGACCACCAGACAAAGATAAACCACTTTGTTTGAGTTTGTCTTTAACATCGTCCCACAAAGCAGCCTGTTTGAGCGATCGCTCTACCAACTCATCCATATCCCCTTTGTAGCCGTTGAGTCTAGGCCCAAAAGCGATATTGTCATAAACTGATTTGGGGAAAGGGTTGGGTCTTTGAAACACCATCCCAATTTTCCGCCGCACTTCTACAGGGTCGACTTGGGGTGCATAGAGGTTTTCATCATAGTAAAAAACCTTACCCTCTGCCCGAAATGATTCAATGAGATCATTGAGGCGGTTGTAACATCTTAGCAATGTACTTTTACCACATCCAGATGGGCCAATAAAGGCTGTGACGCGATTTTTGGGGATATCCATCCAGACATCACGCACTGCTAAGAAATTACCATAGTAGACGTTCAGAGCTTCAGTCCTTAGGACTGTACCTGTTTGGTTGGCAGTGCTTATGTTTGTTACCATATAATACTATGATTGCTGACTTAACTTTTGATTAGAGATGTGGAAATTAGCGGAAATAGTGTGTATTTTTTGCAACTATTAAGTCAATAAAATCACTAACCAGTGTACCATAAACTTGTGGTAGCACACTGTATACATTAGTGACAGGGTTCCAATTACTTTCACTTAAAAAGCGGAATAAACCAAATTCCTGGATGGCAGGTACAGACTCAATACCAAGCTCTATGTCTATCCACAATAAAATAGCAGCGAACGCTAGAGCAAATATCCGTGTTAGCCAAATAAAGCCTTTATCTAATCGAAAAAGTTGATAAAAATGCGATCGCAGCAGAATCAAAATCTCAACAAAAAACAAATATTGTGGTCAAGCTACTTATAATTAATACCATTAATTTACCACATCAACACTTTCTTTATTGATATCCGACACCAACTTTTGGTTTTGCCAATAAAATTATTTCACTGGCAGAAGTTCAAGTTTGCAATGATCTGACTAGGTAAGTTTTTGAATCCATTTCATAGGACTTTCGCTACGCACAAATGACAAATGAAAGAAACACAATTTTTCTCCTACATCTTATACCCCTATATCCCTGTGTTTTTTAAGAGCAAACTTCTGCAAAAACTTTGCTGCTTACACAAAGAAAAATCAGACAAATTAAATTATAATCATCTTTCTCAAGAAAAGGATAAAATATAGCATTACCAATTACCAATTACCAATTACCAGCCCACGCGACAGTATAAGTATTCAAGCGAACATGATATTAGTTATTTTCGCTTTTACATCAGAATCATTTGTACGAGTGTATTGTAAATGCTAGCCGCGTCAAATCAACTTTTATGGTCTATGATTGGCTTACTGCTAACTATGGGTGGAACCTTCTTAGAAGCAAATATTACCACCTTACCGTGGAGTTGGAGTAAGCACGGAATTCATACTTTTTCCCTGGGTGTCACTTTTCAAATTGGTGGGGTATTACTTGTAGGATGTTTAGGAGGCAAAAATGCTGGTGCCATTTCCCAGATAGCTTATTTAGTTATGGGGTTAACTTTGTTACCCGTATTTGCTGCTGGCGGTGGTCCTGGCTATGTTAAGCTATCGCAGTTTGGCTATTTACTAGGTTTTATTCCAGGAGCTTGGATTTGTGGCTTTTTTGCCTTTAAGGCTAGACCTAGACTGGAAGCACTAGCTTTTAGTTGTATTTGTGGCTTGTTAACTGTTCACGTCTGCGGTATTAGTTATTTGATTCTTAGCTATGTTTTGCAGTTGCAAAGTACAGAAACTCTGACCCTGATGCAAGCAATCCTCAAATATTCTTGGTTTGCACTACCAGGTCAACTAGCTGTCATCTGTGCTGTCACTGTCATAGCGTATGTGCTACGGCACTTGATGTTTTATTAGTCTTTTGTCATTTGTCATTTGTTATTGTCATGTGACCAATGACCTAATGACTAATGACCAATGACTAATGACTAATAACTACTTTGCCATGCGTTTAAAAAATAAATTCTTCTGGATTATTGCCTTTGTTGCTTTTTTTTTAGACCAAATCACCAAATTTTGGGTGGTACAAACCTTTAGCTTGCAACAAACATTACCATTGTTACCTGGTATATTTCACCTAACTTATGTAACTAATACTGGTGCAGCTTTTAGTTTGCTATCAGGAAAAGTAGAGTGGTTACGCTGGCTATCTTTGGGAGTCAGTTTAGCACTCATAGCTTTGGCATGGTTTGGCCCGCTCTTAAACCGTTGGGAGCAGTTAGGCTATGGTTTAATCTTAGGCGGTGCTATGGGTAATGGTATAGACCGCTTTGCTTTAGGCTATGTTGTTGATTTTCTGGACTTTCGACTGATTAACTTCCCAGTATTTAATTTGGCAGATGTGTTTATTAATATTGGCATTGTCTGTCTGCTGATTGCCACTTTTCAAAAAACACCAAGCTCTGGTCGTAGGTATTAAAGGGGAACAAGGAGGACAAGAAAGACACGGATAAAGATTTCTCCAACACTCCCCACACTCCTCACAATACCTGATCCCCAATTCCTATAAAGACACAAGAGGCCATTCAAGATAGCCTCTTGTCTTCTAAAAAAGCCGCAAATTGTTAAACACGTCAAAGACTAATAAATTTGTATCAGAGTCATCTCATAAACAATGGGAAGCCTGATTTTTGTAATTAGTTAGTTACCAGTGCCAGTACCACTACCAGGAGTCATTTGAGTTGGGTTCATTGAGTCTGGAGACGGAGTTGTACTATCCGGAGCCGGAACTGTGCTGTCTGGCGCAGGAGTGATTTGAGTTGGACTGGTTGAGTCTGGAGACGGAGTTGTGCTATCCGGAGCCGGAACTGTGCTGTCTGGTGCAGGAGTGATTTGAGTTGGACTGGTTGAGTCTGGAGACGGAGTTGTGTCCTCTGGAGTTGTACTGTCAGGAGCCGGAGTAGTTGTGCTATCCGGAGCCGGAACTGTGCTATCCGGAGCCGGAGTTGTACTGTCAGGAGCCGGAGTAGTTGTACTGTCTGGTGTTGTAGTATTGCTAGATGTTCCCTGACACCGGGAATTCAATGGAAAATACTCACACAGAATTTTCATGCCTTCTGGTGAAAGCTTGATTTCTGGAGTTTTAGCAGTTGTTTCTGTTTGTTGTTGACTTAGTTCAGGAAATTTGGTGATTTGGGCAGCAGCAATATTGCTGGTTAATGCCAGAGTCAGGGCTGTACCTGTTAGGGTAAGAAATTTCCCCTTCATATTACTTAACCTCAACACCTTCAAAGAATACTCGGCCCATTAAATCAAACAATAGGCTTTATAAAATCTGCCTAAAAGTAGATGTATTTTTGCCGTTTACATGTGTTGGTTATTGAGATTGTAACAATTAAATCATTCTATAATAAACTTTTATTAGAAATAAATATTCATAAGTTTAAGCTTTAGCTGCCGTCATGCAAGCAATTCGTTTATTTTAAAGATAAAACTAACAGAAAAAAGAGCAAATTTGGATACTCAATCAAGATGTAAAAAAATTAACGTTCAAAGTCATATTGGTATATATTATCTTGATGTCAAGAAAAATCGGGAACAACTCTGTGCTGCCAACGTCTTCATAGCGTTATGAGTACAATGGTGGAATACTAACATCGAGATGGCAATTCGCCGATTTTTCAGTAATATCCGTGGTTTCTATAGCCGATGAGTTCCCCCCAGCCCCCTCAAAAGCCACAAACATTGCTTGGTCAGATAACGCAAGCAGTACAGACAATTCAAGCTCGGGTTGATTTTTCTAAACTAGCACTTAAGCCCAATGCCAGAGTACCAGAACTTTGGGTACAGGATGCGGGGGCCGATAAGGCAGAAGTATATCCGCTGTTGGGCGATCGCTATATCTTAGGTCGCAGTTCCAAATCCTGTGATATTGTTGTCCGCAACCCAGTTGTCAGCCAAATTCACCTGTCACTGTCGCGGGATTCTACTCAACGGCAACCTGTTTTTGTGATCAAAGATGAAAATTCCACCAATGGCATTTATCGCGGTAAGCGTCGGCTCACATCCCTAGAATTACGTCATGGTGATGTTCTCACCTTGGGGCCACCAGAATTAGCTGCCTCCGTCAGGCTACAATACGTTGATCCACCCCCTTGGTACATCAAAGCAGCAACTTGGACTGCTTACGGTATCAGTAGTGTGAGCGCCCTGATGTTGCTAGTGATTGGTGCAGAATGGCTAAAATTTTCCGTTAGACCCCTACCTAACCCAACTCGCGCTCCTGTAGTTGTATATGCTGGTGATGGGGAAACACCGCTACGTGAGCCAAGAAATACTGCTCACGTAGACATGAAACGATTGCAAGATTTTGGCCCGTATTTGCCTGCGGCGGTGGTTGCTTCTGAAGATAGCCGTTACTACTGGCACTTTGGAGTAGATCCCTATGGGATTCTCCGAGCCGTCTTGATCAATACCCGTAGTGGTGATGTCCAACAAGGTGCTAGTACAATAACTCAGCAAGTTGCCCGTAGTTTGTTCCGTGATTATGTAGGCAGACAAGATTCTTTGGGGCGCAAAGTACGAGAGGCGATTGTCTCTTTGAAATTAGAAACTTTTTACAGCAAAGACACAATTTTATTGACTTATTTAAACCGAGTATTTTTAGGGGCAGATACTTCTGGATTTGAAGATGCAGCACGGTATTACTTTGACAAGTCAGCCAAAGAGTTAACTTTAGCTGAATCTGCCACTTTGGTGGGTATTTTACCTGGTCCCAACAGTTTTAATTTCTGCGGCGATAACCAGAGCAGAACACGAATTATAGAGTATCGCAACCGCGTACTGCGGCGGATGCTAGAGGCGGGCAAAATTAAGCAGGATGATTATAATCGAGCCAGGCGATCGCCTGTGGATGTCAGCCCCAAAGTTTGTGAACAGCAGGCAAAAACGATCGCTCCCTATTTCTACAGTTATATTTTCCAAGAACTGGAATCGATCTTGGGAAAAGATTTAGCGGGTGAAGGTAACTTTATCATTGAAACTCAGCTTGATATTGGTATGCAACAACAGGCAGAAGCCTCATTGCGTAACTATGTCAACAGCGCTGGGGGAGTTTTTGGTTTCTCCCAAGGAGCAATAGTTACCCTAGATTCCAGTACTGGCGCTATTCGGGCAATGGTGGGTGGTACAGACTACAGAACGAGTCAGTTCAATCGAGCATATCAAGCCAAAAGACAACCAGGCTCCACCTTTAAAGTATTTGCTTACACTGCCGCTTTGGAACAGGGAATTTCACCCGCTGCGACTTATTCCTGCGCTCCTTTAACCTGGCAGGGTTTTACCTATAAACCTTGTCGGGCAGGTTCTGATGTGAGTTTAAGTCTTGCCACTGGACTTGCCCAGTCTGAAAACCCCATCGCCTTACGAGTTGCTAGGCAAGTAGGGCTAAATAAAGTGGTAGAGATGGCAAAGCGTTTAGGAGTCAAATCAACTTTAGATCCAGTACCAGGATTAGTGCTAGGACAAAGCGAAGTCAATGTTTTGGAAATGACTGGTGCTTTTGGCGCTATTAGTAATCGCGGTGTGTGGAACCGTCCCCACGCTATCAGCCGCATATTAGATAGTAGTGATTGCCGCGATCGCAAAGATTTAAAGACTTGCCGTGTAATTTACTCTTTCGACAAGGATGCCGAAGCCAACAAACGCGTACTGCGAAATGATATAGCTGATACTATGACTCGCTTACTCCGAGGAGTAGTCACAAATGGTACTGGAGGGCGTGCTGCGATCGGCGATTTCCCAGTATCTGGTAAAACAGGTACAACCAACGACAACGTTGACTTATGGTTTATTGGTTATATTCCTAGTCGCCAACTAGTGACTGGTATCTGGCTTGGCAACGACAACAACTCCCCTACATCTGGTAGTAGCGCTCAAGCTGCCCAACTGTGGGGAAATTATATGGGTAGAGTCGTTCGATAGGGAGCGGGGAGCGCGCACAGGGAGCACAAGGAAAACAAGGAACAGAGAGTAATAAACCAACCAACTTTCAATACCCAATTCTCGATCCCCGCTCCCCTATTCACTGATACCCCTGCCAGGGAGTAATTTCTAGTTTGCCATTCGGCTGAAAGATGACTTGGAAATGAGCCAGAGGTTCTTTGCTAATTGGTACTGATAGATTTGAGACATTAGATGATTGAAACATTTGTGGCAGGGGCGTTTCTCGGAAGTAATCAAATGCTACTTGGTTCAGTGGTTCATAATCGGCAATGATGCCATCTTTGTTAACTGCCACACGATATTTTAAATCGATTGTATAGCTGGGTTTGCCAGACCAATTGTGGCGGATACTATTATACAGTTGTTGCTTTAACTGTTTGACTTGATTGCTGTCAGTAATTTTAGCTCCGACAACATCCGGTTTTGTTGTGTAACCCCGCCAAGGGCTAACTTGCAGTATACCATCTCTAGTGAAGACGACTCGATATTGAGCGATCGGTTCGTTGGTAATGGGGGGGCGAACAGCAGGATTATAAATTAAATTTGGTAAAGGAGTTTGGTTGACAGCTTCATTTGCTCCTGGATTGACAGCTTTGTAACCAACAATCGCACCATCTGCTGCTACACCCACGCGGAAGACTAAATCTTCCTTCAATCCTTGGCGATTTTTCCAGTTGGGATGAATTTGATTATAAACTTGGCGGTTTAAGGCACGTAACTGAGATGCATCTGTAATTTCCGGAACACTAGTTAAAAGTGCTTCTAAATCTTGATTTACTAAAGACGATGAAGGAGGTATGGGGTTAGCAACAGTCGTAGAAGTGGGTGTAGGAGTAAATTCGGGAGTTGCTGCTATCTGTTCATTAACACTGGGAGTAGGAGTAAATGCTGGAGTCGCAGCTATTTGTGCATCTACACTTGTTGGGGTAGGATTTGTAGCTACAAGTTGGTTAGTAGGCTCTGAAGGAGTGGTAGTAGCTGGGGTTGTAGGAGCGACACTTGAGGTTGTGGAACCAGTTTGTTGCTGTGTAGCTGGTTGTGGTGGAGGAGGTGGTGGGATCATGGCAAAAGCGATCGCTGCTGCTGCCAAACTAGTCACTCCTACAGTAGCTGGTACTGCTTGCTTGAGCAAAACCTCATTGGTCGAGCCATAGCGTTTGGGAACTGGTTGTAATTCTAGTGATAGCTCTGGTAAAGTTTGAGTATCAGCAAAAAATTGATCAACCGCTTCTACCAAATCAAACAACTGCACTGTATTTAAATCTATTTGAATTGGCTGCTTGCCATCAGTAACATAACCAGGCTGTGAAGCTTGCCAATTGGGAATTTCTGAACTGACAAACAACCGATGTCGATTTTTATCGACCTTCTGCATTTGCACCAATTCCGAATCAAAATTGTGTGCTTGTGGGTGAGAAACACCACTCAAAAATTCTTGAGCATAGGCACTAACTGTCCTCACCAAACTTTCAAAAAATTCCCTACCACCCGATAGTGGTTGAGTGTAACCTGAGAGATAACATTCTGCATTCACCAATATAGATAATGCTGGGCGCAGTTCTTGAAACTGTGCAGCCCTTGTAGCATCACTTAAACCCTCTAGAACTAGCGTACAATTCGGTAGACTATACTTACGTTGAATATTCATTCCACTTCACCGTCAAAAAGACTGATCCAAAACCGCTGCATACCAGCCGTACCGGTACAAAATAGTAATTTACCCAGCAGATCTATAGCCAACTCATCTAATTTTTCATCTGAATTTAATGCCATTATCCCTGAACGTCGTGGATTCATCCGGCTTTTGAAATGCGCTCTAAACCTTTCTAGATAATTGGATAATCGCAAATTTTGTTCCAGGGGAATCTGCTTTTCATCCAGTTGCTGGTAGATCATGAGCAACTGACGGATCACAACTGTCAAGCGCCGTGCTAAATAGCAAGCAATTACCACCAAAGCTTTGGCTTCCATGATTGTCAAAGAGCGGCGATTGTGGGCTCTTCTGAGGGGATTAGTGCTACGCATTCGCCACAAATTCACCCTGTCTTTAATAATTCCTTTCAATTCCAACTCTTGTGCAAACGACAAAATAGCTTCTGAACCACCAAGTTCCAAAGCTTCAATTGCCAGTAAAATTAAGTCTATTTGCACCCTAGTTTTACGAGGGCAGACCTGTCCTTCAATAGCAGGATCAGGTAAAGTATCCAAAATCATCGGCGGTGACTGGGGAGTTGGACTGTTATAAGGCGATAAACTAGCGGAGACATTCATTATAAATACCTTGTACGGCAGCGACAGAGTCGGTAAAACTAATTTAAGATATATAGCCAAGATGGCGTGGCATGTGTTTAGTTGTGATGAGGGCATAGTTGCCCGATATATACATTAACTTACCCGTTCTACTTAAAGTTTTCCGCATACACAAATGCAAGTTTTCCAAACACAGTTGTTTCTTATAGTTTACTTAGTATCATTTCATCCTTACCTTGGTGTAATTTCCGGTAATCGTCAATGGATGGCATTTATTACTAATTCAAAGCCTACGACATAATAGTGTACGATTTGTCAGGTAGCTGCCCGCCATCGCCTGATGTATTTCCGTCCGGATATTAGGCAATTAAAAGGGCAAATAAAGGTGTTCACCAGATAAGGTGGTGAGCTTCTGTTACAGGGAGGCGGGGTAGTGGGGTGAAATCTTTCTCCCTCTTTCCCCACCATCAGCTTTTTCTCTTTAACCTTTCTCTAAATTTTGTTCCACCTTCATCTACGCTATCTATCTTTACCTATGGATCTAAAATCTCTGATTCGTGATATTCCAGATTTTCCTAAATCCGGAATTTTATTTCGAGATATTACTACACTACTGCGCGACCCCCAAGGGCTGCGCTACACCATAGATTTGTTTACACAAAAAATTTTAGACGCCGGACTGAAAGCAGATTACGTGATTGGAATGGAGTCACGGGGCTTCATGTTTGGCACACCCCTGGCTTATCAATTAGGAGCTGGTTTTATCCCTGTGCGTAAACCAGGTAAACTACCAGCAGCAGTACATTCGATTGAATATGAACTAGAGTACGGTAAAGATTGTTTGGAAGTACATCAAGATGCTTTGCACCCCCAAAGTCGAGTTTTGATTGTAGACGATTTGATTGCCACAGGTGGAACCGCAGGCGCAACAGCAAAACTAGTAGAAAAAATCGGCTGCGAACTGGTAGGATTTGGGTTTATTATCGAGCTACGAGATTTACAAGGGCGTAAAAATCTGCCAGATGTGCCGATTGTCAGCCTTGTTGAATATTAATCATTGGTCATTGGTCATTGGTCATTGATTAATAGTTACTACCTGTTACAAATAGCAAAGGACTAAAAAAATGGCAAATAACGAATGACTAATGACTAATGACAAAGGACTAATGACAAATGACTACCACAAAAATTTCCCCGGAAGTATTTTGGCATTGGCTAGTAAGGACATTTACTAGCGAAACTTTTCTTTATGTGATCAAAAGATTATTGCAGGCGCTGTTAACTTTGTTTTTGGCGTCGGCGTTGTCGTTTTTTATTATTCAACTTGCTCCTGGAGATTTTTTATCCACACTACAGCAAAATCCAAAAATCGATCCAGCGAGAATTGAACAACTCAGGCGACAATTTGGTTTGGATAAGTCATGGCCAGAGCAATTCTTTCTGTGGCTGTGGCGTATTATCACTAAAGGGGATTTTGGCACAAGTTTTGTTTACCAGCGTTCTGTAGCGTCACTGATTTGGGAGCGAGTTCCAGCAACTTTATTATTGGCGATCTCTTCTTTGATTGTGACTTGGGCGATCGCTATTCCGTTGGGTATCGTTGCTGCTGTGAAGCAAAATCGCTTTACAGACCGAATTTTACAAGTGATTAGCTATGCTGGGCAAGGATTTCCCAGTTTTATCACTGCTTTGTTATTACTGATTTTTGCTCAATTGACTACACCCCTATTTCCTGTGGGTGGGATGACAAGCATCAATTACACTGATTTGACATGGTTTGGTAAAATTCTCGATGTCGGCTGGCACATGATTTTACCCACTATCGCCCTCAGCATCACTAGCTTTGCTGGGTTACAGCGCATTACTCGTGGTGAACTATTAGATGTACTGCGTCAAGATTACATTCAAACAGCTCGCGCTAAAGGGCTACCAGAAAATCGAGTCATTTACGTTCATGCTTTGCGGAACGCCATCAACCCCTTAATAACTTTGTTAGGTTTTGAGTTGGCGGGTTTACTAAGTGGTGCATTTATTGCTGAATTTTTCTTCAATTGGCCCGGTTTAGGAAGATTAACTTTGCAAGCAGTGCAAAATCAAGATTTATATTTACTGATGGCAAGCTTAGTAATGGGTGCAGTGTTATTAATAGTTGGTAACTTGATAGCAGATTTGTTACTCAAAGCAGCTGATCCTCGTATTCGTTTAGAAAATTTAAATTAGTCCTTTATTTGTTGTTGGTTTTTGGTTGTTTGTTGTTTGTTATTCCAACCAACAACCAACAACCAACTAATAACAATTGACCATTAACTATGTTTTCCGAAATTTATTATTTAGTAAGGTCAAAAACTGACGGTCGTTATCTCACAGCCCATCCCAATGCAGAAGGTGTGAGTTACCTATTAATGTTTCGTGAACACTCTGATGCTCTTAGCTATCTCAACACCCACGCGGGAGAATTAGCGAATCGTTTTGCTGTGGAATCTATTCCTGGTTCCCAGCTAAAAGCTTTGCTCAAACGTTGGGGTTTTGGTGGTATGGCTATGGTTACTGATCCGTTGTTACCAAAAATTGAATTTTTACAACAAGGTTAAAAACCACAAACCGCCAAGGATTCAAATTCTTGGCTAACAGCATCGATTTATTTCAAGATGACTCAATTTAAGGATGAGTCTCAATACGTTTTTTAAGATACAAGGTTGAGTTGAGGGTGGGCTTACCCAACACAGCCGCGAGCATGTCGATTTACCCTGCACTGCTTCAGCGCAGGGCGCGTCTATTTTCCTCCTTATTCCTATTTCCCTGGATTACTTCATGAAGTTACCACTAGTTAATTTAGATGCATCTAAGTTTGGCATCACAGAGGAATTATCAAACCCACCAAGTTTTGTATTGTCAAATACGTCAACACAACTAGTAGTATCACCACCAATGTTTTTGGGTTTCAGGTAATCAGAGAATTTATTTTGACCGCTACTAACTTGGCCAGCCAGAATTTGACGTAGGTCGTTTCCGTTCTGATTAGTATCAGAACCAGCAATCACGTCTTTGTCTTGTACAGTGCCATATACTAGGCGATCGCTTCTACCACCAAAAAGAATATCAAGGAGGTTCTTGTTCCAGTCACCGACCTTGAGGACATTTTTATCTTTTCCTCCGGGTAATACATTTTTGCCTTGATCACCAGTCAGCATATCGACATCAGCATCACCTGTGAGGGGTTTTTTCTTATTTCCTCCATTCAGTTGATCATTCGTTGGGCTACCCTCGATGACATCATCATCTTGGCTGCTTTCTGGTGGCTTAACCGTTTCGCCACTCCCGGTATCAGTATCATCACCTGGTTGAGGTGTAGGTTCAGAAGATGAAGAATTTGGAATGTAGCTATCGGGGTTAAGATCACCACTACCAAACTTCTGAACCCAATAATTGTCATCAAAGCCAACACCGATTTCAGTATATTTGGGATTGAGAATATTAGCCCGGTGTCCAGGACTGTTCATCCAATCAGCCACAACCTGTTCAGGAGTTTTTTGACCTGCGGCGATGTTTTCGCCCATTGTTTGCGCTTCATAACCAACAGCTTTTGCTCGATCCCACGGGCGAGAACCATCTGGCGCTGTGTGACTCAAAACACCAGTTTCTGACATCTGTTCAGCATATTCGTCAGCAGCATAGTTGAGTTCAGCATTCTCTTTTAGAGGTGCAAGACCATTGTTAGCTCGTTCTTGGTTTGTTAGCTCAACAACTTGTTGTTCAAATGTCATATTGTTTGTCGCCATTTCACTATCCTCACATTTTTCCAAATAGAACTAGCCATGCAACCCTGTCAGGGCGCACAACCGTGCGCCCTATAAATCACTAACTCAGAACAAAGTTACTGGGGCTTAAACTTGATGCATCAACGTTTGACAACATCATCAAATTCTCGAAACCACCGGATTTTTGACTTCCATCGATGTCTAGGCGAACGGCTGTATCACTACCAACCTGTTGAAGTTCCAGGTAGTCAGAGAATTGATTTGAGCCGCTATAAGCTGGGCCAGACATAATTTGACGCAAGTCGATCGCATCTTGATTGTGGTCAAAATCAGTAATGGTATCTCCTTGGCTTTGCACATCCTGATAGATAAAGCGATCGCGCCCAGCACCACCAGTTAATTCATCTTCTCCCAAGCTATTGAGAGCATCTTGGCCTTTACCCCCTGATAGTTCATCATTGTTTGAACTACCCATGAGGATATCGACACCACGATCGTGCATATACCCCTTGACTTCGCTCTGACTTTGACCATTGTTGAGGGTATCACTTCCGTTACTAGCAGTTTGTGTGACGGGAGTAGCTGATTGAGAGTTACTACCATTGTTGATAAAATCTTGTATCACCTCCCATTTCGGAGAAGTAGATTGATTAACGTGTTCTAAAGCACCCCAAGCCCCCCATTTAGTCGGTGTGACAATGTCAGAGTAGGCGACAAGTTCACTATCACCACTTAGCTTTTCCCAACCTTCGAGGTATTCTTTATACACTTGTCCCATACGTGGGTCACGGTTAGCCTCGATAAATAAATCAGTGATTGCCTGATTATTCTCTGACCCGTTAAGCCCTGTCAGATGCTGTCCACCTTCATAGCCAACTAGATCCAGACCATATTTTTTCGCCTGTTCTGAGTGCTTGCTGATGTTGTCTAGTTGTTTGGGTAGTTCTGTTTTGTTCAAGTAGTCAAAGACTTTGTTCAAACCTCCGTCTGATTCTTTAGTCCAGCTTTCTACTTCCGATTCTGCAAGTGTCCAATCTTGTTTGTTGGGAGTTACAAATATCCCCAGGTAAGGAGCAATGCCGATCGCATCTACTGTAGAATTTGGATCGTACGCCTTCACCTTCTGCATCAGTTGGTCAGTCAACTGTAAGTTACCATTCTGAGCGCCAAGAACAGTGACCACGCGATCGCTATCGTTGCCAAAGGCTTTATCCCAGATATCACCCATCTGTTCTGTACGGCGACTGTGCCAGTCTGTCCAGTCACCACCCAACTTTTGCCCTTGCTCCTGCGCCCATTGATGTTGACCAAAAGCACCATTCCACACTTCGTTGGAATATTCTACATAAACCTTCAGGTTGGGGTTGAGCTTTTCTTTGACAACTTTGGCAAAGTTAGCCATGTATTCATCGGAAGCTTGGTGGGGCATATTAAACCAAGGATTCGCCCCAGTACGATTGGCTAAGTCAACCATTACTTCTACAGGCACACCCTTATTAAAGTAGGTGTAAGTAGAACTGTCAACTGTCGGTCGATTTTGCCAATCACTCTGTTTGGAGTTGTTAGTACCCATCCAATCCATAAATCGGAGGGTGGAGTAATTGTCAGTTTTCTCAACAAAGGTAGGATTAAATACCTGTTTCTGGTAATTTTTTTCCTCGGCTTCAGGTACAAGGCGGATGTTGCGAAGATAATTTCCTGTACCTTTAGGATCTGTTTCGGTAAGTGATAAGGATATCCCCTCACTAGAAGGCGTGACATTAATTACATCACGGCCAGGTTTAGAAGCACTCTTTACGAGCTTGGCATCCGAGCCATACTCTAGCTTGCCCTCGCCTTCGTACAAAACTACATATTTACCACTAGGGTAGTTTTCTTTGACTCCTGGTGCGGGAGAGATGAGATTGACCAGAGTTTGAACGCTATCATAATTGCCACTGCCTGATTTCGGCAAGGATTTTACCCAACCATTTTCATCTAAATCCAGTTGAATTCCTTGCGGCTTGTCTCCTGTTTTGGAATTTTGAGGCATCCAGTCACTGGCCGTTTTGAAGTGATCCAAAAATGGTAATTGGCTAGACCAGTAAGAAACTCCATGCAGGTTTACGCCTAAAGTATTCGCCATGATTATCCCTTTGATTAACGCCAAATGGTTTTTCCCCTACACACCACACTCCTATACCAAAACACCTAAGCACAAAGGTTTTACCTAAGACTGGAACTCATAAGCACCTATATCAACGCCCTTACCTTGACCGCGTTGTTTGCCGTTGTAATCCAGCTTTGCGTAATCAGCGATCGCTGCGGAACCAGCATCAATTGCTGGTGAATCTGCTGTGAGATTGAAATTATTGCCTTCTAAGTCGGCAAATCCAACCGAATCTGTCTGCGTATTGTTCTCAGCTTGCAAATTACTCACGCCATTGCCGGTTTCATAGACTTTTTCAAACTTATTCGTAAATAAGTTGTGGTCTAGGGTGACATTCTCAGCATCTTCAACAAACCCATTACGAAAACTGCTATTCGCAAAGATATTGTTGCGAACCAGAATGTTCTTTGGTTTATAACCGCCATAGTTGTCAGAACCATCGATTAAGAAACCTTGAACATTGCCATCAACAGTATTGTTGACAATTTCCACATCACTCACATTACTGCTGACACCAATTCCTTGACCACTATTCACCCCATCCTTGCCGTTATCAAGAACAATGTTGTTGTAGACACGGATATCAGACACATCTCCTTGATTGGGAACTTCATCCGTAATCACAAGTCCACCAGCAGTATTATTGGCAACAACATTGTTGTAAACATCAATGTTGAACATGTCAGCGCGGTTGCCTTCAATATATAGGGCAGGACCGCCGCTATAGCCATCGGGTGTACCACTAACTATGGCTTGACCAGTAACAGTATTGTGGTGGACAGAACCATTGCGGGAGCCAGTTTTAATATCAATACCTTCGCGGTTGCCTTCTTTAACAGTGTTATGAGCCACCTCGAAACCATCAACACCCCAGATACTCAATGATTCTTGTGTTCCAGTTGTGAGGTCGAAACCGTCGTTGATATTGCCTTGTTTGGCAGCGTTACCCTTCCAGATCCAGCTTGCTCGTTCTACAGTGTTATTTAACACCTTGATATTTTTACTCGTCACTTCGCCTTCCCCACCTTCATAGTAGGTATCTGGCATGACGATGATCCCAGAAGCACCAGTCTCGAAGGTGTGATTATTTTGCACCGTCATGTTGTAAGCGTCACGTAAAGAAATTCCCGCCCAGGATGTGTTTTCAATTCGGAAGCCATCAATCACCCAATTACCTTTGCCAGCTGACTGAATTACTCCTTCCCGGAAAAAACCACTCTTTGGATCAGGGTCGCGCAAGGTAACATCACCATTGGCTTTGAGTGTGATGTCACCCAACTTACTATCACCAGATTTACCCAGGGTGATGATTTCCGTGTAAGTGCCGGGTTGAACTAGAATCGTGTCACCTGACTGAACAGGAGATTTTTCATTCACTGCATGGTTGACAGTTTTCCAAGGTTTATCAAGTGTACCTGGATTATCATCGCTGCCATTGGGTGAAACGTAGTAGACATTCCCGGAGTTTTTAGACTGACTCGAGTCTGTAGTTGCTGCTAGAACAGCTGGTTCGCGAGTAGAGTCGCTCAAATTGATACTCGTGCCTAGAATATCTGAAGTTGTAGTTTCTGGTTGAGTATCAGAGTTGGGCTGTATATTGCTGAATTCCTTGATACCATTGTCTTTGATGCCAGTCAGAACATCTCTATCTATGCCATCATTATTGAGGAATTGCCTATCTTGTGTTTGAGAAAATAGGTTACTGCCATTGCCACTATCTAATCCGTTGTCTTTTGTACCCAAGCTTTTGTGCTGCCAAGTACTAACTCCTGAATTAGGTAAGGATTTGACCCAACCAGTTTGATCTAAATCCAGTTGAATTCCTTGCGGCTTTTCCCCTATTTTGGAATTTTGAGGCATCCAGTCACTAGCAGTTTTGAAGTGGTCCAAAAATGGTAATCCGCTAGACTGGTCAGAAACTCCACTTAGGTTTGTACCTAAAGTATTCGCCATGATTATCCCTTTAATGAACGCCAAATGGTAGATTCCCTGGGATACCTACGGGAAATTTATCAACACAGCTAAAGTGAGAATTACTTTTAATTGCTTTTTCCTGGTGTACGGAGAAGCTAGTAATTCATCTGTTTTGCTATTAGTCATTTGTATGTACGCACGTATATAAGAACAAGTGACTAATGCAATGCTTGCAGCAATTCTTGAACAAGAAATGGTGTATACGCCCTAAGAGCAGTTTCCCGCGGGATACTTGACCTCAAAATATTGTTGCGACAACAGCAAAAAAGCAGTGACTACGAAATTGTTCATTCACTCAGAATAAAAGCTACTGTAGCTTTTCTCGCGCTTGCCTTGTGACGGTCATTCAACTGTCACAAGACGGCAAAAATACAATTTATACATATATTTTGAATGTCCTTTTATATCGGAAAATTGATATTATTCGGCCATTTTGCATAATTAGCTTTTAATATATCTGCCAATCAGGGAAGCAAAAATCGCTCTATCAAGTACTTTTAATTACAAAAAAAATATTTTTAAGAAAGTCTTTACCGCAAAAAGAGTAACAAGCTTTTGTCAAAAAAATTGCAAATCAGTATAGAATGTAATGTTTTGGTAAAGTTTCCCGAGAGTCAGGGTAAAAAATTGACAAAGTCTTATTAAAAATTTTCCTGATGCAATCAAAAACTCGATGTAAATCAATAGAGACAGGGTCTAACTATTAACTATTTGTAGATTGACTTTCTGACTAGTCTTGCCCTTGGTGAGACATTTCAGATTTTCAAACATTGAGAACAACGAATCGCGCAAGAACCGGAATTATGACGATACAAACCTTGCAAGTGGGTAACGAAGTACTTCAGGCAAATCAATTATTGTCTTTGCTACATCGTTATCAGTTGTTGCCGCAGGTATTACGCGCCAAAGTCATAGACGAGGCGATCGCGCCTTTTAATTGCACAGAAGCAGAGAAGCAAGCAGCGATCGCCAGTTTTAGGGCGCGTTATCAAATCACCTCACCAGAGGAACAACAAGCATGGTTGCAACAGCACCAGCTAACAGAAGCAGAAATGCAAGAATTAGCAATCCGTCCGGTGCTGATCAAAAAATTTCAACTTCTCATGTGGGGCAGAAAATTAGAGTCTTACTTTCTGCAACGCAAAGCCAACCTAGATCAGGTCGTGTATTCTCTAATTCGCACCAAAGACGAAGGACTAGCCCAGGAATTGTATTTTCGGATTTGTGAAGGAGAACAATCTTTTGCGAGTGCCGCCGAGAAATATTCCCAAGGACCAGAAGCAAAAACAGGAGGAGTTTTGGGGCCAGTTCCCTTATCTCAACCCCATCCAGTCATTCAACAAATTTTATCGATCAGTCAACCGGGTCAACTCTGGGAACCACGGGCTATAGCCGAGTGGTTTGTCATCATTCGCCTAGAAAAATTAATGCCTGCACAGTTAAATGACGCTATGCAGCAGCAGTTATTAGATGAACTCTTTGAAACCTGGATACAAAAACAAGTTCAAACGCGCCTACAATCTTCCAGCCACGTTATGGAAACTGTAGCAGCATAAATTACCAACACTACCCAGGTTTAGGGAAACCCAGATTGCCCACTCCGTGGAGATCTGGAACATTAAATTCAGTGAACAGTACTAACCGCAGTTATCAAGGCGTATGGTAGAGGACTAAAACCCAAGGATTTTACTGATCACTGATAACTGATAACTGTGAAGTGAGGTTGTGAGGAAAGGAGACAAAAAAATTGCACATGTTCTTCCCATTATCTAATGCGCCACCGACACCTAAAAGTTGGTGGATAGACCACGCTTGTTGTGTGGGAGTTTCTAGGAGAAATTTAGATGAAGCCAGCTATTACCCAAACCGACATCATAAAATTCTTAGCCGACACTCCCCCTTTCACCAAACTATCGTCTGCCACCTTAGAAACAATTGCAGCGAAATGCCAACTGTTGCAATATCGTACTGGACAGTGGATGTTGGTGAGGGAAAGAATGCCAGCGCAAGTGATGATAATTTATCAAGGACAAGCGCGGCTATTGGGCTACGACCAACGTCGGGCTGCTCAGGTGAGTTTGACGGTGGTAGAGGCAGGAGAGTTCCTGGGTTGGCTAGGATTATTACGTGGGGTCAGTTGCGAAGCAGCGATCGCTTCTAGCGAAGTCATTGCTATTACTCTGGAAGCAGAAGAATTTCTGCAATTAATGGCCAAAGAACCAGAGTTTGCCCAAGCAGTGCGATCGCGTCCTCAGATCACAGAAGTCTTTGACCTCCTGAGTTTGGAACTCCAACGACAAGCAGATGCAGCTACCGATTTAAAAGACTTAGTCCGTCAGCTTTGGCAACAAATAACGGTGGTGAATCTGCCACCAGGGAAAGTAGATTCCCAGAAATTTAATAATGACCACCTCTGGCTAATCAGCGCTGGTATGTTCGATGGAATGAGCGTTGGTAGTCGATTGTTGATAGATAATAACCATCCAGATATTTGGCACAGTGACACCGAAATTCGCTTAATTGGTATTCCCTGGAAGTCTAATAACGAGAAGGCTAACAAAGACAATACTTCCACTCTGGCAATCTCCCCCGCCCCAGAATACCCACCGAATCCTGCTGTCGCACATATCGCACCACCAGACAGCATTTTTGTATCAGGACAAGGACTCCTTGATGTTTCCTTGGCGTGTTTCCAGATGTTACATCGCATCTTAGGGGGTTCTTTTCGCCGGGATTTAATTCGCAAAGTCTTGACAAATCAACTCAAATCGAACAAGCAGATTTCCCTACAAGTAGCAGGGGCTATTGTCGAAATGATGGGTTTGCAAGCCCAATTAGTCAAAGTTCCTGCTAACGTCATCAATCGTTTGAGTGCGCCAGCCATCATTTACTGGCAAGAAAGCTTGGCCTTACTGTATAAAATCACAGAACATGAAATCGTCGTTGCTGCCCCAGAAACAGGCATTTCTTATTATTCTCTGGGGGAGTTTGGCAACATCTGGGGACAATCAGGACAAGTCTTGGTTATCGAAAAACCAGAAGAGGAACGTCCAGAAAAATTTAGTCTGCGTTGGTTTTTACCTTCCATCTACAAATACCGCTTGGTATTGATTGAGGTTCTAGTTGCTTCGTTCTTTGTCCAAGTATTTGGCTTGGCAAACCCAATCATTACCCAGATCATCATCGATAATGTCTTGATGCAGAAAAGCCTCGATACTCTGGATATTTTGGGGATTTTTTTGCTTGTCATTGCAGTATTTGAAGCCATCTTGACGAGTCTGCGCACCTATTTATTTGCCGATACCACCAACCGGATTGATATCCGCCTGGGTTCAGAAGTCATTGAACACCTGTTGCGATTGCCGTTGAGTTACTTTGAACGTCGCCGCGTCGGTGAATTGGCAGGGCGGATTAATGAACTCGAGAATATTCGTTCTTTCCTTACAGGAACAGCATTGACAGTGGTTCTAGATGCGGTTTTTTCGGTGATTTATATCGCCGTCATGCTGTTTTATAGTTGGGTGCTGACACTAGTTGCACTGGCTTGTGTCCCATTGTTTGCCCTGTTGACAACTTTGGTGGTTCCCGTCGTGCAGCGACAATTACGCAAAAAAGCCGAACGCTATGCTGATACCCAATCTTATTTAGTTGAGGTACTCACCGGCATTCAAACAGTCAAAGCCCAGAATATTGAATTAAAATCCCGTTGGCAATGGCGCGATCGCTATACCCGCTACATCAGTGCTGGATTCAAAAACGTACTAACTTCCAGCACCGCCAACTCCATCAGTGGATTTTTAAATCAATTCTCTAGTTTTGTATTGTTGTGGGTAGGCGCTCATTTAGTGATCTCGAATCAACTTACCCTTGGTCAATTAATCGCCTTTCGCATCATTGCTGGTTATGTTACCAGTCCCTTGTTACGTCTGATTCAACTTTCACAGAACTTTCAAGAAGTCGCATTATCCATCGAACGTCTGGGTGATGTCTTAGATACTGCGCCAGAAGTACCCATACGCGATCGCCACAATATCCCCTTACCGGAAATTCAAGGCGCAGTCAAATACACAAACGTTTCCTTTGGTTTCAATCCTGACGATGCTTTGCAACTGCTCAATATCAATCTTGATATTGCCCCTGGTACTTTCGTCGGCATCGTCGGCCAAAGTGGTTCCGGTAAAAGTACAATGACAAAACTATTACCCAGGCTCTACGAACCATTGACAGGGCAAATTCAGATAGATGGTTATGACATTAGGAAAGTAGAGTTAAATTCCCTGCG
The DNA here is from genome assembly GCF_001904645.1 of Fischerella major NIES-592. Taxonomy (NCBI): domain Bacteria; kingdom Bacillati; phylum Cyanobacteriota; class Cyanophyceae; order Nostocales; family Hapalosiphonaceae; genus Fischerella; species Fischerella major. The sequence goes on along the minus strand of NZ_MRCA01000018.1, from coordinate 53,724 downwards.
CCGTCAAATTGGCATGGTGCTACAGGATACCCTATTATTTGAAGGAACGATTCAAGAAAACATCGCCCTCATTCGCCCAGAAGCAACTACCGAAGAAATTATTGCAGCTGCCAAAGCAGCCGCCGCCCATGATTTCATCATGGCACTACCCAACGGCTACAACACCAGCGTGGGAGAACGGGGTTCTGCCCTTTCGGGTGGACAACGGCAACGTATCGCCATCGCCCGTACAATTTTACAAAATCCGCGACTACTGATTTTAGACGAAGCCACCAGCGCTTTAGATTACCAATCAGAACAACAAGTATGTCGCAACCTCATGGAAGTCTTTAGTGGTCGCACTGTCTTCTTCATCACCCACCGTCTGAACACCGTCAAAAATGCCGATGTCATCATCATCATGGATCGGGGTGCGATCGCTGAACAAGGAACCCATGACGAACTCATGGCCATGAAAGGACGATATTACTGTCTCTATCAACAACAAGGACAAGAAGAGTAGTTAATTGTCAAGGGTCAATTGTCAATGGTATTAGTTTTTCTCCCTTGTCTCCCAAGTCGTCCCCCCTGTCCTCCTTGTCCTCCCACTCCCCACCTCCCCACTGCCCCTAATCCCCACTCCCTTGGGGGAGTGGGGGCCCCGAGTTCCCCACCTCCCACTTCCTACACCTCCTGTACATAAAACAAAACCATGCTTGATCCATCTTTTTTGCTGCTAGCTTGTACAAACTGTTCAGAAGCGTCACTTAACACCCCCGAAACACCTGCTAATCATTGTGAGCAAATTCTGGTAGATGAAACAACAACTCCATCAAACCCAGATTTGCATAACTGTGTGACTGAACCGGAAGCCACTAAAGTAAGTTTTTCATCATCAAACCAACCGAGATTGCAATTTGGTAGTCAAGGCGCAGCTGTTTCCCAACTGCAAACTCAGCTGCAAAAATTGGGACATTATCACGGTGCAATTGATGGTAAATTCGGTGTACTTACCCAAGCAGCAGTTATTGAATTTCAGGAAGAGAAAGTATTAGACTCTGCCGGTGGTGTTGTTGATGCTGTAACTTGGCACTCCCTCCAACCATCCCCACCCAAGGTTAAAACTACTAAAACTGGCCCTGGAGATAGTTTTGTAGCTCAGAGCAGCCAAGAAAGCATAAATTCAAGCACAAGTCAAGCAGATAATTTTGTAGATCAGAGCGATCGCCAAAACACAAATCAAAACGCAAATCAAAACAACAATTACCATGTAAATTACTTAGAAGCAGCCCCAAGCCAAACATCTATTTTCTTGCCTTTGGGTGGTTTCATGTTTTTGCTGACAGCTGGGGGATTAGTATTTATTTGGAAGCGTCTGCCAAAAACCCAACGTCAATGGCAATTGCTGTTGCAAGGAAGTACAGCAATTTTCAGTTCGGGAATTACCATACCTCGTGATACACCTAGTGAGACACATGACTTTGATCAGCCAGTCATTTTAAAACAATCCCGTGTCTGGTCACATGCTATTGTTTGGAGCATCGTCGGTGTGACCAGTTTTGCAGTGGTTTGGGCTTGTACTGCCAAAATCGATGAATCTGTTCCCGTGCAAGGTAAACTCGAACCCAAAGGTTTAGTGAAAGAAATTCAAGCACCAGTGGGGGGAGTGATCAACAAAATTCATGTTCAGGAAGGACAAAGAGTCGAAAAAGGCGATCTTTTGGTTAGTTTTGACCCCACAGTTGCCCAAGCAAAACTACGCTCACTGCAACAAGTGCGAGCCAGCATAGTACGAGAAAATAATTTTTACCGTACCCAGATGCGAAGTGCAACAGCTAATTCTACTACAAGAGAGTTCCAGATATCACCAGAGCTAGCATCACTCACAGAAAACCGTGTTGCCTTGATACGGGAAAATGAACTTTATCGTGCAGAATTGCTGGGTGAGACAGCAATACGTAACCTTGATCCAGACTTGCGAGAACGTTTGATTAACAGACAAACAGAAAGAGACTCTCGCCTTGCCACAGCACGGCTAGATGTAGAACAATTAACCAAGCAGTTAAATCAAGTGCAAGTCCAATTAACGAGTGCGAGGGGTAGTCTGGCAACAAATTTGGAAATTGCCGATAATTTAAACACTTTGGTGCAAAAAGGAGCCTTTGCTCGCTTACCTTATCTAGAAAAGCGCCAAACAGCAGACGCTAGCAAAGCTGAAGTTAACCGCCTTGTGCAAGAAGAACAACGTTTGCGGCTGGCGATCGCACAATCACAAAAAAAATTAGAAAATGCGATCGCTCTATCTAAAGAAGATTTACTCAGTAAAATTGCTGAGAACGAAAAGCGCATTGCTGAAATAGATAGTCAACTCACCAAAGTGATGGTCGAAAATAAAAAACGCATCCAAGAAATTGATGGCGAAATTAGCGAAATTCTTTCGACCCTAAAATATCAAGAAATTCGAGCTACAACTAGTGGAATTGTTTTTGATCTTAAGCCTCGTAGTTCTGGTTACGTCTACAATACCAGCGAATCCATTCTCAAAATCGTGCCGCCAGAAAATCTTGTTGCTCAAGTTTTTATCACCAACAATGATATTGGCTTTGTCAAAAATGGAATGCCCGTTGATGTGCGGATTGATTCTTTCCCCTACACAGAATTTAGTGATATTCGAGGCGAAGTAGTTCGGATTGGTTCTGATGCTTTACCACCTGATCAAAACACTCCATACTACCGTTTCCCGGCTGAAATTCGCTTATCAAAACAATCGATTAACGTTAACGGCAAAGAAATCCCTCTCCAGTCTGGCATGTCTTTGAACGCTAATATCAATGTTCGTAAACGGACTGTGATGAGTATTTTCACAGAAAAATTCTTAGGCAAGATAGAGAGCCTAAAATATACTCGTTAGTCTGGAGTTATACTAATTCAGTTTACACAGAGTTAGTATAACTGGATGAAGTTTGCGTTGGTCGGGGTTCACCTTCCCCTACCATACGCAGTCTCTGTTGCTTTTGCTTATTCAAATGAAGATACGTGTTCGCCACTCAGATGATTAAGTGACCAACGGTGATCAACAGTCATTGATGAACCTTGGCAAATTTCTTCTAGATGTTTTTGTTGCACAGCAGCTTTGCGGAGAGTAATAATTAGCTGATTGACTTGATTTCGCAGTTCTGGATTATTACTTACTGCTAACATTGTTTGTCTTTCTAGTAATTGCAGTATAAGTTCGTAGTGGATGGGTGAAGGCAGAGGAATTTGCTCCATGAAGTTTATTTTTTATTTTGATTTCCAATCCAAGACTGTTTGTTAATCAGTAAATTGTTACATAAGTAGAAGGCAGATGGCACAAGGAGAAAGGCTGAATCTATCTAGTTTATGGGCATAAGCATTTTACGTTTAATTATGTTCATATACATTAGACAACAAATATTTGCTGGAATACTGGCTTGACTCAAGTAATTAATATTTGGTGAAAAGATTAGCAATCGCTAATTCTGGATCTGGTTGTTTAACTAATGATTCACCAATCAGGACAGCAGAAGCGCCTGCTTTTTTTACCACATGCAGGTCATCAGGTGTATGTAGTCCTGACTCACTCACAACAATAATGTTCCGTTCCTGCAAATTTTTACCTCTTGCTGATAAAAGCTCACAAGTGGTTTGTAAATCAACAGAAAAATCTTCGAGGTTACGATTATTAATACCTACTAAAGAAACACCATCTATAGCTAACACACGGTCAAGTTCTGCTAAAGTGTGGACTTCAATTAATGCTGCCATTTTGAGAGTATTGGCAATTTTAACAAAGTATTGTAAATCCTGATCGCTGAGGATAGCTGCAATCAGCAAAACTGCATCTGCACCAAGAACGCGGGCTAGATACATTTGATAGGGATAGATAATAAATTCCTTACACAGCAACGGTAAATCCACAGCAGTGCGGATTTTAGCTAAATTATCAAAGCTACCTTGAAAGAATTTTTCATCTGTTAATACAGAAATGCAACTAGCGCCGCCTTGTTGATATTGCAAAGCGATCGCCACTGGATCAAAATCTTCTCTGATCACACCTTTGCTGGGAGAAGCTTTTTTGACTTCAGCAATTAAAGCTGGTTTAGTCTTTCCATCTCGCAGCGCCGCCACAAAATCACGGGTAGCCGGTGCAGTTAAAGCTTGCTTTTGCAACTCCTGTAAGGGTTGCTTTTCCCGCATTTGGTCTACTTCTTCTTCTTTTTGCCAAACAATTTTTTCGAGGATGTTTCTTGGTTCAGCATCAGGAGTGGCAACCTGATATCTTAAATTAGACACTGCAACAGTTGGATTTGGTGGACGGCGACGGATTTGCATGGGAAATTATGAATTATGAATTATGAATTATGAATTATGAATGATGAGTGATGAAGGTTTGATAATTCATCATCATTCATCATTCAGCATTTAGAGGGCGACTGCGCGTTTATAAGCTTCGTCTAGCACTTCTGAGAGTGTGGGGTGGGCGTGAACCAAATAGGCAAGGGCGTGGACAGATTGACGGTTGGCGATCGCGGCTGAAGCTTCGTGGATGAGGTCGGAGGCGTGCATTCCAAAAATATGGACTCCTAAAACTTCACCACTGTCTTTACGATAAATTACTTTTGCCATACCATCGGCTTCGCCTTCTGCCAAGGCTTTGGAATTACCTTTGAAGTAACTCTTTGCCACTCCGATTTCAAAACCTCCGGCTGTAGCTTTTTCCTTGGCTTGTACTTCTGTCATCCCGACATAGCTCACTTCGGGGTGAGTAAAAGCTGCTGCGGGGATACTAAGATAGTCTATTTCTTTGTGTCTACCACAGATATTTTCTACTGCCACAATACCCTGAGCAGAGGCAGCATGGGCTAGCATCATTTTGCCAGTGGCATCGCCAATTGCCCACAAATGTGGCACAGGTTCACCCCCACTTAACACAGCCATAGTGTCATTGACGGGAATAAAATTCCTGCGGTCTAATTCTACACCTACTGATTCTAAACCGAGATTTTGGGTAGCTGGAATCCGTCCGGTTGCCACTAAACAAGCATCGACTTCTAGCACATCTACATCTTCTTTGGTTTTGAAGTCGGCTAATTCTATTACCACTGGGGAACCCGGGATGACTCTTTTGGCGTATATTCCTACATAGGTTTCAATATCGCGGGGAGTGATTAGCACCCGTTCGGCAAGTTTGGCAATATCACGATCAAATCCTGGCATTAATTGATCGAGTGCCTCGATCATAGTAATTTCGCAACCCAAAGCCGAGTAAACATCAGAAAATTCCAAACCTATGTAACCACTACCAATAATTGCGACCCAATTTGGTAATGATTCTAATTTTACCCCTTGGTCGCTGGTAAATACTGTTTTTCCGTCTACTTCAATCCCGGGAGGGACAAAGGGAACTGAACCAGGAGAAAGAATAATATCTTTAGCAGTGATGGTTTTTTCACCACTTTCTGTTATTATACTGACTTTTTGAGCGCCGACGATTTTGCCCCAACCCCGAATAATATCAACCCCCAAACGCTTGAGGCTGTTGGTTAGGTCTCCTTGAATTTTCGCAACAAGATTATTAGCGTGGTCGGCGATCGCTTGCCGATCAAATTGTACACCTGCGACTTGAATCCCCAACGTTTTGAGATGATGGGCGTCTCTGAGTTCTCGTACACGTCCAGAGGCTGCCAACAATGCCTTAGAAGGAATGCAGCCTCGATTGACACAGGTTCCCCCCATATCAGCCGCTTCAATGATTGCTGTCTTCAAACCACAATTAACGGCGTGCAAGGCAGCTCCATGTCCGCCCACTCCAGCGCCGATAATCACTAAATCATAATCAAATCCTTGACTCACGTTAGTTTCCCCGCGTGCATAGCCCTATATATTCTTAAACTGACAAAGTAATCAGTGCAAGTCTATTTAATTTTAGGCTGTTGGGGGGAGTGGGGAGTGTGAGGGGTGTGAGGGGTGTGTAGACGCGCTCATAGGCTTCTCGTAAGGGTGGAGTGTGGGCATTGGAAATTATCAACAACCAACTACTAACCACTATTGTACTAATTATTAATAATTAATTTTGATTATTTATTCAATACTTATTCCTGAAGACAGAGGTAATTGTTATTTATTTATTTCTAGGGAAATATTGGCTTTTATTTTTGAAAATTAGAGAATATTTATGCAAAGATTCACTATCAAAATAAACTGAAAAAATTATGGCGAAGCCAATTGAATTTAATCTATTTGCGCCCTATAACAAAGCAGCAGCTTTAATTGGTTCTTTTTGTGATTGGCAAGAGATTCCAATGGAAAAAGGTGATGATGGTGATTTCCGTACAACAGTTGAATTAGAAGATGGAGATTACCAATATAAATTCCGTGTACAGTCGAAATCCTGGTTTTTGGAAGAAGACCAATGGGTTGATGTTACAGATCCATATGCTGTAGATATAGATGAATTAAGTGGTCAAGATAATGGGATCGTACATATCAAAGATGGACAAAGAATAGTTGATACTTACGTTTGGCAGCATGACGATAAACCTTTACCTGCTGACCATGAATTAGTAATTTATGAATTGCATGTCGGGGACTTTTCCGGTGGTGAAGATGATCCTTATGCACGTGGTAAGTATAAACATGTAATTGAAAAATTAGATTATCTATGTGAATTGGGCATTAACGCTATTGAGTTAATGCCTGTGAAAGAATATCCAGGTGATCATAGCTGGGGATACAACCCCCGCTATTTTTTTGCCACAGAATCTAGCTATGGTTCTACAGCTGGGTTAAAAAATCTGATTGATGAGTGCCATGCTAGAGGAATTCGCGTCATTATGGACGGGATTTATAATCACTCAGAAGCATCAAGCCCATTAACTCAGATAAACCACGATTATTGGTATCATCACTCTCCGCGTGACCCTGATAATAGCTGGGGACCTGAGTTTAATTACGAATTATATGATGAAAATTTAGAGACTTACCCAGCTCGTAGATTTATTGGTGATGCAGTGCGTTTTTGGATTGAAGAATATCATATTGATGGTATTCGCTACGACGCAGCGCGGCAAATTGCGAATTATGATTTCATGCACTGGATTGTACAAGAAGCGAAAAAAACTGCTGGTGCGAAACCTTTTTATAATGTTGCTGAACACATTCCTGAAACTACCAGCATCACTAATGTTGATGGACCGATGGATGGTTGCTGGCATGATAGTTTCTACCACTGTATTAAGGAACATATCTGTGGTCAAACCTTTGATTTAGAAAGACTCAAAGATGTCATCGACTGTAAACGTCAAGGCTTCATGGGCGCTACAAATGTTGTCAATTACGTGACAAATCATGATCATAATCATTTGATGGTTGATTTAGGCGATCGCAACATTTTTGATGAGGAAGCTTTCAGAAGAATCAGATTGGGTGTGGCGATTTTAATGACTGCTGTTGGTGTACCTTTAGTTTGGATGGGTGAAGAGTTTGGTGAGTACAAACCTAAGACTCCAGAATCAGCAAAAATTGATTGGACACTACTAGGTAATGATTTGAATCGCGGTTTATTTGAGTACTATAAAGGTTTAATTAACCTGCGTAAACAAAATCATGCGCTTTACACAGAAAATATTGACTTTATCCACGAAAATCCAGAGGCAAAAGTATTAGCTTATAGTCGCTGGAATGATGAAGGTTCCCGTGTGGTTGTTGTCGCTAATTTCTCAGAAAACTTCCTTGCTGGCTATCATGTGCCTAATTTCCCTAATGGTGGTACATGGCACGAATGGACAGGAAATTATGATGTTGAAGCTGGCGATGATGGCATCATGATTGATATTGGCCCTTACGAAGCCAAGGTGTTTGTTTGGCACTAAAGACCTCTTGCAAAAGTCAAATTAACCCCCCTCTATTCCCCTCCCAGATTTTGCTTAGGGTTAGGGTGGGGTAAAAATATTTTTGCCAGGATCTAGTGTGCATTGGCGGAAAGTTTGAGCTAGGGCTTGGGGCGTACTCTTTCTTGAAGCCGCCCTACGGGCGTCTACAAAGCAGCGTCCCGCAGGGAACCTCAAAGCTTTCCAACAGAGTAGTCGATTTCTCAAAAAAACTATTTTTTACCGAACGCAATGTTTCTTCCATCTCTATATCAGCCGTAACTTTTAATAGGGAAGTATTATCAGTTTTCAAATTAAGCGATCGCACTAATGACAGTGGCAATGGTTGTTGACTAATTCTGTTAATGTAATCTGCATTTAAATAAGTCAGGTAACTTGGTTGGTTAGCTACATAGCTTTGGAAAAAGGGCAGGCTTAAAAATTTAACATAGCGTTGTGCTAAAGCCGGATTTGGGCCGATCACTTGTTCGGGAACAGGGATGACAGAGTTTGGTGATTCTGCGATTGTCGAAAAGTGCGTACCGCCACTAATTAATGCTAAATACTTATTAGTAGTTGTTAACCAAGTAAAAGGTTGAATTTGTTCTGGCAAAGCTGGGGCAGCTGTATCATTACTGCTGCTGACAATCATGACCGGAATTTTGATTTGACTGAGGCTATCTTTTCCGAGAACAATGCTATTAATTGGGTTAATAGCGATCGCTGCTTTGATGCGTGAATCAGATAGGTCATACTCCTCAGGTAAGGATAATTCCGCAGTCAAACACTGGAGCAAAAGCGAAACATTGAGGGTATCTTGTGGGGGTGGACAGCTTTGTTGGATTTGGGAAAAGTTAATTGGTGCGCCTGCTAATGCTAAAGCTGTGTAACCTCCAAAGGATTGACCAATTACGCCTACCTGTTCCAAATTGAACCGTCCTCGGAAAGCTGGTTCAGACCGTGAGCGGCGAGCAAGTTCATCTAAAAGGTATCTTACATCCAAAGGTCGATCAATAAACTCCCTGGGACTTGTAATATTAGCTGCTCTACCTGATAGTAATGCTTGTAACTGCTGAGCGTTGCTACCAGGATGTTCAGGAACCGCCACAACAAACCCATAGGAAGCCAAATATTCAGCTAAGTAAACAAAACTAGTTCGATCACAACCAAGTCCGTGGGAGATGACAATAACTGGTCTAGGCTGAGAAACTTGTGGTAAATAAATATCGGCAGGATAGATACGATCGCGAGACTGATCATTGAGGTTAATGGTTTGCTTTTGCCATTGATAAGATCCTGGTTGCAATAAATTTATAGTGTTACTAATACTTTCTGGTGAAGCAGTGGTTGCTTCTTGGTTAGCTTCTTTTTGAATCAGGGCGATCGCTTGTTGAGTCTGGTTGAGAAAACTCTGGGCTAAGTTGGCTAGCTGTAGGGCGCGGGCTAAATTAATTGAAAGCCGACTTGAGGGAAACTTGCGTAGTACATTTAATAAAGTCAAGCCTTCCGGTTCAGCCGCAGCTAAAATTAATGCTGCACGAATTCCGTATAAACCAGTAGCCCGAGTTTCACCCTCAATCACTGTTGCCAAATTCTCTAGCAATCTTTCCCCGATTGGTGTGTAGAGAAACTGGGAAACTTGTACCGCATTTAAGGGAATAGGAGTTAGTAATACCTGTTTGATTTGCTCTAGTCGCTCTTTGGGTGTATATTGAAAATAAGCAGCCAATTCATCATCAATTTTGCCTGTTCTGGCGTAATCTTCTAGAGATTGAACTGATACAGAACGCTCCAACAGACCGTAGGACAGGGTTAACCGTTCTGCACCCAAGACAGGGCGGGGAATGATCGTAGGTATGAGACAGGTGGTAATAAGAAAGGCACCTGAGAACCACCCAATACGATTTTGGATTTTAGATTTTCGATTTTGGATTAGGAATGCTCGTATGCCTCTGGCTTGTGTCATTTGTCATTGGTGATTTGTCATTTGTCATTTGTCATTGGTGATTGGTGATTGGTCATTGGGCATAAGTATTTATTCTCCCCACCCTCCCACACTCCCCACACTCCCCACACTCCTCACACTCCCCACACTCCTCACACTCCCCACACTCCCCACACTCCCCACACTCCTCCTTCCCTTGTTCCCAATCCCCAATCCCCATCACTCACGCCTCTCCCCCAACAACCACATCACGTATCCGCAGACTTGGCCCGCCACAACCTACAGCTAAACCATTTTGTGCGTCTTTACCACAACCACCAGACTCGTCCCAGTAAAAGTCGTCACCAATTGCTTCTATATCTGCCAGGGTTTGAAACACGTTTCCTGAGAGAGTTACATCTTTGACTGGTTCAGCTATTTTCCCATTTCTAATCATCCAAGCTTCCCCAGCGCTGAAGGTGAACATTTCCCCATTGGTCATTCCACCCAACCAGTTACGCGCATAAACTCCTTGTTTAATACCACTGAATAAATCAGCCACAGGTGTTTTACCTCTTTCTATCCATGTATTGGTCATGCGGACAATGGGGGCATAGTGATAATTTAAACACCTAGCGTTGCCTGTTGCTGTTTCTCCTAACTTACCTGCGGTTTCACGGGAATGCAATCTTCCTACCAAAATCCCATCTTGAATTAACTGCGTAATTGTTGCAGGTGTGCCTTCATCATCGTAAAAATAACTACCACGATGTCCAGTTAGGGCTGCACCATCAAAAATTTGTAATTCTTCCGGGCCAAACCTGCGTCCAAAGGTCATTACCTCTAACAAATCTGGGTTTTCGTAAGCCATATCTGCTTCTGATAGATGTCCAAAGGCTTCGTGAACAAATAAACCAGTAAGAATCGGATCAATAACTACGGTGTAGGTATCACCTTTGACTGATGGTAAAGTTAAAGCTGCTACTGCCCTTTCGGCAGCGCTTTTGACTTGTGTATCTAGGTTGATTAAATCTTCAAAAGCTTGGCGAGAACCGGTGGTTTCTCTACCAGTTTGCACAGTATCACCATCTCTTGCAGTGGCAGCAAAGCGCATTTCCATATCTACCCAAGACTGTTCAATGAAAGCGCCTTCACTGGTAGCAACAATTACTCTTTGACTGGTGTCACTGTAGCGTACAGATGTGGTGCTGATGCGATGGTCTACACTTTTGAGGAGATCACAATAGCGATCGCATAATTCTTTTTTACGAGTTAAAGAAACAAGCCGGGGATCAGTACCTGTCAAGGGTAATTGACAAACTGCTTGTACTGGTTCAATGGGAGCAAGTATAGTTTCTTCATCACCAACCATCCTCGCAGCAGCAATTGCTTCTTCGATGCGTTCAGCAATTGATGTCAAGCGGTTAAAACTGCTGAACCCCCATCCGCCCCTATAAGTAGCACGAATATGTCCACCGATAGAAATAGCCTCGCTGAGAGTTTCTACTTTGTCGCCACGCAACAGTATATCTGTACCTTCAGCTTCTTCTAGGCGAATCATTAAATAATCCACCTTAGATGCATAACGCTTCAGTAAGTCAGAAAGCAAATTTTGCACATCCACAAGCAAGGTAGGCATTTGGCAGATAGGAACAATGAGGACTTGTTTATATTCTCTAATAAAGGCTGAAACTTCAAGAATAAAGCGTGAAACTTCTAGAATGAAACGTGAAATATAAAGTGTGTTTTTTGATCCTTTATCTTGTATTCTTTTTTAATGCGATCGCCATAGAGTGTACGGGAAGCCTTTATCGTTGATGTTGTCAAAAATGCAAGCAAAGCTGCCAAAAATATTTAAGTTAAAGGCAGGTAATGCCAGCAAGACAGTCTTGCTGTTGGCAGGAATCTTTTTTTTCCTGTGTTTGTTATTTACCCTGCACCGCTACTATACCTTTTACGCTTCCTTTGACCAAGGCATTTTTAACCAAGTTTTTTGGAATAACCTGCATGGTCGTTTTTTTCAAAGTTCTCTTTCTTCTAGTCTTTCGACTAATGTAGTTCACGCTGGCGAAGTTCCCACAGTATATTATCATCGACTCGGACAACACTTTACGCCGGCGTTATTGCTGTGGCTACCCATCTATGCCTTATTTCCCTCTCCTGCCACTTTAACTGTTTTGCAAGTTATACTAATCACGGCGGCGGGTTTGGTGTTGTACGTACTGGCTAGGCAATATCTCCAACCACCACTAGCAGTCATGATTACCGCCAGCTTTTACGGTGCTAACGCGGTGATCGGGCCGACTCTGAGTAACTTTCACGACATTTGCCAGATTCCCTTGTTTGTATTTACCCTGCTGCTAGCAATGGAAAAACGCTGGTGGTGGTTATTTTGGTTGCTGGCAGTTTTGATTTTAGCTGTACGGGAAGATGCAGGTATAGGATTATTTGGGGTTGGAGTTTACATGATTTTGAGTAAACGCTTTCCCCGCGCTGGCGTTGCTGTATGTATCCTCAGTTTTGGTTACATATTAGTATTAACTAATTTGATCATGCCGTTGTTTTCTAAAGATATTTCGCAACGGTTTATGTTGGAACGATTTGGACAATATGCCGATGGTGAGGAAGCTTCCACCATAGAAATTATTTGGGGGATGATTAGCAATCCGCTGCGTTTATTAGTAGAGTTATTTACACCACTAGATAGAACTATTAAATACTTATTAGGACAGTGGTTGCCCTTAGCATTTGTACCTGCTGTAGCCCCTGGTTCTTGGATGATCGCTAGTTTTCCCCTATTGAAATTATTACTAGGCAAAGGAGAATCTGTTTTATCTATTACCATCCGTTACGCTTTAACCGTCGTCCCAGGATTATTTTACGGGTCTATTCTCTGGTGGTCGCAGCGTCAACAAAAATTTAAACCTGCATTTCGCCGTTTGTGGATAGGTTGTATTTGTCTGTCTCTATTTTTTACCTTTACATCTAATCCCAATCGCACTTTTTATTTTGTCATTCCAGATTCAGTCAAACCACTAGTATATGTCTCATTGCCACAACAATGGCAACATGTAAGTCAGATGCGCCCCCTGCTGGCACAAATTCCCCCAGATGCGAGTGTATCTGCAACTACCTACATAGTTCCCCATCTTTCTAGCCGCCGGGAAATCTTGCGTTTACCTGCCTTGGAACTGCGTAATGATGCCCAAAAAGTAATTAAAGTAGATTACGCGATCGCTGATCTTTGGCAATTACAAAAATATCAAGTTGCATTTAAAAGCGATCGCAGTTTATTAAAAGATTTAACCCCACTGATTGACCAGCTCATAAATAATGGCGAATATGGAATCATAGGCTTTGAAGATGGCGTCATTTTATTAAAAAAAGCTGCCAGTTCGGACACACAAGCAAAAGCAGCTTGGTTACAATTCCGGCAAGAGTTAGCAGAAGGAGATCGGGGATAAGGAGGACAAGGGTGATGGGGTGATTGGGTGATGGGGAGTAGAGGAATAACAACTAACCACTAACCACTAACCACTAACCACTAACCACTAACCACTAACCACTAACCACATAACCAATGACAAATTTTAGATAAATCTAAAGGCTTGGGGGATTGCATCAAATGAAAATATTAGTACTGAGTTGGGAATTTCCGCCCCGTATTGTTGGAGGAATTGCGCGCCATGTCTCAGAACTGTACCCAGAAATCGCCAATTTAGGGCATGAAGTTCATCTAATTACGCCTGAATTTGGTCATGCACCCATGTTTGAAGTCGTGGACGGAGTGCGTGTGCATCGCATTCCTGTGGCTAGTGGTAACGACTTTTTCCATTGGGTAGTAAACATGAATGAAAGCATGGGCAGCCATGGGGGAAAATTGATCGCGGAAGAAGGCCCCTTTGATCTCATCCATGCTCATGATTGGTTAGTTGCAGATGCGGCGATCGCTCTCAAGCATACCTTTAAAATTCCCCTAATTGCAACAATCCACGCTACTGAATACGGACGCTACAACGGTATTTACACAGATACCCAACGTTATATCAGTGGTAAAGAAGAACTATTAGCCTACAACGCTTGGCGAATTATTGTCTGCACCGACTACATGCGTCGAGAAGTAGAACGAGCCTTACATAGTCCTTGGGATAAAATTGACGTTATTTATAACGGTATTCGTCCAGAAAAAAAACGCCATCACGAAGACTTTCACGCCCAAGACTTTCGTCGCCAATTTGCTGAAGACGGCGAAAAAATTGTTTACTATGTCGGTCGCATGACCTACGAAAAAGGTGTATCTTTGCTCTTAGCCGCTGCTCCTAAAGTACTGCAAGAAATGGGGGGTTACGTTAAGTTTGTGATTATCGGTGGTGGCAACACTGATCATCTCAAAAAACAAGCTTGGGATATGGGGATTTGGCATAAATGCTATTTTACCGGCTTTATTTCTGATGAGTACTTAGATAAATTTCAAACCATTGCCGACTGTGCTGTTTTTCCCAGCCTTTATGAACCCTTTGGAATCGTTGCCTTAGAAAGCTTTGCTTCTCGTGTACCAGTAGTAGTATCTGATACAGGCGGTTTTCCAGAAGTAGTGCAGCATACAAAAACAGGCATTGTCACCTATACCAATAACCCTGATTCTTTAGCATGGGGAATTTTGGAAGTTCTAAAAAATCCCGGTTATCGCCAATGGCTAATTGATAACGCTTACGAAGATTTGGAACGACGCTTTAGCTGGCCGAAATTAGGCAAGCAAACAGAAGAAGTATATCAGCGAGTGGTGCATGAGCGATCGCTCGTAGTGTGGTAAGAAAATTCTTGGTGTCTTTGTGTCTTTGTGGTGAAAAAGATTATTTTTGAAACACTAAGACACTAAGACACTAAGTACAGCTTCATAAACCTTGCAAACCTGTATCCGCATATCTGCATTGTCAATTATTTGCTTGCATGGTTGCAATAGCTCATCTCGTCGGCGTTTAAGTTGTCGTCGCTCAATGCCATCTCGACGACCCTACATTTTTTCTATTGATCGTTGCATTTTACATCAATCTTCATAACAATCAAAACATTTGTGGTAAATCTGCATACACAATAGTTTCCAGAACACCATTGAAGCGATTATGTCTCAACCAACGATAGAGTCAATCCTCCAAGAAAAACGCTTATTTTACCCAACTCCAGAATTTTCCCAGAATGCCCATATCAAAAGCTTAGAACAATATCAGCACCTCTACGAAAAAGCCAAAGCCAATCCTGAACAATTCTGGGCAGAATTAGCAGAACAAGAATTAAACTGGTTTGCGAAGTGGGAGAAAGTTTTAGATTGGCAACCACCGTTTGCCAAGTGGTTTGTGAACGGTAAAATTAATATTTCTTACAATTGTCTTGACAGACATTTAACTACTTGGCGCAAAAATAAAGCTGCGATCATTTGGGAAGGAGAACCAGGAGACTCACGCACCCTCACCTACGCCCAACTACATCGGGAAGTTTGTCAATTTGCCAATGTGCTCAAACAATTGGGAGTACAAAAGGGCGATCGCGTTGGTATTTATATGCCGATGATTCCCGAAGCTGCGATCGCGATGTTAGCCTGTGCGAGAATTGGCGCACCCCACAGTGTTGTATTTGGTGGTTTCAGTGCCGAAGCTTTACGAGATCGATTAATAGATGCCCAAGCGAAACTAGTAATCACTGCTGATGGTGGTTGGCGTAAAGATGCGATCGTTCCCCTCAAGGAACAAGTAGATAAAGCACTAGCAGATGGTACTGTCTCGACTGTGCAAAACGTCTTAGTTGTCAGTCGTACCAATCAAAAAACTAACATGGAACCAGGACGTGACCATTGGTGGCATGATTTGCAAAAGGGTGTGAGCGCAGATTGTCCCGCCGAAGAGATGGACAGCGAGGATATGCTGTTTATTCTCTACACTTCTGGTAGTACCGGCAAACCCAAAGGCGTTGTGCATACAACTGCTGGATACAATTTGTATACTCACATGACCACCAAATGGATTTTTGATCTGCAAGATACCGATGTATACTGGTGTACTGCGGATGTCGGTTGGATTACGGGACACAGTTACATTGTTTATGGGCCGCTTTCCAACGGTGCCACAACGGTAATGTATGAAGGCGCCCCCCGTGCTTCTAATCCTGGGTGTATGTGGGATGTCATTGAAAAGTATGGCGTGACGATTTTTTATACTGCACCTACAGCGATTCGTGCCTTTATCAAAATGGGTGAACATTTACCCAAAGCCCGCAATTTGTCTTCTCTGCGTTTGCTGGGAACTGTAGGTGAACCCATTAACCCGGAAGCTTGGATGTGGTATCACAGGGTGATTGGTGGCGAACGCTGTCCGATCGTCGACACATGGTGGCAAACAGAAACTGGTGGAATCATGATTACACCGCTTCCAGGGGCTATTCCTACCAAACCTGGTTCTGCAACTCGTCCTTTCCCGGGAATATTAGCCGATGTGGTGGATCTGGAAGGTAATTCTGTTGGCGACAATGAAGGTGGCTATTTGGTAGTTCGCTATCCTTGGCCTGGGATGATGCGGACAGTATACGGCGATCCGGAACGCTTTCGCCGTACTTATTGGGAACATATTCCCCCAAAAGATGGGCAGTATATTTATTTTGCAGGCGATGGTGCAAGACGAGATGAAGACGGTTATTTCTGGGTAATGGGTCGTGTTGATGATGTCATTAATGTATCAGGGCATCGTTTGGGAACAATGGAAATTGAATCAGCCTTAGTTTCCCACCCTGCGGTGGCTGAGGCGGCTGTGGTAGGTAAACCAGATGAACTTAAAGGGGAAGAAATAGTTGCTTTTGTGACTTTAGAGGGTGGTAATAATCCGAGTGAAGCACTCAATAAAGAACTCAAACAGCACGTCGTTAGTGAAATTGGTGCGATCGCTCGTCCCGGAGAAATTCGTTTTACCGATGCTTTGCCTAAAACCCGATCTGGTAAGATTATGCGCCGCTTATTGCGGAATCTTGCTGCCGGACAGGAAGTATCAGGTGATACTTCTACCCTGGAGGATAGAAGTGTGTTAGATAAGCTGCGAGAAGGGGCGTAGCACTGCTAGTTTTTTACTCTGTGTCCTCTGCGTCTGTGCAGTTTAATGTAACTTATTTAACCACAGAGGCACAGAGAACGCACCAGAGAAGAGTAGAGATGGGAAAATTGTTAACATATTTATTTATATATAAATCCCAAATAATAGAAAAATTACTGCGTGATGAAGCCAAACAATTCTTTTCAGCCAAGATTGGCTCAAACTGCTTGTTACTTGAGTTTGGGTATTTTGATTGTCACAAATACCTTTGAGTCTGCTTTTGCACAAGTACGTAATCCTGGTACTGCTAAACAACACACCCAGGAGCAAATACTAGCGCAATTTTCCGACGCTAACAGTGGACAGCAAGAGCGATCGCAACTAATTAGAACAGCAAATACTTTATTTAGCCAAGGTGATTTAGCTGGTGCAGAAGAGAATTTACGTAAATTAATTAAGAAGTATCCCAAAGATGCTTTTGGCTATTACCAGTTAGGTAATGTCTTGTTTCGTCAGGAGAAAAAAGACGAGGCAATTAAACAATATCAAGAAGCAATTCGCTTAGATTCTAAATACGCGCTTGCACACAATGGTATTGGACTTGTTTTTGCCAGTCAAGAACAATGGGAAGAAGCGATTGCAGAATATAATAAAGCACTAGCAATTAATCCCAATTATGGTGATGCACTGACTAATTTAGCTCAAGCATTTTGGGAAGTTGGTAAACGCGAAGAAGCGATCGCATCTTTAGAAAAAGCATTGAGTGCTTTTAAAGCCCAAAATAAACCTCGAAAGGTAGAACGAATTCAAGAGATTTTACGTCAGCTCAAACCTAACGATGACCCGACTGTATCGTGAAAATCCTTAACCACGTCAATCTCCCAAATAAATACCCAAACCACGAGCAGTTTTCACTAAAGTATCCTCTGGGTTGACAGCTCTATATTGAGCGATCGCCTCAGCAATAGGTACACTGAGAACCTGGCGATTTTGCCATGTTAGCATGTAATCGTACTTACCTTCTTCTATAAGATTTACCGCAGCTACACCAAAGGCAGCTGCCACAAGTCGATCTAGTGGTGAAGCGGTTCCACCGCGTTGGATGTGTCCTAAAACTGTGACTCGGGTTTCTACACCAATGCGATCGCTAAGTTGATCGGCTAAGTATTGACCTATACCACCATATCGACATTGACCCAAACGATTTGTCATTGTGAGAGTTTCACCATCTTGAGTACGAACCGCTTCGGAAGCAATAATTAAGCAATAGTTTTTGCCTTGGTCTTGGCGCTGTTTAATTTGGGAGCAAATCTGGTCAATCGTATAGGGAATTTCTGGAATTAAAATCACATCTGCTCCCCCAGCAATTCCCGCAGCAATGGCTATATGTCCCGCATCACGACCCATGACTTCTAAAATCATGACTCGACTGTGAGAAGCAGCGGTAAAATGTAAGCGATCAAGTGCTTCTGTGGCAATGTTAACTGCCGTATCAAAACCGATCGCATGTTCGGTAATACCAATATCATTATCAATTGTTTTGGGAATACCCACTAAATTAATGCCGCCTTGTTGGGCTAAATGACGCAGAATAGCCAAGCTACCATCGCCACCAATCCCAATCAAAGCATCTAAATCTAGTTGATGGTAGCCTGCAATGATTTCTTCAGAGCGATCGCATACAGTACCATCAGGCATAGGAAAAGCAAAGGGATCGCCTTTGTTGGTGGTTCCTAACATTGTTCCACCAGAAGTTAACAGTGGGTCAACTTGGTCGATTTCCAGTTTGATAAATTGCGGTGGACGCGCCATTAATCCTAGAGTTGCTTGACGAATTCCCAGTACTTCCCAACCTTTTCCACAAGCACAATGAACAACAGCTCTGATGGCCGCATTTAAACCAGAGCAATCTCCTCCACTAGTAAGAATGCCAATACGCTTGTATTTTGCCATATGTTTTTTTACATTTCCTGCGTGAAATATATTTAGTAGTAGATTAAACGATGAGCAGCATTCCAGCGCGAAAAAATTTAAAGTGATTTTATATATTTAAACTCATCTCCCGACTGTAGACCCTACGGACAATTTCGCGAACCCCGTTGTGGATTGGACATTAGACCTATCTTGCAGGTCTATTCATCACCTAATACCGTTTCACCATAAGTCTGATACATTTGGCGACAAGGCAGACAAGGGAGATAAGGAAGGGGATTTGTATCAAGAATTTTGTGAAATGGTATAACTCTCTTTTTTCTGATAAGTGACTCTTTCCAGAGGTATCAAACTTTTTTGTCAAGTCTTATTGACCTTTTGTAACAATATTGTTATATTTATTTACATAAAGAAACAAATAAAGGAAACAAGCTATGTACACCACTGTTAATGAAGACGGCGTTCTCAACAATTACGCAACTGAACCCAAGATGTACTACGCCGAGTATCCTGCAATTTGGGAACAACGCAAATACGTTATCCAAGCTGTTTTTGCTTCAGCCATTGTCAGTACTTTGGTTTTAGTTGCTTTTAGCGTTAGTTAAGATTTTCTTTCTCGCGATATCTCTTATTGTCATTCGTTCTTCTCTGCGTTACCTCGGTTGGTTTCACCGGGGTTTTTTGTTGTGGGGTGCGTAAACACTTAGCAGCTTCTCGAAGATCGTCTCCTAATTATAATATCGGCAAAAAATAGTAAGTTTTCTGGAAAGGCAAGCAGTCAAGTTGTAGATATTCATATAGACCAATGCGATCGCTGTTTAGGAGTGAACAATAAGAAAGAGTTGAATTTTATTGATTGCTGAATTGGTCTAGAAACCGAAGAATCACGGCTATCTGATTCGTATCAACCTCAGTCCATGCATAGATTATTCAACAAACTTTTGTCTTACATGCTGATCGCTACCTTAATCGGCTGTACCACTCAACAGAATGAGCAAGTACAGCAAACACGTACATCTGAGTACACCTCGGGCGATCAGCGTCAGTGTTCGCGTGTTGAGGTGCGCCAGAATAATGGTAAAACCGAGGTTAAGCACTCAACTGATTGTTAACAGCAAGCTGCAATTTTCACCGTCATTCATACTTCTCCTCTTCGCCCCGGTACTTAAGCCGGGGTTTTTTTAGATGCTATCGATAGAAAACCTTAGTAGTCGCGTGCGTTATCATAAAGCGCGATCGCGGCGTTTGAGAATAGAAATATGAATTAGTGGGATCGCTATAGAATGTCCAAGATGTGCATCAAGTATTTACCAATCTACAGGTAAACCTAATCTTTCCAAAGTATCAGTTTCTTGTAATAATGGCTGAATATCACCATCTATATGAATACGTCCTCCAGAAAGCACTAAAGCACGTTGAGTAACTTTCCCTAACCAGTGCAAATCGTGGGAGGCGATTAACATGACTTTACCTTGCCACTTTAATAACATTTGAGCAAAGTGACGCCGCCATGCGGGATCAAGACCATTGGTTGGTTCGTCCAAAATCAAAATATCTGGTTCCAATGCTAAAATTGCAGCTAAGGCAGCAAGGCGTCTTTGTCCTCCAGACAGTTCATGAGCAGAACGATTGGCATAAGCTTCTAAACCAAAATCAGCTAATAGATTTCTAGCTTTATCAATGGCGATCGCTGGTGATACACCATAATTACGTGGTCCAAAGGTAATATCTTCAAGAATAGTGGGCATAAATAGCTGATCGTTAGCATCTTGAAAACCAAAACCAATTTGACGACGTATTTGGGCTAAGGTTTTTGGTTCTAAGGGAATATTATTAATCCAAATCTTCCCTGCTTGGGGTTCTTTTAAGCCGATTAGGTTCTCAAGCAGAGTACTTTTACCCGAACCAGTCGGTCCCATGAGTGCGACGCGATCGCCTGCATTTAAGGTAAAAGAAATTTCTCGTAAAACTGGTTCACGTGTAGAATACGCATACACTAAGTCTTGAACCACTACAGTTTGTGACATTTTAGTTAGTTGGTGGTTGTTAATTAATGGTTGACCATTGACAATGGACAAATGACCAATGACCAATGACAAATTAATTATTTACCAATACAAAACCGACTAAAAATCCTATCTAAGACAGATTCTGTTACCTCTTCTCCTGTAATTTCCCCTAGAGCGTGAATTGCTCCACGTAAATCAATTGTCCAAAAATCAAGAGGTAATTGCTGAGCAATTGTTGCCTGCACTTGTTCTAAAGATGTTTTTGCTTTGACGAGTGCGGCGGCTTGTCTTTGATTAATTGCCAAGTCCATGTCAGCAGCTTGGATTTTCCCTGCTTGCACTTGCTCTAAAATCGCTGCTTCTAGAGCTGCAATTCCTTGATTTTGTGCCACTGCTGTTTTTACAACTTGGCTAATTTCTCTGGGATACTGCACTGTTTCTGCTGCTGCTAGGTCAATTTTATTGATCACCAAAATCAAGGGACGATGTTTTACCTGTGCGTAAATTTCTTGGTCGTCTGTTGTCCATCCTGCGGAAGCATCAATGGTGAGCAGGACTAAATCGGCAGCTTGTGCAGCACTGCGGGAACGCTCGACACCAATTTTTTCTACTTGGTCTTCTGTAGCTCGAATACCCGCAGTATCTAAGACCTGTACAGGAATTCCACCAACGACTAATTGTGATTCCACAACATCACGAGTTGTACCAGGTAGATCGGTGACAATGGCGCGATCGCTTCTACTCCAGGCATTCAACAAACTTGATTTTCCCACGTTCGGACGCCCGACAATCGCGACTTTTAGACCTGTGCGTAGCAGTTCGCCTTGCTCGGCAGTTGCCAGTAACTTAGCTATTTCTGCTGAAATTTTCTCAACTTCTGATATAATAGTTTTATCATCCAGCGGAGCTAAATCTTCCTCAAAATCAATCCGCGCTTCAATTTCCGCTAAAATATCCAAACATTGACTCCGTAGTTGTCGGATTGGCTGAGCGAGTTTACCTTGTAAACCAGCTAAAGCAGTTTGTGCAGCCTGGGGTGATCGCGCTCCGACTAAATCAGCTATACTTTCGGCCTGGGTTAAATCTAGCCGTCCATTTAAAAACGCCCGCAAGGTAAATTCTCCTGGCTGCGCTAGTCTAGCACCGTTTTCTAAACATAGTTGCAACACCTGCTGTACTGCCATAATTCCCCCGTGGCAATGAAACTCTACAACATCTTCACGGGTATAAGAGCGGGGCGCTTGCATAATCAGCAGTAGTGCTTCATCGACCAGTTGTCGTGTTCGGGGATGACGAATATAACCGTAGAGAATGCGGTGGCTTTCCCAAACTTGACGCCCAGGCGCATGAAAAAGGGTTTTGGCAATGGGTATTGCTTCTGAACCAGATACGCGCACAATCCCAACGCTACCTTGTTGGGGGACAATAGCAGTTGCGATCGCAGCAATGGTTCCAGTTGTGGCAAAAATTTCCGACATCAGCGCCTTTTTCAGGAATCAGGAATTGAGTCTATTGTCTGATTGTAGTGAGTTTATGTAGTCGCCTGTGTTTGAAATGGGTGTGGGGGTGTAAGGGTATAAGAGTGTAGGAGGAATCCTATTATCATCTTATTATGGGCGAAAAGTCTGTGAATTAATGACTTTCGACTCTGCACGGCGGTCATGATTTTAGAAATATTACATCAATGTTTCTAGGAGCAGTGACAAGGTTAAGATTTATGAGAGGAGCTAAAGTGTTTTTGCTTAGCAGCAATCATGACTGTAATCAAGGAGGTCAGCGTGGAAGAGGGTAAAACAAATAATCCCCAAGCCAGCGACAAAGAGAATGTCAAGGATGAGAAAGCTTATTTAGAGGAGACTTCTAAGTTTATTGAACAGACTTCTTTAGACAAAATGCATGAGATTGCTGAAGCTGCAAGACTCAAAAAACTCATGGAACCACCAAAATGGATATTACCAGAAGATTAATGCTCTTAAATTAGTTTTGTAGTGGTGATGTCTTCTTACCCCTTCAGCATTTTCAGTCTTTGATTTTGCTATTCCAGAGGGGTAAATTTTATTAAAAGTTTTTAAATCGAATCTGGGTCTACACCTAATTCTCGCAGTTTTGCCGCCAGGCGATCGCTTCTTTGTTTTTCCTGTTCTGCAACTTCTTCTGGAGTGGGAACCAGTTCCCCTGCTGCTGTCAAAAAGCGTAATTTTTCTTGATAAATTCCCAAGAATAAATTTAGTTGTTGACTCCACAACCAGCCTTGAGGATTGGGTTCAATCGGTTGATAAGTTCCACCAACTAAGATAAATCCAGCAAATTCTAAATTATGCGGATCAAACCAGAAGTACTCCGGTGTGCGAAAGATATCTTGATATATCTGTTTTTTTAAGCCTTTATCAGTTGCTACTGTTGAACTTGAGAGCAGTTCAATAATTAAATTTGGATACTTACCATCTTCTTCCCAAACGACCCAACTTTTACGCGGTTTGCGTTCAGTTCCCAATACCATGAAAAAATCAGGTCCCCGGAAGTCTTCAGATTTGCGCTGACGAGGGCTATAGTAGATGGTAAGATTTCCCCCACAGTAAAAGTCGGTGCGGTTTCGCCACCACAATTCTAAGCATTGAAGCAGCAAGATTATTTGCCGCAGATGTAAATCAGATTCCAAAGGCGGTTCATCACTGTCTAAATCACCAGGAGGAAATATAATAGCATCTTCCGGTGTTTCTAATTCTGGGGTTTCTATCTCTTTAGCAACGGACATAGCTGCAAGTGTATGGGTGCTGTAAGTTTAGGGTAGCAGTTATACAATATGAGGCTCAATATCCAGTATTGCTTGAACGCATTAATCCTCTTCCTTAAACATCTAAACCCACCACTGTTAACTGCGGCGGATGCTCAACCATAAACTGATAATATATCTCCTGTTTCCCCTGAGCAGGAATCATCAAATCCCATTCCAACATCCCCATCTCACCAAGTTGAATTGAAGGGTTGCTGCGAGTTAGTCGTACTTTGATTTGTTCGTTGCGACTGACTGGTAGTTGTTCAGTTAATTTTAAAGTTGCTGGTTGGTTGAGCAAATTGGTAATTAATAATCGATAAGCATAAGTAATTCTGCGGTTATTACCAATTAATTTTTTATCAACTTGCCGCTCAACTAACTCACGCTCAATTTTCAAACCTTCGTCGATACCTAAGTTAACATTAAACTCTTGTCCTGGTACAATATTTTCTAGCTGAGTAATACCCACAAAAATATTGTCGCGGTAAATATTTGCTTTACCAGGTAACAAAGTCGCACCTTCTGAACTATTTTTGACCTTTGCTTGCAGATAGGCAAAACTCACCAAGCGCGGCATTGCTATGTAATTAAAAGTACATGGAAAATCATCATGGAAAATTGTAGTTTTGTGGGGTGTGCCGTCACTAGGTATATTCCCGCTACTACTCAGTTTAAAAGTAACTACACTCCCTTCTCTAGATACTTCTGCTACCACAGTTTCGGCTGCTATGTCTTCTTTTACTTCTTCGCTTCCTGGTGCTGGACTTGGCATAGCAGTCTCCACTTCTGCGGCTCCTAACTGATGCCTAGCACGCATAGGTGCGGCCGTCATGACGTAATCATACTGTCTCGGAATAGGTATGTCAATATACCAGGGTTCAAGTTTTGGTGGCAGTGTACCTAATCCAGGTTTGGCGGTAGAAAGAGTCAGAGCTACACCCAACCAATCTTCGCCTGTGCTTTGGGTTACTTCTGCTAAATAACCAAGGTTGACAACATTACTAGTACTACTTACCCGCAGGTCATACAAAGGAGTCCAACTGGCACGACTAACTAGGTAAGATACTTCTAGCTCAAACTCTCCTGCACCCGCAGGTTCTATCCCGACACTCAAGCTTAAACTTTCTTTGGGATGGGGTGTTTGGATAGTTTGTAACTGCTGGCGGAGTGCTTGTAATTGTTTATCTAATTCTTGCTGACGGGTTTTGCATTCTGCTGTGGCGATCGCATACTCTGTATACTGACTTCCCAAAAAGTTAACAAAATCCAAAGTCTCACTCAGATTGAGATTTTTTCGAGCCAGACTGATCGAAAATTGTTCTTCTGTTTTCTCACGCAAACCTTGGATAAAACTCGACTGCAACGCTAAAGCATCAACTTGTGCTTGCAGATGTTGCCATTCTGCTTCTAGTTGTTGGATTTGTTGAGTCAATTGAGCAACTTTTGCTGCTACAGGTTCGGTAGAAAAGATGCGATCGCATTTCACTTCCAACAAGCGCACTGCTACCTTTCCCTTTCCACTAACCCTTACCGACTCTGTTTCCACAATATCTGGCAGTGGAGTTACTACTAATTCTTTTTCCTGCCCCGTTAAGGATACAATACCTCTTCTTGTTACCAAAGCTTTGTCAGAGTAAACCGTCACTGCCACAATCTGACTTGTTACAATTTTTTGCACAGATGGTATTTCTGGGTTCACCACTGCCAGTTTCCCCCTATGTTTTTATATAGACGTGCTGGTTAATTTTGCAGGTTTACAGGTCTAACCGTCAAGATTTAGTTTTTGGTAGTTAGTGGTTAGTAGTTAGTGGTTAGTGGTTTTTATTACCCCTCACACCCCACCCTTACGGGAAGCCGCTACGCGTCTACACACCCCACCCTTACGGGAAGCCCTCCGGGTACTCTTCGAGAAGCCGGGCTTCGCCCGTCTACGGGGGTTCGCAATCGTGACGGGAAGCGGAGCCAGTGCGGTGGACGGGTCTCCCGGCATAAAGCACCTGGCGTCCAAGACTGCGACCCCCCTCACCGCTACCGCGTCTACACACCCCTCACAGCCCTCACACCCCTCACACTCCCCATCACCCCATCACCTCACACTTCCACTTCTACCCCTTAGAAAGGGTAAAATAAAAAATGGCTCCCTGATTAACTGCTGCTTCCGTGAATTCATAGCGAAATCCCTATACCAAAACTCTGCGTCCCTTTGCGCCATCCTCTGCGACCCTCTGCGTTTAATAACGCTATGCTTTTAAGCAAAACTGTACTAACTATATCCACATCTATTTCAAGTTGAGGTTGCTGTATAGGGGAGGTTATAGCCAAGAAAAATGACATTTTCCTTCTATGTCTCCCCTGTTTGCAAGTCAGACAAAATTACTACAGAATTTCATTTTTAACCTTCCTAGTGAAAATCCAAACTTGCAAATTGCAAACTTTAGTTGATGCCGCTTTCCTCATGCTTCTCACTACTAGAAACAGCAGTTTGCTCAACAATTTGTTTAGCTGCATCTAGTAGATACTCAAAATAGGTACGAGCAACAATAGATAGTTGTTTCCCTGATGGATAGACCATGTACCAGTCTCGTTTAATGGGAAAGTGTTCTACATCTAGGATGGTTAAATCTCCGCTATCTGGTAGCAGGGTATGACGAGATAAAACAGAAATTCCTAAACCACCAGCTATGGCATGTTTAATTGCTTCGTTGCTTCCCAATTCTAGTTTAACCTTTACAGTTACCCCATGCTGGTCAAACAATTGCTGCACAGCACGGCGTGTTCCTGAACCTGGTTCCCGCATGATAAAAGGTTCATCAGCCAGACGTTGGATAGGGATATTTTTTTCTTTCGACAGAGGATGATTAATTGGTGCTAAAACAACTAGGGGATTTTCCAAAAACTGTTGATAACTTACATCCAAATGTTCTGGCACCTGACTCATGATATACAAGTCGTCCATATTGTTAGTCATGCGTTCCAGAATGCCTTCATGATTTGTCACTTGTAGTGATATCTCAATCCCTGGATAAAGTTGACAAAAAGGTCCTAACAAACGTGGTATAAAATATTTAGCTGTGGTAATTACTGCTAAGCGTAATTGTCCTTGTTTTAGCCCTTTTAAATCCGCCACCTTCATTTCAAACTGGGCTATAGTATCGAAAATTTGCCGGCAAGTGGCGTATAATTCCCGTCCAGCCTCCGTCAAATACAGGCGCTTACCTACCTGTTCAAATAACGGCAAACCTACTGATTTCGTTAGTTGCTTGATTTGCATAGAAACAGTAGGTTGGGTAAGAAATAGTTCTTCAGCGGCACGTGTAAAGCTACCGTGTCGCGCCGCTGCCTCAAACACCTTCAATTGGTGCAACGTCGCTTGGTTCAAGGGTGATTCTCCTCTACTAATGGCAACTTCAAGTAATGAGTTGTAAATATAGATATTAATCTATGCCTGTTATTATTAGATAGGTATTTAACTTATAGAATTAAAAAGTTATTATCAGAACAACAAGCAAAGCGTAAGATGCCTTCCAGCCAACGTTGCACACTTTAGAAGGTGCTTTTTGGGGATAGTAAACAACGTTGTACTAACCTCTTCCTACTGGGTGTGTACAACGTTTTTTTATTCATCACATTTGTTATGATTCCTCCTGTATTTTTACAGGTAATGTAGATAAATCTGGCAACTGGAGTAATTCTGCCTCAGCAACTGGCTCTTTAATATTGAGTGGCAATCTCACAGGTTGACGTTCTTCTAGCCAGCAACTTGCGACTGGTAGAGTTTTCTCTAATTCATCAAGCGGTCGAGGGATTACCATTACAGCATTTAGTTCTCCAATACGTTCTGCCTCGTACATGCCTGCTTCTACTGCTACTGCAACATTTGCTACAGAGCCACGAATAATGGCTGTACACAAACCTGAACCGATTTTTTCATAGGCTGCTAGCTGGACATCAGCAGCTTTGAGCATGGCATCAGCAGCTCCTACCATTGCAGGAAAACCCCGCGTTTCTACTAAGCCAACTGCTTGATTACTCAAACGACTATAAGTACCATCTTCAGTGATTGCATTGAGACGACTATTGATCGGTAACACTATTTCTAGGTTGGGAAATGGTCTAGGAATGACTAAGCTAGAAACAAACTGATCGAACTGTTTAGCAGTTTGCTCACCAGCTTCTACCGCTAGACGGACATCAGCGATCGCTCCTCTGACAATTGCAGTACAATGACCACTACCAATTTTTTCATATCCGACTAGGTGAACCCCAGCGGATTTAAGCATCATATCTGCCGTACCTACTATGGCCGGAAAACTGCGAGTTGACACTAGCCCTAAAGCACTATCCCTAAGTATATTTCGACGAGATGTCTGGGCATTGTATGCGTCCATGTGAATTCTCCAGGATATTCAAACCGACAACTTACAATTAACACTTACTCAGACTGCTCGTCAGAAGAGGGCTTTTTCAAGGATTGCCGATGCGGAAATAAAGTGATCAACAATTGCTGGATGCTTCCCTGTCCGTAAATGTGAGTACCGATATTATTTGGAGATTCAGTGGTAGGCTCTTGTTTACCCTGAGTGTCCAGTTGTGAGTCCTGAGTAGCGGAAGATAGGGAGGAATTTGATTGAGAGTTCCACAAGTCTTCTTGTATGTCTATGTCCTCTTGCCTAGAAGCAGGATTTGTAGTAGATGGTTGTGGCTGTTGGGTTTTTTCAGTTACTGCGACAGAATCACTCCAATGGCGACTGTTGTCTCCAAGAAGTGAACCCGGTGCAACTACTTGTCCAGGAGCGACGGAACAATTAAACACTGTTGTTGCTGAACCGATGCAGGCATTTGCACCAATTTTACCACTACCAATCATGAGGAAACCGGCTCCCAGGTTTGCCCCAGTTTCTACTTCTAGGGTTCCTTCATGAACTTTGAGGATTGACCCCATACCAATACAAACCCCTGATCCAATAATAATCTTACTGCTTGGAGCCGCTTGCAGTATCACCCCTGGCGCAATCACAGCACTCGGATGAATCATTACCTCGCCACTGATGTAGGAGTCAAAGTTATTACCCAGGCGCAGTGGCGGCACAGACATGGAATTTTTAACCTCGGAAGCCAGGATAGATGTGAGTGGGGGAGTGGGGGGAGTGGGGGGAGTAAAACAAATATTTTATCCTCATACCCCTTATACCCCTCATACCCCTAATTACGGGCGCTGAACAATCAGCTCTAATACCCGACGCTTGACTTTGGGGTCAATACCAATCAAGCGCACGTATTCGCCTTGGTATTCGTTCATGTAGCCTTCTAATGCTGCGATCGCTTCCCTGATGCTATTAGCCTGAATTTGTCCACAGCTAGCCCAGGAACCTGTACGGAAACGTCTCCCGTCTACGTGTTCCGCGCTAATTTTAAAGCCTCCAGCCAACAGTTGCTGTAGTTGTTCTATTGCTTCGGAACTTAATTTGCTGCTAGTTGCTGTTGCTGTTGTGCCGCTAGCAGCATAAGAGGTTGTTGTAGCAGTTGATTTATTACTAGTTGTACTAACTGGACCGTTGGGACGCTGGATAATGCTTTCCAAAACGCGGCGTTTCGCTTTGGGGTCGATACCAATCAAGCGTACGTATTCACCTTGATGGTTATCCATACAATCTTCAAGAGCTGCAACCACATCCCCAGGAGAACTTGATTCAATGGGCTTACAGCTTTGCCACGAACCAGTGCGGAATCGGCGTTCATCGACGTGTTCTGTACCAATTTTGTAACCACCTGCTAACAACTGCCGGATTTGGTCAATTGTTTCGCTGCTGAGTCTGCTGCTACCATTGCTGTAGCTGCTGCCATTGCCGTTGTAGCTGCCATTGTTACTAGAATAAGCAGGAGCTTTAAAGGAACTTGATGCTTGAACAACACCATCGGGACGTTGGATAATGTTTTCCAACACACGCCGTTTGCCTTTGGGGTCGATGCCAAATAGACGGACATACTCGCCACTATGGTCTCTCAGACAAGCTTCCAAAGCTGCGATCGCTTCACCTAAGCTTCTCGCTTCAATTGGTTTGCAACTAGTCCAAGAACCTGTGCGGAACCGTCTTTGGTCTACGTGTTCTGTACCAATGTGATATCCTTGCTGTAACAAATAGCGTACTTGCTCTACTGTTTCCGCACCCAAGCTATTGCTAGACACCTCGTCGCTCCTTTCCAATACATCAACTTCTATGCTTGTATAAGAATTATTGAATTCATCACGAATAGCTCTAATACATTTACTATCCGCAGCACACAAATAACCTGCTCGTAGTGCCTGGTTAATCCCGACCACGTGATGGGCAAACTCCCTATCATCAGCTTGCACATCTGGCAAGCGATCCGCTTGTTGCTGGTTAGTAATTATTGCCCCTGAAGGAACATATTTACCTGGGGGAATTTCTACATCTTGAATTAAAGCGTGCATCATGACAATACAACCTGCTCCCACCCTGGCATTAAACACCGTAGAGCGAAAACCGATAAAACAGTCATCGCCTATGTAGCATGGCCCGTGAATTAAAGCCATGTGGGTAATACAGTTATTCTTGCCGATCCATACAGAGTATTCTTGTCGGTCATCACCAATTACCCGCCCTTTCTCCAAACCATGTACCACAACACCATCTTGGAGATTAGTGTTTTCACCAATATAAAAAGGCGTACCTTCATCTGCCCTCACCGACGTACCGGGCGCAATGATGACATTTGCTCCTATCCTGACATCCCCAATAATATTGGAGAATGAATGTAAAAATGCCGATGGATGTATTGTTGGCTCAGCTAAATTCCTTGACCACGGGGTTGGGGGAGCCGCCTCCGCGATACTGCGGGCTGCCATTGCGAGATTCCTCCTCAAAAACTGTTAGTTTTTAGTTATCATTTTTTAGTTGTTAGTTGTTTTTTTACTACTAACTACTAACGACTAACCACTAACCAAAGGTTATCGATATTGCTCTTTTTTGCTGTAAACCATGCGATCTTCAACATAAACTGTATCAATGATCGCTATGACAGCGGCATCTACTGGACGCTGTTCATTGCCAAGAATTTGACGAGCCGCACTACCACGACTCACAAGTACCCATTCATCTACCCCAGCACCAACACTATCGGCGGCTACTTCGTATTTTGGCAGAATGCGTCCTTCTTCATCTACGAACTGCAACAGCAGTAGTTTCACACCCCTGAGATTTGGATCTTTCTGAGTGCTAACTACTGTGCCGCGCACTTTGGCAATTTGCATTATGATTTATGGTCTTCTGCCGAAGGGACGAATTGCATTCACATTTTCACGGAACTGCTCTACATCTTCGGTGTAGCGAATTGGTAGAACGTACTCTAAGTTTTCATGGGGACGAGCAATGATGTGAGTAGACAAGACTTGTCCACCATTGACTCGCTTGACTGATTCGATTCCTGCTGCTACTGATGCTTGTACTTCGGAAACATCTCCCCGCACAATCACAGTGACACGACCACTACCGATTTTTTCATAACCCACTAAGGTTACACGAGCGGCTTTTACCATCGCATCTGCTGCTTCCACTACTGCTGGAAAGCCCAGCGTTTCTACCATTCCGACTGCAATTGACATATTCTTTTCAATCCTTAAGAAGCTTCCAACAAACAAAAACAAGCAAAGCCACAAAAATTCTAGATTTTAGATTTTAGATTTTGGATTAGGGTTTGCTAAATCTCAAGCCAAATCTCTCTCAATCTATTACCCCTTGAAGCGTTTGCCTGCGAAGTCAATCTAAAATCCATTTTGAAAAGCTTTAAGCCTCGCGCTACGCGAGGAACTTCGCTTTTCGCAAAACAATTATGTTAAGTGCGGAACTGCTCCACGGCTTCGGTGTACCGAATCGGTAGAACATACTCTAGATTCTCATGGGGGCGAGCAATGATATGGGTAGATACCACTTCACCGCCGTTGACTCTTCTAGCTGCTTCAACTCCTGCAGCTACTGAAGCTTGCACCTCAGAAACGTCTCCCCGCACAATCACTGTTACCCTAGCGCTACCAATTTTTTCATAGCCTACTAATGTAACGCGAGCGGCTTTCACCATCGCATCAGCAGCTTCAACTACTGCCGGAAAACCCTTTGTTTCAATCATTCCAACCGCAATAGGCATCGCAGGACTCCTACACAATTAATGCAATTAGTACTCTTTTGTGGAAATTTTTGACGGGGATGCTCATCTTGAGCTAATTAACTGTTCTCAACTTAAGCATAAGAAAGCTTGGCTTCCCTGACAATATAAATTAGTATAATAGTTTATAATAAAATAGTTTAAAAAAACTTAATATTTTTTGATTATGTGTATTCTACTCAACCAATGTTCACGGATTCCTAGAGTAGCTACTTCTGTTTTATAATTTTTTTATAATATTTCCTGAAACAACTTCATATAGACGTAAATCCAGTCTCTGGGGGAATGACAAGCAAGCTACAAAGCAGTATTGGTGTCTTTCCTCACCTTTTGCTATTTGTGCCTGATAATTTAAAAATGGAATTATAAGTTTTTATTATCAGTGATATAAATGCTTATTTTCGCATTAGAAATCTCTAGTTAATAAATGGAGGTTAGCATAGATTTAAATGAAAAAATATTTATAGGTAAAGATTGCTCTTTATTTCTTATTGATTAGACAGCAAAAGTCAAATAATGCTGTTTAATGAAATTTAAACGCTTTAATTATAGACTCTTACTTATCCATTTCATTTAGCAAGGCGAAGAATTACAAGCTGAGACATCAAGGACAAATTAAATGAATGAGTTTTTGTTCTCAACAACTTGGTGGATACCGTTTTATAGCTTATTAGGAGCAATTTTGACCTTGCCTTGGGCAATGGGAATAGTTCGCCGTACTGGCCCAAGACCCGCAGCATATTTTAATTTGTTGACGACTTTTTTGGCTTTTATCCATAGCCTGTTGGTCTTCAAGGATATTTGGAATCGAGAACCAGAATATTTTGTAATTAACTGGTTTAGTGCTGCGGATTTAAATATATCCTTTGCTTTGGAAATTTCACCAGTCAGTGTTGGGGCAACAGTTTTAATTGCAGGGCTAAGTTTCCTGGCACAAACTTACGCTTTGGGTTATATGGAAAAAGACTGGGGATTGGCTCGGTTTTTTGCCTTAATGGGCTTTTTTGAAGCAGCCCTAAGCGGCTTAGCAGTAAGTGATTCCCTATTTCTCAGCTATGCGTTGCTAGAAATGCTGACTCTTTCGACTTACTTGCTTGTAGGATTTTGGTACGCTCAACCACTGGTAGTCACAGCAGCACGAGATGCGTTTTTAACTAAGCGTGTAGGAGACTTGTTGTTGCTAATGGGGGTGGTAACTCTGTCTACGAAAGCAGGGAGTTTGAATTTTTCTGATTTATATGAATGGGCGCAAACAGTGCACCTTAGCCCATTAACTTCAAGTTTGTTAGGATTAGCATTGATTGCAGGACCTGCGGGTAAATGTGCTCAATTCCCGCTCCACCTATGGTTAGATGAAGCAATGGAAGGGCCGAATCCAGCTTCAGTGATGCGGAACTCAATGGTAGTAGCTGGTGGGGCCTATGTGCTTTACAAAATGCAGCCTATCTTAGCACTATCGCCCTTTGCTCTCAATACTCTCATAATTATTGGTACAGTAACGGCAATTGGTGAATCTTTAGTGTCGATCGCTCAAACTGATATCAAACGGGCACTATCTCACTCCACTAGTGCATACATGGGTTTGGTGTTTTTGGCAGTCGGCTTACAGCAAGGAGGCGTGGCTCTGATTTTACTGTTTACCCATGGGATAGCCAAAGCACTATTATTCATGAGTAGTGGTTCAGTAATTTACACCACCAGCAGTCAAGATTTAACAGAAATGGGCGGCTTATGGTCACGAATGCCGGCAACTACGACCGCTTTTGTAGTTGGTTCTGCTGGGATGGTAAGTCTGTTACCCTTAGGAAGCTTCTGGGCGATGTTGTCGTGGGCTGACGGCTTGGCAATAGTCACCCCTTGGGTACTGTGGGTACTAGTAATTGTGAATGGCTTCACAGCATTAAATTTAACAAGAGTATTCCGGTTAGTATTCTGGGGAGAACCACAACAAAAGACCCGTCGCGCCCCAGAAGCGCCTTGGCCAATGGCTTTCCCGATGGTAACTCTCACAATTCTTACCCTATTATTACCCATGATGTTGCAGCAGTGGTATCTCCTACCTACCTGGGAAAGCGTCAATTGGTATGTAGTGGCGATGCTGGTGTTGTCTACTCTCTTAGGAGTAGGTATTGGCTCTACAATGTACCTGCACAAAGCTTGGTCACGTTCTAGAATATTGGCTTGGAGACTGGTACAAGATTTGCTGGGATACGACTTTTACATAGATCGGATCTATAAATTTACAGTAGTTGGTGCAGTTGCCTTATTTTCTAAAATATCCGCTTGGAGCGATCGCTATCTAGTAGACGGTCTGGTTAACTTGATAGGATTTGCAGCAATTTTCGGTGGACAAAGCTTGAGATATAGCATATCTGGGCAATCACAAGGGTATTTACTCACTATCCTTGTCGGCATCAGTATACTAGGTTTCTTCATTAGCTGGTCACTAGGTTTATTAGAGAAATTGCCTTTTTAGTCAATTGTCAATTGTCAATGCTTGATTGTTGTTTGTTGGTTGTTGATGGTTAGTAGGGGCGAAGCATTTGTATAAGTATCTTTGCTGAAAACTAAATATCTTGTTACAAATGCACGCGGCCTACGGTGGTTAGTGGTTAGTGGTTAATGGCTTACTACTCCACCCTACGGGAAGCCGCGCACGGCGCGTCCATACACTCCCCCCATCTCCCCACCTCCCTTTACTTCCCTAATCCCCAATCCCCTATGCTCAGTGCTTTAATTTTACTGCCGTTATTAGGTGCGGCTTTAATTGGTTTCTTGCCTGTCGGCATAAATGGAAAACTATCCCGTACTATTGCTCTAGTCTTTGCTAGTTTGGCTTTTGCCTGGATAGTTTTCCTCGCAGTTCAGTTTAACCCCACCATAGTTAGTCAACAATTTGCTGAATTCCTACCTTGGATAGATGCTTTGGGTTTAAACTATCACTTGGGTATAGATGGTTTATCTTTGCCTTTATTATTTTTGAATGGACTTTTAACTGGCATTGCCATTTATAGTACAGACGAAGATATACAACGCCCACGATTTTATTACTCTTTACTATTGCTGTTAAGTGCGGGCGTCAGTGGAGCATTTCTAGCACAGGATTTACTACTATTCTTCCTGTTTTATGAGCTAGAACTGATTCCTCTTTATCTATTAATTGCCATTTGGGGCGGTCAAAGGCGCGGTTATGCGGCGACTAAATTTTTGATTTACACCGCTTTTTCTGGCATTTTAATCTTGGCAAGTTTTCTTGGGTTAGTGTGGTTGAGTGGTTCCCCTAGCTTTGC
Organism: Fischerella major NIES-592; assembly: GCF_001904645.1. NCBI lineage: Bacteria > Bacillati > Cyanobacteriota > Cyanophyceae > Nostocales > Hapalosiphonaceae > Fischerella > Fischerella major. The sequence continues at coordinate 18,671 of NZ_MRCA01000018.1, read as the reverse complement.
CCTAGAAAGTCTCAACAGCAAGGGTTTACCTTTAGCAACCCAAATTTTGCTGTTGGCAGGGATTTTAGTTGGTTTTGGCATCAAGATTCCCTTAGTTCCTTTCCATACTTGGTTACCAGATGCTCACGTAGAAGCTTCCACACCAATTTCAGTCCTGTTGGCTGGGGTATTGTTAAAGTTGGGAACATACGGCTTACTGCGTTTTGGCATGTACTTATTACCAGATGCTTGGAGATATGTAGCTCCCGCTTTGGCTACTTGGGCAGTAGTTAGTGTACTTTATGGTGCATCCTGTGCGATCGCCCAAAAAGACATGAAAAAAATGGTGGCATACAGTTCAATTGGACACATGGGTTACATCTTGTTAGCTGCTGCTGCTGCTACCCCATTAAGCATATTGGGAATTGTCATGCAAATGATTAGTCATGGTTTAATCTCTGCACTACTGTTTTTATTAGTGGGAGTAGTGTATAAAAAAGCGGGTAGCCGTGATTTAGATGTACTGCGGGGACTGTTTAACCCAGAACGAGGAATGCCTGTAGTTGGTAGCTTGATTGTAATTGGAGTTATGGCTAGTGCGGGCATTCCAGGAATGGTAGGATTTGTTGCAGAATTCGTCGTTTTTCGTGCCAGTTTTGCAGTTTATCCAGTGCAAACTTTGTTATGCATGGTCGGTACAGGATTAACTGCGGTTTACTTCTTACTTCTCACCAACCGCGCCTTTTTTGGGCGCTTATCAGCACAAGTCATCAACCTACCAAGAGTATATTGGAGCGATCGCACTCCAGCCATCATTCTAGCGGTATTGATTGTCATTTTAGGTATCCAACCTGCTTGGTTAACCCGTTGGAGTGAAGCAACAACAACAGCAATAGCCAATACTCAAAGCGTTGTTGCTCATGTTTCAGTGCAAGGGATCAGGAATTAGTGATCCATTGGTTATTTGTCACTATTTATTCTCCTCACACTCCCAGACGCTTCAAACAGCATGTCTCTACATTACTCCCCGCACTTCCTGTCCCCACTCCCTTTAATCAGGAGAACTGCAATGGTAACTACTACAAATAATCGTACTCGCCATCCATTAACGGAGTTTATTCAACGGTTGCAAACAGGCAAAGCGCTACTTCGCGACACCCCAGAAAATGTATTAGAAGTAGTTGGTATTCTCAAAAGCTACGGCGTTGTTTTAGATGCTTATTCAAAAAATCTTATCTATATTGCTGAAAATCAATTTTTAGTTTTTTTCCCTTTTTTCAAATATTTTAATGGCGAAATTTCTTTCCAGAAATTACTGCGTCACTGGTGGCATGATCGCATTAATTTTGAATACGCCGAATATTGCATGAAAGCCATGTTTTGGCATGGTGGGGGTGGACTAGATCAATATTTAGACACAAAAGATTTTCAGCAAAGAGCTGAAGCTGTGATTGCAGCTAAGTTTAAAAATAATCCCATAATGATGGGAATCCATCAACTTTTTCCTGATTTTTTAATTGAGCAGTTGCGCGTTTCTTGTTATTACAGTGGGTTAGGTCAATTTTGGCGGGTGATGGCTGATATTTTTCTCAGCTTATCAGACCTCTATGATCAAGGCAAAATTAAATCAATTCCGCAAGTTGTAGATCACATCAAACTTGGTTTAGTAAAAGCTGCACATAAGCCGATTACCTACTCTGTCAAAATTAAGGATAAAGTTTACGAAATTCTTCCCGCTAGCCTTGGCTTAACATTCCTTGCAGATACAGCAATTCCCTATGTAGAAGCTGTCTTCTTTCGAGGAACACCTTTTCCTGGCACAGTTTCTTACAATGCCCAAGCATATCAAATTCCACCAGATCAAGGTAGATTTCAGTACGGTGCTTTGTATGCTGATCCTCTACCCATCGGCGGCGCGGGTATTCCCCCCACATTGTTAATGCAAGATATGCGTCACTTTTTGCCAGAGTATTTGCATGAAGTATATCGCCGTAGTCTTCGGGGAGAAGATGATTTGCGAGTACAAATATGTATGAGTTTCCAAAAGTCTATGTTCTGTGTGACTACAGCAGCTATTTTGGGACTTATGCCTTACCCTGCGGATACTCAAGATCCACAAGAACAGGAACTTAACCGAGTTTATTTAGAAAAGTGGATGGATAGATTACAAACATCGCGATTGATGGATGTTAACGCGTAGCTAAATTGTTGACATATTACTAAAATCTTATTTGAGCGATCGCTTGTATGGCGTTGCTGAATCTGGTCATGAATTATGTTTGTATACATTTATGTAGAGACGTAGNCATTGCTACGTCTCTACATATCCGTGAATTGTAAATTCATATCTTGATTCAGCAATGCCCTTTTTTTCAAATCGGTACAACAATTAGACCAGAGAACGGTCTGTCAAGATTTCGTAGCCTGTTTCTGTCACCAACACAGTATGCTCAAATTGAGCCGACAAAGCATTATCTACAGTTACAGCTGTCCAACGGTCTGCTAGTATCCGTGTATACTTAGATCCAGCATTTAAAATTGGTTCAATTGCCAGTGTCATTCCCGCCCGTAGCTTCACATTTGGCATGTCGTGAGTCCGAAAATTGAACACGGAAGGTTCTTCATGGAGGTTACGACCGACACCATGACCAGTAAAGTCTTCTACTACGCTTAACTTGTTAGCTTTCACATGGTCTTCAATGGCACCTGCAATATCCATCAGGTAATTTCCTGCTTTTACCTGTTCGATACCTTTATAAAGTGCTTCTTCAGCAACGCGAATCAATCTCGCAGCTTCTGGAGTGACTTCACCGACAGCAATAGTAATGCAAGAGTCACCATGAAAACCTTCATAATAAGCTCCTGTATCTACTTTTAAAACATCCCCAGATCGAATAACTTTCTTCTTGCTAGGAATGCCATGCACCACTTCATTATTGATACTGGAGCAGATAGAACCAGGAAAGCCGTGATAGCCTTTAAAGCTGGGTGTTGCACCCATCTCCCGAATGCGTTTTTCCGCATAAGCATCTAAGTCAGCTGTGGTCATTCCTGGCTGTACCAACTCAGAAATTTCTTTCAGCACAGTTGCCACAATTTTAGCTGATTGCCGCATAATTTCAATTTCACGTGGCGACTTAATTTCAATACCTCTGCGTTGTCTCTTGGGACGGTTATTTTGAGTTGGTTGAGAAAGCAGGTTACTTAGAATGTTCATGGGGAATTAGTAGTTATTTGCGCCTTGCTGCTTTTTTCATTTTTAGTTGTTAGTTGTTCATTATTTGTTGTTTGAAGCAACTACTAACTACTGTATGAGCAGGCTAAGGTTAGTTGGGAAATAGTATCTATATTTTAAGTTAACGTATTTTTACCTTGTGACTTCCGCCTTTTTCACCATTCGCATATTAGCAACTGGTAACTGATAACTGTTTACTGAATAACAATATCTCCTGTCATCCCAGCTTCAGTATGTCCTGCAATTGGACAACGTAAGCCATACTTACCAGGCTTAATCGGTACAAATACCCACTCAGCCTCAGCCCCTGGCTTCAGTTCCACTTCATGAATAGCTCCTTTTACCTCTACTTTGCCAGCTTCGACTTTTTGTGTCCAAATTCCATCAGCAAAGTCTTTGGCAGTAAAGTAGTGCTTTTGATTACTAGGATTAATCAGCTTTAACTTGTAACGTTTACCTGCCAAAAATTCTAGATGATTTGGCTCATATTTCAGTTCGTTGGCAGAGTTACCAAGGCTAACTGTAATTTCTGTAGGCGGCTGCTTCAGTAAATCCCCAGATAAACTTGCTGCTTCTGTTGGAATAGCTGTGACAATAGTGAAACTTAGTAGCACCAGTACAATGCATATAAATTGTAAAATCTTTAGGAATATTTTTGTCATTTGTCCTTTGTCCTTTGTTCTTTGTCATTTGTTGATTGTTAGTTATTAGCTATTTACCACTAACTACTAACCAATAAACAATAACCAATGACTAATGACTATCCGCTACTATAGTTGGCCCAGCAGTCACCACAACGATTTTATCGGGATGGAGTAACTCACGACCTGCTTGATTGACTTGCTCAAGGGTGACTGAGGCAATTTTACTAACAAAAGAGCGCAATTCTTCTTTATCTAACCCGTACACCTGGTTCATCAATATTCTGTATGACAACTCGTCTGGATTGGCAAGCGAAACATTGTAGTTACTGATCAAAGTACGCTTTGCTGTTTCCAATTCTTCAGGGGTGACACCTTGCTGATGAATTTCTTCTAGAAGTCGGCGAGTGCTGTTGATGGCACGAGTTGTGTCTTCTGGTGCTGTTTGCATTTCAATTAAAAATATACCAACGTTTTTTCCAACTTGGAAGGTGCTATAAATTCCGTAGGTCAAGCCTTGACGATCGCGTATTTCTGCCCCTAGTCTACTGGATAGAGTATCGCCGCCCAGTATCTGATTTAACACCAATGCTGCATAATATCGCGGGTCTCGGCGATTAATCCCTGTGTTACCCATATAAGTAACAGCTTGGGCTTTACCTGGTAACATCGGATTCACACGCACAATTTTGTCTGGTAGTGATACTACAGGGTATGCTAATTTTGGAGCTTGACCGCTAACTTGCCAGTTACCAAATTCAGCTTCGATGAGCGATCGCACTTGTTGAGGATCAAAATCTCCCACCAGTGCTAGCACCATTGCATCTGGACGGTAGTGTTGTGTTTTAAAAGCAACTAAATCTTCTCTACGAATGCGCTGCAAACTCTTTTGGGTAGCAAATTTGTGCAATGGATGAGTTTTCGGATACACAGATTGCACAAATGTTCTTTTGGCAACTTCTGTCGGATCGTCTAATTCCTCTTTCAAGTCTGTTAAAGCTTGTTGTCGAGTCAGTTCTAATTCTTTACTGGGAAAAGTCGGATTTTTGACTACATCTGCTAAGATTTGCACAACAACAGGTAAGTCTCCTGCTAAGCTGCTACCCTGAATTTCTACACCTTCACGATATGACTCAAAATCTAAACTAGCACCGCGTTCATCCAAAGCTTTTGCGATCGCCAATACATCCCTCGTTTTAGTCCCGTTCATCAAGTTTTCTGCCACAAGAGATGCGAGTCCGGCTTTCGCTTCTGGGTCAAATTCATTACCAGCTTTTATATAGCCACTCAAAGTCACTGTTGGCGTACTTTTGTCTGGCAACAACAACACTTCCAAGCCATTAGATAATTTGAATTGCTCTGGTGGAGTTAGGGATAGCCCAGTGGGAACTGTTTTCATATCCACGGGTGGCAAATATTTCACCACCTCGGAAGCTACTTCTGGTGTACCAGTAGAGAAATTTTCAGTGATGAGTGTAGAGTGTAATTTAGTGTTGCTCTTTTCTAATGCTTGGATTTGAGTGGGTTCAAAATTGCCAACAAAACGTGCTTTCTGTTGCAAATATTTATTTGTGACACGTTGCACATCTGTAGCTGTTACCCGACGGACGGCTGCTAGATAGCGTTCTGTGTAGCGATAATCACCAGCCGTTGTTTGGTCGTTACCCAGCTGCATTGCTTGACTGGTAATATCACGGTTATTCAAAATGACAGCAGCTTCTAACTGTGCTTTGGCGCGATTCACTTCTTCTGCTTTTGCTCCCTGCACAGCAACAGATGCGATCGCTTTTTGCATCGCTGTATCAATTTTTTTCAAATTTTCGCCGGGTGCAGCAGTCACAGACAATTCATACCAACCAGCTTCGTGCAAACTCACAATGGAACCTGTCACATCGGTTGCTATACCAGATTCCACCAATGCTTGATTCAACCGAGAGTTCCGCCCTTCTGTCAAGATATAATCCATCACATCTAACGCTGGTATATCAGGATGATTTACATCTGGTAAAGGATATATCGCTTGCAACAATGCGTTTGCTCCCGGTTCGCGCAAGATTATAGGAGAGTGGGAAACTTTTTGAATCTTGACGCTTGATACTTGACTTTTGACACTTGATACTTGGCTTTTCTGTATTTTCCCAAATATATCTTTCACAACTTTCAGGGTTTTGGCTGTGTCAAAATCACCAACAATTACTAAAACAGCATTATCGGGACTGTAGAATTTCCGATAGTATTCTTGTACCTGTTTAACTTGAAATTTCTCAACATCAACTTTAGTGCCACCTACAGGTAAGCCATAAGGATGTTCAGGAAATACTGTTTGTAATACCGCACGATTTAGGCGATACTCTGGGCTATTTTCGTAGCCTTGCAACTCAGAAATCACTACCCGTTTTTCACTTTCTAGTTTCTCTGCATCAATTAGAGCATTTTGCATTCTGTCTGCTTCTAATATCAGCAGAGCGTTGAGCTTGTCACGTTCTGCTGTGTTATAGTATGCGGTCTGATCATAGGTAGTGAAAGCATTGGAGTCGCTACCTAAAGCACTAAACAAACGTCCAAATTGAATTGGACGGTTTTTTGTGCCTTTGAACATCATATGTTCTAATTGATGGGCAATACCATTTACACCTGGTTGTTCATTGCGCGAGCCAACCTTATACCACATCTGTACCGATACCACTGGTGCTGAATGGACTTCCTTTGTCAGCACCATCAAACCATTTTCCAGTACTGTCTGGGAGACGTTCTCTGTCACGTATTTTTTTATTGTCTTTTTTAAAACATTTTCTTTAAGTGATTTTACTTTGAAAAAATTTGCGGTCGTGTGACTAGTAGCTGATCCATCACTTAGTAGCAAAACCGTAATTAACCAGAGAGTTAACACAAAAATAGAAAGACGATATCTATGCAACTTGTTAAACACAGACATGTATTTGCTTAATGTATCTGTAAATTAAATTACAGAATTTTCTATGACTATAGTGTATTACTGCTAGGGATTTTGTTACCTCAGCAACACTACAGAGAAAGAATATTCTACTGAGAAAGTAATAAAATGACAACTAGCTGAGGGGTGAAGTTTTGGTTGGGGAAGGGGGACGAGTCTAAGTTCTTTACCTTTCCCCTTTTCCCGATTCCCTATCCCCTGTTTCCTAGTGTTGCTAAAACTCGAATTAATTCCAGGGGTAAGCCATCAGTATCAGCAATAAAAGCGACTTCATAAACGCGATCGCCTATTTGCTGTTGTGTGGGTTCTAACAAAATCTTCAGTGGTTGTAGATATTCTGGTTGCTCTTGTGCAGCTAGAGCAAAAGATTCTGTTAAATTTTTCAAGTAGCTAGGTAAATCGGGAGTAACTTCAGTCAGGTCAAAAGACAAGTGATAGTAGCCTACATAATGTTCATCGGTAAAGGCATCTGGCGCTGGTTTTGGTTCTGGTATTTGAATCAGCTCTATTCTGCCGCCTAGTCCTTCCATCCAACAAGCAAGAGTATAACCGGTGGTGAAGCGTTCGCAAACTGTAAACCCTAGTTGTTCATAGAAGGCGATCGCTTTATGGATATTAGCAGTGCGAATGGAAGCGTGGTGCATAATTTGGTAATTGGTAATTGGTAATTGGGCATTGGTAATTGGTAATTGGTAATTGGTAATTGGGCATTGGGAATACTCCATAAACAACAACCAACTACTAACCACTAACCAATAACCAATGTACAGACGTGCCATGGCACGTCTGTACAACTACCAACCACCTACAACGAACTAATAACTATTATTCAAACAATCGAAAATAAGGGTAGCGCACAGGCACGCCAGGTTCTTTTTCCAAATCAAAATTAATTACTTCCCAACAGGGTTCTTCTGTGGAATCTGGGCTAAATTCTACTGGCAAACCATATAGCCGTGCCGCAGTCCCTTCCGACTGTCCTCCCCGCCAAGGAGTGCTGCGTTCTAAATACCCACTCATCAACTCCAGATAGCGGCGAGCGATAATCACCCGTGTTGCTCTATAACCTTGTGTATATAACTTGTCTAGGGCTTCGTGAATTTCAAAGCGAATGCCATCGGGATGAGTATGTTGCCGATACCATTCTCCATTCCATCTGCGCCAATGTCGTCCAGACTGCAAATGAATCAACTCTCCGGTTTTAGGGTTGGCTTCAAATGCGCCATGACGGGGACACAGATAGGTATCTGTCAGTGTAAGTGCCGGTATTGTCTGTCGGCAGTGGGGACACTGTATTTCAGGGCCAAATATTGGGTACTGCAAGCCTGGATTCATCATGAAGTGCATATAAGAAGAATGGTTTTGTCTTCACCAGTGACGTTGGTTTTTGTTACACTTCTGCGCCACATCATAAGCGTATTTACTGACTGCTGCCTCAGCGAACAGGCTCGAAGCCATGATATTCTGGTTTTGCGACCAGCCTCCAAGGTTGGAAATTTTCCAGTGTTCCTGAGTACCATATTCATATTCATATTCTATCGTGTCTAACACTTTCTACTGGTCTTCTCCTAATATTTCTCAAGCTGCCTTCGTTGCACCTAACGCCGTTGTTATCGGTTCAGTGAATATAGCGGCAGGGGTGAGCATTTGGTATGGAGCAGTCATTAGGGGAGATGTAGAACGGATTGAAATTGGCGAATGCACCAACATCCAAGATGGAGCAATTCTACACGGAGATCCGGGTAAGCCCACAATCTTAGAAGACCATGTTACCGTAGGCCATCGTGCTGTGGTACATTCAGCCTACATTGAACGTGGAAGTTTGATTGGAATTGGGGCAATTATTTTAGATGGAGTCAGAGTCGGGGCTGGCAGCATTGTAGGGGCTGGCGCAGTTGTCACCAAAGATGTACCGCCTCAATCCCTTGTAGTTGGGACTCCTGCAAAGGTATTACGTCAAGTCACAGACACTCAGGCAGCAGAATTGATTGAACACGCTGAACGTTACAAAAAGTTAGCTTTAGTCCATGCTGGGAAAGGGACTGATATTGGTTTTAGCGCAGAGTGAGGAAGATGGGGAAGTGGGGGCTAGGGGTCCCCACAAGGTGGGGTTGGGGGGCAATGGGGTGATGGGGTGAGGGGAGAAAACAAAATTCAATATTCACCCATTAGGAAGAGAGTAAGGGAGTGTGAGGGGTGTGTAGACGCGTAGCGGCTTAAGGTAAGGGTGGAGTGTGAGGAGTGTGTAGACGCGCCCATCGGCTTCAAGGTAGAGTACCCAGAGGTCTTACCGTAAGGGTGGAGTAGTAAATCGATAACTACTAACAATCAACAACCAACAACTAACCACTAACCACTAACTCCCAACCAGCAACAACCAACAACCAACAAATGACAATTGACTAAGTTTGTAAAGAATCTTTACATATGATTTGGGAAAAATTGTCCACTTCAGCTAAAAATAAAAAAATGAGAAGTGTTGACAATACTTTAAGTTGTACTTAAGAGAGGGGTATTAAATATGGACTTAGATATGCGTGTGGTTATCGTATTAGCGCCAGTTGCGATCGCGGCTGGTTGGGCATTGTTTAATATTGGCGCTGCTGCTTTAAGACAAGTACAAAGCTTTTTGAATAAAGAAGCATAAAATATACTCAACATCATCAGTCTGATACCGGCTGTTTCTCATCAAAGCAGTCGGTTTTATTATTTAGTTGTTTGTTGTTGGTTGTTTGTTGACAATCAACTACCAACCATCAACCATCAAGCACCAACCTTTAAAAACTTGTGGATATCGACTCCTTATTACAACCATTCCAACAGTTTGGCGTCCGTTTGGGACTTGAAACCAGCCAAAAATTGTTGGCAAATCTTGGTAATCCCCATCATCAAGTTCCAGTAATTCATGTTGCTGGTACTAACGGCAAAGGTTCTGTTTGTGCCTATATTTCTTCAGTTCTTACGGAGGCAGGATATCGCACGGGACGCTACATCTCCCCCCATTTAGTTGATTGGACAGAACGTATTTGCATTAATCAACAGCCAATTTCTTCTAAGGAATTTTGCAAATTATTGCAAGAAGTTAAAGCTGCTATTTTCCCGAATGATGACTTACCGACTCAGTTTGAGGTGATTACCGCAGCAGCTTGGTTATATTTTGCTCAGGAAAAAGTTGATGTAGCGGTAGTAGAAGTTGGATTGGGAGGACGCTTAGATGCTACTAATGTCTGTGAACAACCTCTAATTACCGTCATTACATCCATTAGTCGCGAACATTGGCAGCGACTCGGCCCTACCGTTGCCGATATCGCTAGAGAAAAAGCGGGTATTCTCAAAGTGGGATGTCCGGCTGTGATTGGCCCCTTGCCACCAGATGCAGAACAAGTTGTGCGATCGCGCGTTTTGGAATTACAATGCCCCATCTACACACCACAACCAGCCCGTCAAATTGATGCGGGATGGGCAGAATATGAAAGATTGGGTGGTGGGGAGAAAGATCACCCTATCAAATACCCTTTGCCGCTACAGGGACAAATTCAGTTGACAAATTCAGCTATAGCTTTATGTGCTTTGGAAATTTTGCAACAAAAGGGTTGGCAGATTTCTGAGCAAGCCATTATTAATGGTATGGCTAAAACCCAGTGGCCGGGGCGAATGCAATGGATTAATTGGAAAAATTATAAACTATTGCTTGATGGCGCTCATAACCCGGCAGCTGCTCAAGTTTTGCGAAATTATGTAGATATTTTATTAAAGCCTGAAGAAACTGATATTCTCCCACTCTCTGATACCCCATCCAAAATCGGTGTAACTTGGGTAATGGGAATGCTTTCAACTAAGGATCATCAGGAAATTTTTCAAGCCTTACTCCGACCAAATGACCAATTGTATTTAGTACCAGTACCCGATCATAGTTCAGCTAATCCTGAGGAATTAGCAAAGCTAGCTAGGGATATTTGTCCAGAATTGAGTATTTGTAATACTTTTCCAGATGTCACATCCGCACTAGAAGCCGCTTTTTCCTCGACAGATGATTTGGTTGTTTTATGTGGTTCGTTGTATTTAATTGGGTATTTTTTAAAAGGATTAAGAGCCAATAGTTAAAAATAAAATCGCCGTGAACTAAAGTTCCGGCTGATAGCTAAAACCTGCTAAAGGGGGTTCAAGCTAAATTTGTCTTGATTTCAGTCAGTTAAAAATGACTTTAGCTATTGGCCTTGGAATTTATTCCAAGGCGGTAAAATTCGCAAAATCAGGATTTGAATGCTTCTAAACAAAATGACTTTTACATATCTATGACCTATAATTCCTTGATGGTACAAGAAAGTAGATTTCTCTGTGGGAGTAATTCAAAATCCAAAATCCAAAATCAGATGGCCATTGACTATTAAATACGGCTATTCCACTCCTGTGCTGCATCTTCTACAGCTTTATCCACAGTCTTCTCATCTAACATTGCTGCTTGCAGGTTTTCATAAATAGCCTTTTGCAGAATATTGAAATTTTTCAAAGTAGGGGTTAGAACTTCTGCTTGTTGCATTTGACTAGCGCTAATTGCCCTAGCTTTATCTATTGTTGAGGCATTTGCTGATACATTCTTGAAATAGCTATCAGATAAAGCCTTGACTGTGGATGGTAGGACATTTGCTTGTTTCGCAAAAGCTAACTGATTTTCATCATTGGTTAGAAACAGCGCAAATTTGACAGCAGCATCTGGTTGCTTTGTGTCACGAGGAATAACTACGTTCATCACAGCGACATTTTTCTTACCCGTGTCACCAGTAATTTGAGGTGCGATCGCAGAAGCTTTAGCGATCGCAGGTGCATTATTAGCTATCTGTTTGAGAAATTCCGGACCTGAAGCTAGTAACGCCGTTTCTCCAGATTGATATAACTCTATAGCATGACGATGCCCTTGTGTCAATACTTCTTTGGGAAGTAACCCTTTTTTATAAAGATCTATCCAATACTGAAATGCTGCTTTACCTTGCGGAGAGTTAAAAGCAGCTTTTCCTTCGGCATCTACTAGGGTGACTCCCATTTGCACAAAAGATTCTAAAACTTCACCAGAATCTTGCGGAACAAAAGTGACAAAAAAGGCATACTTACCAGTTTTATCTTTAATTTGTTGAGCTACCTGTGCCAATTCAGTATAAGTAGCAGGTGGCTTATTGATACCTGCCTGTTTTAATAAATCAGTGTTATAAATAGTTAGCCGTGTGGTGAGATACCAGGGTATTCCAAAACTCTTACCATTCAGTGTGCTAGCTTTCCATATATTCGGTAAATATGAAGAGCGTACGTTATTTGGGACTTTTGTATCCAAGTCTAACCAAGCATTTCTACTTGCTAACTGAGATGCAAAATCCGGATTTAGGTTCACAACATCAGGTGGCGTTTTTGCGGAGACAGCTGTTAAAATTTTGTTTTCCATTTCCGCCCAAGGTATATCCACCCAGTTAACTTTTACACCTGGATTTTGCGATTCAAAAGTCGCAATTAGGCTTTGGAAGTAGTCGGTAAATTGAGGTTTGAGTTGCATAGTCCAAAACTCAATTTTTGCCGCTCCTGAAGATGCCTGTTTTGTGCTTGGGTTAACGTTACCTGTACTGCAGCTGACAATCCAACTTGTCAGTAAGCCAACTAACGCCCAAATAGTTAATCTTTTGAATTTTTGAACTTGAATCATTGTGCTTATAGTTTTTCAGTTAAATCAGGGTGAAAAGTTGATGAGTGGTCAATTGTCAATGGTCACGACTCTTAACAATTGACTTTTAATATTTAAACTTTTCAATTTAGCATTCATGCGGACAAAACAGTGGTTAAAAGCATCAATAATCTGTTTAGCAAATCTAGAAGTGGAATTGGCATCGAACTGGCGCCACAATGCGTCAAGGTCGCTCGTTTACGCAAACAACGCCAAGGTCTGAAACTAGACGCTTTAACATCAGTACCGGTTCCAGAAGGTGTTTTTGTTGATGGTCAAATTGCTGATCCTCCAGCAATGGCACAAATCATTCAGCAGGCACTCACAGAGAGTAAAATAAAAGCTTCTCGGGTTGCCACTGCTGTCACAGGACGAGATTCAATTGTGCGCCTGATACCCGTTCCATCAGAATTAGATGATCAAGAGCTACGCGAGATGGTGTTAAACCATGAAGCAAGCTTATATTTACCCTATCCTCGTGAAGAAGCTGATGTAGATTATCAGAAACTTGGGTACTTTATAGATGAAGATGGGATTGAAAAAGTACAAGTGCTACTGGTTGCAACTCGCAAGGAAATTACTGATACCTACATAAATACATTCGAGCAGGCAGGGTTACAAATTGATGTCTTAGAAATCAATTCTTTTGCACTGATTCGGACAATTCGTGACCAGTTGCGGCAATACGGGCCACAGGAAGCAGCAGTTTTAGTCGATATAGAATTCGACAGTACAGAAATTGCCATTATTGTCAACGGAGTACCACAATTTTCACGGACAGTCCCCTTGGGAACTTATCAAATGCAAATGGCACTGGCCAGAGCAATGAGTTTACCTGCATCACGAGATATGGAATTATTGCAGGGGATGAGTATTCCTCTCAATACTATGGAAGGCGCAAAAACGGGTGTCACCGAAGCTAATTCTGGTGTCGCAGCAATGATGCGGGTGTTGGGAGAACTGACAGATGAACTACGCCGTTCCATCGATTTTTATCTCAACCAAACTGAAAATTTAGAGGTAGCACAAATTTTCTTGTCAGGTCCGGGTGGAGGATTGGCACAGTTAGATGAGTTCTTCACACAAAGATTGAGTTTACCGACCTCCCAAATAGACCCGATAGGATCTTTGTCTTTGCAAGTTGACGAAGAAAAGTTTCCCAGTGTGCAACGTCCTGGGTTGGGGATAGTGCTGGGTCTTGGGATGCGGGAGGTGTGAGGGGTGTGTAGACGCGGTAGCGGTGAGGGGGTCGCAGTCTTGGACGCCAGGTGCTTTATGCCGGGAGACCCTTTCGACAGTCGCTCATGGGGGAAACCCCCAAGACCGCGCTGTCTCACCACCGCACTGGCTCCACTTTCCGTCACGATTGCGAACCCCCGTAGACGGGCGAAGCCCGGCTTCTCGAAGAGTACCCGGAGGGCTTCCCGTAAGGGTGGGGTGTGTAGACGCGTAGCGGCTTCCCGTAAGGGTGGAGTGTGAGGAGTAGTAAGCCATTAACACTAACCACCAACTACTAACTACTAACAACTAACCATTAACAACTAACCACTAACTACTAACAACTAACCACTAACCACTAACCACTAACTACTAACCAATTACAAATGACGAAAAATGTATAGTTTAGATATTAATTTTCTCAATGATCGGCCAAATTTTGCGAAAAATAGTGAAAAAAAGGTAAAAGTAGCGATTAAAACAGGAAACTTAGCACCTGTGTTTATTGGAGTGGCGATTGGTGTTATTTTTCCGGCTTTTGTAGCAACTGGTTGGTGGCTTTTGCAAGCAAAAAATGCTGAGTTGGAGCAAATAGTTGCACAGCTGGAAGAGGAGAGCAAAAGCTTAGATGCCCAAATCGGTAGTATTAACAAGATTAAGGAAGAAACCAATAAAGTTAAGGCGGAAACTCAATCTTTAGTGGCTGTATTTGATCAGATTCGTCCTTGGTCTGCAATGTTACAAGATTTGCGCGATCGCATTCCAGCTACAGTACAAATAGAAAATGTCAAGCAAATAGCACCTGCTGTCGCAGCCGAGGGACAGCCACCACCAAATCCCGCCGGGGGAGTAGAAATTACTGGTTTAGCTCGCTCTTTTAATGATGTCAATGATTTTGTGCTTAGTTTGCAACAATCTCGTTTCTTTAAAGCTAGTGATGTCAAAATTATTTCCACAGAACTAGTAGATGCACCAGTAAAAAATCCTGGTACTCAAACAGGTGTAGTCATTAAACCTCCAAAAGTAGCCAAATACACTATTCAAACTACTCTCAGCGACATTCCAGCTTCGGATCTCATCAGAGAATTAGAACAAAAAGGCACAGTGGGATTAGTCGCACGTATTCGCAGTTTGCAAAAAACAGGAGTCATTCAAAAATGACGCTGAGTCAAGATATTAATTTTGTGGAAGATGGGGAATTACTAGAGGCTGCATCAGCCTATCCCGTTGTCTTTGGTATTAGCTTTACACCCAAAGTTATAGGCATCTTAGTAGGGGTGTTGGGATTTGCTGGCGCGCTTTACATGTTGTTCAACTTAGTCATGCCGACTTGGGAAACCTTTGGACAAAACCAAGCTAAACAAAGTGAACTACAAGGACAAGTTGACCAAAAGAAAGCCACCATCAAACAGATGGATAAAGTCAAACAGGAACTCGCAGATGCCAAACAGCAACAAACCCAAGTTTTAGGTTTGTTTGCGAATGAGAAAACCTTAGACACCTTACTGCTGGACTTGAATCGTTTAGTAGAGTCTAACAACGCCACAGTTGCTATCAATGCTACCAGAGCCGAACTGAGGAAATTTGTACCAGTTTCAGATAAAGCTGAACCAATTAATGATGGTTCTTTAGGGAAACAAGTAGACGGCAAACTGAAACGTAGAAGTGTGAATGTGGAAATTATCGCAACTTATGAACAAACGCAATCAATACTCCGCAATATTGAGCGTTTGCAGCCTTTATTGATAGTGAAAGACTATCAATCTACCTTAGCTCCCCAACCAGCTTCAGAACCAGGCAAAACGCTATTGCGGATAGGACCAGCACCTATTTCTACATCTTTTCAATTACAGGCGCTGATGCCAATGACTCCAGAAGATATCGCAGCCCTTCAAGCAGCACTGAAGAAGTGATGGGGTGGTGAGCAGTGTGTAGACGCGTAGCGGCTTCCCGTAAGGGTGGGGTGTGTAGACGCGGTAGCGGTGAGGGGGTCGCAGTCTTGGACGCCAGGTGCTTTATGCCGGGAGACCCTTTCGACAGTCGCTCATGGGGGAAACCCCCAAGACCGCGCTGTCTCACCACCGCACTGGCTCCGCTTTCCGTCACGATTGCGAACCCCCGTAGACGGGCTTCGCCCGGCTTCTCGAAGAGTACCCGGAGGGCTTCCCGTAAGGGTGGGGTGTGTAGACGCGTAGCGGCTTCCCGTAAGGGTGGAGTGTGAGAAGTAGGGGAATAACTACTAACTACTAACCACTAACTACTAACCACTTAATTTAGTGACACTGTGATATCTCAGCAGAATTTTTGGGAAATATACAAACTATAAACACAATTAGCAGCGATCGCACTTACGTATAAATACCAAGAAATTGGTCGCAAAAATAGTCAAAAAAATTGGTGAAATGTGAGGAATGAACTGTGAGACAGCTTCACGGTAAAGGTTTAGATTTTTTTATATTAGGTGCTAGTACAATAGTTTTTTTAGCTGCTCAACCAGTTAAAGCACAGGTTACTCAAATTACAGATGTGCAGCTAAAAAATGTCAATGGCGGAGTGAATGTTGTTTTAAAAACTTCTTCTGGCTCTCGACCGCAAATTTTTACGATCCAGAGGGGCAAAACTTTAGTTGCAGATATTATCAACACTCAACTACGTTTACCCAAAGGTAATAGTTTCCGCAAAGATAATCCCATTCCAGGAATTGCCTCGATTGAGGTGACTCAACTAGATACCAATAGCATCAGAGTATTGGCAATTGGTACTGACAGTGCTCCTAATACTCAGCCTTTGATGCGTGGAACAAACGACATTACTCTTGGCTTAACTCCCAGTACAGGAACCACAGCATCAGCATCCACACCTCCCCAAGCAACGACTCCTAACCTCAGTCCATCAGTTCCGCCTGTTGTTCCGAACCCACAAGTCAGTATTGACGGCACACCAGCGCAAACAGCTGGCCCAGGACAAGTCCAAACCCAAGCTCCGCCTTTCTTACCTAGAGCTGTTGCACCACCAGTAGGAGATATTGCCATTTCTAATATTGATGCTTCTCCGAGCAGCGTTGACTTAGGATCTCAAGAACGTGTACCCCGGCTTGTGCTGCGAGATGCACCAGTCAGAGAAGTATTATCATTGTTGGCTCGTGCTGCTAGTTTGAATTTGGCTTATTCAGGAACAGAAACAACTGGAGGACAAGGGGGACAAACTACTGGACAAACAATTTCTTTGGATATAGAAAACGAACCTGTACAGGATGTGTTCAACTATGTCTTGCGTCTGAGTGGTTTGGAAGCAAACCGTAGTGGTCGTACAGTTTTTGTGGGGCCTAGACTTCCCAATTCCACTCGTGATGTCGTCATGCGGAACTTGCGACTGAATCAGGTAACAGTGGGGACTGCTCTCAACTTTTTGGTCTCCTTAGGTGCAGAAAGTGCCGTTAACCGCGAACGCCAAGTCACTAATGTCAGTGCTGTTCCTGTGGGTAATGGAGTTGCTCCGATTACTCAAACTCAGACCACTACAGAAACAAGAGTTGAAACTCAACGCATAGATTTTCAGGATTCTAAACCTTTACTTAGAGGTTTGCAGGCACTCGGAGATGAGCGGACAAATTCTTTGACTTTGATTGGGCCACCAAGATTAGTTGAAATTGCAATGGCTCAACTTACTCAACTAGATGTACGCCGTCGGCAAGTAGCAGTTAATGTCAAAATTATTGATGTTAACCTTTTAAATACTAAAGACTTTAACACCAGCTTTTCCTTTGGTATTGGCAATAACTTTTTCGTCAATGACGGCGGTGCAGCAGCTTTAAATTTTGGCGGTTCTAGACCAGCTACTAGTGCAGAAGCAAGAACTAGTGTGAGTAGTACGCCTGTAACCAGCAACCCAATTACAGGAACACCCTTCTTGGATGTAAATAACGAGTTAATTATTCCAGGTGGAGGTTCGGGTACAACAATAGTTAACCAATCTTCAAATCCCATTACAATTGGTGGAGTTACTGTCCAACCTGGTTCTGCAACAGTATTACCCAACAGAGATGCTACAACTTATCAACCAATCCCACCATCTTCAACTAACCCATTACAACCAGGTATTACCAACGTTGACCGTGGCACAAATGATGTGATTACTGTTGATGCAGAGGGTACCATCAGTGTTTCCCCTGGCAGTACAGGAACAGTAACATCTGCTCTGCCTTCTTTGTACCAGTTCCCCAAACGTTTTCTCCTCAGTTTGCAATCTCAGGTACAAAGTGGTAACGCCAAAATTTTGACTGACCCGACTTTGATTGTGCAAGAAGGTCAAACAGCTAATGTCAACTTGACTCAACAAGTAGTGGGAAATATTAAGAACGAAATTACACGAGGTGACGGCAGTTCTACACAAACAGTTACAGCAGAGAAAGAAGATGTGGGTTTAACCCTAGCTATCAAAGTTGATCGGATTGATGACAATGGATTTGTCTCTCTCTCGGTGGCTCCTACTGTCAAAGCACCTCAAGCTGCTACTAACCTTAATTTAGGTACAGGTAGCCAGCAAATATTCTTAGTTTCTCAAAGGTCGCTTAATTCCGGTTTAATTCGCCTGCGTGATGGGCAGACCTTAATTCTCAGTGGCATCATTCAAGACACAGACAGGACAACTGTCTCCAAGATTCCTATTTTAGGTGATATTCCCTTGATTGGTTCACTATTTAGAAGTACAAACAAACAGAATCAGCGCAATGAGGTAGTTGTATTACTTACACCTCAAATTATGGATGATTCTGAGAAATCATCTTATGGCTACAGCTATACTCCTAGTCCAGAGGTGCGGCAAATTCTTGAGCGCCGGGGGTTGCAGGTGCCGAAGTAGTAGGTGATTGGCGGTGTGAGGAGTGTGTAGACGCGGTAGCGGTGAGGGGGTCGCAGTCTTGGACGCCAGGTGCTTTAT
>NZ_MRCA01000017.1:0-88797 GCF_001904645.1 Fischerella major NIES-592 | reverse complement strand
AATTCACGCCTGATGTGAATTGAATATGGAGACGCAATATTCTTGGCGCCTGGTAAAAAACGTTTTTTTAGAAATCGACCACCGATACACACCGATAAACACAGATAACACAGATGGATCTTTCATGGGTGGTTGGGTGGTCATTGGTTTGTTGAGTATTTCCCATGATCTATTAGCGCCTTTGTTAATTCACATTAGACGTAATTCATAATTTATTATTCATAATTTATCATTCGTAACTTTTGAACATCTTCACAAGTTCCTCATATTCTTTTCCTACTCTGAAAGTAGAGACGATTATTACAAGTCTGGAAACAAAAAGAATTATTAGTTGTAATAGGGGGAGAGGATATGTCTTTAATTCGTTGGCAACCTTTAAGAGAAATTGATACTATACGTCAACAGATCAATCATCTGTTTGATGAATGGATGCATGGTCAAGGACATGAAAGTTTATTTACAAAATTAAATGCAACTTGGACTCCAGCAGTTGAACTGACAGAAACTGACACAGACATTATCCTCAAAGCTGAAGTTCCAGGTATGGAAGCTAAAGATTTAGATGTGGAAGTCAGCACAGATGTAGTTGCAATTGCTGGAGAATATCAACAAGAAAAACAAGAACAAGACAAAAGTTTTATCTGGTCTGAGTTTCGTTATGGACAGTTTCAACGGATAATACCTCTACCAGTTTCTATCAAAAACGAGCAAGTCAAAGCTGAATTTAAAAATGGTGTTTTGACGCTCACCCTTCCCAAAGTCGAAGCAGCTAAACGCAAAGTAGTAAAACTTGATCTCGGCGTACAAGAGGCGGCGCGAGAAGCAATGACAAAAGAGCGTCAGCACCAAGAACACTTACAAGATACTATGCATACTCGTGCTGCTGCTGAAGTTGGCGCTAATTAAAAAAATCTTGAGAGATTCATTAAAAGTTTTTTAAACAACTCCGGAGAAGATTTTATGACTAACACAACAAACAAAAGTGGAATTTGGCAACGAATTATAGAAACTCCTCAAAAAGTTGTTCGTTACATCTACGGTGGAGTTGTAAGAATTTTTACTCCTAGAGATGACAATTATCCAGAAACAGGTGTACAACCATTTGAGGGAGAAATTGATAAGGAAAGACATTAAGGACTTGTTGTTGGTTGTTAGTTGCTGGTTGTTTGGAATAATTAATACAGCCCTTTGCAAAGGGGAGGGAACTGAATTTCCGTTTTCTCCTCAAATATTGGTTAGTTACAGTTTCTTTCCCTTAATGTCTTTTACCTGCTCCTAAATACAGTTCCCCAACTTTAGGATCATTCAATAATTCTCGACCAGGGCCTGTGATAGCATCGCGTCCAGATTCGAGTACACAACCCCGGTGTGCCATTTCTAAGGCTTTGCGAGCGTTTTGTTCTACTAAAACTATAGCTGTACCTCCCCGGTTAATTTCTTGAATTTGTTCAAATACCTGAGTGACTAAAATCGGAGATAGGGCGGCGGAAGGCTCATCTAAAAGCAGTAGACTGGGTTCTAACATCAAGGCTTTGCCCATTGCTAACATCTGACGTTCGCCACCGGAGAGTGTACCAGCGCGTTGACGACGGCGATCGCGTAGCCTGGGAAACATAGCAAATATTTTGTCTTTGAGTGGTTGAAGAGAAACATCACGGACAAAAGCGCCCATTTCTAAATTTTCTTCTACTGTTAAGGAAGGAAAAACATTAGCGATTTGCGGTACGTAACACATCCCTCGCTGTACGATTTGGTTCGATTTTAATCCGGTGATGTTTTCTCCTTTAAAAGTGATTGTGCCTGTATGGGGTGTCAATAACCCAAAAATGGTTTTTGCTAAAGTTGATTTACCTGCACCGTTAGGGCCAATCACCGTCACTAATTCCCCAGGAGAAACGCAGAAATTTACACCTTGCAGAATATCAACATCTTTAATATATCCAGCGTGGACATTATTAACTTCTAATAAGTAGTTAGTAGTCATTAGTTAGTAGTTAGTGATTAATAATATTTAGTCAATAGTCAAGTCAAAAATAACTATTGGCTCTTGACTCTTGACTATTGACCATGGACTATAATGGGGTTTTTTGCAATTCGGGTCTTTCTTCTGGAATGATCGCACCTTCAACTGGGCAAACTTGGATACATATGCCGCAGTCAATACAGGTAGCGAAATCAATCCAGTACCAATCAGTGCCTTTGACATTTTTGCCTGGGCCATCATGGATACAAGCCACTGGACAGGCGTCTACGCAATCCGCAACACCTTCACAGACATCAGTAACAATTGTATGTGGCATAGTTCCCCTCTTTCGGATCAAAATTGCTGTACTAAGTACAGATGTTTCTAGACTAACAAGCCTAGACTAACAACAACCAAGCTTCAAACTTCAACACTCTCAATACATCTTAGGTGTGACTCCTGTCATTTGACGAAATTGTTGTGTAAAGTGGCTCTGACTGTTGAAGCCGCACTGGAATGCAATCTCTGAAATTAAATTTTTACGCTGTTTTAACAACTTTTTTGCCAGTTCAACTCCCTGCTACACTACATACCGCCAGAGAGTTATCACTATTTACTGCTTAAAGAGACTATAGTATATTTTCAAACTTAGGCAACAGCATATCCCGTGTGTTGCCTGACATTAGGCGGGTAAAATCCTAAGACAATTTTATCTTTGGGAATGCCTGCTGCTACTAGTTCATAGGTCACGCCATCTTCTGTGTCATCCCGTTGCACCCAAATTTTGCCATCAATAATGTCAATATGAACTAAGCAACCGTGAATTCGCTTGACACCATCCCAGCCAAGAGTTACTAGCAAATAGCTGTCATTTTCGGTATCAAAGACTGCTTTACATTTAATATCTGCGTAGGAATAAGGTATTTGTGTGTAGGGTACTAATACCTCCTTGATAATGTGTCGATAATTATCTAAGGTATCCATTGAATAATCCTCTCAGTCTCTGGATTAAAAACGAGTAAATTGAGATTCTCAGTTTCTATTAAAAGTGTACCAATTGGTTCTTCAAACAAAGCTGTAAATACACTGTCACGTACTGCCAAATATAATTTTCTTTCTGGTTCCAGGCGTTGGATAACAGCACGATACATAATGAATCCCCCAATAGCATCTTTGAGGTCTGCCATTTCTGAGGGACTGACAAAACTTTTAATTTCTACAGCTATTTTTTTAGTTCCTTGTTCTGCGGCTAAAAGTTGTTTGGCTCCTAAATCTACATACATATCTTTTTGACCCCACTTTAAATGTAGGGGATCATCTGTAATTATCCAACCTTCTTGAATTAAGGCATTCTTAACAGCATCATGATAAATATCTCTTACAGGCATATCAAGGTCAAAGGTCAAAAGTCAAAAAAATTCTTAGTTTTGAATTTTGAATTATTTTCTCCTCAAACTCCTCACACTCTTCTACTCTCTTCCTAATTTTGAATTATTTTCTCCCCACCTCCCCACCTCCCTCTAGGCTCGCAAACCAAAGTAAGTAAGAACTAATTCCGTCGTACCATTATTGACTATTTCGTGTGTTTCTGTTGCTTCTACAGCGACGCAGGTTCCTGGTAGTAGGGGATATTCTTGATTATTGATACGGATGATCCCTGAACCAGCCTCAACAAAAAATACTTCACACATATCATCGTGTGCGTGTGCTGAGGCTGTTTGTCCGGGGGAAAAACGTGCTTGGGAAAAGTTGGTTAAACCAGGTAATTCACCAAGCCGTAACATCACTTGTTTTTTGATTTCAGGATTATGAGAAACAGGCTCTTGTGGTATTTCCTTCAGGGATACAATTTTCATTCTGGTCTGAGGTCGTTAGATATTTCCACAATACCCCTAGTACCATCAATGCGTACTTTTTGACCATCCTGTAAAATCCAGGTAGCGTTGCGTACATCCATAATTGCTGGGATACCATACTCGCGCGCCAGGATAGCTCCGTGGGAAAGCCTACCACCAGCCTCGGAAATCAATCCTCCTGCTCTGACTAGTAGAGGAGCCCAACCAGAATCTGTATAAGGAACTACTAAAATTATTTCCTTGTCAATCTCTGGAATTGATTGTAAATTTCGCAACACCCTCACCCGTCCTACCGCTTGTCCGGGACTGGCGGCGATACCTTGTAATGTGTGATCCGGAGACAGAGGAGCAATTCGCAGAGGTAAAGCCGGGGGAGTATTGCCGTAAACTAACATTGGCACTGGATTAATTTGAGCATGTTCCACAAGTTGCGATCGCCTCAATTTGATGATCTCAGCTAACTGCTCCACCAAATCTGTGTCAATCCCCTCAATCAAACGCCGAATTTCGGCAAATTCCAGAAAAAAGATATCTCCAGTTTCACTCAACAAACTTGAATTTAACCAAATCTGTTCCAACGCCACAAACGACCACCGCAAATAAGCTAATAACTGAGAATAAACTTCTGTGACTCGCCCTTTCAAATCCACACGCCCTTGGACAAAACCTTTATTTCTTTTTCCTTGGCGTTCTTGGCGTCTTGGCGGTTCATCTCCCTGCATGAACTGCACCAATAACTGCTTTACTACTTGAGGTTCTTCCTTCCAGGTGGGAACAGCAATATCAGTCCCTACTTCACTCAAATAACCATAACGTTGTAGCAATTGGTCAAACTCAGCCAGAATTGCTTGTCCTGACTCAGACTGGGACATCTCCTCAAACACAGTATTTGGTTTGAAGCGTGGGAATTGCTGCTTGGCTTTGGCGGCTAATTCTTGCAGCGATCGCAATGCTGCTACTTCTGGTGTGAGACTGTTATCTAATTTGCTATCTTTGACTTTAAATATCGCTTGACGCATGGCTGCACTCAAGGGAGCCATAATACTGTAGAAGGTGGCATGGTGCAGTAAATCTAAAATATAGTCAATTCTCGCTAACAGTTGCGATGGATCTAGTTCCTCTGGTGATTCTGAAGACAAGCGCGATAAACCAGGGGCAAAATGCTTACGATAATCCCGCTTAAATTCCCTCTCTAACCACAACTCCCGCATTAACAACCGCAGCAATCCAGGCAAATTTTCCCATGTAGAGTTTAAAGGTGGTTTGCTTAACTTTTCTCCCCGCGTTAAAAACTCCAGACTTTCCGGGGGTAATCCCATACGCCGGAATATCTGTCCTAAAAGAGTGGCATTAAAATAAGCATGAGAATAATGCAATGTCGCTGTTTCATTAAAATTTAATCCCACAGCTTTTTCACCCAAGACAAGAGCAAAAATTGCACCCCACACACCACAAGTTAAAGGACGATTAATCGACCAAGTTAAGGGGCGAATTAACCCAGGAATAACTTCGGCGGCGATTTTACGTGTCCAGATTGGCAATAAAGTACTAATTGGGCGAGTTTGCAGTACCCACAGAGTTTGCCCGTCGTAACTCCATTCAATATCTTGGGGGACACCGTGATAACGGTCTTCTAGACGTCGAGCTAAGTATGCTACTTGTTTAATTAATGCTGCTGGTACTCGTCCTTGTCCTTCTAGCTGAATCAGTGCCAAATTTTCTGTATCAACAACAAAAGCGCGGTATTGTTCTGGTGTCACACGTCCAGAGACAACTTGCGCAGCGCTTCCTGGTAAAGCTTCAATCACGACTGCATCCTGTTCTTGTGTCATGGGATCGCGGCTAAACGCTACGCCAGAATACACTGATTGGACTTGTTGCTGAACCAGTACTGCGATCGCTGTATCTGTAACGTTGCGATCGCGTCGGTATTGAACTGCTAGGGGTTCGTTGTAGGAAGCTTGGACTTTAGCGATCGCATTTTCCAAACCTTCTTTGGTGGTAACATTTAAAACTGTTTCGTACTGTCCTGCGCCAGAAGCTTGTTCTGAGTCTTCACCAATCGCCGAAGAGCGCACCACCAAGGGACATAATTCTGATGGTTGCAAGAAGTTAATCAACTTTTGGGGATCTTCATAAGGCATTAGTACCCATCCCTTAGGCACAGGATAACCCCAGCGTTTCATCTGAGATAATTTTGCTGCCTTATTCCCCACAATCGCAGCATCTAATTCATCGTCTAGAGAAAGAATACTTTGATCGCCGCGTAAAAACTGCAACACTGCTTGGGAATCGGGTTTTGCATCTTGATCTGGAAGATTCAAGTCATCAGGTATTTGTTTGTAAATCCAGCCTAGTAAAGCAGCCAACCCAGCAGCAGCCATGATCATAAATAGATCTTCCATATGCAAAATTCCCACAATGATCGGAACCATAATCAGAACTAGGTATTTTGCTAATCGGCGATCGCGCAAAATCGTAAAGCTGACACCTGTCACTAAAAATATAAATCCTGCTGCGAGTGGATCGTGTACTGTAAATCCCCAGACAACATTTGTAGTACCTGCACCTCTACCCATCGAGTATCTGCCCATCACCAGAGCAATTAAAGCTACCAATTCCCAAGCCGAACCATCTGGGAAAAAAGCACGAGCAATCAAGACAGCAGCAATTCCCTTAGCAGCCTCTGATAAGACTGCCAAAATTCCTACAAATGTGCCACCATGGTAAAAAGCAGCCGATACTCCTATGTTGCCAGTACCGACTTCCGCCAATTGCCGCCCTGTCAGAGCTTGTGTAATCCAGGCAATTAAAGGTAATGCACCCAGTAGTGGGCAGACAACGACAATAACTAAGACACCCCAGAGTTCAAGCATTTTGGATTTTGGATTTTAGATTCCTCTTCAAATCTAAAATCTCAAATGTCAAAATTTTAGTATATGTCAGGACTTTTTCTTAATACTTCATGAAGGCAAGGGGCAGTCACGATGAAACTAGTTTCACAAGCTTTGCCATGAAAAACCTCACCCCGTCCTATCGGATACCCCTCTCCTTACCAAGGAGAGGGGTAGGGGGCGAGTGTTACCCAAGCAAGGGATATAACCGATAACTATTCAAGTTGTGAGTCGTACAAGTGTTAGTGTCTTGGTGGTTTGTGACTATTTTTTGAACCACCAAGTCTCCAAGACACCAAGGAAAAATAAGTTGATTTAGCTGAATAAATATATTTTAATTGGCCTAATTTTTGTGCCGCTACTGAAATTAGTTTACTGCATAGGCTGCTTGTAGTGCCCAAATAATCAGACCGGCGATCGCTCCTAAAAGTACTATGGTGGAAATAGTGACTACTTTTGGGGAGTCTGCCCCGTCAAATTTCATGATTCCTCGATTTAAATCGGACATGGCTTTGCAATTCTCCTCGTATTACAGGACTGGTTTTTCCGTCTCGATTGTAATCTTTCCGTTCGCAATTGATATGAGATTCTTAACTAATATTTTGTTTAAGCTTTGTAAATTTAACATCACCAATATTACTTATTTCAAAAGAAATACTAGCGACTTTTATACAAAAATACTTAATATATAGTATAAGTTATAACAATAAATGTAATTGTTGTTTGTTGCTAAAAGATGGTTGTTTCTACCAAGGAATAAACATCAGTACAGTACTATTTCGTTTCTCAGGCATTTACAGGTGAAAGAAACACTAGTAATTATTTTAACTTTGCTATTGGGTTTGTTTGTGGCTATGGAAATAGGGATGCGATCGCTTTTTGGTTTTGGTAATCCCTTAACTTATATTGCGGACGAGCAAATTGGCTATTTACTAGCTCCTAATCAGCGCACCCGTCGTTATGGTCATCGCATTGAAATTAATCAATACTCCATGCGAAGTGAAGCAATCGAACAGACGCCTCCCTCTTCTACGCTGCGGGTGTTGTTGTTAGGAGATTCAATCGCTAACGGTGGTTGGTGGACAGATCAGGATAATACTATTTCTAGTCTGATTCAAGGTTCTTTAAGAGCAACAAATATTAGTAATTACCAAAAAATTGAAGTATTAAATGCTTCAGCTAATTCCTGGGGACCGAGAAATGAATTAGCATATTTAGAGAAATTTGGTAGTTTTAACGCTCAGGTGGTAGTGTTAATAATTAATACCGATGATTTATTTGCTACTGCTCCCACATCTTTACCAGTGGGACGCGATCGCAACTATCCAGATCGCAAACCCCCTTTAGCATTGGTGGAGGTGTTGCGAAATTATATTTTTAAGCCCCAGCCGATACCAGAACTAGAAGCAATACACAAAGAAGGTGGCGATCGCGTTGGTAGAAATTTGGAAGCTATTGGGAAAATTCAAGCGTTAACGCGTCAAAACAATAGCCAGTTTTTACTCGTCATGACTCCCTTATTACGCGAAATCGGTTCACCCGGTTCCCGCGATTATGAGGTTAAAGCACGTCAACGTCTTAGTGAATTTACCAAAACCCAGCAAATAGCATATATAGATTTTCTACCGAAATTCAATACTACCAAAAACCCAAAAACTCTATATCACGACCACATCCATCTCAATCTACAAGGAAATCAAATCGTGAGTGAGGTAATTAAGCAAAAGCTAATTGATATTTTGAAATTTTAAGAATCATGAATTATAAATTATGAATTATGAAGTAGGAGGGGAAAGTTATCAGTTATTAAATCTAATGGCTAATTGTTCACTGTTAACTGTCAACTGTTAACTGATTTGTAAAGGGGTATGCATATTTCCATTAAGCAAGTGTGTCATGAGCGAAAAACTCTAGCAAAATAATAGAACAAGATATAGCAATCATAATTTCAGTTGCTATCAAATCAATACTTGTGTGGTTTGGATGGAGTGAAACTCAAAACTCAACTTGCTCACTTGTAAATATTGCGAGGCGGATAATATGGACTTTAATATACTCCTAAGCCGATATGAAACAGGAGAACGGGATTTTGTCGGTGTGAATCTCCATAAAGTAAACCTTCGTGAAGTAGATTTGAGTGGGGCAAATTTTTGTGGAGCAGATTTGAGTGGAGCAGATCTCAGCCAAGCTAATTTAAGCGGGTGTAATTTTAGTCGAGCAAATCTGACGGATGCAGATTTAACCAGAGCAGATTTGAACGGTGCAAATTTGAGCGAGATTAACTTGATTGGAGCAGACTTAATTAATGCTAACCTTGAGGGAACTAATTTAAGTCGTGCAGATTTGCGAGGTGCAAATTTAATTAGAGCTAACTTAACGAAGGCAAATTTGAGTGAAGCAGAATTGAGTGGTGCGGATTTAAGTGGAGCCAATCTTAATCAAGCAAATCTGATTGAAACAAATTTGAATGAAGCAGAACTCAATGGTGTCAATATAACTGGAGCAACCGTAACTGAAAAAGAAATGAGTGGGGTAATTATGCACACTGGTTTATCCCATAAATGGATAACTTGGGCTGGTGGTTGCTGAGCAATTTAACAAGGTAAAGCAGGGCTTAATTTTTTCTAAGTCCTGCTAAGAAGAATTATGCGATCGCTCCAATGAAAAATGCTTCCAGATACTAATTCGGCAAGCAACTACACAATATACTACTAACTTTCATAGCGATCGCTCTCCAATTTTGGTTCAAAGCTGTGTCATCTTTAGTGTTTATCTCACAGTTTAAACTAAATATCAAGAATAACCATCGCCTTCCAACCATCATTTATTTTTTCTACTTGAAACTGATGTAAAGTTACAGCTTTCACATCTACCAACTGTTGATGGCGTTGAGGGTCAAGTTTTTCTCCTTGGAGTACAGCAGTGAGGTGATATTTACCATCTTTCTCCTCAAAATTAATTTGCTGTGTTCGTAACAGAAGTTGTTCACTGTCTTTGTAATAAATCAGCTCTTGCAGAAAATTAAATAGCAAGAGATCTAATTCATCATTATCCAAGCTGATATTTCGTGTTTCTTTTGGTTGTATCGAATCCAAATTGTCAATCATAGTATTGATTGTGGCATTACCTGCTGCTTTGAAAAGCTTTTGCAAATCTTCTCCCCAAGCACAAAAGGCAGTATCAGCAGTAGCAACATCTTCCAAAAATTCGTAACACATAAAATTCTCAATCTCAATTTTCTCTGTGTTTTGGTGTGGTTGATTCAATATTATTTGTATACACAAAATTTTGTTCACATAATTTTAATCTGTTAATAATTTCTGATTTCATCATCCTTATATTTTTACCAATAAAAACTAATTCTGTTGCTTCTTGGGAAAATAAATCTAATTCCCAACGTCCAGCTACAAAATTAAACAAATAAACGCCTTCTAAAAACCTAACAAATCCTTTGGCGCGGTAAACTTCTGGTTCCAAACTATCAGCAAATTCTTCAAAACACTGGCGATTAAAAATAGCGGATGAACTGTAACTAAATGATTCAAATTCTGGCTGATGAACGTGCTGTGGTGGTGGTTGTACTTTTTCTCGACTAATACCAAATAGCAACTCTGGATCTACTTCACCCCGTACAGTATGTACAATCGCAGCAGTTTCGTTAATTGAATTTAACTTTTCCGCAATGGTTTGCAATTCCATTTCAGAAACTAAATCAACCTTGTTTAAAACAATAGTGTCCGCTGCTTCAATTTGGATTCGAGTTGTGTGACCAACAGAGGGATATTTAATCATGGCATCGGCATCAATAACCGTAATCACTCCATCTAGCCTTACTCTGTGCAAACTTTCTTGAATGTCAAAAACTAAAGCATCCGGTTCTGCGACTCCGGTTGTTTCCACCACAATATAATCGGGGTCAACGTTATCTATGATTTCATTCACAGCGGCTTCAAATTCACCTAGTAGCGAACAGCAAACACAACCACCACCTAAATCCGCCATCTGGACGTTTTTACCTTGAATGATTTTAGTATCGATCGCTATTTCACCAAATTCGTTCATCAAAATGGCAATTTTTTTTGGGAAAGTGTCAAGGATGTGACGCAGGAGTGTGGTTTTACCGCTTCCCAAAGGCCCGGTAATTACTGTTAATGGTGTACGTACTGCCATAAGAATCTAAAATCTAAAATCTAAACTTGCGTTTAAGTTGTACTAACTCATAGAATTCTTGCAAAAAAACTGTTTTATGGTAGAAACGACCACAGATGAACACAGATGTACACCGATAATTTATCTGTGTTCATCTGTGTTTATCTGTGTTCGATTTCCAAAAGATAATATTTGTCATAGTTTAAATTCACATTAGGTTTAATTAGCATTACCCCTTGATATTCCCAATCGGCGTCAACCTGACTACCCGCTTGCTGATTCCAGCTAACTCAGCCGCTTCAATGACATCATCAATATCTTTGTAGGCTCCACCCGCTTCTTCTGCTAATCCTGAATAAGAGGTACTACGGACATAAATACCTCGACTTTCCATCTCTTTTTTGAGTTTTTCGCCACGGTAGATTTTTCGTGCTTTCGCTCGACTCATTGTCCGTCCGCTACCGTGAGCTGTGCTGAAGAAAGTTTGCTCACCACTGGGTACACCCACTAATAAATAAGAGCCAGTTTCCATACTGCCACCAATAATCACTGGTTGACCAATATTTTTGTACCGCTCAGGTACATCTTTCATTCCAGGGGCAAAAGCACGAGTTGCACCTTTACGGTGGACAAGGAGCGATCGCTCTTGGCCATCAATCATATGACGCTCTAGTTTAGCGGTATTGTGGGCGACATCATAAATCATATGCATACCTAAATTTTCGGGCGATCGCCCCAAAATTTCCGAGAAAACTTCCCGAATTCGGTGCAAAATCACTTGACGATTAGCAAACGACATATTAATGCCGCATTTCATCGCTGCAAAATAAGCTTGACCTTCAGGAGAGTTAAAAGGCGCACAAGCTAATTCTCGATCCAAAATTTTGATCCCGTACTTACTTTCCATCACCTTCAGGAAAGTTTGCAGATAATCAGTTGCTACCTGATGACCAAATCCCCGACTTCCACAGTGAAACATCACCACCACTTGATTAGGAATAGTAATTCCCAAACTCCGGGCTAATTCCTGGTCATAAATATTCTCTGGTCGAGCAACTTGAATTTCCAAATAGTGGTTCCCAGACCCCAAAGTACCGATTTGGTTAAAACCCCTATCAATCGCTTTTTCACTGATTTTGCTAGCATCAGCACCCTGAATACACCCATTTTCTTCTACCAATTCCAAGTCTTCTTCCCAACCGTAACCATTACGGATGCACCATTGCGCGCCTTCTTCCACTACTTTCCGAAACTCATTGCGGGAAAGTTTGACAAACCCAGTGCTTCCGACCCCAGCAGGAACCCTTTCGTACAGCCTATCTACTAACTTTTGAATATACGGTTTAACTTGGTCATAAGTTAAATTTGTTACCATCAAGCGCATCCCACAATTGATATCAAAACCAATACCACCAGGAGAAATCACACCCCCTGCTTCTACATCCATCGCCGCCACACCACCAATCGGGAAACCATAACCAAAATGTCCGTCAGGCATACACAAAGCGTACTTAGTTATGCCTGGAAGTGTAGCCACATTAGTAACTTGGTCATAAACAGCGTCATCCAATTCCTGAATTAACTTTTCCGTTCCATAAATCCGCGCCGGAACACGCATTCCCTGTTTGTAAGAAACTGGAATTTCCCAGATAGTGTCAGAAATTCTTTTTAAATTATCTATCATCGCCATATCCAGCACCCCCGCGCTTTGTTCGGTGTTTGCTGTCAGTAAAAAGACTTGCCACAAAATCCCATCAGTTCGTGGCGGGAGTCTCAAAATATGCTAATCATCTTTTATATGTATAGATTTGAGGATAAAGTTTCTGCTTAGTTGAAACCTCTGTCTAGAGAAATGTGTGACATACTGCCATTAGCCAGAATACAAGCGGATGTCTAATCAACAAATTTCAGCCACTTATGTAGCAAGTGCTAATCTAGTTCTAGTTGACAGCAAATCTCCTATTTTTCAAGTATCAAAACTAACTATCAAACTTTTGTAGAACTACAGCCTTATCAGTGTGCATCATCGGTGTGCATCTGTGTTTATCTGTGTTCGTTTTTCCCTAAGATTTTTATGCACTACAACCAATACGAACAACAATACAAACAAGAAGTAATAAATTTCTTTAACAGCAGAACTAGTTACGACAACGATTACACCATTCGTCCCACTCTGCCTTTACTAGAGTTAGTTCACCTACAAAAGGGACAAAAATTATTAGATATAGCAACTGGCACAGGTATCATTGCCATTGCTGCTGCCCAAATTGTTGGCGCAGAGTATCGTCAACAAATAGAAGCAATGGCAACAGAACAAGAGATTTGGTATGAAAATATGACGATTTTCGCAACTGGTCGTAAATGATTAATTGGGTTGACACGATAAATATTGCGCTAAAAAAAATACATATTTTAACATCACAATTGATTTCAAAAAAACAGATAATAAATTGATTTTTAAAATTAGAATTTCCAAGTTTATAGATAAATATTTCATAGTCAAATATTAGAGATAGAGAACTACTGTTGATCGATGTAGGTTATACCTTTAGACATATGAATCTCTGATAGCAGATACATATATTAGGTATTAAGGTTATCGCTCTCCTGATTTTGTAAGCGAAGCTAAAAGGATTTCTGAGAAGTCAAAATTTAATCACAATCGCTGCTAAGAAATTGTAGCTCAGCACTTTTCAGATATCCTTGCAATCACAGCAATTACCATTAATTAATTCCCAGGAGAAACTCATGATTATTTCTGATCTGAATCACATCGAATCTGCTGACTCTAGTCAAATTATTGGTGGTCACTGGAAAGGCTACTACGGAAGAGGCAAATACTACGGGGGCAAAGAATACTACGGATTCAAAGGACACAAATATTACGGCTATTGCAAGCACTAAATACTGATAAATTGCACTAGTTTGTAGTATTCGGATGCGAAGCCTCTGAACCTTCGTTACCAGGTCTAACCTGGTAACGACAATAGCTTACCTGATTTTGTAAGTGAGGTTAACAATCATGTCAAATCATTTTATTGCATCTGAGCCATTTGTCGATTTACAAAACTCCAATTTACTCACCGATTTGGATCATAGAATTACGGAAGAAATTACAGGAGGACAAGCACCTTTAGCTTTCTACAGATGTGCAAAAGACCGATTTGTAACTGACTATAAAGGCTATAACTGGTATCGAGGGACTAGAGCATGTGATGTAATTGGTCGTAACGAAGCGCCCGAAGAGGTGAAAAAAGCTGCTCAACGTTAATCACCCATTAAGAAAAAATAGATTTCGTTCAGCCAGAATCTGTTAAACTGCGATTAATCGCCGATAACTCTGACAACTTGCACTAGTTTGTAATATCAGGATACGAAGCCTTCAAACCCTCGTTATCAGGTTGAACTTGGTAACGAGAATGATTTAGTATAATTATATAATTAATTTTTATTTTTATAAGCAAAATTATTGGATAATTGAATTAGTGTCAGCCCTATTAAAATCTTGCTAGAGGATTCAAGATGAGTATTTTACGTCAAATGGCGTTGAGTGCTTTTTTTGCTCTTTTCTTAGCAGCTATTCTTGGTGTTGTTAAGAATCAACCTTCTTTAACGGCTTCGGCGGGTATAGCTGCTGGTGTGTGTGGACGTGCTCTTTCTGCAATTAAATAATTTAAAAAACCGGGTTTTTCAAAAAAACCCGGTTCATTTCCAGTCAGTTAACTTTCACACCAAATGTAACTGACTGACGACAAAACTGATTGCATGATGGGTAAGAGGAAGACTATCAACTACCATACCCAGACACAATAGCATCATGTAAGAAATGGAATAGAGAAATAATCCTCTTGCTAAATTTCGATCGCCTGGATCACGCAACAATTGCCAAGCTTTGTAAATGAATACTCCGCCTAAATATAGCGCGATCGCACCATAAACAAATCCTGTTTGCTGCAAAGGGTAAACTAGTATGAATGTGGCTGCGACTGTGAGCAAGGTATACCACCAAATCTGTTGCACAGTTGCTGAATTGCCTGCGACTACTGGTAGCATAGGTACGCCTACTTTTGCGTAATCGTCCCGAATCATCAAGGCTAAAGCCCAGAAGTGGGGCGGTGTCCACAAAAAGACAATTGTAAATAATAACCATGCTGTCCAGCTGAGATTGCCAGTAACAGCAGCCCAACCTACCAGTGTGGGAATTGCTCCTGCTGCTCCACCAATAACGATATTGAGGGTGCTGTGACGCTTTAGCCAATGAGTATAAATTAACACATAAAAAACTATGCCAGCCATTGCTAGCAAGGCAGCTAGCAAGTTGGCAAATACTGACAATAGGCTAAAGGAAATAACAGCAAGAGCGATCGCAAAAATCAGAGCATCACGCGACTGTATTCTACCAGAAGGGATGGGACGATGACGGGTACGCTCCATCTCATAATCTATATCCCGGTCATAAATACAGTTAATTGTCTGGGCGCTAGCAGCAGCTAAAGTGCCACCAGAGAGAGTGACTAACAATAGCATCGGGTCTACTTGTCCCTTTGCCGCGATCCACATACTGCCAGCTGTTGTAATTAAGAGTAACGGGATAATCCTGGGTTTGGTTAGCTGGTAGTAACTTTGCAGAACCTGTAAAAATGATTCATGCTGCTTCGAGACATTAGTCTCAATCATCTTGGCACTATTTCCTTAATCTTGAATAATTTGTATGCTGCCGCCATGAGTATCAGTCATCAGTGATCAGTGATCAAAAAGTGATAACTTTTGACTGAATTTAATTCGGAATTGGATTGGCAGTTTCAGTGTTAGATTCAGCATTAATACTGGGATTTGCTACCCAATCACGTAAACAAAGAACAGTGAACACCACCAAAATACCTAGCAATGTCGCTCCTATAGCTTGGTGAGATACTGTTAGTGGCTCAACTTGCAGATGTAACCTGAAAGTGGCAAATCCTACAATTAATTGTAAAATCAATAACCCACCAGCCATATTGGCTAGTTTGCGTAGGGCTGGGTGGAGTGCTGGTGTACGCCAAGTCATAAAAACAACTGTCAATATTGCCAGCGTCGGTGGAATCAAGCCGAAAATGTGGCTGTACATGACATCACAAAGTTGATAACCCGCAAAGCATTGGTGTAATGCCCAGCGAGAACCTACTAAAGCACCGAGGAGACTCTGCACATAAACCAAAATAGTGGCGGTTAAACCTACCCAAGGCAACTTACCAACAGTTCCGGTTGCTTGGTAGGGAGTGAGTGCAGTACCGATCGCCAGTAAAGTAGAGAAAAATACTAAAGCTGTTCCCAAGTGAGCGGTAACAATATCAAACCGCAACAGTTGCGTAACAGTAAGTCCACCTAACACGCCTTGGAAGATAATTAAAAACAGTGCAAATGTGGATGCCCAGGGTAGCCACTTGGGTAGACAGCGACGATTCCACCAAGATACACCCACAAGTGCGATCGCGCTGACTCCAATTAATGCTGCATCCAATCTATGAAACCATTCCAGAAAAACCTGGAAATTCATTTGCTTGGTTGGTACTAGTTCACCATAGCATAAAGGCCAGTCTGGACAAGCCAATCCTGCATTCATGACGCGGGTAGCGCTGCCTATCGCCATTAACATCAAGGTGGCTACACACATTCTCCACACCCAGCGCCGAATTCTATCCTTGGGATTTTGCTGTTCTACTGCCGCTAAATTTTGTTGTTCTAGGACAAATTCGCTCATGTAAAGATACCTTCTGTCCGCTTGATGTGAGCTATGAAATTTCCAAGATAGATCAGTACTGACCCATATCCACCCTAGCGTAATAAATTCTAGGTTAGATATTCAGATATCATCTATACTTTGAATCACCTTTACTAAAATCAGCCTAAGCTTTAGAGATTTTTCAGGTTTTTGGGTATTTATCGC
Source organism: Fischerella major NIES-592 (assembly GCF_001904645.1). Classification (NCBI taxonomy): domain Bacteria; kingdom Bacillati; phylum Cyanobacteriota; class Cyanophyceae; order Nostocales; family Hapalosiphonaceae; genus Fischerella; species Fischerella major. The sequence continues at coordinate 72,009 of NZ_MRCA01000017.1, read as the reverse complement.
TGACAATTTTGATAAAATCTAATTTTTTCTTAAATATTTATGTACTCCTTTTGGCAGTCAAGGAACTATAGCTGGTTCTTGCCTTACAGCGATAACAAGGTCTGATATCAATTTTGGATTTTAGATTTTGGATTTCACCAAAAGTTTGTAGACGCGCTCATAGGCTTCTGGCGCTCAAAGCTTTTCAAGACCGATTAAAAGCATTGATTACTAGGCATTCCAAAATTTGGAAACAAGAGTCCTTACGCCAATTTAGTCTTGCTCAAGAAGTAAATTCACACAAATGTTTGCCCACGCATAATTTTCATAAATCTGCTATGTATAGGATTCCTATTTGATTTTTGAAAAAAATCAGTACACCTCTAACTTCCTTGTTGTCTGTTGTAAGAGTGTCTGTTGCCTCCTTACACCAGTATGTTCAGTAATTGATAGAGTTAGCCATTTTTGGCTAAAAATTTTGACCACAGGCGGTCATAAACACAGAACATGCAATATTTTTCTGTGGTCGCTAAAGTAGAAGTCGCAGACTAACTGAAGATTGGATAGTCAATCAAAAAAAATCATAAAATTTTACGCTGTTACTCTCCATGTCTTTTAGGGTGAACTACCGTAGTAAGTGGTGAGCAGTTCTGTCCAAGTAGTAAAGTCATTAACCCTATTAACCGTGAAAATTCCAAGTTCAATCTGGACATTACTTATCGGCATTGTGCTGACACTGGTCAGCCTCTGGTATGGCCAAAATCATGGCTTGTTGCCTACCCAGGCTTCCGATGAAGCTGTTTTAGTGGATGGTCTGTTCAATGCAATGATGACCGTATCCACAGGTATATTTTTAATTGTTGAAGGCGTTTTAATCTACACCGCCTTTAAATATCGCCGACGTGCAGGTGATGATGCAGATGGTCAGCCAGTGCATGGTAATGTGCCACTAGAAATTCTCTGGACAGCGATCCCCGCGATTATTGTCATCGGTATCTCTGTCTACAGTTTCGATGTCTACAATGAAATGGGTGGCTTTGATCCCCATGCCATTCATGATGCACCCAGAACACCCCAAGCTATGAAAATGCCAGGGGCAGCGATCGCAGCAACTTTGACCGATACACCTCCTAGTGATCAACCCAACCTCAATCAGCAAAAATCTGATGAGGCCATGCAAGATCCAGCCACAGCAGCAGTTCACAATGCTGATCAAATTCCTCAAAAGCAGGACGCCCCGGGTGTCGGCAGTGTTGCTCCTACCATTGGTGCTAGTCGGGAAAATCAAGGCACACCACCCGAACTGGTGATTAATGTCACAGGTTTACAGTATGCCTTTATTTTCACCTACCCAGACACAGGTATTACCTCTGGTGAATTGCACGTTCCCATCGGACGGGAAGTGAAACTAAATATGTCCGCAAATGATGTCATCCATGCTTTCTGGGTTCCAGAATTCCGCCTTAAGCAAGATGTCATCCCCGGTCGGCAAACAGAGGTTCGGTTTACACCCAAAACAGAGGGTACTTATGCTGTAGTTTGTGCGGAACTGTGTGGGCCTTACCACGGTGCGATGAGAACACAGGTAGTAGTAGAAAAACCAGAAGCCTTTGAGAAGTGGGTACAAGAACAGCAGGTTGCCAGTGCTGAAACTCTCAATCAGGCGGTTGCTGTGAACCCTGCGGAACTATCCCCAGCACAATATCTTGCCCCATACACGCAAGAAATGGGAATTCAGCCAGAAATGTTACATCAATTGCACAAAGTTAAAAGTTAGTGGTTAGTGGTTAGTAGTTAGTGGTGAACAACCAACAACCAACGACCCTTCGGGTTCGCCAGTCCCCCTACCCTGACGGGAAGCCGCTGCGCGTCTACGTGACGGAGACCGCCTTTTTGGGGGGCTGGACTCACCAACAACCAACAAACAACAATTCTTATGACACAAGCACAAATACAAGAAACAGCTAATATCCCTGCTCAGGCTGAGGAACCAGGGATCAGAAAATGGTGGGAATACTTTACCTTTAACACTGACCACAAAGTCATTGGTATTCAATACCTAGTCACCACCTTCATCTTCTATTGTATTGGTGGGGTGATGGCTGATTTGGTACGTACCGAACTCCGAACCCCAGAAGTAGATTTTGTGACTCCCGAAGTCTACAACAGCTTGTTTACGCTGCACGCCACAATTATGATTTTCCTGTGGATTGTGCCTGCGGGTGCGGGTTTTGCTAACTATGTCATGCCCTTGATGATTGGGGCAAAAGATATGGCATTCCCTCGCCTCAATGCCCTAGCTTTTTGGATCATTCCCCCAGCCGGTTTGATGCTAATTGCCAGTTTAGCTGTAGGCGATGCCCCGGATGCAGGTTGGACTTCTTATCCTCCCTTGAGTTTGGTGACAGGCCAGGTCGGTGAGGGAATCTGGATTATGAGTATCCTGCTGTTGGGTACATCCTCTATTTTGGGGGCGATTAATTTCCTCGTTACCCTCCTGAAAATGCGTACCCCTGGCATGGGATTCCATCAAATGCCCCTATTCTGCTGGGCAATGTTAGCGACTTCAGCGTTGGTGTTGTTGTCGACACCTGTGCTAGCAGCAGGGCTAATTCTGCTGGCCTTCGACTTATTTGTAGGCACAACATTTTTTAATCCGACAGGTGGTGGTGATCCAGTTGTTTACCAACACATGTTCTGGTTCTACTCCCACCCTGCGGTTTACATCATGATTTTGCCCTTCTTTGGGGTGATTTCAGAAGTGATCCCCGTTCACTCTCGTAAACCCATTTTTGGTTATAAAGCGATCGCCTATTCTTCTTTGGCAATTAGCTTTCTGGGTTTAATTGTGTGGGCGCACCACATGTTCACCAGTGGTATCCCCGGTTGGTTACGGATGTTTTTCATGATCACGACGATGATCATTGCCGTGCCTACTGGTATCAAAATTTTTAGTTGGTTAGCAACTATGTGGGGTGGCAAAATCCGCCTCAACACCGCCATGCTATTTGCAATAGGCTTTGTGGGTACTTTCGTAATTGGCGGTATCAGTGGCGTCATGTTAGCATCTGTGCCTTTTGATATCCACGTCCACGACACCTATTTCGTAGTTGCCCACCTGCATTACGTCCTGTTCGGTGGTAGTGTTTTGGGTATCTATGCCGCTTTCTACCACTGGTTCCCAAAAATGACGGGACGAATGGTCAACGAATTTTGGGGTAAAATTCATTTTGCCTTGACAATTGTTGGTCTGAATATGACCTTCTTGCCCATGCACAAGCTGGGAATGATGGGGATGAACCGTCGTATTGCCCAGTATGATCCCAAGTTTGCTTTGCTCAACGAAATTTGTACCTACGGTTCTTACATACTGGCAGTTTCCACATTGCCTTTTATTGTCAATGTGATTTGGAGTTGGATGTATGGGCCCAAGGCTGGGAACAATCCTTGGAACGCCCTAACTCTGGAGTGGATGACCACTTCACCACCAGCATTTGAAAATTTTGACAAACCACCTGTACTAGCTACTGGCCCTTACGATTACGGCTTGGAAAGGGCTGAAGAAGGTGTACCTTTATCTAGTTCCGATCCAACTTTATCTGCTGGCCCTAATTCCGTCTTACGTGCCGAGCCTGACGAACCTTATCCATCTATCGCTGCTGAAAAAGGCGAACGTTAAATAATGTGAATTATGAATGATGAATGCTGAATTCATTGTTCATAATTCACAATTCACAATTCATAATTTCAAAAAGATTCATGAGTCAAACTATTGACCCAGCAAAAACAGCCCTAAATTATCACCACACAGCAGAAGCTGCTCACCACGAAGAACATCATGACTATCGTCTGTTTGGACTAATTGTGTTTCTGATTGCCGAAGGGATGATTTTTATGGGTTTGTTCGGAGCCTACCTAGCTTTCCGTTCGACATTGCCGGTTTGGCCGCCGGAAGGTACTCCAGAATTAGAGTTATTACTTCCTGGAGTCAACACCATTAACCTAATTGCCAGTAGTTTTGTGATTCACAATGCCGATACCGCCATCAAAAAGAATGATGTGCGGGGTATGCAAATGTGGTTTGCCATCACTGCTGTGATGGGGATCATTTTCTTGGCGGGACAGATGTATGAATACTTCCACCTGGAATTTGGTCTGACTACTAATTTATTTGCCAGTGCATTTTACGTTTTAACTGGTTTCCACGGACTGCACGTGACGATTGGTGTTTTAGCAATCTTAGCGGTGCTGTGGCGATCGCGCAAAAAGGGCCACTACAGTAGTGAAAAGCACTTTGGCATTGAAGCTGCTGAAATTTATTGGCACTTTGTAGACGTGATTTGGATCATCCTATTCGGATTATTGTATATACTGTGAGTATTACTTTTTACTCCACTCTCTGATGACACAACCCCCAATAGGGGTTTTTTTTATTTGATGAAAATTAAAAATTTCATTAAACAAAAATCAGGAGTTACGCAAAAAATGCTACTCCTGAGTTTTGCCTTCTAACTTTATCGTCAAAATAACAATATTTTCAGTAGCATCTTTACCTAGCTTGTCACGAAATTAGAACGCCAAGAATTTGTTACCACTTCAGTACTCTTTGTACGTCCATCTGGGGATGTGTAATCCTTTCTCGTTGTAGTGGTACCAGAATTTTGATTACTATCATCTCCACCTTCTTCACCGAGAGCTAAAGTAGTGAATACATCTTGAACTCTCAGAGAAACAAGTTCAGGGGGGAGAAAATAGTTATATCCACCTGTAACTTTTTCGCTTTGATCATAGCTCAGTTCTTCAAAGCACAAACCAAGTTTTTCTAACTCAGAGATGTCTAAATCAAAAGGATGACGCATAACATACTCCTAGAAATTTTCAAGACAAAAGTCAAAATTTGACCTTTGACTTTACGTAAGCTGTTGAATTTCCCCTGGTTTCAAGAAAGCTAGGGAATCCAAAAATTAACCAAACCGAATAGGGGTAAAAATTTAGAATTTAATTTCTACCCCTAACTAAAATTTAATGGTAGTGTCTGTGTATTTCCAGATCAATTGCGTAATTTAATTTACCTAAACGTGAAGGGAAAATTTCATTTTTCAGCAAAGCCCCACTTCATATTCTACATCCGCTCCAATACCTGAATTCCTAACAAAGACAGTCCTAACTTCAACGTTCTAGCTGTTAAATAACACAGTGCTAAACGTGATGTTCTGATTGGTTCCTCTGATTTGAGAACAGGACAGTTTTCGTAGAACTTGTTAAATTTATCGCTGAGTTGATACAAGTATTCACATAACCGATTCGGCAATAAATCTTGCTCAACATCACTAATAATTTCATCCAGTTGTAACAAATGCTTTGCTAAAGTTAATTCTGTGTCTTTTTGTAACAGAATTTTGGCATCTGTACCTAACTTTTCAAAATCAACATTCCCTTCTCGGCTTATTCCTTGGGTACGGACATAAGCATAAAGCATGTAGGGTGCGGTATTACCTTTGAGGGAGAGCATTTTGTCATAGCTAAAAACGTAGTTGCTGGTGCGGTTTTGACTCAAATCTGCATACTTCACCGCACTGATCCCAACTACTTTGGCAACGTTAGCTTTGAACTGTTCTGTTTCTTGTCGTCCCTCTTGTATTAATCTATTTTCTAGATCTGCACGGGCTCGAGCGATCGCTTCATCTAGTAAATCCCGTAACCGTACCGTATCTCCAGAACGGGTTTTGAATTTCTTCCCATCTTCACCCAGCACCAAACCGAAGGGAACGTGAACAAGTTCCACATCATCGGGAACCCACCCCGCCTTGTAGGCTACTTGAAACACTTGGGCAAAATGGTTTGCTTGTCCAGCATCTGTAACATAAATTATGCGTTTGGCATGATCTTCTTGAATCCGGTAGCGAATAGCAGCTAAATCTGTGGTTGCGTAGTTGTAACCACCATCAGATTTTTGCACAATCAAAGGCAGTGGTTCACCTTCTTTATTAGTAAATCCTTCCAAGAAAACGCATTTTGCCCCTTGATCTTCTACCAGCAAACCAGTCTGTTCTAAATCTTCTACAACTTTTGGTAGGAAGGGATTGTAAAAAGACTCGCCCCGTTCTTGTACCTTAATATCTAACAAGTCGTAAATGACTTGAAACTCTGTCCTTGACTGTTCACACAATAATTTCCAAGCATGAATTGTATCTGCTGCGCCTGCTTGTAATCTGACGACTTCTTGGCGTGCTTGTTCTTGGAAAGCTTCGTCTTCATCAAACCGCTTTTTAGCTTGCTTATAAAAGGTAACTAAATCACCAATATCTAATGCATTAGCAGTTGTAAGGGCTTCTGGGTAAACTTCCCGCAGATATGTAATTAACATTCCAAACTGCGTTCCCCAATCACCAACATGATTTAACCGCAGCACGTCATGACCCCGAAATTCTAAAATTCGGGCAATACTATCTCCAATAATTGTAGAACGCAGGTGTCCAACGTGCATTTCTTTGGCAATATTGGGACTAGAAAAATCCACAATTTCCCGCTTTGGCGTTTTCGCTTTAGCAACTCCCAATCTGGAATCTGCTTGCATTGCCACCAGTTGTGCTTCTAAGTATTCTGTCGTCAGTTTGAGATTGATAAAACCAGGCCCAGCAACTTCCGGTGGTTTGCAAATATCAGATACATCCAATTGATCAACTATAGCTTGAGCGATCGCCCTTGGCTGTTGTCCTAAACGTTTTGCTAAAGATAAAGCTACATTCGCCTGATAATCACCAAATTTAGGATTGCTGGCTGCAACCAACACCGGATCTACTCCGGCGAACTCCGCACCGAAAGCTGTCACCAAAGCTTGCTGTAATTTTTCTTTTAATAGTTCTTGTGTAGCGTTCATATATATTGTTGGGAAGCAGGCAGTAACTAATTAAGATATCTTTCACGACCTGATTATTCTAGCTTTAAAATGCGATCGCATAATCTAAGTACTACTTTGCGTAAAGTTGTAGCTTTTTTAAACGCAGAGGGACGCAAAGTTAGCGCAGAGGAACGCAGAGTTTTTCTTATATTTTACTCTTTGGTGAGCAAATCGCGGTATCTTCTTGGCGTCATGGCGGTTGATTCTTCATCTCTACTTTTAAACCTTATCCTGAAACAGTAGAAATTTTGGCAAATAATAAATTAAGTTGAATTATTGAGAGTAACCAAATTTCTTTTGGCAAATATGACTCATCCCTTTTTAGAACGTTTGCACAGTCCCCAACGCCCGGTTATTGTCTTCGACGGTGCGATGGGAACTAACTTGCAAAGGCAAAATCTCGTCGCTGAAGATTTCGGTGGTGCTGAATATGAAGGTTGCAACGAATACCTAGTTCATACCAAACCTGAGGCTGTGGCTAAGGTTCACCGCGATTTTCTGGCTGCAGGTGCAGATGTGATCGAAACTGATACTTTTGGCGGTACATCTATAGTATTGGCAGAATACGATCTCGCTGACAAAGCATATTACCTCAACAAAACTGCCGCCGAATTGGCAAAGCGCGTCGCCGCAGAATTCTCTACTTCAGAAAAACCCCGGTTTGTGGCTGGTTCAATGGGGCCGACAACCAAATTGCCAACTCTGGGACACATTGATTTTGACACAATGAAAGATGCTTTCGCCCAACAAGCAGAGGCGTTGTGGGATGGGGGTGTCGATTTATTTATTGTCGAGACTTGTCAGGATGTGTTGCAAATCAAAGCGGCGTTGAATGGTATTGAAGAAGTCTTTGCCAAAAAAGGCGATCGCCGTCCTCTCATGGTTTCTGTGACAATGGAAACAATGGGGACGATGTTAGTTGGTACGGAAATTAATGCTGTACTAACTATTTTGGAGCCTTATCCAATAGACATTCTGGGCCTGAACTGTGCTACTGGCCCAGACCTGATGAAGCCACACATTAAGTATCTTTCGGAACATTCACCTTTCGTAGTTTCTTGTATTCCCAACGCCGGTTTACCAGAAAACGTTGGTGGAAAAGCACACTATCGCTTGACACCAATGGAATTGCGCATGTCATTGATGCATTTTGTTGAAGACTTGGGTGTCCAAGTAATTGGGGGTTGCTGTGGGACACGTCCAGAACACATTCAACAATTAGCAGAAATTGCCAAAGAACTCAAGCCGAAAGTTAGAGAACCAAAGCTAGAACCAGCCGCAGCCTCTATTTACAGTATTCAGCCTTACGAACAAGACAATTCTTTCTTAATTATTGGTGAACGCATCAACGCCAGTGGTTCTAAAAAATGCCGCGAATTGCTGAATGCGGAAGATTGGGATGGACTGGTATCGATGGCGAGGGCGCAAGTCAAAGAAGGCGCACACATTCTGGATATCAACGTCGATTATGTCGGACGTGATGGTGTGCGCGATATGCACGAATTGGTTTCGCGCATTGTCAACAATGTGACACTTCCCTTGATGCTCGACTCCACGGAATGGGAAAAGATGGAAGCAGGTTTAAAAGTAGCAGGTGGTAAGTGTTTGTTGAACTCCACCAACTACGAAGATGGTGAACCGCGTTTCTTGAAAGTGTTGGAGTTAGCGAAAAAGTACGGTGCTGGTGTAGTTATTGGTACTATCGATGAAGAGGGGATGGCACGGACTGCTGACAAGAAATTCCAAATTGCTCAGCGCGCCTATCGTCAAGCCTTAGAATACGGTATCCCTGCCCAGGAGATATTTTTTGATACTTTAGCTTTACCAATTTCTACGGGCATTGAAGAAGACCGAGAAAATGCCAAAGCTACTATCGAAGCCATCCGTCGCATCCGCCAGGAATTGCCTGGTTGTCATGTAGTTTTGGGTGTGTCTAATATTTCCTTTGGTCTGAGTCCAGCAGCTAGGATAGTACTGAACTCGATGTTCTTACACGAAGCTATGGCAGCGGGTATGGATGCGGCGATTGTTAGTGCTAACAAAATTTTACCACTTGCAAAAATTGAGGAGAAGTATCAACAAGTCTGTCGCCAGCTAATTTACGATGAGCGCAAATTTGAGGGTGATGTCTGCGTTTATGATCCTTTGGCGGAATTAACCAAGATGTTTGAAGGGGTGACAACAAAACGCGACAAAGGTGTTGATGAAAGTCTCCCGATTGAAGAACGTCTTAAGCGTCACATCATTGATGGTGAACGCATTGGTTTGGATATAGCACTCGCCGAAGCGTTAAAGAAATATCCGGCTTTGGATATTATTAACATTTTCTTGCTAGATGGGATGAAAGTGGTAGGTGAGTTGTTCGGTTCTGGACAAATGCAGCTACCTTTTGTGTTGCAGTCAGCCGAAACCATGAAGGCGGCGGTGGCGTATCTTGAACCGTTCATGGAAAAATCAGCAGCTGGCGATAATGCTAAGGGTACATTTATTATTGCCACAGTTAAGGGTGATGTTCACGATATTGGTAAAAACCTGGTAGATATTATTCTCTCCAACAACGGTTACAGGGTTATTAACCTGGGAATTAAGCAGTCGGTGGAAAGCATTATCGAAGCATACGAGAAGCACAAGGCTGATTGTATTGCAATGAGTGGGTTGCTGGTGAAGTCCACTGCCTTCATGAAGGAAAATTTGGAGGTATTTAATGAGAAGGGAATTACTGTTCCTGTGATTTTGGGGGGTGCGGCGCTGACTCCTAAGTTTGTTTATGAAGATTGCCAGAATACTTATAAAGGTAAGGTGGTATATGGCAAGGATGCATTTTCAGATTTGCACTTTATGGACAAGTTAATGCCAGCGAAAGCGGCTGGTAAGTGGGATGATTTGCAAGGATTCTTGGATGAGTTTGCCGAAGCACCCCAAAATGGACATAAGGAACCTGTGGTAAGAGAAGAAGTTGAAGTAAAAGCAGCTGTTGAAGCAACAGAAGTGGATACCAGGCGTTCAGAAGCGGTGGCGGTAGATATCCCACGTCCCACGCCGCCTTTCTGGGGAACTCGGTTGTTGCAGCCGAGTGATATAAGTTGGGCAGAGGTTTTCTGGTATTTGGATTTGCAAGCTTTGATTGCGGGACAGTGGCAGTTTCGCAAGCCGAAGGAGCAATCTAAGGAGGAATATCAGGCTTTTTTGGATGAGAAGGTGTATCCGATTTTGGAGAAGTGGAAGCAGCGGATTGTTGCAGAGAATTTGTTGCAGCCGCAGGTGATATATGGGTATTTTCCTTGTCAGGCTCAGGGGAATACGCTGTATGTTTATAACCGCGAAGACGCGAAGGACGCGAAGGAAATAGCAAGGTTTGAGTTTCCTCGACAGAAGTCGTTGAGGAGGCTGTGTATTGCTGATTTCTTTGCGCCGAAGGATTCGGGGGTGATTGATGTGTTCCCGATGCAGGCGGTGACGGTGGGTGAAGTGGCGACTGTGTACGCGCAGAAGTTGTTTGCGGATAATCAGTATACTGATTATTTGTATTTCCACGGTTTAGCGGTGCAGATGGCGGAGGCTTTGGCTGAGTGGACTCATGCACGGATTCGCCGGGAGTTGGGTTTTGCTGCTGAGGAACCGGATAATATTCGGGATGTGTTGGCACAGAGGTATCGAGGATCAAGGTACAGTTTTGGCTATCCAGCGTGTCCGAATATCCAGGATCAGTACAAGCAGTTGGAGTTGTTGGGGGCTAAGCGGATTAATTTGTATATGGATGAGAGTGAGCAGTTGTATCCGGAGCAGTCGACGACGGCGATTATTTGTTACCATCCGGTAGCTAAGTATTTTAGTGCGTAGTACCTCACCCCCAGCCCCTCTCCTTAGTAAGGAGAGGGGTGCCCGATAGGGCGGGGTGAGGTAATTTTACGGATGCTACAGTAAAATTTATGTGACTAGGCTGGTATGTAATATCAGCTTAGTTATTTAAAATGACCAAACTATATAACAAATCCTCTGAAAAGGAAAAACGGCGACAGATACGCCGAAATATAGCAAAAGCTGAAAAAATTCTTTGGGAGAAAGTAAAAGATAGACAAATTGAAGATTGTAAGTTTCGTAGGCAATATAGTGTGGCTGAGTTCGTTATAGATTTTTACAGTCCTGAATTGAAGTTAGCTATAGAAATTGACGGTGATAGTCATTTTAAAAATGGTGCTGCTGAATATGACAAGGAAAGACAAGTGTTTATTGAATCAACAGGAATTAGATTTATCAGATTTACCAATGATGATGTGTATAATAATTTATCTGGTGTTTTAGAATATATTGCTCAAAATATACGTGATTTAAGGAGATAGCTTTTCACATCTTCACCTCACCCCAACCCTCTCCTTACTAAGGAGAGGGCGCCGTAAGGCGGGTGAGGTTTTTGATTATAGGTAATTAAGCAGACTTGATGTTAGATGTAGCTGTAATCCGCCTTACTAAAGTTTGTCGAGCAAAGTTAGCACATACTCGTTGCCAAGGAATTGCAACTTGCTCTTCAATAAAATTGAAAAATATTCACATTTCTTTGCACTTTAGCAAATACAGCAGACTGCAAGCTAGTTTCAACAATTGAAGACTCTGTTCAAAAATTTTTGGAAAGTTTCCGGAATAGACTGCCATGGTTTAGTAGATAGTTATAGAGCGGTAAAGCAATTTCGCTCAGCTATATCTCAAGAGTTATACCTAATCCTCTAACTTGAACCAACTATCTTAAAATTCCCTCAGCCATAGCTTCTTTCCAACATATGGAGAGAAGCTATGTTATTTAATATATTGACAAAAATGATACAACTTGGAGATACTGTTTGTTAGAAACGGTAATATAGTATTTATTATGACTTTTAATACAATAAAATTACCTAAAATAACTTGGGTCAAGTATCTTAATTATTAAAGTTGCCAGTGTGAACATTAAAGAATATTTTGAATTTTTTCATTAAAAGCATATGTATAAGAGATTATTTATTGCCTTGATTTTGAGTGCGATCGCATTTTTATCAGTTCTAGTCATCCCTAGCTTAGCTACACCAACTGAAGCGATCGCGCAAAAGCCAGCAATTGACTGCTCGAAAGCCACTGCGACACCAGAACTGAGATATTGTTCCCAAAAATCGTACGCAGCCGCAGACAAAAAGCTCAATCAAGTTTATCAAAAAGTTCTTGCAATCACTAAAACAGAGCCAAAGCAACGACTTATTAAAGGACAACAAGCATGGATTGTATTTCGTGACAACACCTGTGATTTTGAAGTTTATGAATCTCGGGATGGGACAGGTTATGAAATCTTTCGCAATCAATGTTTGGAACGACTGACTAAACAACGCACAAAAGATTTAGAAAATTATTTGCAACTTAGAACTCAAGAAGGCTTTTGTACAGGTTGAATATCTGACAAAGATTACATGTCGCCTTTATGTAATTCGGCAAAACGGACGCTGGAAAATAAATCGCCGTATGCTTAAACTTATTACTTTCCTGAACCTTACCTCCCCACAGAACTAGAATAAGGAAGGGGAATAAGCAGAACAAGAAAGCTATTTTTCGGGAATGCGGCATGGGAAAATCATCAGTATCTTCATTACCCATTAGCAATCCCGACGCGTAGCATAAGTGTTTAAGCGGACATTACTAATTGAAGTAAAGACTATTGATAACATCAAAATCTGTGGTCAATTATTGCGAAAAATTACTGCAAGTCACATTTGATAAAACAGAGGTTTTTGCTGAGAAAAGTGATGCTACTTTAAAAAGTAGGCACAGATAAGTTAAAAACTTCAACCACAGCTTCTAGATTAGAGCTTGTGCCTCCGCCTCTAGTCTAATCGCAACAATTCAAAAGTCCTCGCATCCTTTGAATGTGTTTTCGCCTTGAGTTCGTTTAGTTGTTTTGGAGGTTTTTGAACGCACAGCCAAGAATGCCTGCCTAGCTGGAATTGATAGAGGATGCCCTAGACTGAAGAATGTTTAGTTGCGAGTTCCGTCCACTTTAGTTGAGTTATTTTATCTGAATTTCGACTCGTATAAATTTATCAAGACGTTTATAAACTACCGCTAGTTAGTGACGTTGCTCGGTCATAGCTAACGGTAGTTTAGTTTTGGCTAATTTTCTAGAGTAATAACTGTTACTTCTGGTGGGCAAAATAAACGTCCTGGAGGGTAAGTTCCTAAGCCACGGTTGACGTATAACTGATTTTTTCCCACTCTATGAAATCCTTGCGCCCATTCCCAATGTCGCATGACTTTCGCTGGATTACCTCGTAAAAATGGTATCCATCGCCTTATTTTTCTGGGTATTTTGCAAATAAGTTTTTTATAGTAAATTACTACTGGCCCAATACCTGGTAATATGATCTGACCACCGTGACTATGACCAGATAGTTGTAAATCTACTCGCCATTTTTGTAGAATTTCGGCAGTGTCTGGATTATGAGACAAAACAATGCAAGGTTTTGTGGAATCTAATTGGTTCATCACGGATGTAGGATCAAATTCCCGTGACCAAAACTCAGCAAGTCCTACTAAAGGTAGTTCTTCCCCCAAAGGATAAGCAATTTCATTCCAAAGGACTTTGATTCCAATACCCGTTAATACTTTTGTTACTTCTGTTTTTGAATCATGGGTATGATAGCGTAGATCATGATTGCCGAGTACAGCGTAAATCCCAAGGCGACTTTGTAAGTTTTTAAGTCGCAATGCTAGCTGGTGAATAGGAGTTGGTTCGTCTGTGATATAGTCACCAGTTAGTACAACTAAATCTGGTTCTGCTTCATTACTAATGGCGATCGCTTTTTCTAACATCTGTTCTGATAGTCGTAGACCATCATAATGTAAATCTGACATTTGCACCAGCTTCGTACCCTTTAATGATGCTGGTAAATCTGCTATATTGACCGTTAATTGTTCTACACTCAAAGGGCCAGATAATAACCAGTGCATCTTGCTGAAACTACTCCTAAGATGAGCGACTTCAGCTTAACAAATATTCATATTTTTGGTCTGACCCAGCTGATTAACTTCTTAAAAAATTTATATAAATCAATTTCTCTATAGTTTTTTGCTAAGGAAATACTAAATAAGGAATTAAGTAGCCCAATATAAATATTTCTCGTTGGTTTAAGCCATTGCGGATTTCTTCGGTATACTATCTTCCTAAATCACTGTGTAAAATTGCCACTTTTTTTATAACCAGAATCATCTATTATTACCTCTTATCCTCTACTAATTCTGGTCTAAATACACTTGTTTATGATCTTCAAAAGACGTTCCTTAATCTTTGAATCAGATCAACTCGCCATCACCTGTGAGGGTGTATAACGCCATAACTGATGCAAACGATTTGCTGGCATAGTCAGGTATAAAATATCACCTGCACTGAGATTGATTTCCAGTAAATCCCAGCCGTGAATTTCCTGGTTATTTGTCTCCACATACAACGGCACAAAATCCGCGTCCATGGCTGCATCTTTCACCCGTTGTCCACAAAAAGGATGGGAAGGTGTAATTAATGTTGCAAAAGCTACCCAAAGGCTATCGGCGGTGATCCCATTGCCAAGGATGCGTCCACCTAAAGCGGCGGCGGCGAAGGCTGGCGCAGCAAGTTCGGCGGGACTTAAAACAGCCTCAAAATCAAACACCTGTTGTGCCATGCGGGCAAAATCTGGATCGGCGTAATGGACAATCACTGGTACTTTAGGTGTGATGGCTTTGGCTTTGAGAGCAATTTCCATGTTTGTGGCATCATCGTTAGTGACAGCAATCAGTGCAGATGCATTCTCTAAATTACTGACTTTGAGAATTTCGGCAAAGCTACCATCACCGTGAATGACGGGAATACCCAATCCCCGGGCTGTGTTGACAAATCGGTTATTGGTATCACGTTCAATGACGATGACTTCATGGCCACTGCTGTGGAGTTGCTGAACAATTTTAATCCCAATTCCTCCTAAGCCACAGACAATATAATGATGGCGATGGGGAATCCGCGCTGCATCTAAAAATTGTTTGAAGCGACTACCTAAAACAAAATCGTTAAGTAGGGCATAGAAAAGACCTATGACCGCAGCTCCTACCAGCATCATCAATACGGTAAATAATCTCACACTCGTGGGAGCTTTTTCAACAACTTGATCATTACCACCTGCCCCCGTAATCATACCCACAGCAAAGTAAAGAGCATCAATAATAGAAACACTTCTTTCAGTGGAAGTGTAGATAAGTGTAGCGATCGCAATAATCACCAGCAACACTATAGACATGACTACCACTGCTTGAGCATGTTGCTGAAATTGGCGTAGACTGGTAAACACTTTCAGCAGTTTGGCAATCATTGATCTGCGAATACAACGCATCCGGGGTTGAGTTCCCACAATTAAGCGATCGCCTACTTTTAATTTATGCCCTGTGACTACAGCAGAGACTAAATCCACCTCACCTTCTGCTGGCATGTAGTAAATCAGCATCCGTGTCTGATCGTTCCACAACTCACTGAGTTTGCGATCGCGCCACGGATGATGTTCATCTATATACTCTTCGTGAATCGGCCAAGTTTGTTGAAACAGCTTGATTTGTCCAATTGCTTGGCTACCCAATGCAGCAAAAGTAAATACAGGCGCTGCCAATCCCGCAACACTCATAGTCAAATGTTCTGGAACCGCGTGATCCAGCCTTTCTCCCAAACTGGTGTTAAAAAAGCGGTTGATAATCCGAATTCGCGGATTAAGTACCCGCGCTTGCATCATAATTCGCAAATTGAGTGCATCGTCACCTCCAGCGATAACTAAGGTGTGCGCCTGCTGAATGCCAGCTGCTTTCAGGGTGCTAGCTGCGTGCAGATCGCCGACAATGACATCTCCTGCTCGTTCGCCTGGAACTGGTTTATGATGAATGCCAACGACTAACGCCCCTTGTTGTCTCAGCAAACGAAAAACTTTATATCCAGTGCGTCCTAAACCACAGACAATGATTCGAGGTTTCATGAATTAGCAGCATGATGTGCAGAAAAGCTGCATTAGTAAAATGAAATATTATTTAAATTTTTGCCTGATTCTCAAGAATGGAACTGTAGCTGACAACACGATCACACAAAAACGCTAATTCCCAAGCACCAACAAATAACCTATCTGTGTTCATCTGTGTACATCGGTGTTCGATAAAAAAACGATATTTCTCACAACTCCAATCCCCATGACACATAATTAATTCTTACCATTACCGAGACACAATAATCTGCCACATACTTACTCCCAACGCGATCGCTGCTAAGTGTTGCCATAACATTACACGCAATGGTTGCCGAGCAATTTTTTGTGTAAGTACTATCGATAACAGTACTGAAAAAATCAGAGTTGTTCCCTGTAAAAAGGCTATTACAGCCGGATGTGCAACCACGAATGGCAACTGTCCACCATCCAAACCAAAAGTTGCAAAAAAGACTGGTAAAATTCGTCCTCCTTCACCCAAGCCTAAGCGCAGATAATGAGCTAAGTTACCTCCTAATACCAACGGTAAATAGCCATAGGCAAGTTCTGTAAATGAGCGCACCTTAATTCGGTTGGGGATTTTAACCGCAGAGGACGCAGAGGAGATATAGTTATTCAACCAGCAATAGATTTTAATCAACCCGTAGCCTAGGAAGGTGACGGCTGTTGGAATCAGCAAAGCTAGTAGGGAAAAGCCTAAGTGCGGGAAAAACTGATTTAAATCTATTTGCAATCCTAGCCAGGATTGCAACTCACTCAGGTGATGCAAATATACTCCACCCAAAAGTAAACACAACAAGGCGACTTCATATTGCCGAGGTACATGAGTTGTCCACAATTCAATCCCAGGGGGACGCAAATTAAACTCAACTGAACGATGGGGACAGGCTTTGAGACAAGTCATGCATAGTACACAATCTCTGTTTTCTTCTAGTTGGGCGGGGTGAGAGTATAAAGGACAACCGTTGGTTTCCATTCCTTCGCCTTTTTGTGGCCCGCCTTTGTAACATTGGTAGGTGGTGCAAGTAGCAGAACAAATACCCTGTTGGGCGCGGAGTTCTGTCATTGAGAGTTTGGCGAATAAACCATTCATCCCGCCGATGGGACAAAGATAGCGACACCAAAACCGCCTCTCAAAAATGGCAGAAAAAATCATCGCGCCAGCAGTAATTAGCAGAAGTAAACAGCCGGAGAGATAAGCAGTATTTTCCAACTGCCAAAGTTCTTCCCACAAGAAAATTAGGGTAAATAAGCCAAACAAAAACCAGCCGCCCCATTTTTCGGCTTCTTCTCGTGGCCAGCGCTTGAGTTGCTTAGGAAACAAGTGTGTTGAAATTTTCTGCGTAATTTCACCGTAAATCATGAACGGACAAACAGCACACCAAATCCGCCCCAGAAAGGGAAATAAGAAGAGAAAAACAGGCCACCACCAAGCCCAGAATAGATTTAAAGCAAAATTGCGATCGCGTGTTTGTGGCCCGATAAACAATACTGCAACGATGAACGCAAAAGCAGCAACGGTAAAGCCATAATTAATCCGATCTGGCCACCACGGACTGCGAAGAAACTTCCGCAAACGGGGATAAGCGTTCAAAAGATTTAGCCGAAATCGCTTTTTCTTAGTTTCTGCTGACCAGAAAATCTCTTCTGTTAGCTCCCTTGCTTCTCCTGCTTGCACAATTGCTCGTTCTACCAAGCTTTGTAACTCTTTTAAATTGCCAGGGAAGTCATAGGACTGCAAGCGACGTAGAGCTTCTGGTGTAACATGTGGTTTGGGAATACCTCTAGCACGAGTGTAGAGACTGATATAGTATTCAAGCTGGGCATTAATATCAGCTTTGCGTATCCGTAGGGGCGGGACTTTGATAATTCGGCCAACGCAACGTTCGATTTGCGGCTGAGCTTTTTCCGCAACTATCATAATGCGAGCGCGACTGGTGCGGGGTTCAGCGTCTGGTTCGCCGGAGCGAGTTACGGGAATATACGTATTATCTTGTAATAATTGTTTAATTTTTGGGAGTAATTCTGGAGGAGTTTCTTGGATATTGTTGAGGATGAGAGTACCTTCTCCCAACCACTCTAAAAGTCCGCTTTTGCCACCAGCACGCCCAAATAACTCTGCGCCACTAGTTTGTAGGATGCCACAGTTAACTTTGATAATTGGTTCGCGGCGATACTTGGAACCAAAATGAATTAAGGCTGCAACATTATCTTTTTCTAGCCCTGGTTCGCCGAAAATCAATACAGATGTGCGATCGCTTGCAGCTTCGCGAATTTGTTCTCGTAGACGCACGGCATAGCGACTCGTCCCTACAATACCACGCCGGGCTTTGGTAACTAAATATGGGCGTAATGCTAAAGAGCGTTCCTGTTCGTAGTTGAAAGCAGAGGTTAACTGTGCTACTTCTTGAGCCAGCATCCGGGAGACAACCTGAGCAATCTCCGGATATTTAGCAATTATTTCTTTAAATACTATCGCAGGTACAACCAAAAAATGACATTCTGTCACAGTATTGATTGTGCGTTGGGCTAACTCATCTAAAAGTATTTCTTGTAAATGAATGATCGATCCAGGCAGAAAACCAACAGTTAAACTCGGGTTATTTTTGTTACTGCTCTCACTTTCGAGCTTACCTTCCAAGAGAATATAAAGCGCCTCTGGAGCAGTCGCTTCAGTAGCTATTTTATGGTTCGCTGGGAAAACTTTTTCTTCGAGGACTTGCGCGATCGCACTCAAGGATTCAGGCCATAGAATTCCCAAAGCTGTGCGTTCTCGTAGCCAGATCACTATTTCTGGTGATGTCATGGTGGCTGTTCCCCTCTCAGCACTGCTGTATTACAAGCATTATCGATCTAAAAGAGGATCGGGGATTGGGGATCGGGGAATAAAATTGCCTCCTTGTCTCCCCTGTCTCCCTTGTCCTCCTTGTCCCTTTGCCTAAGAGGGGGTAAGCTAAGAAATACTAGCGAGTCCTAGATGTAATTGATTCTAAAGAGTTTCTCAGGATAGTATTGAACCAATTTCTGAAATTGCGTTCTCCAACTATTTTTTCGTAGACAGCTTCATAACCATCGACCATTTGAGCGACGCTAAATTTATTTTCTACGTGTTCTCGGCATTTTTGACGATTTAGTTCCAAAGCTTTGGGTATCATCGCCGCCATTTCTTCATAGCTTTGGCAGACATAACCAGTCTCGCCATGCGCTATTACCTCTGGTACAGAACCCATATTCATGGCAATTACTGGTGTACCAGTCGCCATAGACTCAGCCATCACCAAACCAAAAGGTTCACACCAAGTAATTGGGAACAGAGTAATCGCCGCATTTCCTAATAATTCAGCTTTTTGATCGTGATTGACTTCACCCAAAAATTCGATTTGCTTACCATCAATCTGGGGAGCAATTTCTTGTTCAAAGAATTTCTGATCGACAACATCCACCTTACCAGCCATCTTTAAGTGCCAACCTGTTTGTTTGGCGATCGCAATGGCGTGTTGCGGTCCCTTTTCTGGTGATAACCGTCCTAAAAATGCCAGATAGGGGGGATCTTGGGGTTGAGCAAAAAACGGAAACTTTTCAATGCTGATACCATTATAAACTGTGGCAACGTAGTTGATATTTAACAGTCGTTGTGCATCACTAATGCTGATGTATGGTTGCGTATGGTGTTGCCTAAATACTTTATTGTTGTCGCGGGTAAAGATACCATGCAGAGTATGCACCGTTGGTGTTGACACCATACTAGCCAAAGGCAGCGCCCAAGCCCCAACGTGGGAGTGAATAATATCAAACTCCGCAGCATGTTGATAAACTTTGCTAACATGCATGAGTTCGTACATTACGGGTTCTTTAATGCTTTTATCCAGGCGCAATGCACGTGGACTACCCGCTTCTAAACGAGCTAGAGTTTGGGAATCACCGGAAGCGAATAAAGTGACTTCGTGACCTCTGCGTACCAATTCATCGGTCAAACGACTCACGACTAATTCGGTTCCACCGTAGGTAATAGGCGGAACTTGTTCCCATAATGGAGCTATTTGTGCGATTTTCATAATATTTATAGTTCAGTTGTCAGAAGCCTTGTCACTGAGACTTCATCTTGAGATATCCAACGTAGATAAGTTCCCCTGATATCTGCAATTGACTTCACGTCGTTGGCTGCGAATTATGCAACTTTGGCGAACTGAACTGAAAACTCATCTCCAGTGAGTGTGTAGATGGATTTACATTTTTTACGGTAAAAGTAAAATCCCATGGCTGACATCTATCTAAAGATAGGTATTTATATCTATAGATAGGCATATTCATATGTTGAAATTGAGCTATCTGTAGAAATTGCCAATAAATCAACTTTTGACTTGATGTTGAAGTGCCGCAACAAAAAGACTTTCGTCAGAATCAAAAAGTTCCTCGCTTGAAGTGATAAAATTTCGCAAAAATCTTGATACAAATCCTCCTGCTTGTTTGGTAGCCACATGTCTCAGATCTTGGTGTCTTAGTGTCTTTGTGGTGAAAAATTTCACTTTTGAACCACCAAGGCTCTAAGACACAAAGGTAAAAAAACCAAAATTCAGAAAATTTTTTGAGGATTGTTACGCAGCGACAAACTATCTCGCATAGTAAACTCTGGCATTTCTAAAGATTCCAAAGAAAATCGCTATAATTTTTGAAGGGTTTAGAAAGAACAACCTAGCAATATATTTACGGATATGAAAAAAGTCGTAGTAGGACTTTCTGGCGGTGTTGATAGTTCTACCGCAGCCGCCATTTTGCACAATCAGGGCTATGAAGTGATTGGTTTGACCCTTTGGCTGATGAAAGGAAAGGGTCAATGTTGCTCTGAGGGTATGATTGATGCGGCTTCTATCTGTGAACAGCTGGGTGTTCCCCATCACGTTGTTGATATGCGGGACGTTTTTCAGACAAACATTGTCGATTACCTTGTAGCTGGTTACAGTAGTGGTATTACGCCTCTGCCTTGTTCCCAGTGCAATAAAACAGTGAAATTCGGCCCGATGTTGCAGTATGCCCGCGAAACTTTGGGATGCGATCGCATTGCTACAGGTCATTATGCCCGGATTCACTATAACGAAGCAACTGGACGTTACGAACTCCTACGGGCGATTGATCGCAACAAAGATCAGAGTTATTTTCTTTATGATTTGTCTCAGGATTTACTGGCAGGTACGGTATTTCCTCTAGGTGAAATGCAAAAGAGCGATACTCGTCGGATTGCGAGTGAATACAATCTCAAAACAGCTGACAAACCGGAAAGCCAAGACTTATGTTTAGTGGAAGCCAATGGTTCTATGCGGGCATTCTTGGATAAGTATCTTGCTCCCAAGCAAGGTGATATTGTTGACATGCATGGCAAGGTGCTAGGTCAGCACGATGGTGTCCATCATTACACGATTGGGCAGCGCAAAGGTTTGGGAATCGCTGCTGCTGAACCATTGTATGTGATCGCTTTAGATGCAGTTAACAACAAAGTGATTGTAGGCGATCGCACTAAGGCTACTCAACCAGAATGTACTGTAAATCGGGTGAATTGGGTTGCGATCGCCGAACCTGCAAGTCCGATTCGTGCAGAAGTGCAAATCCGCTATCGTTCTCACCCCGTACCAGTTACGGTCATTCCCTTGGAAAACTCCCGTGTACGGCTCGTTTTCGATGAACCTCAGTTCAGCATTACGCCTGGACAAGCGGCGGTTTGGTACGAAGGAGAAAAAGTTTTGGGTGGGGGAATCATTGAGCAGTTTAGTGACTCTTGAGTTGGGTGTCTATTTTTAGTAGATTAAATCTCTTGCAAAAATCAGGATAATTCTTTATTACGAACACAGATGCACACAGATGAACACAGATTTTTTGATCGGTGTTTATCTGTGTTTATCGGTGTTTATCTGTGTTCGTTTTTTTTGCAAGAAGTTTGCTGAATGCAAGACATGAATATACGGGATTTTCAACCTACCCCTTATAAACTGCTACCGACTCTTGCGCCTCGCGGTACAATCCCTTGGCAATACGAAACATTTCTTGACCTGTGTGCAAATAACTTTCGTCGTAGTTCAAGGGAAAATATTCCAATTCATCTAGTCCATCACTAATTTGATTGAGGCAGTAATAAAGATGAGCCGCCACTCTTGCTAAACTAGGGGGGTTGGGTAGGGAACTAAAAGAGGTTTGTGCCTGTTTCAGGTCTTCTCGGCAATTTTTTAAGTATTTCTGAAAATCTTCTAAAAGATCATCATCAAAGGGATCTGCTGCTAGTTTTTCAATTTGTGTTTTCAAAGAATAAAGAATCACATATGCTAAGCGACTAACTGGTTGATAAACTTGACGTAGCCATTCTTCAATCTGTTCATCAATGTCTCGTCCTGTTTGTCTTTTTGTTTGGTATTGCTGCCCAGCAGCAGTGCTGCGCTGCTGTCTGCTGCTGGATTTTTGCTTTAGTTTGTGATAAATTCGTCGGTCATAACTTTTGCGATTCTCAGCATCACCCAAGACTTCATACGCTGCATTAATACGGATAATTTGCTCACTATCCGCCGTTTCTTGATTACTATCAGGATGATATTGTTTGACCAAACGGCGGTAGGCTTGCTTAATCTCTGCTTGGCTAGCGTCTGGATTTACTTTAAGAGTTTCGTAGTAGTTGTTACTTACCATTGTAGAGAACATCCTGAAAGCCCCGTCACTAGACAGCGCGGGGATGAAAGGTAGGTGAAAACTTGAGTTTACCTGCCTTCAAAATTTTAACAGTTTGGACAAGTTCTCATTTAACTGTTGCCTACTCTGGCTTCTATTAAGTCTTGAAACAAAGGTGTACTGAGATACCTTTCCCCGAAACTGGGCTGAACCATCACAATTAAGCGTCCCTGATTTTCCGGACGCTGGGCAACACGAATTGCTGCACACAAAGCAGCCCCACTGGAAATGCCAGAAAGTAATCCTTCCTCTCTTGCCAAACGCCGACCATAGGCGATCGCTTCATCATCGCTAACAGTGATGATTTCGTCAATTAATTGGACTTTCAGTACCTGAGGAATAAACCCTGCCCCAATTCCCTGAATTTTGTGTGGGCCGGGTTTTCCTCCCGATAAAACTGGACTGTTGGCTGGTTCGACTGCGATCGCCTTCATGCTTGGTTTGCGTGCTTTGATTACTTCCGCAACACCCGTAATTGTGCCACCAGTCCCAACCCCTGCTACAAGTATATCTACTTTACCTTCAGTATCTTCCCAGATTTCTTCTGCTGTTGTTTCCCGGTGAATTTGCGGGTTAGCAGGATTACGAAATTGCTGCAACATATAAGCATTGGGTAGTTTGTCAACAATCTCTTGTGCTTGCCGAATCGCGCCACTCATACCTTCAATCCCTGGGGTGAGTTCGAGTTCTGCACCGTAAGCCCGCAACATCGCCCGTCGTTCAGCACTCATTGTCTCTGGCATTGTTAAAATCAACCGATAACCTTTAGCTGCTGCTACCATTGCTAAGGCTATCCCTGTATTGCCAGAAGTGGGTTCTACTAATACTGTTTTGCCAGGAGTAATCAATCCCTCCTCTTCGGCAGCATTAATCATGCTGATCCCTATACGATCTTTGACTGATGCTGCTGGATTCATACTTTCCAACTTCACGACAATCTCGGCTACACAGCCTTCTGCTTGGGGAATACGGTTGAGCTGTACTAAGGGTGTACGCCCAATCAGTTCTGTAATGTTACGAGCTATTCGCATTATTTTGTCCTTGGTCAATTCTACTGTGTTGGTGGTTAGTGGTTGATAGTTGATCGGAACAACCAACAAACAACAATCAACAATCAACAATCAACAATCAACAAATCATTAAATGTAGTACATAATATCTAACTGCCGTCGGGAATCTCGTTTTTCACAAAGGTCGGCAAGTGTGTATTTTTGCAAAACTGAGTTTGCTGCTTGACGTGCTTCTTGCCAAATTTCTTCTACAACAGCACCATCTACAGTTTTAGGCTGATCTTCTTCAGACGTATGCACCCTATCTAAGCCTTCCACACATCCCAAAACTTCAAAAAGCGTGATTTTCCAAGGTTCTCGTGCCAACAAATAACCACCTTTTGATCCTCGTTGGCTCTTGATTAGACCCCCACGCCGCAAGATTGCTAACAGTTGTTCTAGATAGCGGTCAGGTATATTCTGTTGTGCTGCAATTTGACGAATTTGCAGCGGTTCTCCACTTTGGTAGTGGACTGCCAATTCTAACATGGCTAAAATTGCGTATTCTGATTTACACGATAGTTCCACGGTCGAGAATGGGAAAGAAATGATCCTTTTACTTTTTTAGTATACTCCGGTTCTCCACTGGGGTTTGTTATTTTTACGATTAAAAACACAAAAAACCCCGCCCTGAGGCGGGGAAAATATTTTTGTTGTTGTTGGTTGTTTCTTCAGCATTGGAAAAAACTACCAATCAACAACCAACTACCAACAACTCACTAAATTAGAAGGTAAAGGTTGTTCTGAGTGTACCGATGATGGCATCGTCGTTATCGCTACTTTGACCAGGAGCGGTTAACCAGATGATGCCAGGAGTGATGGAAATATTATCGCTGACTTGGTATTTGTAGAAGCCTTCAATGTGGTACGGTACATCACCATCTCTAACGCCTGCAACTCTGTTGAGAGAATAGGGTTCAGCACCAGCGAAAATACCCAGTACGTTGCCTTTCTTACCAAGGTCTGGGAAGGCTACTCCTAAAGCGTAGCTCCAAGCTTCAAAGTCATCACCGGTGCCGCCACCAGTGACATCATGGTAAGAAATGAAGCCACTTACCGAGAATCTATCGCTGGGTCTAAAGGCTGCTGATAAGCCGTAGGAATTACTGGAAGATCCGTCTGTAGTACTCAAGGTATTGGCTTGAGCAGTACCGACTACAGAGTTATTTACAGAACCCGCATCGAATAGAGAACTACCTGCACCATGATAGCCGTGAACGTAAGTTGCGGCTATTGCTAAGCGATCGCTTAAATTAAAGTTCAGTTGTCCAAGAGCAGCATAGTTACCGTTGAATATACCTGAACCTACACCAGGATTATTCGGTTCAGATCCTAAGTAACCGACTGTGACTGAAGTTGGTAGAAGGAAACTGCGTCTTTCGCCAAAACCGAAGTTAACTGCTGCACCAGCACCACCACCAATACGGAAGATGGGGTTTTCGGAAGCAAAGGTAGACAACGCACCATTACCACCGTCGTAATCTTCAAAGTAAGGGTTAACGGTAGCAGCAACGTCGCTCCAAATACCACCAGTAGCAGCAACATAAACTCTGGCATTATCACCCAACGGGAAGTAGTATGACAACCAGTCTATAAAGACGTCGTTGCTGTTATTGGGGTCACCAGTGAGGTTAAAGGTTTGTAGACCTTCAGCACTACCGTCAGCACCAATGTCTAATCTCTGGGCATTCCCAGTTGCAAGACGGGTGTGTAAAACATCTCTACCTGTGAAGCTGGTTTGCAAATCTAGACGAACCCTGTTTTGGAAAACAGTGTTGTTGTCAGCATTATCATCATTACCAAAAGTATCAGTGAGAGCAAAGATCGCTTCACCAACTAGTTTGGTTGTAGTTGAGAACTGGTTAGCTTCCAACTCCGCTGTCCGTGCTTCTAATGCATCTACACGACCACGTAAGGTTGCTAGTTCTGCGGAAAATTCTTCTTGTAACCGCTGCAAGGTCGCCAAATCTTCTTTGGTAACTAACTCAGCTGTCGCTGTGGCAATTAATTCATTGACCCGATCCAAACAAGCATTTAAACCTGCGGCAAATTCATAACGGGTCAAAGGACGATTACCACGATAAGTACCGTTAGGATAACCTGCTATACAGCCATAGCGCTCAACTAAGGACTGAAGTGCCTGGAATGCCCAATCAGTTGGTTGTACGTCGGAGAACTGAGAAACCGATGTCACTTGCGCTTGGGAATTAGTGGTTTTCCCTTCGCTACCATATTGGTTAACTTGATCTAGGACGTTAACTTCTGTTTGCTGCTGTACTTGAGCTAGCTGTTGTGCCTGTGTTTGTTGTTGTACCTGAGCCAGGATATCTGACTGTTGTGGTGCTTCTGTTGGTACAACAGAAGCTGTAAATCCTGTTTGTGTGGAATTACTTTGTTGTTGGTTAGTTGATAAATCTGCTTTGATGACTTCAGGGGTGGCGCTATTAGGAGCTGCGATCGCAGTTGCTGAAACCAACAGTGTGGCTCCTAGAACTGCTGGACTGACCACCAATGATTTCCACAAGATATTAGACATCGTTCCTGTTCTCCTCACACCTCGTTCTATACATTATGGTTTGCTGCAACTATTGCCGAATCGCGACTTCTTGTTGAAACCTGTGGATGAGGCATATTGCCCTATTTAAAGACAATTTTTGTTTTTGCCAAGCTAAGCAGTAAATTAAATTCTACAAAGTTAAGTTTTATGTGATTAACTTACGCAAAAACATATCCTTATAGCTTGTCATTATAAAACATCTGAGTCAGATGGCAACACGTGAGAGTTCGCATATACAACTGTCACATTTCCCTTGGTTAATCTTGAAATTTCAAGCATAGTTTAGTGATCTAAATCATGAGGGTGATGCCTCTTAAGAAACCATATTCACAATTTACTTGTTAAAACTTAGACAAGTATGTTGTAATTTCTGATTTCACCTACTAAGAGATATTACTTAACTTATCTGAGAAATTTTCTTGGCTAACTCAAAGTCTTTCCGTGTTAAGCCACCTGCATCATGGGTTGTCAGTGTAATTCTAACTTTGTTATAAGAAATCTCTATATCTGGATGATGTCCTGCTGACTCGGCGGGTTCAACAAGTTTATTTACAAACTCCATTGCCTGTAAAAAATCTTTAAAATTACGCTGACAGCACAATTTTGAACCCTCTACAGTCCAGCCTGAGAGGTTATTTGCTAAATCCTGAATTTCTGCTTCTGTAAGTAACTGCGCCATATCATCAACTCCTAATTTGATGAGTTAGTAATATTTTGTGTCTGAGGAGGTTGATCATGGAAATCACTACTCTAAATTTTACACTTTTATCTAACCAGAAAGACTCAAAGATGTCCGCTTGAATACTTAAATACTATCCGTCCGTATCGCTAATGGGTAATTAGTAATTGGGCTATTACCTAATAACTATAATCGCAGCGAGAATATAAAGTGATGATCCGGACTCCTATTTTATTTATAATGAACTAGCAAGATGAAAAATAGTAGATTTTACCTAAAGGAATTTTTGACTTTTTTGTGACCTGTGCTCAAAGTACGATATTTTGGCTTTTCCGTTAAAATATAGAGCTTTATTTACCCTATGCTAAGACGCAGTTAATTGCGTAGGGTTCCCATGATTTGATACACAATTATGGTTTTTTAAACTAAGCAAGAGCTATGCCAATTATAGTGATGTTTGACCCTTGAAGAAGGCAGAAGGGCAGATAAACACTAGGCACACATATAACTAGACATAGTGACGCATTTATGACGCATTTATAAAGATACGGAAGGGGAGAGTATTTTATCTTGATTCATTGTATCCCCGTGTGCGACCTGTTCCCCTTCCCTAACGTGTCCCCTTATAAAATATATATATAAAAAACTATCCGCTCTTACTTTAGATCAGGTGATCTAGGTAAGAGCGGTCTAGTTGGGTCTTCAGGTTGCAACCTAACTGCCGGATGGAACTCCAAATCAGCTTAGCTGCTTGAGGTAACTTAGTCTCTCAATAAGACTAAAGCTGACTTTTAGAGAACAGCCCCGGCACACAGCCGGTTTACTGCAACCTGATGACCCATGCATTTACTACTATCTGTCATGGGCATCACCTCCTTGTTGCCTAAGCGGTCGTAGTCTCAAAAAGGCAGAGTTGATTAACTCTGGGTTGTTTACAACAATAAATACAATATAGCACAAGGTTTAATGATTGCTGCAACTAAATCTAGGTTGAATTTCCACTCTGAATTACTTGGTGATGCCAGGGGTGAGCGTAGCGAAACTTGCTCAATTTGGGGAGTATCAACAAATCAGATTACTATATAGCGATCGCATCTAACATTTTGCATCACTACTTATCTTTTTTGTCACCCAAAAGGAAATTACGAGCTAGAAAAAAGCTAGAAATCGATTTAGCATCTATAGGTTCACCTTGTAGAATTGCTTTCTCCAACTCTTGTGGAGTCAGTAGAACTGTTTCTATATCCTCGTCTTCTTCTTGTGCTGGTGGTGTTTCAAGCTTTTCTAAATCTTGAGCCAAAAAAGCATAAATAACTTCATCAGAATATCCAGGGGCAATAAAAAATTCTCCCAATGTTTGCCACTTATGAGCGCGATAACCAGTTTCTTCTTCTATTTCCCGCTTCACTGTATCCAAGGGATCTTCGTTCGCTTCCACAGTTCCTGCTGGAAACTCTAACAATCTTCCCCCAACTGCAAAACGATACTGACGTACGAGAACCAGTTTACCCTCTGGCGTTATAGGTACAGCTAAAGCACCTCCAGGGTGACGAATGCACTCCCATTCTCCTTCTGATTTGTTAGGCAAACGCAAGCGGTTGACTTCAAAATCAAACTTACGTCCTCTGTAGAACAGACGTTGTTTTAGTAATTGGGGTAATTCTCTACCTAATGGCATAGTTAAGTTTTTTAGTTTAATTAAGTTGATAGGCTTAAGGGTGTAAGGGTTTCACGGCAAATAATTTCAACTAAATTACAACATCCATATACGCTGATGCCCCTACACGCCTAATTGTATTGCTGTAAAATCATATATTCGTTAACAAATGCACTTCAGAACAGTCTACATTCTTCGCTAGTTCTTCAATTGAGCGTCCGGTGACTGGCTCTACCCAATTTGGAGCTATTTCTGCTAACGGTACTAAGACAAAAGCACGTTCCCGCATTCTCGGATGGGGAATTTGCAAGTTTGATGTATGCAAAATTAAGTCATCATATAACAACAAATCTAAATCTAATGTTCGAGGGGCCCAACGCTCTTTGCGGATACGTCCAAACTTTTTTTCTATTTCTAGCAAGCTTGCCAATAATAAATCTGGTGTCATATTGACTTGCATGATCACACAACCATTCAAATAATCTGGTTGTGGTGGGCCTATAGCTTTAGTTTTGTACCAATTGGATCTCGCTTCTAAGATAATACCTGGTATTTGAGCCAAATTTTTGATAGCCTTCTCTAAAATTGTATAAGAATCTCCAATGTTACTACCTAAAGCTACTGCAACAGGCTTCCACTCATCTTTACTGGCATCGTTTGTTGTCTGTGGCTGTAGTTTGCTCTTGGCAAAAATTTTCAACTATTTTCCAACTCCAAATATTACTGAACAGCAGGTATAAATCTCGCAAATATCTTTAATCTTAGTCTTAAGAAATCTTATTTGTTATATAGTGAATTAAGTGAATAATTTATTAGGATACTGTACAAACACAAACGTTGTGTACCAATCTGAAAATTTCGTGGTGGTTAGGTTGGAACTACTGAAAGTGAGGAGCTGACGTGGGGAAGTTTACCTCCTGGTTTAAAGAAAAAACTACAAAATCGAGTGATTCTCAAACAGCAAAATCGGGGTCGGCAGTAGGTGATACCCAAGCACAAGAGGAATCCACAAGTGAACAAAACCATGATGACAACCGACCACCAACAAAACTGGACCAAGCCAAGCAGATATTAACTCAGGTAGTTGCCAAGTTCCCTGGTAGTCACAAACCGCTATACCGTCGTTATTGGTTTTGGGCTGGCTTGGGCGTCAGCGGCGGTGTCGCTGCTGTTTGTTATGGAGTTTGGTCAATAGACCAGACATTACCAAATAAAACTGAACTTACTGCTGTTGTCAGAGAGCAAACATTAACCATCAAAGCTGCCGATGGGACGATTTTGCAACAGCAAGGAGAAGCAACCAGAGAACAGTTGAAACTAGAGGAAATACCAGATAAATTCAAAAAAGCCTTTATTGCCTCAGAAGATAGAAGATTTTACAAACACGATGGTGTTGATGCCCAAGGAATTGTGAGAGCAGTTTTAAATAATTTGCGATCGCAAAACGTCGTCGAAGGTGGTAGCACCATCACCCAACAGCTAGCACGAATTCTCTTTCTCAAACAAGAGCGGACAATTTGGCGTAAGCTCAAAGAAGCTCGTCTAGCACAGAAAATCGAAGACCAATTGTCTAAAGAGCAGATTTTAGAACGTTATCTCAATCTTGTGTATTTAGGTTCTGGAGCCTACGGAATTGCAGATGCAGCATGGGTGTATTTCAGTAAACCAGTACATGAACTCACTTTGGGGGAAATGGCAACGATAGCTGCTTTACCTCCAGCCCCAAACCGTTTTTCACCCCAAGTAAATTTAGCATCTGCCCAACAGCGGCGGAATCTGGTTTTGCAACGGATGTATGAAGACGGGTATATCACCAAAATTGAGAAAGATATAGCAGTTAGCGAAAAATTAGTCGTGAGGCCAAGTCAACCCAAACGCTGGCAAGTTGAAGCTCCCTACTTTATTAGTTATATCCAGAAAGAATTGCCTAAATATGTTTCCCCAGAGGTTTTGAATGCAGGCGGTTTAACGGTAGAAACCTCCCTAAACTTATCTTGGCAGAAGATGGCAGAAGAAGCGGTAGATAAAACTTTACGTAATCAAGGTCGCTGGGAAAACTTTAAGGAAGGAGCTTTGGTGGCGATCGACCCCCGTACTGGTGAAATCAAAGCAATGGTTGGGGGAAAAGATTTTAGCAAAAACCAATTTAATCGTGTTACTCAGGCACAACGGCAGCCAGGATCGACTTTTAAAGGATTTGTGTATGCAACAGCGATCGCTACTGGTAAAAATCCCTATGATGGTTATGAAGATGCACCCCTAATTGTAGATGATTACGAGCCGAAAAACTTCAGTGAGAATTTCTACGGCTGGATGAATATGAGAGATGCTCTCACCAAGTCAATAAATATTATTGCGGTGAAAGTATTGATGGATATAGGATTTGAGCCAACAATTAAGCTTGCTCATGATATGGGAATTAAATCGGAACTCAAGCCGATGTATTCTCTAGCTCTTGGCTCAAACGAAGTAAATTTACTAGAACTAACAAGTGCTTATGGTTCATTTGCTACTCAGGGATTACACGTAGAACCCCACGGCATCACCCGTATTCTCAACCGCCAAGGGCAGGTAATTTGGAGAGATAATTTTCAGCCAAAGCGCGCTTTAGATGCAGAAAGTGCCGCAATTATGACCTGGATGTTACGTAATGTGGTCAGTGCAGGTACAGGCGCTGCTGCTCAATTAAATGATAGACCTGTTGCAGGTAAAACTGGTACTACCGATGAAGCTCGAGATTTGTGGTTTATTGGCTTCATACCCCAGTTAGTAACAGGCGTATGGTTAGGTAACGACGACAACAAACCAACTGCGGGTAGTAGCAGTACAGCTGCTTATACCTGGCGGGAATTCATGGAAAAAGCAACAGAAGGAATACCAGTCGAAAAATTTCCTGAACGACCGAAATTAGAAGGTCGCAAAGGTACCATTAAAGCACAACGCGTCAAACCTAAAAAAATTGTTAATCCTCCTGCTCCTTCTAACAAAGAGAATTCTGATGGGCAAACTCAGCAGGTAGATTCCAATAATAACCAAGGGCGATCGTCCCGCAGAAGAAGATACAGAAGAACTAATTATCAACAACAAGAACAGCAGCAAGAACAAACCCCAAGACGACGCAGACGCCGCTATCAACAACAGCAAGCGGTTGACGACTCCAGTTCCCAAAGAAGCTATCAGCGTCGGTATCGTAGTTACGAATCAGCTTCTGATAGTGATTCTTCGCCATCTCAATCACGGCGACGCAGACAATATTCAAATTCCTCTACCCTTGTAATCCCTCGAATTAGGTATACGCCATCTACTAACACTTCTTCTAGTTCCACACCGACATCTTCTTGGCGAGAAAGACTCAAGCCAAGTTCCTCACAGTGAAATGGGGTGATGGGGGTGTGAGGAGTGTGAGGGGTGTGTAGACGCGTAGCGGCTTCCCGTAAGGGTGGAGTGTGAGGGGTGTGAGGAGTGTGAGGAGTGTGAGGAGTGTGTAGACGCGCTCATAGGCTTCCCGTAAGGGTGGAGTGTGAGGAGTGTGAGGAGTGTGTAGACGCGCTCATAGGCTTCCCGCAGGGTGGAGTGTGAGGAGTGTGAGGAGTGTGTAGACGCGCTCATAGGCTTCCCGCAGGGTGGAGTGTGAGGAGTGTGAGGAGTGTGTAGACGCGCTCATAGGCTTCCCGCAGGGTGGGGTGTGAGGAGTAAGTATTAAACAACTACTAACCAGCAACCAAGAATCAACAACCAACAATCAACAACCAACAACTAACTAATAACCACTCACTACTGATTACCAATTTCCTCCCCTCCCCTCTGACTTGTGGGGGATGTGGGTGGTATGCTCTTTTTATAAGTTTTTAAGTAGTGTTACTTATTTTAGGAGATTATACTCATGAATTTATTAATGCAAGCAGCAGCACAAGCAGCTAATGAACCTCATTTCCCTTTGGCTTTTACTGCGGTCTATGTAATTGGCTTTATTGCTGCTGTCACAATTGGTTCAATTGCTTGGTATAATTCCAAGCGCCCCGTAGGCTGGGAAGATAAAGAACGCCCTGACTTTGTTCCCAAAGTTGACAAAGACGAAACACCTGGTTTAGGTAAACCGAAATAGTCATTTGGTCAATGGTCAATAGTCAATGGTCAATAGTGAAAAAATCTTGACTATAGACACTTGACAATAGACTTTTGAAAATGATTAATTTTGAATTTCAACCCAACGACGGTAAAGCTTTTGAATTTGTTTGAGAAGGGCATTTAATCCGGCTTGGGTTGATTGCTCTTGGGTGGGTAATTGTTGTAATTTCATCAGCAGTTTTGCTTCTTCTATTGCCACTTCATCATCACTGTAAATTAAACCACTGATGGCTTGAATCAGATTTTGGCAATCTTCCATACTCGGATGTTCACCTAAATATTCCTTTACCCAGTCGTAGCATTCGATTGGCTTCACGGGAACTAATTCGTACAATAAGGGCTTAATATCTGGATCGCTGGCTACCCCCTTCTCTTGAGCTATTTGATGCAGATATTGCCTTTCTTCAGCTTGGATTCTGCCATCTATCCAAGCTGCTCCAATCAGAATTTTAACTAAGTTTTTGACGTTACTGGAGTTCACTGACATCACAGCCTCCTATAGTTGACTCTGCCCTCCTTGAAATCTTACAACTGCTAACAGTATTCACCCTGAATCATCGGTTTTTCTTAAACGAACTATAAAAAAGCCATCCATGTCATATTGATGAGGTACAATTTTCAGCCAGCCTTGTGATGTGGAATACCTATGAAAAGATACATTTCCAGAAGGAGTCTCTATTTTCCAATCAGGGTTTTCTGTGAGAAATGATTCTATGATGGTTTCATTTTCCGCTGGATGCAATGTACAGGTAGCATAAACTAGTACCCCTCCTTCCTTGACAAAAGTGCTTGTATGTGATATTAATTCTTTTTGCAGGACGGAAAGTTCTTTGACTGAGTCTGGTGTTTGTCGCCAGCGCGCATCAGCATGACGATGTAGAGTCCCCAAACCAGAACAAGGAGCATCAAGTAAAACACGGTCAGCAGAGTTACGAAATTGAGATAAATTGCGGCTGTCACCAATGCAAATTTCTATAGACTTGAGATGAAGCCGTTGCATATTTTCTTGAAGTTTCCGCATCCGGGAAGCAGTGCGATCGCACGCCCAAATTTTCCCCGTATCCTGCATTAACTCGGCAATATGAGTGGTTTTACCACCGGGTGCAGCACAACTATCAATCACTACTTCTTTTATTTGGGGATCAAGGAAATGACCGACCAGTTGGGCGCTACTATCTTGGATACTCCACCAACCTTGATTAAAGCCAGGCAGATTTTGAATTTGACCAGGGTGACTCAACAACCGTAAAGCTTGTGGGAGGTGGGAAAGACGTTGACAAGAAATACCAGCCGCCTGCAATGCTGCTTCTACTGTTTCTAAATCAGCGCGAAGGGGATTCACCCGCAAATCAATTGCTGGGGTTTGGTTCATCCAGATACACAGTTTCTCTGTTTCCATCACCCCAAATTGGTCTATCCAAACTTGAATTATCCAGTCAGGAAAACTGTGTAGAATACCCAACCGTTCGACTGGGTTTTCTGATAGCTGCAAGAAAGATGTAAGGAAGGAAAGACTTGGTGACGCAGAGAATATTTCATCTGTATTCCCAGTCACCCCACCTCCGGTTCTCCCCACCTCCTCTTCCATGACGCGAAGAAACTGCCGCAATAAACCATTCACAAAACCAGCCAGTCCTGCAAAACCATTTTCCTTAGCTAATTGCACAGTGGTATTCACAGCCGCACTAGGAGGAATTCGTTCTTGATACAGCAACTGATATAAGCCTAAATGTAGGATTGTGCGGAGGTCTTTGGGTTGCTGATGGGATTTCTTTTTGGCAAGTTGATCGACAATAGCATCGAGAGTGCGCTGTCTTCTGGTGCAGCCGTAGACTAATTCTGTGACTAAACGGCGATCACTAACCATCTTTGCACCAACTTCACTATCTGCTATGTCTGCTTTTGCTAACACTCGGTCTAGTGCCACATCAGCATAAGCTCCCTTGTGGACTTCTCGCAAGGCAATAAAAGCTAGTTGCCGGGGTGAAATATTTTGATTTCTAGATTTTTGATGTTGCAATGTAATTCTGAGTTCTCTTATACCAATTCTAAGATTTTTAAATGATTAAATAAATTTTAAATTAATTTTCACCGATACTCTAACACCCCTATACCCATATACTCATCACTTTTGACTACAACTGCGGCTGTTAATTTATCACGAATTCAAAACATCAAGTTTTTATTTTAGGTATTTTTATTCTATTATTGTATTTTTATGAATTTGTCATCAAGACAAAGAATTTGTTTTGGGTGCTTAGTCTTATTGCTTTTATCTACCCTCTTAGTTGAATTTACTGATTGAGTAGTAAATAAAAAAACTTAAATTGTCAATGAATCTAAATCTCCCACACAAGTATGAAGATAAAATTTAAGAAATTTTCTGTTCTTCATCGAAAAAAATTTAATATTAACGATAGCAACAAGCTATCCTAAAGCTATATAAATGTTTGGAGTATTTTTACTCGATGAAAACCGAATAGAGCGTAGGACACTCTCGACTAAATGACAACAGGGAGCATCAAGGGTCGATTTGGGAAAAGTGTACTATGTAGCAACTTTTCAATTTTTTACTTCTTTTCTTTTTTGTTAACTAAATCCATTTAGAGTTATCAGGATTAAAAGGTCAGTAAGCATCAATGTCTTATTATTTTTTTGATACAGAAAATCACCGTTACAAATCTTTTGAACTGCCAGGGGCAAGACCACACTATAACCCTGATCGCCCCGGACAGGTTGAACATATTTTTCTGGATCTCGATTTAGATATTCCCAACCAGAGCGTTCAAGGTAAGTGCAATATTACTTTATTGCCCATCCGTAACGGAATTGACCGTTTAATCTTGGATGCTGTTAACTTGAACATTGAATCTGTCTTTGTGGATGAGGTACAGCAGAAGTTTGATTACGACGGTGAAAAGCTGTCGATTAAACTACATTCACCTACCCTTCTTCATCAACGACTGGTGATCGCGATCGCCTACTCTGTGCAAAAGCCCCAACGGGGGATCTACTTCATCCAACCAAATAAACATTATCCCCACAAACCCACCCAAGTTTGGACACAGGGTGAAGATGAAGACTCACGCTTCTGGTTTCCTTGCTTTGACTACCCAGGACAGTTGTCTACTTCCGAGATTCGTGTCCGTGTTCCCAAACCACTGATTGCCATTTCCAATGGTGAACTCATTGCTACAGAAGTAGACGGTGATTACAAAATATATCACTGGTCGCAGCAGCAAATTCATCCTACCTATTTGATGACATTGGCAGTAGGTGACTTTGCGGAAATTCGCGATGAGTGGAACGGAATACCTGTTACATACTACGTAGAAAAGGGACGGGAAGCAGACGCCAAACGCAGTATGGGCAAAACTCCCCGAATGATGGAGTTTCTCAGTGAAAAATATGGCTACGTTTATGCCTATTCCAAGTATGCCCAAGTCTGCGTTGATGATTTTATCTTTGGTGGCATGGAAAACACTTCCACCACACTGTTAACAGATAGATGTTTGCTGGATGCCAGAGCAGCATTAGATAACCGCAACACAGAAAGTTTAGTAGTCCACGAACTAGCACACCAATGGTTTGGTGATTTAGTTGTCATCAAGCACTGGTCACATGCTTGGGTAAAAGAAGGCATGGCCTCTTATTCTGAGGTAATGTGGACAGAGCATGAGTATGGTGCAGATGAAGCAGCTTACTACCGCTTAGGAGAAGCCCGCAGCTATCTAGCAGAAGATAGTGGGCGCTATCGCCGCCCGATGGTGACACACGTCTACCGAGAAGCGATCGAACTTTATGATCGCCACATCTATGAAAAAGGGTCTTGTGTATATCACATGATCCGTACGGAGTTGGGCGACGAAATGTTTTGGCAAGCTATGCAGACATTTGTCCAGGATAATGCCCATAAAACCGTAGAAACAATAGATTTACTCCGGGCGATCGAAAAGGCAACTGGACGTAATTTATTATTTCTATTTGACCAGTATGTTTACCGTGGTGGGCATCCCGATTTCAAAGTGACATACTCTTGGGATGGGGATGCTAACCTGGCTAAAGTGACGGTGACTCAAACCCAAGCATCATCTGATAAGAATGGTAGTAGCAGTGATTTATTTGACCTGCGAATTCCCATTGGTTTTGGTTATGCCAAAAATGGTGCTACTGCGGAATTAAAAATTTTCAAGGTACGGGTTCACGAACGTGAACAAGCTTTCTATTTTCCACTAGAAGAGAAACCGCTGTTTGTCAGCTTTGATGTGGGGAATAATTTCTTGAAAACTGTTGCTTTGGAGTACCCAGTACCAGAGTTAAAAGCACAGTTAGAATTTGATCCCAATCCAATTTCGCGCATTTATGCAGCGGAAGCCTTGGCGAAAAAAGGAGGATTAGAAGTCCTCAAAGCACTAGAAACAGCACTGCAAAAAGATCCTTTTTGGGGTGTACGTGCAGAAGTAGCTGCCCAAATCGCAGAAATCAAATTAGACCAAACCTTTGATGCTTTAGTGCTAGGGTTAAAAGATGATAATCCTAATGTACGTCGAGCTGTAGTAGAGGCACTGGCAAAAATCAAAACCTACGCCAGTTATAAGGCTGTCAAAGAAGTAGTTGAAAATGGAGATGCTAGCTACTATGTAGAAGCAGCAGCAGCCCGCGCAGTTGGTACAATTGCAGCCGCCAGTTTGGAGGAAAAACCCAAAGAAGAAAAAGTTTTGAAACTGCTAAAAACAGTTTTAGAAGCAAAAGCTGGTTGGAATGAAGTCGTACGCAGTGGGGCGATCGCTGGTTTAGCAAAACTCAAAACTTCCGAAGCAGCCTTAAATCTGATTTTGGAATACACTAAAATAGGCGTTCCTCAGCCTTTGCGTTTGACAGCAATTCGGGCATTAGGTACAGTCTGTGTTGGTCAAACTCCTGCCAATGTAGAGCGAATCTTAGACCATTTGGCAGAACTTGCTAAAGAAAGATTCTTCTTAACTCAAGTGGCGGTAGTGACAGCCTTGGGAAATATGGAAACTCCCAAAGCCATCAGTATCTTGCAATCCCTTGGGGATCAAACAGCAGATGGGCGCGTACGCCGCTATGCGGAAGAAGAAATTGCCAAAGTGCAAAAGAATATTGGTACAGACAACGCAGTCAAACAACTGCGCGAGGAACTTGATCAACTCAAACAACAAAATCAAGAACTGAGAAGTCGTTTGGAAAACTTAGAAGCGAAGGCGAAGTAGTTGTTTGTTGGTGGTTGATGGTTGGTAGTTCCAAACAACAACCAACGACCAACCATCAACCCTATTACAACAATTCCATAAATCGGGGATCACTTTGTAAAGTTTTCAAGATTTGCTTGATTTCTTGAGTACGGTCTTTTTTGACAACAAGAGTCACGTTGCGATCGCGCACAATTACTAAATCTTCTAGACCAATAGTGACAACTACCTCATCAGCATTGTTAGTATAAACAATAGCACCCTTAGTATCTAACCCCACATGAGTTCCTAATTCTACATTTGGGGAATCTTCTTTTTTTAATAAACGTTCGATCGCATTCCAATCACCTAAGTCATCCCAGCCAAAATCTACTGGTAAGACATGTGTCAAATTCGTTTTTTCCATGAGCGCATAGTCTATACTCTTCTTAGGTAACTGGGGATAGATATGAGGACCGTGCTGTATCAACGGTTCAATAATTTCTGGGGCGTGGATATGCAGTTCCTTAAGAACAACACCCGCCCGGAAAATAAACATCCCGCTATTCCAGCTAAAACGTCCCGTCGCGAGAAAATTTTCTGCCGTTTGACGGTCAGGCTTTTCAGTAAAACGGTTGACATGATAAGCTGGCAAGTCATTAAAGCAACCAATCTTTTCGCCTTGTTCTATGTAACCGTAGCCAGTTGAGGGAAAGGTGGGCTTGATCCCCAGTGTAACAATTGCTGCTGTGTTTGCTGCCAGTTCAATTGCTGCATTTATTGTGTGTGCAAAAACATTTTGGTCAGCAATCCAGTGGTCAGCAGGGAAAAAGCCGATAATAGCGTCATCCCCGTGACGCTTGTTGATTTCCAAGCTTGTCCAAGCAACTGCGGCGGCTGTGTCCCTTCCTTGAGACTCGACTAGCAAGTTATTTGGTGGTAGTTCGGGCAGTTGTTCCTTAACTCCTTGGGCTATCTGACTAGAAGTAATCACCAACAAGCGATCCCAACCGCCTGCTAGTGGTAGCAGCCGATCAGCCGTTGCTTGTAGAAGACTTCTAGAGCTACCATCTAGGTTTAAAAATTGTTTGGGTCGATTTTGACGACTTAGGGGCCAAAAGCGTTCACCTTTACCACCAGCAAGAATTACAGGGAACAATGCTCTAGTCATGTTGTCATAGAAACTTACTTAAGAACACTACTAAGTGTACTGTGGTCTTCATCACTGGCAAGATTGGTTGCTTAGATTAACATTAGGTTTAGGGAGTGGATGAGTGGGGAGATAGTTTGTGGTTAAGCAAGTAGCACAGATCAAAAATCAGGGTAAATCT
The DNA here is from genome assembly GCF_001904645.1 of Fischerella major NIES-592. Lineage (NCBI taxonomy): Bacteria > Bacillati > Cyanobacteriota > Cyanophyceae > Nostocales > Hapalosiphonaceae > Fischerella > Fischerella major. Next base: position 32,820 of record NZ_MRCA01000017.1, on the reverse strand, counting down.
CAACAAGCACAAAAATCTACTGATGAGGCAAACCCACAACAACAAGCGAATGTATCATCTCAGTTTGTAGAATCTGTAGGTTCCATACCCAGCCAACTTTATCAAAGGTTGGGTTTGGCAATGCCTCGGTGGCTATTTTGGCTGTTGACAATAGTTGTAGGGATCACGCTTTCAGGGTTATTAGTATCGACTTTAGCGCTTTGGACTCCGCTTTGGAGCGACATAGATCGAACAGATGAAGAATTAGGCATGGGCGGGCCAGACGCAGAAAAAACGCCATTACCAGGGGAGATTTGGAGCAATATTTCTCAATATAAGCTCACACGCCCAATGAATATTCTAATTATGGGTATCGAACCAGTCCGTGGTAAGGTTGATGGTTCTCCAGAAAGTTATGCTGGTAGCAGCGATACCATGTTGTTGGTAAGGCTAAACCCAGAAAACAACACCATACGGGTGCTTTCGATTCCCAGGGATACCATGATTGCGATCCCAGAATCAAAGGGATTAACTAAAGTATCCCAAGCCAACGCCCAAGGGGGGCCAGTTTTGGCGGCGCGGGTTGTGAGTCGGACTCTGAGTAATGCACCTATTGATCGCTACATCCGTATTTCTACTAGTGGGTTACGGCAGTTAGTAGATCAGTTGGGTGGCGTAGAAGTGTTCGTCCCCAAACCAATGGAATACAAAGACTCCGCTGGCAAGTTTTCAATTAATTTAGTTAGTGGTTGGCAAACTCTCAACGGTGAACAAGCTGAACAGTTTGTGCGTTACCGTGAAGCGAACACTGGAGATCTCCAAAGAGTACAGCGACAGCAAGCATTGCTGATGGGGTTACGCGAACGCTTGTTTAGTCCCACGGTTTTACCCAGGTTGCCACAGTTAGTCCACATTATGGGCAAGTACTTTGACACAAACCTGAAAGTCGAAGAGATGATGGCACTGGTCAACTTCTCTTTGAATATGGAGCGGGATAATTTCCAAATGACCATGCTACCAGGTATTTTTAGTCGTTTAAGTGCAGACCCGGATAGTTATTGGTTGAATCTAACTGGAAAAGTTGACCTGCTAAATAACTATACTGGAGTAAGTATAGGTGGTTTGAAACCAGATACGCGATCGCTACCTAGTCTAAAAATTGCTATTCAAAATGCCTCCAATCAACCCCAGCTAACTGGCAAGGTGATCAACTCTCTTAAAAGCAAAGGCTTCAAAAACGTTTACACTACCTCAGATTGGCCTGACGGGCGTAGCGAAACTAAGATTATTGCCCAAAAAGGCAACCGCCAAGCCGCAGAACAACTGCAAAAAATCTTGGGTTTGGGAACTATTGAAGTCTCAGCAACGGGTGACATAGAATCTGATCTCACTATTAGAATTGGAAAAGATTGGAAGTAGTCATTTGTTAGTTGTTAGTAGTTGATGGTTGTTTGGAATCACCACCAACTACCAACAAACAACACTGCTGTTATGTCAAAAATTTTGCTGCGCTTATTAGGCATAATTTTGATTTTGGCTCTTGCATTTTTATGGGTAATGCTAAATGCCAAACCTGCTATTCTGGGGAAGAATAACTGATATTATATCTGTTTGAACACTGAGTACAGGTTTCCATAAAATCGTAGCTTTTTTTAACGCAGAGGGACGCAAAGTCAACGCAAGGGTTCGCAGAGTTTTTCAGGATTTTATTCGCTACGGATTTACGCCTGACGTGAATTAGAACTATGGCAAAATCATGTTTTTAAGGTTGAAAAAAGATGAACACAGATGGATTATCGGTGTTTATCGGTGTGCATCGGTGTTCTTTAAACAAAATTAAACTCTGGACAATTGCCAAAAAACCTTATGTTGCTTCTTCAAATTCACAGTTTTACGTAAGTACTAAAATATTCTCAGATTAAACAGTAGAATAGCCCGCACTTTACTTGTGGCTAATAGTACAAGTCTACTTAAATTAGACTGAGTTAAATCATTCTTTTAATTTACTTGAAGTGGAGCATTAAGTAAATTTGACTCCCTTTGATCAAAAATACCCTGACAAAGTACCGAATTTTCGGTTAAATGTTTTCAAGTATGGGCCATTTTTGGTTATTGGGTACTGTTTGTGACAGAAGAACAAAAAGTTTCTCGTTCCCTTGCTGGAATCGCTGGCATTGTTGCTGTTGCTACAATCATCAGTAAAGTTGTTGGTTTATTGCGACAGGTGGCAATTGGTGCAGCTTTTGGTACTGGTGCTGTTGCTGATGCCTATAGCTTCGCTTACATTATTCCTGGGTTTCTGCTTATTTTGCTTGGTGGAATTAATGGGCCTTTTTACAGTGCGATCGTCAGTGTTTTAGCCAAGCGCAAGAAAGAAGAAGCCGCACCTTTGGTAGAAACGATGACTACCCTTGTTGGTTGTGTGCTGTTGATTGTGACGATTTTTTTGATCATCTTTGCCGGAAATATTATTGAGTTGACAACACCAGGCTTAGATCAACGCGCAGATGGACAGTTGGTAAAAGCGATCGCAACTCTACAACTCCAGATCATGTCACCAATGGCTATTTTAGCTGGGCTGATTGGTATTGGGTTTGGCACACTCAATGTTGCAAACCAGTACTGGCTACCCTCGATTAGTCCTCTGTTGTCAAGCATTACAGTTGTAATTGCGATGGCTTTTCTGGGGTTACAACTAGGTAATAAAATCTATTCCCCAGAATATCTTATGTATGGTGGCGCAGTATTAGCGATTGGAACCCTAGCAGGTGCATTACTGCAATGGCTGGTGCAACTGGTAGCACAAGCACGTATTGGTATGGGTTCATTCCACCTACGATTTGATTTTAATCAGCCGGGAGTCAGAGAAGTCATGAAAATCATGCTCCCAGCTACCTTTTCTTCTGGGATGCTCTACATTAACTGGCAGATAAATTCTATTTTTGCTTCTTTTATTCCTGCTGCTGCCTCTGGCTTGAATTATGCCAATTTACTAGTACAAACTCCCTTGGGAGTCATTTCTAATGTCATTTTGGTTCCACTGCTACCAATATTTTCTCGACTTACCGATCCCAATGATTGGCCTGAGTTAAAATTACGTATTCGCCAAGGACTCATCCTTTCCGCTTTTACAATGTTGCCCTTGGGTGCTTTGATGATAGCTCTATCCGACCCCATTGTACGCTTAGTCTATGAGCGCGGAGCTTTCAATCAAGCTGCCTCGGATATGGTATCTTCCCTGTTGGTTGCTTACGGTATAGGAATGTTTGTTTACTTGGGACGTGATGTCCTAGTACGAGTATTTTATGCCTTGGGCGATGGAGATACACCTTTTCGCATCAGCCTGTTTAACATCTTTGTGAATATTTTCTTAGATTGGATTTTGATCAAATCTTTTGGTGCGCCTGGTTTGGTTTTAGCAACCGTAGGGGTGAATTTGAGTTCCACATTGATGCTTTTATGGTTGCTCGATCGCAGGTTGAAAGGTTTACCTTGGGGAGAATGGAGTGTAGCAATTTTAGGTTTGACTGGTGCTAGCGTGGTCGGAGGTTTTGCTAGTTACGGTAGTCTTGTAATTTGTCAACGTTTTCTTGGTGTCAATGGTTTACTAATTCAACTGTTGCAATTAGCTGTATGTGGCTTAGTTGGTTTGGGTGTTTTTGGTGCGATCGTTGCAGCCATGAAGTTACAAGAGGTAAATCTTTTTGTTTTTCGTCTACGTCAACGGTTTTTGAAGAGATAGTATCATGTGCGCTTGAATACTTATACTATCCGTTGGGGTCGGTAATTGGTAATAAAAATACTGACTCGTCATTTTCCCACGCTCAATGCCCAACTAACTTATTTTGTTCCTTCTGCCCCTTACCTTTGTATAAACAAAAAGCCTCGGTACAAAACACCGAGGCGACCATGAGGAATCCAAATGTCGATGGGAGATATTGATATTTAAAAAAGTTAATTTATGTAAATAAATATAAACTTAATTGTTACAAAAGGTCAATTAGACTTGACAAAGAATATCCAATAGCTTGCATAAGCTTTTCTTATGATTTATCGATTCGTGGGCTAGCATCTTTCCCGCCCAGTTGTATGAGCTTCTACAATCCAAAAACAGTATCAGAGGTAACTATGGCACGTAAACGGTTAATTATCGAAATGGGGATGGGGATAGATCAGCATGGACAAGATCCAACAGTAGCAGCAGCCAGGGCTGTGAGAAATGCGATCGCCAACAATGCTTTACCTGGTGTTTGGGAGGTAGCGGGCTTGAATCACCCCAATGAGATGATTGTAGAAGTGCAAGTTGCAGTACCCTACCCAGAACAAGTCCGCCAACAAGAGGTACTAGCTGTACTACCTTTTGGTCGTAAATCCTTGACAGCTGAACAGGGGGGAATGGTTGTGCAAGGTAGAGCTATCCCCGAACTCAATGATAAAAATGACGAAATGTTGATAGCTGTGGCTGCGGTTACAGTCCTAGTTGAAAATTAGTAACTAAAGCACTCAAAACAAAATTGATGAATACAGACAATACAGCAGCACAACTACAAAATTGGGATAATTTTTGGCATTTCTGTTACTTGCCCTCCCAAAATAGTAAATACACAAACGTTTTTTGCAGTACTTGAGTGGCAAGTTAACCCGAATTTATTGATACGTGCTAGTCGTAATTATGACAGCTATAATTTTACTAATTTTACACTACAAACATTTATTGCCGAGAGATAAAAGGCATTAGTAATATTTAGTAAATTTTTGAAAGAAAAATATACAAAAACATGATAACAAAAGAAGAAATCACAAATTTAATTGCTAAATACTTTAGCAATATTGCTGCCATGAATGCTGAAGATTGGATTGAAAATTTTGCAGAAGACGCTGTCAGTTATGACCCAGTTGGAGAACCACCAACAAAAATTCATGAAAATTTTCGTGCATTTATCAGCCAGTTAAAAACAGTCTTTAATAAATTAGAAGCGACAGCTGAGCATATTTTTATTGCAGGTAATGAAGTAGCTGTTAAGTGGACTATGCAGGGAATTAGTAAAACTGACAAATCAGTGACATTTGAAGGAATAACAGTGTTTGAAATTAACAATTTTGGCAAGATTCAAACAACACGTGCTTATTGGAATCGGGCGCTAATGCTTGCACAGCTGCGTTCTTAGAGGTGAGCGACGCTCACATTTGTTGCTATGCGCTAAACTAGAGGCATCGGTGTAGGAGTCTCGTTAAAGTAAATCCAACAAATAGTTAATATTCACCACTCCAGTCACGATGTCTCCCGAAAACAACGAATCAATTGAAATTCAGGAAATCAACAAATTCAAGCCAGTACACTTTGCGGACTTAATTAGAGCTGCACAATTAATTTTTGATCCTGCTAGAGGTGTGTCTGGAATATATAGAAAAGTTGATTGGCAAGAATTTGGTATCCCTGATGATGTTACAGAAAATCTCCAAGCTCTTGGTCAGGAATATCAATATGCATCTCCTCATATCTCCCCTGAAATTATTTGGAGTAAATTAACTCCAGCAACTCGGATTTGGTTTTTTGAAAATAGAAATGAATTGTGGCAATTTGAGGAATATTTTCCTGCTCTTGATGAAGATTAAAAAGTAAGCAAGTCGTCACAAATAAAGCTCACTCGTTAGATTCCTCATTTGTCCTTAGATTCAACAATTATCTTTTGAGGTGAATGATCACTAATGCTAGAACGTGGATCAGGTAGAATCAATTCGGCTAAGAGTAAAAAATTAGATAATTCCAGCTCCTCATTATGCCTTACAGTCAGAAAAATTTGATTTGGAAACAATTACACCAAACGCCTAGACACCAAGCATAAAATCTGATAGCTTAGCTAATCTCGGCCGGTAAACCATTGAGATTTACCATTACCGGGCATATACATTAGCTGAAAATTGAGGGCGAACGATGGGACTCGAACCCACGAATGGAGGAACCACAATCCTCTGCCTTAACCACTTGGCTACGCTCGCCATTGCGTTTCTTATTATAGCACTTCCTTGGGAAATTGATCCAATTTTCTTCCAAGGAACGGACTCAACTAATCTGGAGTCTAGAAACTACAGCAAATCACTGTTTAGCAAATGAAAGCCTTAACTATTATGGCATATGTGGGAGTTTTTGGTCTAGCTGCTTTGGGAGTAGCTATGGCTAAGACGAATCCCAGTCAGGTTGAATATGAAGAGTACGCAGCACAAAGGTTGACAGAATATCTGAACAGCAATGTCTGCAAAAAAACTCCAAAATTTTTAGAAAACGTTATACAGTTTAATTGCAGGCAAGTAGTAGATTCTGCTCAGCCGCAACTACGGGAGATTATAGCTGATAGTACCGTACGTCAAGATTTTATCGTTTTTAGTATTTACCGTACGGATTTAAATGTAAATTCGTTGATACCTGCACTCAGACTTGATTCTGTTTTACCTTCTACACCTGGTTATCAATTTGAGACACTAGGAGCTTTTAACCAGTTTTACACTTATAAAGCTGAACAGCAATAGATATCTTTCCTTATCTGTTGTGGCTTTTTCACAAAAGTAGGTGTGAGCGATCGCATTTTACTATCTGCTGTAACTGGAGGATAAGACTCTAATTTTAGTTAAATCTTTCTGATAAGCAAATAAAGCTTTGGTTAGAAATAATAAAACAGCAAGTCTTTCTTTAGGTGAAGGTAAAGATTTGCTGTTATGTTTAGCATTTTTAAATAGAGTAGCGTCAATTTACATCTTGCAACATCTGTAACAGCTAGGAAGCTGAGCCTCCAAATCCTTATTACCAGGTTTAACCTGATCAAAATAACTAAAGCCTCTGGCTCTTGTTGACTTTGGTGCAAGTTATCAGATCAAAAAAACATCATTTTTCTGATGAACACTAGTAGTTAGTTGTGAATCTTTAGCAACTAGCTATTATCTAATGTTTAGAGAAAAGTATTGTCAAAAAATGCCATAAATATTAAGTTTTTGCACAATACTTTATCCCTAATAGTTTGTGATCAAAGTAGATATCTTAAGAGAGGAAAATAACTGATGTTCTTCCACAAAAAAGAAACAATTCATGTCGTTGATGTTAAAGAAGCTAATCCACGTTTTGCTCAATTACTTTTAGAGCAGTTTGGTGGTGCAACAGGTGAATTAACAGCGGCTTTGCAATACTGGACTCAGTCATTCCACTGTGAGCATCCTGGAATTAGGGATATGCTGCAAGATATTGCCATTGAAGAGTTTGGTCATTTAGAAATGGTGGGTAAACTCATTGAAGCGCATACCAAAAACGTCGACCAAACTGAAGCTTATAAAAGCACTTTGTTCGCTGTACGGGGTATGGGACCACACTTACTAGATAGCCAAGGTGTTGCTTGGAATGCTAATTACGTCAATGAAGGTGGTGATGTCGTACGCGATTTAAGAGCAGATATTGCTGCTGAAGCTGGCGCACGTCAAACTTACGAAGAATTGATTAAATTAGCACCAGATGAAGGTACTAAAAATACTCTTGTTCATCTTCTGACAAGAGAAATATCTCACACCCAAATGTTTATGAAAGCATTAGATTCTTTGGGGAAATTAACAGATCCATTTTTTGGTAATATTGAACCTGATAGTACTGTTGATATTTACTATAACTTGTCCACAAATGGCAAAGATGAACGTGGACCTTGGAATTCAGAGCCAACTTTCCGTTACATTGCTGATCCTTTAGCAGAAAAGCAATCTTAATTTGTTAGTTACTTGTTGGTTAGAAAAACAATTTTTCTACCAACAATCAACTGTTAGTAATCTGTGTCAATTATTTCTGAGAGGTTGCGAGAGGACAGACCCCCGACTTTTTTAAAAAATCGGGGGTCTCACAGTCGATAAAAATAATTTTTAAAATTTGCTAAGATATTTGACTATATATTTTAAATTTTTCCTTGCTAATGGTGTCTGCATGTTTACTAGTATCCCACGGTAGCCGAGATCCACGTCCAGAAGTTGCCATGCAGGAGTTGGCAAAGCTTGTAATTGCTCAAGCGCGAAATCTTGAAGTTGAAATTAGAGTTGGTACAGCGTGTTTAGAACTTAAGCCAGAACCTCTACATGAGCAAATAATCAAGTTCGTTAACAATTGTGCTGCTTGGGAGAATGTCCATCTCAAAGTTGTCCCACTGTTTTTGCTACCAGGGGTACATGTCATGGATGATATTCCTAATGAAGTAAGGCTGGCAAGAGCGGCTCTCGGTGAAGATATTTTGATAGAGTTACAACCACATTTAGGTAGTCACTGTGGTTTGGAGAATTTTTTAGCCAAGCAATTCGCTGCGACGATGGCGACGGCGAGGATTCTTGTAGCGCATGGTAGTCGCCGTCAGGGTTCACAATTACGAGTGGAAGCTATAGCGAAAAATTTAGATGCAGTGACTGCTTACTGGTCTGTAGCTCCCAGTTTAGAAGTGCAAGTCAAAGAGTTGATTAATATTGGACATAGGCAAATTGCAATTCTGCCATACTTTTTATTTGCAGGTGGAATAACTGATGCGATCGCTCAGGTAATAGAAAAGTTACAATTACAGTTTCCTGGGGTGGATTTGCAGCTGGCAGAACCTTTAGGAGCAAGTGCAGAGTTAGCTGATTTAGTTTGGGATTTGATTAAAGAATGAACCGCGAAGACACTAAGGACGCGAAGGAAGAGGGGAAGAATTGTTTGGGAAAGGTTTATTTGGTGGGTGCTGGGCCAGGAGATCCGGGGTTGATGACACTCAAGGGTAAAGGGTTGTTGGAGTGTGCAGACGTTGTGATTTATGATGCTTTGGTGAGTCCAGCAATTCTAGAAATGATTAATCCCCAAGCGGAAAAAATTAATGCTGGTAAGCGGCGGGGACGTCATTCACTAGTGCAGGAAGAAACAACCCAGTTAATGATTGAAAAAGCACAGGAACACGCGGTTGTCGTTCGGTTGAAGGGGGGTGATCCGTTTGTTTTTGGTCGCGGTGGCGAAGAGATGGAAGAATTATTACAAGCGGGAGTAGATGTGGAAGTTGTGCCGGGTATTACATCGGGGATAGCGGCTCCAGCCTATGCAGGTATTCCTTTGACGCACCGATTATATAGTTCTTCAGTGACATTTGTTACAGGTCATGAGGCGGCTGGTAAGTATCGACCGACTGTGAATTGGAGTGCGATCGCTCACGGTTCGGAGACGATTGTGATATACATGGGGATTCACAATTTGCCTTATATTGTCCAGGAGTTAGTGAAGGCGGGGTTGAGTCTGGAAACTCCTATTGCTTTGGTACGTTGGGGTACAAGACCAGACCAACAAGAGTTGATTGGTGAGTTAGGGACAATTATAGAGCAGGTTGAGCAAACTGGATTTGAAGCACCTGCAATTGTGGTGATTGGGGCGGTGGTGCATATGCACAAAATTTTATCTGGTTGTCGTTTGTGATGAGCAACTTTATAAGTTGCGAGGGGTCAGATCCCCGACTTTTTTAAAGAGTCGAGGATCTAATAAATTCTATATGTAGATCAAGTAGCCTTTGATAATTGATTAGTAGTAATCCAGTTCAGCAAATCGCTAGTACTTAGCACAGGTACTATTTGCTCATTATCCAAAATTGTATAGTTATTAATGCCAGTAGGTAGAGTTGTGTTAGCTTCAACTTGATAAAGAGAAACTTCTATTTCACCCCAAAAATGATCTATTTGTACTGCAACTTGTTGATTGTTATCTCTAATGATTAATACGTTCGCAGTATCGATTTGTGGCAGAGTGTCTGAAGATGATATTGCGGGATGTAAGTTATAAGATTGTAAGTATTGCTCAAGCTTAATTAAGCGAATTGTTGAACCTTGCCAGTGCAAAAATTCACTATCAAGTTGCTCCAACAAACATGTTTCTACAATTATATTTGTTGGTAATGCCACGAGCATACCATTACATTCTACTAGCATGACTCGCTTGCTCGAGAGATGAAATGGTGCTTTGACAAAAGATTCGCTGAGATTTTGGGCTGTTTTTTCTAAAAGGCAATTAACTTGATTGGTATCAGCTATATTGCTTTCAATATCTTTTGTGATCGCTTGAATTTTAGCAATGGTTTCGATGATTGTCTGTGACAGATAATTTAATTCTTGGCTGTTGTCTGTAAGATGATGATCGGCAACAATATGATATGGATTTTCATTTTGTGCATGTATTTTGGTCAATGTACATACATTACTAAATAATTTATCATAAGCAAGATGTAGTTCATAATTTTCTAATTCCAGCTTTTTGACGCGAAGACTAAGATTGTGGATGAGCTGGTGTAATCTATCTATGTGCATTTTTAGGTTTTGTTGCTGGATAGTAAGTTCCTGAAATAAAAAATTGATTGTCTCAATTTTATTGACAGGAGTTCGCGCTGTTATTTTTTGATTTTCTCTCTGGTAGTCTATACATTTTACTTCTTGCTCTGGAAATTTCTGAATAAAATTACCTTTTTTATCCCAATTCACAGCAATTTCCGTTGGCAAATTTGCAAGTTGCTTTGTCAGTATCAATGTTTGCGATCGCTGCCATGTCAATAATGCTAATTTAGCAATTTCTGTCACATCCACATTAGATACAGCTGCTTCTAAATTTTGCATGACTGACTGACAAAGCTGGGTAAAAGCTTTTAAATGAAGTAACTCACCCAAATCACCTAATTGAGTAGCTATCATGATAACTTCTGCTTTTAAAGTAGACTTATCTGTTTTAGCTAATAAATATTTTAGGTGTTGTAAGTATTCTTCTACTTCAGTTTGGAAAATTAATAGGATAATGTCTTCCAGTTCTTGAGTTGGTGAGTACTGTGTTGGGTTATTTGTCCAAATTTGCTGAGACAAACGCTTTTTCAGCCCGTCAAACACTGGAAAACAAAAACTTGCTAACCATTGCTCATCTATAACATATCCAACAGAAAGTAATTTTACTATCTGGCGTAACCATTCAACGCTAGATAGAAGTAAACTGTGTAATTCGGTGTCAATTTCTAAAAAGTTTGTCTGTTTTTTGAAATCTTGTAGCGCATCTGCTAAACGGTGAGCAAAATCACTCAGTAAAGGAAAACCTATAATATCTGCACCAGCTTTGATGGAATGAATAACTTTGAGAGCTATATCAATATTTTGCAAATAGCTGTGATGGTTAGATTTGAGTTCCAAGAATATAGATTCTAGGGTATTCAAATTACCATTAGCTTCTTCCAGAAAGTTTATCTGGTTCTCTAGTTCCCTATCTTTTAACATAGTTGGAATTATTTTTGATACCAAATGAAAGGGAATAAGTAGCCCAACATAAATTTTGTCGTTGGGTTAAGGTAGAAAGCACAAGGCAGAAGTAAGAGATTTTTGAGTGTTAATATAAGTTCAGGTACTTCTGTTTGCTTAATCAGAAATCATTCAATTATAAATTAGTAATCAATAATGAAACTGTCAAATATTGTTCAATTCTAATTATTTCTAAAATTTATTTTTCTTAATGAAGAGTTTATCTAGTTTATTTAAGTAGGAAAATAAAATTAAATACCAAAAAAATATTCAGATTCAGAAGGCAGAGAGTCCTTCCTACCACGGTGATCCTTGTTCGCTCATCGGTAGCGAACCCGCGCCTCCTCTACCTCCGTACTCTGCTTTCTGAATTAAACTTTGAAACTACGAACACTTGCTTGTAACTGCTGGTAAGTCTCTAATGTTCTTTGAAGAGATGCGGATACTTTGCGATAGGAACCGCCAGTCATTTCAGACACTTTCGCAATTTCTTTCATTAAATTAATTACTTCTTTAGAAGTTTGCACTTGAGATACTGAAGCGAGAGAGATTGATTGTACTAATTCGTCAATTTGGCAACAAACATTGAGCATTTGATTTAAGCTGTGTTTGCTATCTTCAACCAGACGAGTTACTTCTATTACTTGGGCGTTTCCTAATTCTATTGTCTTGACTACTTCGCTAACTTCCAGGTTAATATTGGCGGCGATTCCTTCGATTTCACCTGTAACTGTGGCACTTTCGGTAGCCAGTGCAGCTACTTCTTCAGAAAAAGAAATTAAACTGTCACTGTCTCCACCCACACGCGCTGTTTCGATACCAGCGTTGATCGCTAATAAGTTGGTTTGTAGGGAGATTTGTTTAATTAAGGAAGCTAGACGAGTAATATGTTGCGAGTAATCCCCTAGACGCTTAATTTTTATAGCTGTTTCTCCCATCGACTCCCGCAGGCTAAAGATATTTTCGACAGTGAGATCCATCGCAGCGTCACCAATTTCAGCAGTAGGGGAGGCTGTGCGCGCAACTGCTGTAGCTAATCTGGCATTTTTGGCTACGCCTTTGATGGAAAGCCGAATTTGATCAACAACATCCAGGGAACGATCTATTTCCTGTGTTTGCTTGAATGTGTCAATAGCTAGTTGGCTGATGATTCCGGAATTTTCCGCGATCGCTGTATTCAATTGGGTAGCAGCTGCTTTAACTTGTACGACAATCTCCCGCAACCTTTCAACAATGAAGTTGCAAAAATCTGCGATCGCTCCAATTTCACCTTTGTTAACTTCGATGTGTACTGTTAAATCGCCTCTTTTGACTCCCACTACATCATCTAAGAGTCTGTTTAACTGTTGTTGCAGTTGTTCTGCTTGTTGACGTTGCTGTTCGGAAGCTCTTTCACTTTGTTCTAAAAGATTAGCTCTTTCTAAAGCCAGTCCCACCAATCTCGCAAATTGCTCAAATAACTCAATTTCTGCTTGTTGCCAGACACGAGTTCTGGTACATTGATGAGCAATCAACAAGCCTAGTAGATTACCCCCCAACAAAATTGGTGCTTGTAAGTGGGCTTTGACTGCAAATGATTCTAGCTGCTTGACATAAACTTCTGAAAAACCTGCTTGGTAGATATTGTTAGCAGCCAGTACACCACCTTGGCGATACTTTTCTACATAATCTTGCACAACAGCTTCATGAAATCTTGTTTCTACACCAGGTAAACCCTCAACTACCGACTCAGCTAAAATACTACCTTGTGATTTCTGATCAAATTTACAGATGACTACACGCTCCACCTTTAAGGCTTTACGGATATCTTGAACTGCCAAGTTGTAGATTTCTTGGGAATTAAGAGTTCCAGATAAGTGAATCGCAAAATCCTTGAGTACCTGGCTGACTTCCAGTAAATGGACTCGTTCTAAAGCCAATCCAACTTGAACTGCTAACTGGCGCAAGAAATTAATTTCAAAAGGTTGCCAAACATGGGGCGCCCAGCAGTAATGGGCAATCAAAAAACCAAAAATTTGATTATCTTTGAGAATGGGTGTTGCTAATATCGCCTTGACTTGCAGCCTTTCCATCAATCTCAGATGTTCGGGAACCAAGTCTGTCTCAAAAACGTTATTGGCGATGAGAATGCCATTAGTCGTGTAGGTTTCCACTAATTGCCTAGCAATGGAAGTGTCTTCAATTGTGTCACCCAAAGTTACTGGTAATCCAGGCGCGACAGACTCGGCGATGACTTGTCCCCTACCGTGAGCATTAAAGTGATAGACGACAACTCGATGTGCCCCTAATGCTTGTCTGGCTTCTGTAACCGTAGTATTAAATAAATCCTCACAGTTGAGTGACTGACGAATCGCTGTTAAAATGTTTGTAAACATCTTGAGGCGTTCAGCCTCGATTTTTTGTTTGTTGAGCAAGTCTTGCAGTTGGTCAGCCATACGGTTAATACTGGCTCCCAAAGTAGCAAATTCATCTTCTCCCTTGACAGTAATACGTGTGTCAAAATTACCTCTCGCCAGTTTCTTCACTACCATCGTGGCAGTTTGAATGGGTAGGGTGAGACGATTGGCTAAAATAGCAGCGATCGCACCCACTAATAAGGCTGTCACAATCGTTCCAATCGCCAATGTCAACAATAATTGTCTTTGTGTACCCAAGGCGATCGCTTTGTCTGTACTCAAGACTAATTGCCAATTTAAATCCGGTAAACCTGCTGTTTTTTGCCAAGGAACAAAGGTTGTTAAATCTTCAGCTTTACCTTTTCGATCTCGCAGTATACGTGTGACTACTTGCTTTGATGTTTGTAATTCCTGCCATTTGGGAATAACTTTTTGAGCATCTCTACCCAAATGATTCTGATCTTTTGCCAAAAAAATCTTGCCCGCAGAATCTATTAACTGGTACTCATCCTTAATTCCAGAAAGCTTATTGAGCGTTTGCGCCAATGATTGTATAGGTATAACCGCTTGGATAATATAAATTGTTTTATTAGTCACACTATCTTTAACTGGTGCAGCCAAATGAATTTTCGATTGTTTTACACTTGTACCTACCAATGGCTGACCAATATATGGTTCATTTGTTCTCAGAACTGCTTGAAAAGACTCCTGATTTTTTTGGTTAGGAATTGCTTCACCTTGAGTTTGTAAAACTACATTACCATTGAGATCCACAACAGCAATACTTTCATAGACTTGATAAATATCTTGCCAGTTATTGAGCCGTGCTGTTTTATCTTCAGCATCTAAACTCTCTCGCAGTACGGAGTCAGTGAGAAATTTTTGGCTAGCGAATAACTGAATTTCCTTATATCGTTTCAGCATAAATCGCTCAACATTGTCTGCTAAATTGCGAGCGCTGCCTTGTTTAATATTACTAATCTCTTTGGTGAGAGATTGATTTACTAGGTAATATGTCATAGCTCCCACTCCCAACGTTGGTAATGTGGAAATAGCAACAGCAAAAGCGATCGCTTTGGTACGGAAACTAACTTGTTTCGCCCATGCTATAACACTATTAATCGGAGAATAGAGAGAATAATTTCTACGCTGAAGTACAGTTTCGGTTTCGGAAGTAACTCTAAATGTGCGCCGATGATAACCACTGTTTTTCGGTTCTGAATTAATTCTATTAACCATTAAGTTATCTCTATACTCAGAGGGTGAAGCGATTTTGGATTTTAGATTTTGGATGACTTCTACAGATAAACTTGAGGGCTGAAAAATCAATTGTGAAAGTTACTAATCGTAGCGAATTCTATGTACAAAAACTCAGCGCTCCTCCGCGCTGACTTTGCGTTACTCCGCGTTTAAAAACATTACCATTTCACGCAAAGCCGTATCAGTCAAGTATGACAAAAAGCAATAATATAGGCATAATTTATTTTTTATGCCTCCTATCTCCTTGTAATCATTATTGGATGTTACAGAAAATAGAAGATGACACAATAGCATGTGCATCTACAATTCATACTTAAATTTTTTACAGCTACTTAATGTGTTGAAATACTTCTTTAAGTAAGTCTGCCTGTGTAAAAGGTTTACTCAAATAGCCTGATGCCCTCACAAGTTTGGCTCTAGCTTTATCGATAAAACCTGTTCTACCCGTAATCATGATTATAGGTGTATCTTTAAAATGAGAATGTTTCCGTACCAATGAACACAATTCATAACCATCTAAGTTTGGCATTTCAATATCTAGTAAAATCAAATCTGGTTTGAGGCGAATAATTTGCATTAAACCCTTGAGTGGATCGTTGATGCCCACAACAGAAAACATTTGATCATCCAAAAATTTACTGATGGCATTTACGACAGCAGGACTGTCATCAATACAAAAAACTGTGTAGAGTTTTTTATCAACATTTGGTTGAGAAATTTGTGGACGATTACTGTTATTAGTATTAACAGGATGAGGTAAGACATTATTCAACCTTGGTTTAGGCAAAGGTTGCTGGCTTGGGGGGACAACATGGAGATGCTGTTGCTGTCCAGAATTGGGTGTACTTTCCCCCTTGGATGTCCTTTGGGGAGTTTGTTGTGGGCAGTTAGCTGCAAATTCCGAAGCTGATTGATGATTGAGATGGCGTCTTTCCAAGGAAGCTGGCTGCGGTGGCGCTGCATCAGCACTGGATCTTTCTGATTTACCACTGGGGATGGATGCATAGCCAGGCGATCGCCTTTGGCAACGTTCCACTAGCAAACGCACATCTAAATGGCAGAACTTGGGCATTTCATCCAAAAAGCTTTCAGGAGCAAATTCGTAACTCCCCTCTTTTAACAATAAAAACGACTCTAAAACTTCTAGTGCCAATTGTTCCACCAATATTCCGGCTTGAGCTGGGGTGATATATTTCTGATTAACTAACCAGCAAATAGCTAGATAGTCAGGATTGGGTATTGCTTGATTCTCAATCCCAGTTTCAAAAATTGCCCGCAATTGCTCTTTGATGCCATTGTGGAGAGTAGGTATTTTTTGGCTTAAACGCTGCAAGTGCTTGTAAAGCAACTCAAACATTTTTTCTGTACAGCACGCATAAATTAATTTACCCTCCTCCACATAGATTGACCAAGAACCAGAAGCGGTAAAAACTTGTAAACAACCAGCAGTAGATTTACTAGTTATTTTCTTCAGTAGAAATAACGGCTGTAACGATTGATAAAACCTGTATCTATTAATAGGGAGTATCTTCATGGCTACGGCTCTCAAATAAACTCAAAATTGACAAATGCAAATGGCTCTACTTGTTGCCATGAAACAGCGCCTGCATATTGCACTTACTTAACATTAGCTTATGGCGTGGGTGCATATACCCACATAAAAAGATAAAAAATGCCTAAAGTAGATAATTCGTCTCAAAAAACAATAGCAAAAATTGCTAACACAGCCATATTAAGGTGATTTAGTGCTTTGTACAGACTCTGTTGTTGGTTTTTGAAGCAAAATGGAATCCCAGGTAGCATACAAGCAGGCTGTTAAAGATTTAATCCATAAATTTGATAAGTAATGTGACTTAGTAATTGACTAGCCCAAAATCGATCATTTTTGAGTAGAGTGTAGGGCGTTTTGTCAATACTGAGATTTCATCGTCACTAATTTTGCGATCGCATTCACCAAAAATGGCTGAAGGCTATAGATGACACGGATAATGTAAAAAATTATGCCTTTCACCCTGTCCTTTAAACGCCATGTTGTACTTAATGAGGAAACCTTTAAGGGTAAACTTGCTTACCTTTCACCCACATTTTGCATGAATTTTGATGGTGGAGTAAAAGATGAAGTAGTGATTGGCTCCCAAGAAGGCAATTTCTTCATATGTTTGAAAACACCTTCTAAAGTATTGTCTTAATGAAAAGAAAGTTTGCCCTGATGAACTGGATGAGTAGCTACCGTAGTGAATTACAACTATTAAATTTGATGATTGTGGTGTAACTCAAGTAATTTACTCCATATTTAAAAATAAAATTATCTTCCTTACTTTTAGATTACTCTAATTTCAACAAAAAAAATAAAAGAAGCATGAAAAATCCTATGAAGAAGTAAAGATATTGTGAAATAGAAGTTATTGTCATGAGTAACAAAAGATTTATCTATAAAGTTTCTCGTTGCAAGTATCGATACTTAAGTGTACAAAAATGTACAACTTAATTTAATGTTTGAGTTTGTTGTATTTATTGCATTCATAATTT
Organism: Fischerella major NIES-592; assembly: GCF_001904645.1. Classification (NCBI taxonomy): domain Bacteria; kingdom Bacillati; phylum Cyanobacteriota; class Cyanophyceae; order Nostocales; family Hapalosiphonaceae; genus Fischerella; species Fischerella major. The sequence goes on along the minus strand of NZ_MRCA01000017.1, from coordinate 15,358 downwards.
TATTAGTTTTTTACCAATTAATTCTTTCTCATTTTGTTTTTGCTGATACATTTATATATTTTGGAACTTTTTTCTGCTCAGCAATTATAACCAAATAAATACTCTTGATAGTTCATGTTGAGAAACAGAGAAATACTAAGGTAATTGTAATGATGTATGCATTATAAGCCTATTGATAGGATTTTATTTAGCCAAAATGGCATTATCTTGACTGTGTTAATTTTAATTTTTTGCACAGCTATTGGTGGTTACAAAGCTAAAACTGAAGTTAGTGCGTTCACAAGCATCAGTAGTAACTAAAGAAAAAATCACAAACTCAAGCTTCCTATTCAAGTCATCAAATCAACCGAGTAAAGCTGGATAGTTGATTTAGGTATCTTTGATACAAATAGAAGGTTTGTTTTCAATCAATAAAGATAAAACTAAGAACTATTACTTAGATTTAAAAATTAAAGTTTATCCGGATAGCATCATAAAAATAGTGTGTTTTAATAGCATTTTTTGACTGTCATATAGTAATAGTGCAGCGCAGTCAAAATAACGACGTAGCAAATCAAAAGCTAAATCAGCTCAAATATGGGTATGAAATATTCGCCTTTTGAGAAGCAGTTTATTATACAAAATCTAGCCAAGAAATATGTAAGATGTGAAACTCAGCCATTCGACATTATCCGCATCTAAAATAACTGCATATATTTTCTCTTGTCCAACAACAATAAACTTGAAATTAGATTATGACAATGGGTGCAATACCAGCATTGCTGTCACCCCCCACTATGAAAATTGAGCAAAGTGTAAAGCGTAAGGGAGACAAGAAGAATGATAAAGTTACTAAATAAAGGCAGACAAAACTTTCTGCTATTCTCCAGAAAAGCTAAACTACAAAAACTGGAGATGAGACCAATACAACTGTGACCGAAATTAGTTTACAAGTAGAAGAACAGGGAGAACGCCTTGATCGCTACCTGACTGAAAGATTAACAGACCTATCTCGTTCCCGCATTCAACAGTTAATTGAACAGGGTCAGGTTCAACTCAACGGCAAAGTTTGCACATCGAAAAAGACTAGTGTGAAACGGGGCGATCGCATTTCCTTAGAAATTCTCCCAGCAGAACCTCTCGAACTGACACCACAAGACATTCCCCTAGACATCCTCTACGAAGACGACCAACTATTAATTCTCAATAAACCTGCGGGCTTAGTTGTCCATCCTGCACCCGGTCATCCCGATGGCACATTGGTTAACGCCATTTTAGCTCATTGTCCCAATTTACCCGGCATAGGAGGTGTGCAGCGTCCAGGAATTGTGCATCGATTAGATAAAGATACAACAGGGGCGATCGCAATTGCTAAAACTGAATTTGCCCATCAGCATCTCCAAGCACAACTCAAAGCTAAAACCGCACAACGAGAATATCTAGGTGTTGTCTACGGTGTCCCAAAAACTGAAAACGGTACAGTTGACTTACCCATCGGTCGTCATCCAGTAGATCGAAAAAAAATGGCTGTTGTCTCACCAGAAAAAGGTGGAAGACATGCAACTACCCATTGGCGAATACTTGAACGTCTGGGCAACTATACATTAATGCACTTTCAATTGGAAACTGGACGTACCCATCAAATTCGTGTCCACAGCGCCCACATAGGTCATCCTATCGTCGGCGATCCTGTTTATAGTTCTGGCCGTTCGGTGGGTGTGAATTTACCGGGACAAGCACTCCACGCTTGGCGACTCAGGTTACAGCATCCGGTCTCTGAAGAATGGATCGAAGTCACTGCACCTATTCCTCAAACCTTCAAGACTCTCTTAGAAGTTTTGAAAAGACGGGTGACCACTGCCGATAAAAATTACAAATGAGAAATCTTTACGAATCTTCTTTACTCATCTTTACATAACTTTACATATTTATCATTCATCAAAGCTTCAGTAAACTTGCGAGATGTTTACTTTTAACCACTATTTTTGAGAAAATTCCAGATTTAGATTTTAAGTATTTTGGCTGAAATTAAAAATCAATAAAATCTTTACATACAATACAGATTTTTTAATTGCATCTTCTTCAAGAAAGATAGAAAAACTTTATTTTTTTCAGACCAAAATAACATTCAATGTAACTTTTACTACTATTAATCCTATGGAACAAAAACATGAAGTTAGATTAACAAACATTTCATAATGTAAAAAAAGGATTTAAGTCATAAGTATATAAGCCTGCCGATTCATAGGTTTCACTAAATAATCTAGATTTTTACACTTATTAAATAAAGTTCATAAAAAAAGACTGCAAGCCAAATATAAAATACGAACTAGGTCAGAAAGCAATTTAAAAATATCAAGACAATAAAGATTTCTCGTGCTAAATATTTGCGCGTATAAATCATATTAATTTGATTTTTATGTGCAATATTTGCTAGAAATTTTCATGCCTATTTGTCTGGAATATCTGATTGCTTCTACCAAAACAAGCTGATTTAATGGCTTTAATTTGCTGCTGTGAACACTAGGAGAAAAAAATGCTTGATGCTTTTTCCAGAGTAGTTGAACAAGCTGATAAAAAAGGTGCTTATTTAAGCGGTGACGAAATCAACGCTCTGCAAGGAATGGTTGCTGATAGCAACAAGCGCTTAGACGTTGTTAATAGACTCACCAGCAATGCTTCCTCCATTGTTGCTAATGCTTATCGTGCTTTGGTAGCAGAACGCCCCCAAGTCTTCAATCCTGGTGGTGCTTGCTTTCATCATCGTAATCAGGCTGCATGTATCCGCGATTTAGGATTTATTCTGCGCTACGTTACCTACTCTGTACTAGCAGGTGATTCCAGTGTGATGGATGATCGCTGCTTGAATGGTTTACGTGAAACCTATCAAGCTCTTGGTACTCCAGGTGATGCTGTAGCTTCTGGAATTCAAAAAATGAAAGAAGCTGCCCTCAAAATTGCTAACGATCCTAATGGCATTACCAGAGGTGATTGCAGTCAGTTAATGTCTGAAGTTGCCAGCTATTTTGACCGCGCTGCTTCGGCGGTTGCTTAAAAATTTTTTTGGTTGTAGATTGCACTTTTTGTAAGTATCCTTTGTCATAATGCCTGGGTCATTTGTAATTGCAAAGGATATGAATACAAAAGTTGCATGTACAACTTGTTTTCATAGTTTTTTGGCAAGACTTTTTGAGTTCTTTTAGTTAGCAATTTTTGGAGATTAATTAAATCATGAAAACCCCATTAACTGAAGCGATCGCCGCTGCTGATGTTCGCGGTTCTTATCTGAGCAACACTGAACTCCAAGCAGTATTTGGTCGTTTTAACCGCGCTCGTGCTGGCTTAGAAGCAGCTAAAGCATTTGCTAACAACGGCCAAAAATGGGCAGAAGCAGCAGCCAATCACGTTTATCAAAAATTCCCCTACACCACCCAAATGCAAGGGCCTCAGTACGCTTCTACCCCAGAAGGTAAATCTAAGTGCGTACGTGATATTGACCATTACTTACGTACTATCAGCTATTGCTGCGTAGTTGGTGGCACTGGCCCCTTGGATGAATACGTAGTTGCAGGCTTAAAAGAATTCAACAGCGCTCTTGGCTTGTCTCCCAGCTGGTACGTAGCGGCTCTAGAATTTGTCCGTGACAATCATGGTTTGACAGGTGATGTTGCTGGTGAAGCCAACACCTATATCAACTATGCAATTAATGCATTGAGCTAAATCCACACAGCAAGTGTCCTTTGTCCTTCTTTGATGGCTAATGGCTAATCGAGACTGGTTAGTAGTTAGTAGTTAGTAGTTAGTGGTTAGTAGTTAATGGTTAGTGGTTGGTCAGAAAAAATCAACAACTATTTATTAACAGCTAACTACTAAAAATCAACAACTAACAGCTAGCACTAGTGCAATTAGCAATTAGCCATTCGTTGTATTTGAGAAAAGAAACAATAAAAAATTCGCAAATATGGAGCGATTGTCAAGATGACTACTTCAGTCGCAGAACGTCTAGCAATTAGAGATGAGATCGGCAAAAAAATAGAGCTGCGCCAAAATTGGACTGAAGATGAATTGCAGCTAGTATTTCGAGCTGCCTATGAGCAAATTTTTGGTCGTCAAGGTGTGTATGCTAGCCAGAGATTTACCAGCGCTGAAGCAATGCTACGTAACGGCAAAATCAGCGTTAAACAATTTGTGGAAATTTTGGCAAAATCTGAGTTTTACAGAGAATGTTTCTTTTACAAAAACTCCCAAGTGCGGTTCATTGAATTGAACTATAAGCATTTGTTGGGACGTGCACCCTACGATCAATCAGAAATTGCATACCACACAGACCTTTATGCTTCTAGTGGTTACGACGCCGAAATAGAATCGTACATTTACAGCTCTGAATACGACAATGCCTTTGGTAATTATGTTGTTCCTTATTACCGCGGATTTCAGTCAATTCCTGGCATGAAAACGGTAGGATTTAACCGTATATTCGAGCTTTATCGTGGCAGAGGTAACAGCGACAACGCTCAATTTGGTGGTAAAAGTTCGCGCTTACGCTCGAAAATCGCGATGAACATGTCCAACATGATTTCGCCACCATCATCCCCAGGGCTTGGCTTTACATCAATTGCACCTACTTTGATTAGTTCTCCTGTATTGGGAGATAATCGCATGTTCATCATCGAAGCGATCGCTGGTGGATTGAACACGAAAGTTGCTGTGCGTCGTAGCAGACAAGTTTACACCGTACCCTATGACCGGCTGTCAGCTACCTACCAAGAAATTCACAAACGTGGCGGTAAGATAGTCAAGATTACCCCAGCCTCTTAGAAGATGGGGGAATAGGGTGATGGGGAGATGGGGGGATAAATAAATATATTCTTCCTACCTCCCCACTGCCCCTAATCCCCAACGCTAGGTGACGCCACCTGCTACAACTCTTGGAACCCCCAAGGGCGCAGTGGCTCCTTTATGCCGGGGAAAGAGTCCACCGCACTGGCTCCTCCAAGGGAGGAGTGAGGAGCAGTGAGTTTCCCCACCTCCCCACATCTGTCACTTTTAACTTTTGACTTGCTTATGACTGCTGCATATTCTGCCGAACCCATTCTTTCAAAAGAAGCAGCGATCGCAGCACTAAAGAGCGAAGATAACCAAATTCGTTATTACGCTGCTTGGTGGTTAGGAAAACATCAAGTACAAGCAGGTTGTACAGTGTTGTGTGAAGCCCTGTTTGATGAGCGCTATCGCATTCCATCAGGAGGCTATCCCCTACGTCGTCAAGCTGCACGTGCTTTAGGGCAATTAAAGAATCCACAAGCAGTACCAGCGTTAATTGCTGCACTTGCATGTGATGATGATCTGCACCTGCGGGAAGCAGTTATTCAAGCTTTAGCAGCGATTGGCGACCAGCGGGCTGTTGAGCCATTGCTGAAACTGCTACAATCTCATCAACAGCAACCGCTAGAAGCCTTGATCGAAGCGCTAGCGACTTTACAAGTGTGGTCTGCTCGTCCTCAAATAGAACCCTTTCTCAATCACACTTCCGAGCGAGTACAATGCGCTGCGGCACGCTATTTGTTTCTTTTAACCCAAGAACCCCAGTACATTGAGCGTATTATTAATAATTTGAATCATGACAATATGTATTTGCGCTGGGCGGCCATATTTGATTTAGGAGCCGTTGGTCATCGTCAAGCAATAACTGCGATCTTAGCTGCTCGGGTTCCTAACAGTTTAAAATTACTAAATTTGAAACGCATTTTGGAAGCCCTATTAGATAACGAACGAGCTGACAAGCAAACAACTGATTTCATTTTTCGGGCAATTGATGATTTGTTAATTCAACTTTGAGGTAGGGAATCGGTAATAGGTAATAGGTAATTGATGGTTTTTCCCTATTACCTATTACCTATTACACCTTTTTTATGTCTGCAATCTTTAACAATCATGAATACACAGAATGTAAATACCGAGCAACTAATTTCGCAATTAAATAATGCTTCGCTACCAACTGATGCGATATCTGCAATTGCTGCTCTCTCAGCTAGGGAAATTACGGAAAATAAGGGGATTTCAGCTTTAATTCAAGCTTTTAGCCATCATCACCCTTCTGTGGGTAAAGCGGCAGTTGAAGCTTTAGTAAAGCTAGCACCTGCAAGCGTAGAATCACTGATTTTTGCTTTCCCTAATTCTCCTGATCAGGGCGTGCAGGCTCATATTATTCAGGCTTTAGCGCTGATTGGTGACGAGCGAGCAGTTGATTTGTTAGCAGAAGTTGTTGGCACAGAAGTAGCTAACCACTGCCAAGGAAATGTCCGTCGGATTGCCGCACGCGGATTAGGAAAGATAGGGAGGACTGCTAAGCAACCGGAAGTCATCCGCTATGCTGTCGAAAAACTCACTTGGGCTTTACTGACTCCAGAAGATTGGGGACTACGTTATGCTGCTGCGGTTTCTCTACAGGAAATTGGCACACCAGCAGCTCATACTGCCTTACAGATGTCACTAAATCAAGAAACAGACAAAGTAGTGCGATCGCGCATTACAATGGCTGCGACAAAAAATCTGCCAGATTAACTACAGACTGGAAATATATAAATTAGCAGGATGAGAGGAATTAATTTTTTTGCTACCCCAACTCTCCTCCTGCTTGTTCTGCTTTCAAAACTCAATTACTTCCAACTCCTTATCTTCAATCTGTGGCGACAAATTTCTGCAACTAATAGCAATATTTAGAATTTTTTTGTTAAAAATTCTTAACATATAAGGATGTATCTATCAAAGTCATGTAGAACTTGAATAGGTTGTTTCGTATAGATAATGAGCAAAAATTAAGAAAATCTAAGCAAAGAAAAGTTGCGTCTTATCTTGCTGTTTTGTAAAGTAGCGTTAAGAAAAAAAGCACTATTTCTCAGTTAAAGTCCTTGCATGTAAAGGTTTTGAGGCTTTTCTTATTGGTATATCTCATTTATTCATAATTTGTAACAAATAATGCCCCTGTAGCGTTGTATAAACATAAGCTGGAGGGGTTAATTAACAGGCAAAAGTTAAAGGTGGCAATCAATTCGTAAAGTTTGCCAGTTTCTCATAAAATCACCCCAGTTTCTCATTTTTCTGATTCTGTTTGCAGAGCAGAAAAGTGAAGAGTAAAAGAGAAACGCCCTTGTTTAACGTCTGTTACAGACCAATCCAAATTGATAAAACAATTCCAGTTTTAATCAAGACAGCACTCAACTAAGGAATTAGGAGAATCTTCCATGTTAGACGCATTTGCCAAGGTGGTTTCTCAAGCTGACTCCAGAGGCGAATTTCTGAACAACGAACAACTCGATGCTCTGACCAACCTAGTTAAGGACGGCAACAAGCGCCTGGATGTAGTCAACCGCATCACCAGCAATGCTTCCACCATCGTTACCAACGCTGCTCGTGCTTTGTTTGAAGAGCAACCTCAATTGATTTCTCCTGGTGGAAACGCTTACACCAACCGTCGCATGGCTGCTTGCCTCCGCGATATGGAAATTATCTTGCGTTACGTTACCTACGCTATCCTTGCAGGTGACGCTAGCGTTCTTGACGATCGTTGCTTAAATGGCTTGCGCGAAACCTACCAAGCTCTGGGAACTCCCGGTTCTTCTGTAGCAGTTGGTGTTCAGAAAATGAAAGAAGCTGCGATCAACATTGCTAACGACCCCAATGGTATCACCAAGGGTGATTGCAGTCAGTTAATGTCTGAAGTAGCTAGCTACTTTGATCGCGCTGCTGCTGCTGTTGCGTAATAAACATAAAAAAAGCCCAGAACCAAAAAGCTAGGTATCCAGGCAAAAAATTACGAAACGTTAAGGAGATTTAACATCATGAAAACACCCATTACCGAAGCAATCGCAGCTGCTGATACCCAAGGACGTTTTCTCAGCAACACCGAACTTCAGGCTGTTCGTGGTCGTTTAGAGCGTGCTACCGCTAGCATGGAAGCTGCTCGTGCTTTGACCTCCAACGCTCAGCGCTTGATTGATGGTGCAGCTCAAGCTGTATACCAAAAATTCCCCTACACTACCCAAATGAGTGGCCCTCAGTACGCTGCTGATTCTCGTGGTAAATCAAAGTGCGCTCGTGACATAGGCCACTACCTGCGGATGGTAACCTACTGCCTAGTTGCTGGTGGTACTGGTCCAATGGATGAATACCTAATTGCTGGTTTGGATGAAATCAACAGCGCTTTTGAATTGTCTCCCAGCTGGTATGTAGAAGCTCTGAAGTACATCAAAGCTAACCACGGTTTGAGTGGTCAAGCTGCTAACGAAGCCAACACCTACATTGATTACGCGATCAACGCTCTTAGCTAGATAGCGATCCGGCCCGGAGAGGGATGCAGCTGTGTGGAATCACCAAGCAGTTGGATCTAGCTCCGGGCATAGTTTTATCTGGGGATTGATAAAAAAATATTTATTTCAGACACGCAAAAGTTAAGCGTGTGAATAAATAGGGGGAAAATAATGCCGATTACAGCAGCAGCATCCAGGCTAGGAACAGAAGCCTTTAGCAGCACAAGCGCAGCTAAAGTTGAGTTACGCCCCAATGCAAGCAGAGATGATGTAGAAGCAGTAATTCGAGCCGTATATCGGCAAGTATTGGGTAATGACTACATCATGGCATCAGAACGCTTGAAGAGTGCAGAATCACTCCTGCGGGATGGGAACCTGACAGTGCGGGAGTTCGTGCGTAGCGTTGCTAAGTCAGAACTCTACAAGAAGAAATTTTTCTACAACAGCTTCCAAACCCGGTTTATCGAACTCAACTACAAGCATTTATTGGGTCGCGCTCCCTACGATGAGTCTGAGGTGATTTTCCACTTAGACTTGTACCAAAACCAAGGGTACGATACTGAAATCGACTCCTACATAGATTCAATTGAATATCTAAATAACTTCGGCGACAACATTGTCCCCTACTATCGCGGTTTTGAGATTCAAACTGGACAAAAAACAGCTGGCTTTACCCGGATGTTCCGTTTGTATCGGGGTTATGCCAACAGCGATCGCGCCCAAGTAGAAGGCACTAAAACTCGTCTTGCCCGTGAACTAGCAACCAATAGCACTTCCTCAGTTGTTGGGCCATCTGGTAGCAATGCTAACTGGAGTTACCGTGCAAGCGCGGATGTGACTCCCAGAAAAAACATGGGAAATGCTGTAGGAGAGAGCGATCGCGTTTATCGCATCGAAGTTACCGGACAGCGCAATCCTGGTTTCCCCAGCGTGCGTCGTAGTAGCTACGCCGTGGTTGTACCTTACGAGCGTCTTTCGGACAAGATTCAGCAAATTGTCCGCCAAGGCGGCAAAATCGTTAGTGTCACCCCAGCATAAGATTGGTGGTAATTCATCGATTTGATACCAAGTACTTCTCTCTCAACGCCATTTCCCTAAAGGGAGAGGCTGCGCGAACACCCGTATAAAAGTTAGTAGTGAGGAGCTATGGGTTAAGAATTATGAGTCATGAGTTATGAGTTATGGGTTGAAGAAAATATAAACTTCAAAACTCCTAATTCTTAACTCCTAATTCTTAACTCCTAGCTCCTAACTCCTTAACAATTGCCCAGAAGCTAGTTTTACAGGAGAGGTTAACAAAAATGTTCGGTCAAACCACAGTTGGTGCTAATGGCATTTCTAGTGCAAACAGCCGGATGTTTCGTTATGAAGTCGTAGGCTTGCGGCAAAACGAAGAAAACGACAAAAATAACTACAACATCCGCAACAGTGGCAGTGTATTCATGACTGTGCCATACAACCGCATGAATGAAGAAATGCAGCGGATCACTCGTATGGGCGGCAGAATCGTTAAAATCGAGCCTTTAACGACAGCGGAATAAAACTAACGCTTTGGCAATGATTGAACCAAGTGCAGAAGCATATTCTGCCGAAAACGCTCCGCCCTTAACAAAAGAGCAAGCGATCGCTAACCTGCAATCTCCAGATTTAAGTCTCCGCTATTATGCCGCTTGGTGGTTAGGTAAAAACCGCGTCCGGGATAAAGCTGTTGTAGATGCTCTGATTGTGGCATTAGAGGACGAAGCCGACAGAACAGAAATGGGTGGCTATCCTTTACGCCGTAATGCTGCAAGAGCATTAGGAAAATTGGGCGACATGCGAGCCGTACCAAGTTTAATTAAGTCCTTGGAATGCTCTGATTTTTATGTGCGCGAAGCCGCTGCCCAATCCTTAGCAACACTAAAAGACATAGCTGCTGCCCCAGCACTGATGCAATTGCTCAATGGTGGAGTAGCAGCAGCCGTGCCAGTACCAGGACGGCCACACTTGACCCAGCCCTACGAAGCAGTATTAGAAGCCTTGGGAGCTATTGGTGCAACTGAGGCTATTTCCCTAATAGAACCTTTCCTTGACCATCCAGTACCACGAGTGCAGTGTGCAGCAGCAAGAGCAATGTACCAGCTGACACAAGACGCCAAATATGGACAGCGTTTAGTGCAAGTTTTGGACAGCAACGACTTGAAATTGCGCCGCGTTGCCTTAGGAGATTTGGGTGCCATAGGTTATTTACCAGCAGCAGATGCGATCGCGAACGCCAAAGTCGAAAATAGCTTCAAACTGATAGCCCTCAAAGGTTTACTGGAACATCAACTTCAACAGGAGTTAGATGTTTCCTCTCTTTCTGAGGATGCTATTCGGGTAATGAACTTGATGGATTCACTTTTGTAGTAATTGGTTAGTGGTTATTGGTCAAAGAACTACTACTAACTACTAACTACTAACTCTTGACCAATGACTAACACCCAACAATTAATTCGTGCCGTAGTAGAGGCAGACTCGCCAGCACGAATGATAGCGGCAGTACAAAAATTAGCAGCAGCGCAAGACGAAGCGGCAATTCCCACATTAATTGCCGTGTTTGGTTATAACAATCCAGCCGCAGCAATAGCAGCAGTAACTGGATTAACTCAGTTAGGAGAAGTAGCAGTACCACAGTTGCTAGAACAAATTGACGACTACAACTATGGCGCACGGGCTTATTCAATTCGTGCTTTAGCAGCGATCGCAGATCCCCGTGCCCTAGATGTATTATTAGCATCAGCTGCTAGCGATTTTGCTCCTAGCGTTCGTCGCGCCGCCGCCAAAGGTTTGGGAAATTTGCGTTTTCACAAACTGGAAAACCCACAACGCCAACAAGCGCAAGCAAAAGCATTGGAAACCCTAATGCTTATTTCTCAAGACCCTGATTGGTCAATTCGTTATGCCGCCGTTGTTGGTCTGCAAAGTCTAGCAAAAATACCCGAATTGCAACAGCAAATTTTAGCAAAATTTGCAGAAATCTTAGCTAATGATACCGAAGACTCACTTCGAGCCCGCGTGCAGTTAGCTCAAAAACAAGTATTGGGTTAGTTGTTAGTTCGTGGTTGATTGTTAATTGTTAATAACAAACAACAAACAACAAACAACTATTAACCAGTCTCTGCGAAACCCTAAAACAAGGTAACAATTTCAAGATGCCTATACCATTACTTGAATTTACTCCAACTACCCAAAATCAGCGTGTCGATGGCTACGAAGTAGCTGGCGAAGACACACCTACTATCTATCGGTTAGCAAACGCTACCTCCGATGCTGATATTGATGCCATCATCTGGGCAGCTTATCGGCAAATATTTAGCGAACACCTAATTTTAGAAAAATATCGTCAACCCTTCCTAGAATCGCAGTTAAGAAATCGGGCTATTAACGTCCGAGATTTTATTCGGGGATTGGGTAAATCCGATGTTTATCGTGATGAAGTAGCAGAAACCAATTCTAATTATCGTTTAGTAGACATCAGCTTCAAGCGGTTTTTGGGACGGGCTACCTACGGTAAAGATGAGCAAATTTCTTGGTCAATTGTCATTGCGACCAAAGGATTGCATGGTTTTATCGACGCCATTGTAGATTCTGAAGAGTATCGTCAAAACTTTGGTGACGACATCGTACCCTTCCAACGCCGACGCTTTAAAGACAGACCCTTTAACTTAGTCAACCCCCGCTACAGCGATTACTGGCGCGGTCGCTTAATTGAACAGTATCTCGGCGGGCGTTCCTTCTATCAAGTCGTTCGCTCCGGACAAGCTGTGCAACGAGGAGTTCGTCAAGCCATTCCAGCCAACTTCTTGTCAATGGCTGCCAGTGTCACACCAGGTGGAGCAGAATATCAACGCTCAAGCGATCGCGCGAGAAATATTGCCTCTAGTATCAAGATTCCTGACACCAGCCGCGAATCTACTACCCCGCCTCCAACCGTAAAACCCGCACAAGTTGCTTTACCTTATCGTTACATTCCTGGTAACAAAACAACCTAGAAAATGGGTAATAGGTAATGGGTAATGGGTAATAAGAAATCACCAATTACCAATCACCAATTACCAATCACCAATTACCAATCACCAATTAACAATGTCAATACCACTACTCCAATACAAACCCAGTTCTCAAAACCAGCGTGTTCCTGGTTACGAAGTACCAAACGAAGATACTCCCAGAATTTATCGTCTAGAAGATTCTCCCACCGAAAGCGAAATCAAAGAATTGATTTGGGCTGGGTATCGGCAAATATTTAGCGAACACGAAAATCTCCAGTTTCATCGCCAAAAAAATTTAGAATCCCAGTTGAAGAATCGGGCAATTACTGTGCGTGACTTCATCCGGGGTTTGGCAAAATCAGAAGCTTATCGTCGTCTAGTAGTAGAGACAAACTCTAACTACCGCATTGTAGAAATTACTCTCAAACGCATTTTAGGTCGTGCGCCCTACAACAAAGACGAAGAAATAGCTTGGTCAATTACAATTGCCACCAAAGGTTTTAGCGGTTTTGTTGATGCTTTAGTAGATTCTGAAGAGTATCAAATCAATTTTGGTGATAACACTGTTCCCTACCAACGCCGTCGTTTTAAAGACAGACCATTTAATTTGGTAACACCTCGTTACAGTGATTACTGGCGTGATAAACAAGAAACTGAGCGCTATAAATGGGGTGATATTAATAACTTCTTGGATATGGCGAAGTCTATTGATATCAAAACAGTTTCTTACACACCAGTTAGCACCGCCAACATTCAAATCCCCGACACAACACGGCAGGAAAAACCGCAAGGTATCCCTGTTTCTATCAGTCCTAGTGCAAGTTTTCCTGTGCGTTAAGCTAAAGTAGTTAGTAGTTAGTAGTTAGTGGTTAACAACCAACAACTAACAACAAACAACTAACAACAAAAAATTAAGAGTGGGTCTGCTAAATCCAGTCATTGTTTCACACAGTTTAGAAGGTTGCAAGGTTTGCTTTTGAGAATTTTCTAAAGTGTAAATCTCACAACCTTCTAATGTGGCAAGTTATGTAAAAGGTGAATGGAAATATGGCACTACCTATACATACATACAAACCCACCACTCAAAATCAACGAGTTTGTAGTTTTGGAACGGCAGATTTAAATGAAGATAGTCCTTATATCTACCGTCTCGAAGATACAAATTCCAGTGGTGAAATTGCAGAACTGATTTGGGCAGCCTATCGTCAAGTATTTAACGAACAGGAAATCTTACAATTTAATCGTCAGATTGCTTTAGAAACACAACTGAAAAATCGCTCCATCACGGTACGTGATTTTATTCGTGGTTTGGCAAAATCTGGACGATTTTATCAGCTAGTAGTTGCAGCTAATAATAATTATCGGCTGGTAGAAATTTGTTTAAAGCGATTGTTGGGTCGCGCTCCCTACAATCAAGAAGAAGAAATTGCTTGGTCTATTCAAATCGCTACTCGCGGTTGGTCAGGATTCGTAGATGCGTTAATTGATAGTGAAGAGTACGAACAAGCTTTTGGTGATAATACCGTACCTTATCAACGCAAACGAATGTCAACAGATAGACCATTCAGCTTTACCCCGCGTTACGGTGAAGATTATCGCGATCGCGCGGGTATTGTTCAGACCAGTTGGATACATCATACTGAATGGTATGGGTTTTTGGCTTCATCGCCATACCCCAAGCAAGTAGATTGGAGGACAATATCAGCCGTAATTATCGGCCTGTCTGGAATAATCGCTTTCTTGCTCATACTAAACTGGTTTGTAAACAGTTCTGCTTTTTAACAAAATGCAGAAACTTAACTAAAAAATGAAAGAGGATTGATTTATAAATCAAACCTCATTCAGTTTTCAAGAGCAAGCTCTGTTTAATCTGTTGATAATTAAAGGGGAAAATTGCAAATGGCACTGCCATTACTTGAATACAAACCCAGCAGCCAAAATCACCGAGTCAAAAGCTTTGGGAAGGCTGACCTCAACGAAGATACACCTTATATTTATCGCCTAGAAGATGTCAGTTCTTTTTCTGACATGCAAGACATCATTTGGGCAGCTTATCGCCAAGTTTTCAGCGAACACGAGATTCTCAAGTTCAACCGCCAAAAGCACATCGAATCTCAACTGAAAAACGGCTCATTGACTGTACGCGACTTCATTCGTGGTTTGGCCAAGTCTGAAGCCTTCTACCGCTTGGTTGTTTCAGTTAACAATAATTACCGTCTTGTAGACATTTGCCTCAAGCGCTTTTTAGGTCGTTCTGCTTACAACAAAGAAGAAGAAATTGCTTGGTCTATTGTCATCGCCACCAAAGGTTTTGATGGTTTCGTTGATGCCTTATTAGATAGTGATGAATATACCGAAGCATTTGGTGATAACACCGTACCCTACCAGCGTAAGCGTTTGGTAGATCGTCCCCACAACTTGGTAACACCTCGCTACGGCGAAGATTTCCAAGAAAGTGCTGGTACTGTTACCACAGATTGGCGCTTCACCTTAGAGAAATTCTACAGCCGCAAGTTCCAAGAACGGCGACTGGCAGAAGGTGATCCACGTAAGTACGCCGATATGGCAGCCTCAATTAATGCTAAGGGCAACTACGCGCAAAACATTCGTGCGGCTGAGCTTGATTACATGAGCTTAGTACCAAATCGTAGTAGACGCTAAAATTCCTACTGCGATCGCTTGGAGTAAATACATCAAATTTATACTGGGTCTTGTTTCCCTGCTAATTTAGTGCCTGAGCATTGCGTTAGATGGAAATAAGACCCAGTAATTTTATATTTGGGTTGAAATCGAACACAGATGCACACAGATGAACACTGATTGACACAGATAGATTTATCGTATGCGTTGATAGAGTGTTTCATCAATTCATCGCAAATTCTCTGTAAAAAAAAACTTCGTGTTCCTTTGCGTTTACTCTGCGTCACTCTGCGTTTCAAACAAAAGCCCCTCTAGTTGGAAGGGGGCTTTTGTTTGTATCTGACAAACTAGAGAAGATTAGGCGTTGATCGCAGGAGCAGTCAATGCAACAGGAGCAACATCGCCACTAGCTAAGTC